>NZ_JAPFQM010000006.1:0-600000 GCF_026241205.1 Thermomicrobium sp. 4228-Ro
GGCGATGCACCAGGTGCCCAAGTATCCCGGCTCCGAGCCGGGCGAGCTCTCGCCGCTCGCCACCCAGGTCCAGAACGGGGGTACCATCAGCTTCGCCACGCCCGACCCCGCCGACAAGGTACTCGACTTCTACCGCACGGCGCTCCAACAGCTCGGCTGGACGCTCCAGCCATCGCCCAAGAGTTCGGTGGCGGCCAAGCGCGGCGATGCTGCCCTCACGGTCGTCGTCAAGGGGGGCGAGCAGGGAACCACCGTGCTCCTCATGCTGACCGACGCCGTCTGAACGGCACCCGCTCGTCGCCGCCGAGCCGGACGAGCGGTCGTCCGCCCGGTTGCGCGAAGAGCACCGCCAGGTCGATGCCCCAGTCCGGCCACCAGGGCTCCAGCGGGACCCGGCTCGGTGCGCCGTACCAGAGCGGGGATCCCTCAGCCCGGTGCACGGTCACCGCCCGGGCAGATGGATCGAGCAGCCAGACCCGCTCGACCCCGGTTCCCAGCCAGCGGTCGACCTGCCGCACGTGGTCGCGCGCTCCTGCGGTGACGAGCTGCGCGATCAGGACGGGCAAAGGGCGGCTGTCACCTTCCGGCGCGGCACGAACCTCGAGCCGGTCTCGCCCGACGCGGGTGACCGCGAGCGGACGGGCCGCCAGCGAGAGGAACTGCTCCAGAGCTGCAGCCAGTGCATCGAGCGGCTGCGCTGCAGTCTTCGGTGCGTCCACCGCACCTCCTTGTGACGCTGGCGCACTGGAACCACCGCTGCCCCGACCGGTCGCTGCTCCGGCCCCTGCTCCAGCCAGCGGGGTACCGGCGCTCCTGCCGGCTCGATCGCTGCGCTGGCCTGTCCGCCAGACTGGTCAGGCTCCGTTTCGCGTCGAGGCTTCCCGACCCGCCAGCCGACGAGCCTCCGAGCGAGCCGTTCCTCGACGTCCCGGTCGAGTCCATGCGCGGTGCCCGGGTGCCCATATCTCCGCAGGGCGAATGCCAGGAGTACGCGCACGTCACCCGTCGTCTCCCACCACCAAGGATCGTCCTGCAGCGGTGTCGGGAGGACGCGCCCGTTCCGGTCTCGCATCGGTCGCACCGGTCACCCCCCACTCGTGCGCCAGTTCTCCGTCCGGAACCGCTTCGCCGGATCGGACAGTGCCGCTTGCCGGCCCGGTCGTGTACCGCTATTCTAACCGGGAAATCGGTCTGCTCGCGAGGTCGCGAGTCCGTAGGAGCCAGCAGGCTCGCTGGAGCAAACGTGCTTCGGGAGGGAGGAGGCCCTCATGCATCTCGTCACCTTCCTCGGTACCGGCCACTACCGGACGGTGACCTACGTCTGGGATGACGGTCGCGAGGTGCGCCGCTCCACCACGCACCTCTTCCCGTTGGCGCTCGCTGCCTGGCTCGATCCCGAGCGGGTACTCGTGCTCCTCACGGCCGAAGCCGAGCGCGGGCCGCACTGGCAAACGCTCCGCAGCCAGCTGGGCAGTCGGGTCGAACCGGTACCCATCCCGCCTGGCCGGAGCGAAGCGGAACTGTGGGAAATCTTCGACCGTCTGGCCGGAGCCCTCCCGGAAGGGAGCAGCCTCGTCATCGACGTGACCCACGGCTTCCGCTCCCTGCCGCTGTTCGCCGCCGTCGCTGCTGTCCTCCTGCGCGACCTCCGTAACGTGACCCTCGAGCGCATCGTCTACGGTGCCTACGAGGCACGCGACCCGGAAGAGCACGAGGCACCGGTCTTCGACCTCACGCCGCTCCTCGACCTGGTCGGCTGGCTGAGCGGGATCGAAGCGCTCGAGCGCTCCGGCGACGGCCGCCTCCTCGCCCAACGCTTGCGCGAGACGCAGGCGTCAGCCTGGCGCCGAGGGCGCCATGAGTTACCGCGTCAGCTCCAAGCCGTCGGCACAGCGCTCGAGGCCTGGAGCGAGGCGATCCGCCTCAACCGGCCTGTCGAAGCCGCTGGAGCAGCACACCTGCTCGGAGAACGCCTCGGTCGCGCTCGCGAGGAACTGGCTCGCTGGGCTCCACCGTTCGCCCTCCTCGCCGACCGTCTCGCTGCGGACGTTGCCGCCCTGGCGCACCCCGACCCGGAGACGCTCGATCGCGGCCACCTGCAGGCCCAGCTGGCGGTCATCCGCTACGCCCTCGAGAAGGGACTGGTGCTCCAAGCGGTCACCATGGCTCGCGAATGGCTCGTCAGCTGGTTCATCTGGTCGTTCATGCCCGAGATGCGCACACACTGGCGTCAGAGAGCGGCGCGCGAGCAGGCCGAGCGGATCCTGGGCGAACTCGGCTCCGCAGCCAGACAGGGCTCGCGCCTGGCTGCCCACCACCCCCACTGGGACATCGGCGATCTCTGGAACCAGCTGGGGCAGCTCCGGAACGACCTCGCCCACTGCGGCATGCGTACCGACGCGGTCGATCGCACGAGTATCCCCACACGCTCGCGGCAGCTGGTCGACAGACTGCAACGCCTGCTCGATTCACACTGAGGAGAACCTCACGCGCCGTCACGTCGATGTCCACTCCATGCCGGTACCGCCGGGGCACACCTGTTCCCACGCCCACCCGTGGTCACCGGAGGCGAACTGGCACTGGCCACGCATGCCTGTTGGGGTAGAGTCTCTGTAGTGCAGCGGCCTCACTGTCCGATGCGAGGTGATCAGTGCTCCGCCTGGCTGAGTTCGGCTTCGATGCAACGCTCCTGGCCGGTACGGCGACAGCCGGCTGGTTCGTCCCTCGGCACGCGTGTCGCTGGCTCGTCGCGGCTACCGTCAGCCTGGTCGCACTCGTGACCGGCGCACTGCTCGAGGTTCGCCTCTATCCCTGGACGGACGTGCTCGTCTTTGTCTTCGCACTGTCCAGCGGAGGCATGCTCGCCTCGCTCGTTCCAGCACGCCCCATGCCACTGGGACTCGTCCTGGCCACCCTGTCGGCCATCGACATCGGGCTCTTTCTGCTGCCCGCTCCGAGTGCAGCGGACAGTCCGGCACACCTGCCCACGGCGTTTTTCTACGGCAATGTCGTGCTCCTATTGCCGCACGGGCGGCGCTTCGTGCTCGGCGCGCTCGACCTCCTCCTCGCCGTCGCGCTCGCAGCCCACGCGAAGCGGCGCGCGCTTCCCGTCCTCGCCGGAACCATCCCCCCGTTGCTCGGTCTCGCGCTCGCCTTCGCCGTCCTCACCCTGCACCCGACCCCGGGCCTGCCCCTGATCCCGTTCTTCTCCGCCGGTTGGTTGGCAGTGGAGATCGGCTACCGTCTCCTCGCTCGGTAGCCCCACTGGAACCGCTTCCCATGCGCTGAGTTCCGGATCTCTCGCGGGCTCCCGAGCGTTCCGCAACACGCGCCTCCGGCTTCCCCTCGAGACGAACAGATCGCTGCACCCGCTCGATCCGCGGGAATACCTGTATTCCCACCGGTCGTCGAGACTACGAGGGAGGCTGGTCAGTCGTTGGTTGCACGAGGAGAGGGCAGATGGCAGAACACCCGCAGGCTACGGTGGGACAGAACGGCAGTCGTCTCGGGGTCATCCTCGTCGTCCTGTTGCTCCCCGCCCTGGTCTGGCTGAGCGGCTCCTGCGTGCGGAGCCAGTTGAACGATCGGATCTACGACCTCGCCGTGAGCGAACTCGGCCCCTCGCGTGCGAACGTGCTCCGAGACCACCTGCGCCTGGAGTTCCTCTGTCAGCGACCCGGGTTCGCCGAGCGAACGGAGTGCGTCGAGTTCCAAGCGGCCGGTTGGCTCCAGACGGGTGGCATCCTGACCGGCCTCCTCGGCCTCGGTCTGCTCGGTTTCGTCGCCCATCGGGCCAGCCAGGCGCAGCAGTCGCGCGAGCGCCTCCCAGCGCTGTTCCGGCAGGCCGTGCGAGCGACCGGCATCGGCGCTGCGCTGCTCGGCCTCGCGCTCTCCGCGCTCGTCGCCGGGAGCATCGCGCTCCTGATGATCGTCTTTCTCGAGTCGATCTGGCCTGGTTTTCTCCTGGTCGTGCTCCTCCTGGGAGCCTACGCGGCGTTGCGGACAGCGGCGACAGCCCTGGCCTGGGGCAAGCCGCTGGAGCAGCGGGAGATCGCTGTGCCGCTCAGCCGTGCCCGAGCGCCCGCGCTCTGGCGACTCATCGACGAGGTCGCGCGCACCGTCGGGACCACGCCCCCGGACAACCTCGTCCTCACCCCCGAGCCCAACTGCTACGCGGTCGAGGTACCAGTCGTCCTGCCGGACCAGCGAGTCTCGGGTCGCACGCTCTGCCTCTCCCTACCGCTGCTGCACCTCTGGGACGAGCGCGAGCTGCGCGCGGTGGTCGCGCACGAGCTGGCCCACTTCCACGGCGAAGACACGCGCTACTCGCGGGAATTCGCGCCCGCGCTCCGCGCCGCGGCCGAGGCGCTCGAAAGACTCCGTGCCACACTCGACCGCGACGCCCGCGCTGTCGCCGTCCTCCCCCTCGTGCCGATCTTCGGTTTCACGGTGGAGCGGTTCACGCTCGCGACCGCAGCCCACTCCCGGGAGCGCGAGTTCGCTGCCGACCGTGCGGCCGCGCGCGTCGCGGGGCCGCTCGCGTTCGCGACTGCGCTGCTCAAGGTCGCGGTCGCAGCTCCGGCGTGGGTGGTCTATCTCCAGCGAGCGACGGAGAAGGACGGCCAGAGCCCACCCCCGGTCGGCGCAGCGGTCGCCTGGCTGGCCGCGCAGGCGCTGCTCGCGACCGAGCCGCCGGACTGGCTCACCCGCGAGCGGACCGCGCATCCGGTCGATACCCATCCCCCGTTGCCGGTACGGTTGGAAGCGCTCGGCATCGACCTCGCCGAGGCCTGGAGCGCGGCGGTACCCCCGGCGGTGCCAGCTGTCGAGCTCCTCGAGCACCCCGAGGCGATCGATCGCGACCTGACCAGCCTGGTCGAAACGGTCTCAGCGCTGCTCCGCGACGTACGCCAGGCGTCACGACGGTCCGGCACGGGGCGAGCACGCGAAAGTGACAGAAGGACGATACTCGTCTGCTGCACCGATCGCCAGTCGCTCGATAGACGCCCGCACCGACTCGGCAGGTTTCCCACACCGCGCCCTCTGGAACTGCCGGGTACGGTCCCGGCAGCCCGCTCGGGGACGCGCTGCACCGTGAGGGTCGCGCACACGCAGTCTGGAGGCAACCACCATCCGCGCGAGAACTCGAGAACGAGCGCATCGGAGGGACACGCCCTGGCGTTTACCCGAGTCGGTGGCTCCCTCGCGCCGAGCGATGGGGCCCTGGCTGGCTTCACTGTCCGAGCGTCATGCGGGCATGAGAGAAGGAGGAAGCGTTGCACGATGTCGTCCGCACCGACGCGCCCAGGTCTACTCGATGAAATCGCGAGCGCTCTGCCGGTTACCCGTGCGCAGGCACCTGCGCTCTGGCGGATCGTCGAGGAGGTCGCGGACCAGCTGGGCACCGCGCCCCCCGACAACCTGCTGCTCACGCTCGGTCCGTTGTGTTTCGGGACCGAATCTCCTGTTCGCCTGGCCGACGCGACGGTCACCGGTCGGACGCTCGGGCTCTCGCTGGTCCTGCTCTATCTCCTCGACGTGGACGAGTTGCGGGCGGTCATCGCCCACGAACTCGACCACTTTCGCCGCCAGGACACGCGCCCCAAACGGCTCCAAACGCTTTTCACCGACTTCGCCGCTCGAACGCTACTGGTCGTCGCGACCGTCACCGCGCGCCTCCCCGATCCGATCTGCGCGCTACTCCGGCCGCTGGTGCGGTTCGGGCTCGCTCGCTTCGCGTTCTGGCAGCGAGCCAAGATGGTCGAACGAGAACTCCTCGCCGACCGAGCCGCGGCCGACCTCGCTGGCACAGCCGCTTGGGCCTCTTCGCTGGTCAAGGCAGACCTCGTCACTGCCGTCTGGTCCGTCATCGAAGATGAGCTCCTGCAGGACCGCGCGAAGGGTGCGGTTCCCCTCGGAGCCGTCGTGGCTCTCACGGTGCGGGAATTCTTCTCCGGAAGCGATCTTCCCGACTGGATCGGACGTTCGGATCAGTCTTCCGAATGGTGGACGCACCCACACATGGTCGAACGCCTCGCTGCGCGAGGGTGCGATCTCCCAACGGCCTGGGCACTCACCCGATCCACCAAGAAGTCAGCAGCGAAACAGCTGCTCGAGGACCCGAAAGCGCTGGACATCCAGTTGACCGACCGGCTCGCGCGACGGCGGGCGTCGGCATCGAGCGAGGCGAGCGCACCGCCTCCATCGACCAGCGACGGTCACGAGACTGCCGGCTGACGGCACGGACGCTCCCCGACCGGAGCCGCACCGGAAGGCGAGTGCGCTCCGCCCGATCCCAGGTCATACGTGACGCATTCTGTCGAATGCTCCGGAATCGATCGCGACACCAGAGCGATCCGTCCACCGCTGTCGGCTGTGGCCACCTGGTCTCCACCCGGCAGCAGGACTCGAGCGCGGAACATGTAGACACCGTCCGAACCAGCTCGATACCTCGGTGAGGGAGGCGGAACGAGTCCTCCCTCGACTCGGATACGGACGAGACTGCATTCACCCGCGCCGCTCTCGACGGAGGTAAGACGTTCCCTACCGTCCCCGCACGTCTGGCTCCTCCACCCCGTGCGATCCGTGTACGACCGTCTTCGCCTCGAGCTCCTCGCCACACCTGCGTGCGAGAGACCGTACTCAGGCGACCGACTCGGTGTCACCCGCCAGCGCGCGGTAGACCAGCGCGAGTGCCGAGTGGTCATGCTCGCCGAGCCCCCGCGCCAACATGCTGTCGAAGAGCGCGGCGACCTGCTGCGTGGCGAGCAGTGGTACCGACTGCTCTCGTGCCAAGTTCTGCGCGATCCGGAGGTCCTTACGGTGCAAACGTGCCCGGAAGCCCGGCGCGAAAGAGCGCTCGAGCATCCGCTGCCCGTGCACCTCGAGGATCCGGCTGTGGGCGAACCCACCGAGTAACGCCTGTCGCACCCGCGCTGGATCGACCCCCGCTTTCTCGGCGAGCAGGAGCGCTTCGGCGACCGCCTGGATCGTCAACGCGACGACGACCTGGTTGCACGCTTTCGTCACCTGACCGGCCCCAGGACCACCGACATGCACGATGTTCTTCCCCATCGCTTGGAAGATCGGCAAGGCCCGCTGGAACGCCTGCTCCGACCCGCCGACCATGATCGAAAGCGTCCCCTGCTCCGCCCCGATCTGCCCACCGGAAACTGGGGCGTCGAGCGCCTCCACCCCTCGCTCGGCGAACGCCGCGTGCAGCTTGTGCGCCACCGAGGGGTCGATCGTCGACATATCGATGAAGAGGCTCCCCGGCTGGATCCCCTCGATCACCCCATTCGGACCGAGCGCGACTTCCTCGACTTCGGGTGAGTCCGGCAGCATCGTGATCACGACCGTGCTCTGCTCGGCAACCTCCCGTGGCGAGTGCGCCCCCTGCGCACCCTCTTCGACGAACCGCTCGATCTTGCGCTGGTCACGCGTGTAGACGGTCAAAGAGAATCCCGCGCGCAGGAGATTCCGCGCCATCGGCTGCCCCATGATCCCGAGCCCGATGAACCCGATCCGTTCCATGACGACCCACCCTTCACTCTCCGTGCACCGCAGGTTGCGGACTCCGACCCGTACCTTGCTACCGCACGCTACGGAAACGCGCAAGCCGTGCCGGCTCTCGCCTACGAACGCGAGTGCGACGCTCGCCTACCTCGTGGAGCGACGGCCCCGGCTCGTCTCATGACGAGCTGGTCACCCGGAACCAGGCGTTCCGGATCGTCAGGGATGACGAGCCCGCGATGGAGCGAACCACAATGCTCGTCCTGGTTGACTCACGGGGACGTAGCGGAACGAACGAGTCGAGTACCCATCGTCCGTCGGTGAGCACGGCCAGTCGACTGATCGCGAGGTAACGACGTGGCTCAAGACGGCTGCGCCACCCGGTCGGGGACATCCGGGAACGAGGCGATGACGCGGTTACCGAACTCGTTCTGCACTCGCTCAACTCGTCGGATGAACACCGTCAGAATCGGTCCCTGGGTTTCCGGGTCCATCCGGTAGCGGCCGGTCGCGCCTTGGAAGTCGATCGCCCGGAGCGCTTCGAGGAACGCGTCGCGCGAAGAGTCACCCGAGAGGCGCGACAGCGCTTCCTCCAGCACCCGCGCGAAGATGCACCCGTTGTACGCCGTCACACCGGGCCAGGCATCGTACTGTTGGCGGTAGGCCGAGACGAAGTTCTGTATCTCGACCGTCTGCACGAACGGCGAGGAGTGGAACGAGGTGACGATCCCTTCCGCTGCCTCGCCCATCTCCGGGAGAACCGGTTCATCGGTGACCCACCCCGAGCCGATCAGCGGGATCTGCCCCTCGAACCCGAAGTCTTCCCATTGCGTCACGAAGCGCGACGCGTCGGCTCCCGCGAACCATGCCCAGACGGCATCAGCCGAGTACCCAGCGAGCTGCTGGAAATAGGGCGCGAAGTCCACCGTGTCCAGCGGCGCGTAGAGTTCCCCGACGATCTCACCACTCAGCTCGCGGAAGCGCTTCATGAGCCCGGACGCGTGTTCCCGGCCACCCGCATGATCCGTCGCCAGTACGACGACGCGGCGGTATCCCGATGTCGAATAGGCATAGTCACCCATCGGATAGTTGAGAGATTACCGAACAGACCGATCTCCTCGCCCTCGATGCAGCGATCGAAGCCGCGCGGGCCGGTGAAGCAGGCAAGGGGTTCGCCGTCGTCGCTGAGGAGGTGCGCAAGCTCGCCGAGCGTTCGTCACGCTCGACCGACGAGATCGGCTCGATGATCTCCGATATCCAGCGCACCGTCGAAAAGACCGTCGACGCGATGCACGAGAGTGCTGCGGCAGTCGAACGGTTGGCGGAGCATGCCCACAACGTCGCGACGGCGTTCGAGACGATCCAGCACGGCGCGAGCGCCATCGCGACCGCGAACCAGCAACTCCTCGAGGCGCTCGCGGCCAGCACAGCACAGAGCGCCAGGCTCCGCGAGGCACTGGAGAGCACGGCCGCCATCGCCGAGCAGCATGCTGCCGCTGCGTCCCAACTCGACGTCACAGCCTGTCGCGCACGGGAGTCGGTGCGTCACGTCGCGACCACCGCCCAGCGTCATGCCCTCGCCGCCCAGTCCGTATCCGATGCAGCCGCAGACATGGCGGCTCGTGTTCGCGAAGTCGCTCACGCTGCGGACCGTCTCGTCGAGTTCGCGAACGAGCTCGCGCACGCGCTGTCCCGCTTCCGTATCGCCCAATCCGGCATGCTGACCGAACAGGACGAACCGGCCACGCTCCAGCCTCTCGCACTGACCGATCATTCAATCGTGCTCGCCGGAGATCGCTGAAGCCGGAACCCAGCGACCACCAGCGTGGGGAGGGAGTCTCCGCGAGATCCCCTCCCCACGGCAACGTCCCCGATGGCTACCCGCTCACGGTACACTCTCCATCGAGGGAGCGTCCCGCATCCGAGAGGTGGCCATGTCGCGACCGCCCATCAAGGGACTCCTCATCGACGTCGACGGCGTCCTCCATATCGATGGGCAACCGATCCCCGGCGCCGTGCGAGCGCTCGCGGCATTGCGTGCCCGCGGCATTCCCTTCGTCCTGCTCACCAACACGACCATCCGGACTCGCCGACAGCTCGGGCACCTGCTCCGCGAACTTGGCTTTCCGGTCGCCGACGACGAGATCGTCACTGCCGGTGCAGCGACCGCCACATACTTGCGTAAGCACTATCCAGACGAGCCCTGCTTCCTCCTCGTCGAGGGGGACGTCCGCGAGGAATTCGCTGGCATCCCACTCGTCGAGGACGATTCGGCGACGGTCGTCGTCTTCGGCGGCGCCGGTCCGGCCTACACCTACGACCGCTTGAACCAGGCATTCCGCCTGCTGCTGCGCGGTGCGCATTTCGTCGCCATGCACCGCAACCTCGTCTGGGAACGCCGCGACGGCTTGGCGCTCGACGCCGGTGCGTTCCTTCTGGGCCTGGAGGCTGCAGTCGGACGGTCACCGCACGTGGTCGGCAAGCCCTCGCCTGACTTTTTCCGGGCCGGCCTGGCCCGGCTGGGCTTGCCGCCCGAACAGGTCGCCATGATCGGCGACAGCCTGAACGCCGACGTTCTTCCCGCGCAGGCGCTCGGCATGACGGGTATACTCGTCCGCACCGGCCGGTTCCGCCCGCAGGATCTCGAACGTGGCCAGCCGGACGTCTCGCTCGCCTCCATCGCCGATCTACCGGGTTGGCTCGAAACCGTCGGCAAACACTGAGTGGATCAGTGCTCAGGAGCCCAGCGTGACGGCGGCCCGGAACTCGAGAATCTGCTCCGCTGCCCGCAACCCGCTCTCGATCGCACCGTGGACTGTCGAGGGACGCTCGACGCTGGTATGTTCGCCAGCGAAGACCAGTCGCCCACCGACGACCTCGCTGAACCGCGCCCGTAGACCCGAAGCACCAGGCGGGACGAACGAATAGCCACCGCGGCACCACGGGTCACGCCCCCAGTCAACAACGCGCCCCTGACGGATGCGACCGACAAGGTCTTGGCCAAGCACAGCACCGAGGGCTTGGACGACCTCGCGGATCGCGTCCTCCTCGCCCATTGCACTCAGACGCCGCGCATCGCTGCCCCCGACCAGCAAGCTGAACACCGGCTCCGGTGCCGCGAAGCCGAGTCCGGGCCGCTCCCAGATCCCGTGCGGCGTCGTCACGAACAAGCAGCCGATCTCGGGTGTCCACGGATCCTCGGTGAACTCCACCACGATCTTCATCGAGTACCCGGGAGACAGCCGCTGGATCGCCTCCGCCAGCTCCGCTGGAAGACCGGGAACGAACTCGACCGCCCCCGACTGGAGCACGCCTAGCGGCAGCGCCACTATAGCCCAGTCGCCACGCCGTGCGCCCTCCGTGGTGACGACACACACGCTATCTTCGCTCCAGTCGATGCGTTCCACCGCACAACCGAGCCGCACGGACGTCCCCAGCTCCGCCGCCAGGCGTTCGGCCAGTGCCTGCTGCCCTTCCACGATGCGCCAGTTGCGCCAACCGTCTCCCTCGTACGTCGCCTCGACATCGCCATACACGCCGATCTCCTCGAGATCGGCCGACCAGCCGATCGAGGCGAGCGTTCGCCACAGCTCCCATAGCTGAGGAGTCAGATCGATGCCTTCCTCCTGGGGCCACCAGCGCAATGCCGTCGCCAGATCCGTATCCGGCTTTCCGGCTGCGAACCAGGCCTCGGATGCCCGCGCGAGCGGTGCGAAAATCCCCTCCCCGAGCGGGCGCGAGAGGTCTTCCGAGGGGAACACGCGGCCTTTCATCCCGACGTAACGACGGTCCTGGCTCGGATCGTCGAGCGCTCGTAAGCCGTAACGCTCCAGGAAACGCCAGGTGATCACCCGGTCACCGTGAATGAACTCCGCTCCGAGTTCCACCGGGAACGGACCGTACTCGGAGGCTGTCCACAAGCGACCGCCGACCCGATCGCGCGCCTCCAGCACTTCGACCTCGACCCCAGCCTGCTGGAGGCGCCAGGCCGCGACCAGCCCAGCGATCCCTCCCCCGATAACGAGTGCACGTTCGCGGTGCTCGTACTCGCCCACACTCCCTCCTTCCCGAACCGATGGCGTGGTCACGCCATGTCTCAGTGTGGTACGAGCACCTCACCCTCGGCAACATGCTGCACGGTCCGCCCCAGCGTGAGCAGGGACAAGAGCAAGACCACGACCGGCCCGCTGAGCCACATGAGCAGGCCGCCAAATGCCTGGTCGGCCAGCAACCGGTCAGCCGGTAGTGCTCGCTCCACCAGATAGCGGTGGTACAAGACCCCCGGCCAGAAGGTGACCAGGGCCCCCAGAAGTCCCGCCTGAGAACCGTACAGTACCAGGTAGAATACCCGCCCTCCTTCGGTACGGAAACGCCCGCTCACCGGCGGCACACCGACGAGCGGCCACCAGTACAGTAGGGCACCGAGGAAGAAGGTGATGTGCTCGATATCGTGCAACCAACGGCGCGTCAGGACCGCGTCGTAGAGCGGCGGGAAGTGCCAGACCCACAGCGATACGATACCTGCCCCCAAGGCGCTTGCCGGCGACGTCAGGACTCGCAAGAGACGCCCACCCGGCGACGAGCGCCCCAGTGCTCGCCCCACCGCTTGTCGCAGTCTCCGGGGCAATGCCCAAAGAAGGACCGCGAACGGCCAGCCCAGCAGCAGCACTGGCGCCGCGTACAAGAGAACGAGGTGTTGCACCATGTGCCACGAAAAGAACAGGCCTCCGAACTCGTCGAGAGGCGAAAGCAGCGCCAGACCCAGCATCCCGACTCCGACGGTCCAGCAAGTAATGCGTCGCCAGACCGCTCGCATCGGTCTCCGGTGCTGGAGTCGAATCGAGCCCACCAGGTAACCCACGACGAGCCAACTCAGGCCGATCACGACTGGCAACCGCCACGTCCAGTTCCGTGGATCGAACCATTCCGAAAGAGGTAGCCAGACGAGCGGCTCCACCACGGCGCTCACTTCTCACCGTGGATCCACACCAAGGGCAGACCGGTCAGTAACGCACCACCAGCGATGTTGCCCAAGGTGGCAGGTATCTGGTTCCAGATCCACCAGTCCCCAACACCGACCGGTGCCCCGACGAGCATCCCGGCTGGTATCACGAACAGGTTGACGACCGAATGCTCGTACCCCAACCCGAAGAAGGTCATGATCGGGAGCCACATCGCCACGATCTTCCCGACCGTCGACCGCGAGGCGAAAGCGAGCACTGTCCCGACGGTCACGAGCCAGTTGGCCAGGATGGCCTTCGTCAGGACGGTCAGCCAACCCAGCCAGCGCGCCTCACGATAGGCCACGGTCTTGGCGAGTGCCCAATTCGACAACTGTTCACCGATCGGGCCCGCTCCGTGAGTCCACCAGCCCGTGAGACTCGCCACCGCCAGCGTCGCGAACGCTCCGGCACCGATGGCGTTCCCGAGAAAGACCCACCACCAGTTTCGAGCGACCTCCCGCCCCGTCACCCGGCGCGTGTACCAGGCGGCTGGCAAGAGAGCGAAGTTGCCCGTGGCCAGCTCCATTCCCAGCAGCACGAGCATGCAGAATCCGGCCGGGAACACCAGCGCTCCGGTCAGGCGCGGGAGACCCTGGGCCCATGCAGCAGCGGCAAGCAACGTCGCCGCGCCGAGCAGGCCGCCACTGACCGCCCCGCGCACGATCAACTGCAGGACTCCCAACCGGGCTTTTTTCTCTGCAGTATCGAGCAGTTGCGTCACCAACTCTCCTGGAGCCAGCGCGTCACCCTCGATCGACCGAGCTTCCCGTTTCGGGCGACTCTCGATCTCGCGCACCGCGAACCCCCTCACGAGGTTACGCCTGACCGCATCTCACGGCCCTGCTCCCGCGGACTCTTCACTCTGACGCCGTTCGCACTCAGTCGTCCGCGGCCGGCTCGATCGCTGGGAGACGCCAGGCAGCCGGAACGCTCCGCACCACCATGAGGAGGAGCCCCGCGAAGGCAACCACGAGCAGCAGCACGAACGGAACAGCGATCTGTGCGAGTCCCTGCCACTCGGCAAGGTGAACAGCATACCGGCGCGGCACGCTCTGGAGACCGGAAAAGAAGAACGCGAGCACGAAACCGCCAGCGCCGATAGCGTACAACCACGCCAGGCGGCGTGCCGCCACGCTCCTCGCCCAGCCCTCGACGCCACTCAGCCGGTGGAAGAGATATGCCCACGTGAAACCCGCCGCACCGAAGAGGTAGTACGAGTGGAAGTGCGCCGGTACCCACAGCGTATTGTGCATGACGTTGTTGACCGCGATCGTACCATCGATGACCGCGGCCACACCGCCGATCGTCCAGCCCCACAACCCAGCGAGAACGAAGATGACCGGCGCTGACCAGCGCACCTGCGACCCATACAGGAGTCCCAGGCTTCCGATGATCGTCACGAAGAAGGCCGGTACGCCGACCGCGTACGAACCGAACTGCCCCAGGAGGTGCAGCGGCAGCGGCTGAGCGAAGTCCTGGTACAGATGATGGAAGTAAGGAAGCAGCACCAGCACGATGACGAGGTTGAAAGCCAGTGCGACCGGAAAACTCATCTTGAACGACCGACCGGTGTAGGCCCCGAGAGTCGCATACACTAGCGCGACCGCAACGTAGATATTCAGATTCACGAGCGTGTGGCCGAACAGAAAGAGCATGTTCTTGGCGAAGAGCACGTCGAAACCGCTCACGAGGCCCAACAGCTGCGCGAAGATCGGAACCAGGTACACGACACCGGCCAGCACAGCGATCACGCCGTCCAGAGCGACCACCGTCGCGATGAGTTCGGGGCCAGTCGGCAGCGGCCGTTCACCGCTGGCCGGCCGTCGGAACAGCACGGGCCAAGCCAGCGCGTTCGCCAGGCTCCCGAAACGCCGACGAGCGCCCAGCAAGACCGCCAGGCACCACAAGAGGAACGCGACAGCCACGAGCGTGTAACCGAACAAGAAGCCCCAGGTCGCGCTCACTGGCCAGTCTCCGCGCACCGGTAGCGGATAGGTGGTCGTCCACCCCGCCGCAAATCCTCCGACCAGCGTCGCGAGAACGACGAGACCGGAACCGAGGAAGTAGACGACGTACGCGCTCCACAACAACCGTGGGCTCAAACCGATGCGCGGAGCGATCACTGCGGACACCCCACCCAGCGAGGCGAGCAGAACCCCCGCCACCATGCCCGCACCGTGCAGGGTCATGATCCGATAGAACCAGCGTGGCCCGAGGTCGAGCCAGCCCGCATGCTGGAGCCGCATCGCGAGTCCGAGCAACCCCATCAGGAGGAAGACCGCGAAGCCAGTCAAGAGATAGACGAGCGCGGCTTGATCGACCGACCGCTGGAGCTGCTCACCGTTCGTCCTCACCGGTGCCATGGTAGCCCCTCCTCACTCGACGGTGAACTGCGCCTGCATCAGGTGATGGCCAGTCGCGCAGAACTCGAGACAACGGATCGTGTAGACACCAGGTTCGTCGAACCGGTACAACAACCGGTTCGTGTACCCGGGCATCGCTTGCACCTGCGTGACGAGCCGCCCGTCCGGACTGAACACGCCGAACCCGTGATTCACGTCCGCGGCGGTCACCCTGAACTCGACCACTTGACCGCGCGGGATCCTGGTTTGGCTGAGTTCCCACGCCCACATCCGTCCGGTCACCTCGACATGGACGGTCGGTTCTCCGAGTCGGGCAGCGCGTGAACTGGCGTACGGCAGAAACGCCAGCGAGACGACGAACGCGATACCGAGGACGACGACCACAGCCGGTGTACCCAGCCGACGGATCCGGCCGATGACAGGGCTCACGCGCTCGTACGGTGCCGCCGCTCCCGCGCGTGCCGCGACCCACCAGAGTACGGCCGTCCAGAGGACAGTCACGAGCAGAAAAAGCATGGCCGCTCCCGACTGCATCGAGCACCCCCTCTCGCCCCTGCGCACTGGAAAGGATGTGTCGGTTCACGACGATTCTAGCACGACTTCCAACGCGCTTCCATACCTTTTCTGTCTACTAAGAGGAGATTCGTAATCGAGCCGTTCGCGTGTCCCTATCAGGCGGGCAACGAGCAGCACGGCGCGGGCCCGGGGCAGACCCGGCTCTCGCACCCTGACCCCGGATGCAGCCGTCAGGCACGCGACCGTGGGGGCGACAAGCACGTGAACTCACTGGCATGATGCAACAGACCATCCAGCGGGGCTCGCGTGAGAGGGACGGTCTGGTGTGACACCGGGAAGGGGCTGGCCCGACGATGACGAGCCCCTCTGAGCAGGCGTCACCGACCGTCTCGGCTGGTCGCCCACGCTTCTCCTGTCGCTCTGTCCGAAAGCCTGGAACGACCCAACGCGAGCTTATCGGGATAGCGCGGCCCAGGCGCGATCAAGCCAGATACCGCCGCATCCGTTCGATCGCCTCCAGGAGGTTCTCGAGCGAGTTCGCGAACGAGAGTCGCAGGTATCCCTGTCCGTACTGGCCGAACGCTGTTCCCGCCAGCACCGCAACGCCCGCGCGCTCGAGGAGTTCTCGGGCCAGCGTCTCCGCCGCACGCCCCGTTCCCGTGACGTTCGGAAACACGTAGAACGCGCCAGCTGGCTCCAGGCACCGCACTCCCGGTAAACTGTTGAGCCCCGCGACGACCGCGTCCCGCCGCCGGCGGAACTCGGCGACCATCCGCTCCACCGGTTCTTGCGGCCCACGCAGCGCAGCCAGGCCAGCACGCTGCGTGAAACCCGGGACACAGGAATGGCAGTTCACCGCCAGACGCACCAGATGCTCGGCTAACCAGCGCGGCGCGACTCCGTAGCCGAGCCGCCAGCCGGTCATCGCATAGGTCTTGGAGAAGCCGTCCAGGATCACCGTCCGCTCTGCCATCCCAGGGAAGCTGGCGATGCTCCGGACTTCTGCGTCGTACACGATCCGCCGGTAGATCTCGTCCGAGAGGACGACGAAGCCGTACTCCTGCGCCAGCCGCGCCAGCTCCTCCAGTGCTTCCCGCCCGATGACCGCACCGGTCGGGTTATGCGGCGAATTGACGATGACTAGTCTCGTCCGCGCCGTGACCAGCCGGCGCAACTCGTCCGGATCGAAAGCGAAACCGAGTTCTTCCCGCAGCGGCAAGGGCACCGGTGTCGCACCAGCGAAGCGGATCACCGACTCGTAGATCGGGAAGCCCGGATCCGGATAGATGACCTCGCCACCGTCTTCCGCCAGCGCCAAGATGGTGAAGAACATGATCGGCTTGCCGCCGGGCGTCACCACGACCTGATCGGGGTCGACGGGAATCCCCCGCGTCCGGCTTACCTCCTCGGCGATCGCCGCCCGGAGTTCCGGCAACCCAGCGGCCGGGGTGTAGTGCGTATCGCCCGAACGCAACGCATCGATCGCTGCCGCGACGATATGCTCGGGTGTATCGAAATCCGGCTCGCCGATCTCCAGATGGATCACCGACCGGCCTTGCGCTTCGAGCGCCCGCGCGCGAGCCAGCACTTCGAAGGCGCTCTCGGTTCCCAGCCGGCTCATCCGCTCCGCCAAGAGTGTTCCCCACTCCACCACAACCCCCTTCCCGCCGAGCCCCAAGGGCTGCACGTTCGCACCGCCTCGCTCCTAGCATGCCACTCGCACGGGACGGTGTCTCTGCCTGGTGTCCTCACGGTACCGTGCACTCACCCGAGCGGAGCCGCTTGCCCGGTCGCGTCGGCTCGCGCATACTCGAAGCGAGTGGTGAGGGCGCGACTCGTTTCGCGCCGAATCGAGGTGAGCCGAGAGGAGCGTCTACATGCGCCGTGACCTCGTGTTGGCTCTGATCGTCCCGATCCTGTCGGTCGCGATCGCTGTCGCGATCATCGTCGCGATCGGTGAAACGCTGCTCTTCGTTCGCGAGATGACGCACGACCGCTGGCCACCGGTCTTCGTCGGCACCGCCATCATGATCGCCTTCACGCTCCTGGCCTGGTTTTTGGCCCGTCGCCCCTCGACCGCACGCTGAGCAGCACTGAGGCAACCCTGCGTCGACCCCGCTGCTCGATCCGCAGCGGGGTTCCTCGTTTCCGAGCGCGCACGACAGCCGCCGCTCGAGCCCGCCTCGCTACCGCGCTACCTGTCGCCTGTGCCGCCTCGTCACCGCCTCATGGGCACCGTATTCTTAACGGCGATGCCGCACGAGGGACGGGGAGGACAACGGCCGATGACCCATCGGACACGAGCTGCCCAGCCGTCCGCACGCTCCCTGCGCACGGGCGACTTCGGCGACGACCTCGTTCCCTCGCGGCGGCAGTACCTCCGCCTCAAGGCACAGTACCCGAACGCGATCCTGCTCTACCGGCTCGGCGACTTCTACGAGGCCTTCGATCGGGATGCTGAGATCGTGGCTCGCGACGCCCGGATCACGCTCACCTCGCGCTCGTTCGGGCGCAACGGGCGTGTTCCCATGGCCGGTATCCCCCACCACGCGCTCAACGAGTACGTGAGCCGCCTCCTCGCTGCCGGACACACGGTCGCCATCGCCGAGCAACTGAGCGAACCGGGCAAGGGCCTGGTCGAGCGCGCTGTCACGCGTGTCTTGACCCCCGGAACGGTCGCCGAGGCTGCTCTTCTCCCGGCGAACGAAAACCGCTATCTCGCGGCGATCGCCCCACTCACGGATCGCATCGGCCTCGCCTGGGTCGACGTCAGCACCGGCGAGTTCGCTGCCCTGGAAATCGACGGCTCGGAACGCGAAACGGCGCTCGCCGAGGAACTCGCGCGACTGGCCCCCGCCGAGTGTCTCGTTCCCGACGACCAGACGCACCCGCCAGTCAGCGCTGGCCGGATCACGCGCGTCGAGCGCTGGCACTTCGATCCTGACCGCGCTGCCCAGCGACTCCGAACGCACTTCGGCACCCGAACCCTGGCGCCCTTCGGATGCGAGCACCAGCCGGCCGCGACGGCAGCCGCCGGTGCCATCCTGGTCTATCTCGAGCGCACGAATCCCGCGCTGCTTCCCCTTCTCACCAGTCTCCGTACCGAACTGCCGGGACGCCGGGTCGGCCTGGACGCAGCGACCCGCCGCAATCTGGAACTCACGCGCAGCTTCCGCACCGGCGGCACCCGCGCCTCGCTCATCGGTGTCCTCGACCTCACGGTCACGCCGATGGGCGCACGAGCGCTTCGCCGCCTCGTCAACGAGCCGCTGCGCGATCTGGCGGAGATCCAGCATCGACAAGAGATTGTCGCCGCACTGGTCAGCGCGAGCGAAGTACGACGACGCCTCGAGCAGATCCTGCTCGGTGCCGGCGATCTGGAGCGACTCACCAGCCGGATCGTGCAGGGCAACGGGAGCGTCCGCGACTTCCTCTCGCTGCGCCAGGCCCTCGCCACTGCCGAAGCCGTCATCGGCACGCTCCAGGCGAGCGACGAACCAGCGCTCCGTGCCCTCGCCGCCGAGACAGCATGCTGTACCGATCTCGCCGCCATCCTCGAGCGAGCAGTGGTCGAAGATGCCGACGGCGCACGCATTCGCCCTGGATTCAGCCCCGAACTCGATACCGCACTCGCGACCGTCCAGCAGGCTAGGCAGTTTCTCGCCACGCTCGAACAACGCGAGCGCGAGCGCACCGGCATCCGCTCGCTCAAGGTCGGCTATAACAAGGTCTTCGGTTACTACATCGAAGTGACCCGCCCGCACCTGGCCCGTATCCCGTCCGACTACGTCCGAAAGCAAACGATCGCCACTGGTGAGCGGTTCATCACGCCGGAGCTCAAGGAGGCCGAGGCGCGCTTGCTTACCGCCGAAGCCGAGATCGCCGAGCTCGAACGTGCTGCCCTGGCTCGCCTGACGCACGAGGTGACCGCCCGCGTCGACGCACTTCTCCGCCTCGCCCACTGGCTCGCCCGACTCGATGCCTTCCGCTCGCTCGCTGAGGCGGCCGTCCGGTACGGCTGGACCCGGCCGCACCTCGACGAAAGCGACTGCCTCGAGATCGAGGCAGGGCGCCACCCGGTCGTCGAAGCGCTCCTCGACGGCCAACCGTTCGTCCCCAACGATTGCCGGCTGGGCGGCGAGCACCCGCGCATCGTCCTGGTGACCGGGCCGAACATGGGCGGCAAGAGTACCTATCTCCGCCAGGTCGCACTCATCGTCCTGCTCGCCCAGATCGGCTCCTTCGTGCCCGCCCGCGCCGCCCGCATCGGCCTCGTCGACCGCATCTTCTGTCGCGTCGGCGCCCATGACGACCTCCCGGGTGGTCAGAGCACGTTCATGGTCGAAATGGTCGAGACGGCGACCATCCTTCGCCAGGCCACGCAGCGGAGCTTGGTGATCCTCGACGAAGTCGGACGCGGTACCGCCACCCAAGACGGACTCGCAATCGCCCGCGCCGTCCTCGAGGACCTCCACCACCGCGTCGGCGCGCGCACGCTCTTCGCGACGCATTTCCTCGAACTCACCACGCTCGCCGATGAGCTGCCCAGCGTCGCCAATGCCCACGTCGCGGCGATCGAGCATGACGGACACGTCGTCTTTCTCTACCGCGTTCTTCCCGGCCCGGCTGACCGTGCTTACGGGATCCACGTGGCCCGGTTAGCTGGCCTACCATCCTGGGTCGCTGACCGTGCGGAGTCCCTCCTCGGCGAGCCGCCATCCAGACGCTCAGCTCGCCCGCAGTTCAGCGACTGCAGGTTCGCGCGATCGTCAGCTGCCTACCAGCTCGCGCTCCCCGGCTTCCCCGATGGGAGCGACGTGGCCCACGCGCTGGCTCGTGACCTGATCGCGCTCGATCTCACGCAAATCTCGCCACGCCAGGCGCTCGACTGGCTCTTCGCGTGGCAGGCACGGCTCCGTGGAACCGTAACCGAAGGGACAGCATGACCAGGCAATCACCTGCCCGGCGCGCTATTCGCATCCTTCCCCCACAGGTCGCCGCCCGTATCGCTGCAGGCGAGGTGATCGAGCGCCCAGCTTCGGTCGTCAAGGAGCTGGTCGAGAATTCCCTGGACGCTGGGGCGACCCGCGTCCGCATCGACATTCGCCGCGGTGGCCTTCACGAGATCCGCGTGAGCGACGACGGTTGCGGCATTCCACCCGACGAGCTGCCACTCGCTGTCCAGCGACACGCGACGAGCAAGCTCCTGGAGGACGATCTCGAGCGCATCTGCACGCTCGGTTTCCGGGGCGAAGCGCTCCCCAGCATCGCCGCTGTCGCCGAACTCACCATCGCCAGCGCGACGACCGAGAGTCCCGTCGGCCGCCAGCTCGTCCTCTTCGGAAGCCAGCTCCTCGCCGATCAGCCGATCGCACATCCGCCCGGCACCACGGTGACCGTCCGCCGTCTCTTCGAGAACGTCCCGGCCCGCTTGGCAACGATCCGGAACGAGCGAGCCGAAACAGCCGAAATCGCACGGGTCGTCCAGCGACTCGCGCTCGCAGCTCCGCACGTCCGCTTCACCCTTACGGTCGACAGTCGGACCGTGCTGGCCACCAGTGGCAGCGGCGATCTGCGCACGACCGTCCTCGAGGTATACGGGACAGCGCTCGCTGACACCTTGCGCGAACTGGAGCCGTTCGAAGTCGCGGGAGCTCGCTTCTCCGGACTCGTTACCGCACCGGAACTCACCCGCGGGAGCCGCAATCACCTGCATGTCATCGTCAACGGGCGCTGGACGCAGCCGCGCACGTTGCTCGCACTCGTCGAAACAGCCTACCGCCCGTACCTCCCACGCGGTCGCCATCCGATCTTGATCGTGGTCATCGCAACGGCACCGGAACTGGTCGACGTCAACGTACACCCAGCCAAGCTCGAGGTCAAACTCCGTACTGAACGCGAAGTCGCCCAGGCACTCGCCCAGCAGCTGAGCGAGCTGCTCGCCCGCACCCCGCGAGCCTTCGCGTTCAAACGCGACGTCCACCAGCTCGACCCCCTACGGCCGCGTCTCGCAGAACCAGCGACGCCGTACGACGAGACGGAAGAGCGCGAGATCGTGACGCCCGCCTTCCCGCCGCTTCGGCTGATCGGCCAGCTCGCCAACTGCCTCGTCCTCCTCGAGGGCCCGGACGGTCTCTACCTGATCGACCAGCACCGCGCCCACGAGCGGATCCTGGCTGAGCGCTTGCTCGCTCACGCCCAAGCGCCGCCCACCGATCCCGTACCGCTCCCCGAACCGATCCTCATCGACGTCCGGCCAGCCCATCTCGAGCGCTTCCAGGACTGGATCGACCGGCTGGCGCCGCTCGGCTTTCAGTGCGAGCCGTTCGGCCCGCACTCCTTCGTACTGCGTACCGTACCCGAGTTGCCGGGGATCGCCGGAAACACGCACCTGCCAATGCAGCTCGGCGACCTCGCGGAACTCGCTCCCGCCTTACTCTCCCTCGCTAGTGAGCCCGATGACGATGACAGTGACGATTGGTATCAGCGTTGCCTCGTCCAGCTCGCCTGCCGGACCGCTGTTCGCCGTGGTAGGCCGCTCACCCGTCCTGCCATGCGCGCGCTCGTCCAAGCACTCGGCGAGACCAGCGCACCAGCCGTCTGCCCGCACGGCTCGCCGGTGGTCCTGCGCGTCGACCGAGACCTGCTCGCCCGGCAGTTCGACTGGTAACCGGTGCCAGCTCGCTCGTCACACCAGACGAGGCGCGCACACCCACGTGTGGTGGGCTTCATGCCCCCGAGACTCACGCACCCGCGTCCTCGTAGGCGCGAAAGACCGCGACCGCGTTCTGTCCACCGAAGCCGAACGCGTTGGCGATCGCCACCCGCACCGGCATTTCGCGTCGGACGTTGGGAACGTAGTCCAGGTCGCACTCCGGGTCTGGGTTCTCCAGATTGACCGTCGGCGGGACGACACCGTCCCGGATCGCCAGGGCACAGACCACACCGGAGACCGCGCCAGCCGCCCCGACCAGGTGCCCGATCATGCTCTTCGGCGAGCTGATCGCGACCCGATAGGCATGCTCGCCGAAGACCGCTTTGATCGCCTTGGTCTCCGTCACGTCGTTGAGCGGCGTCGAGGTCCCGTGCGCGCAGATGTAGTCCACGTCCTCGGGCCGCAGCTTGGCGTCTTGCAGCGCCAGCCGCATCGCACGGGCCGCGCCCAGTCCGTCCGGATCCGGCGCGCTCACGTGGTAGGCGTCCCCCGTCACCGCACCGCCGGCGAGTTCGCAATAAATCCGTGCACCCCGACGGCGCGCATGCTCCTCGGTCTCCAGGACCATCACCGCGCAGCCCTCGCCGAAGACGAAGCCGTCGCGATCCTTGTCGAACGGCCGGCTCGCCTTCTGCGGCTCCTCGTTCCGGCGCGAGAGCGCGCCCATGTTCGCGAAGGCCGTCACCGCGACCGGCGCGAGGCCGGCTTCCGTTCCACCAGCGATCATGACATCGACCTCGCCCAGCCGCAGGAGGCGCAGCGCGTCGACGAATGCCTGCGTCCCGGCGGCACAGGCTGCGACCGAGGCCATGATCGGGCCGGTGATTCCGTAGACGATCGACACCTGACACGCCGCCATGTTCGGAGCGAACATCGGCACGAAGAATGGGCTCACCCGACTCGGCCCGCGCTGGTAGAACGTGACGACTTCTCGCTCCATCGTCTGGATACCGCCGCCGCCGGTGTTGATCATCACGCCGATCCGCTCGGCATTCTCTCGCGTGATTTCCAGCTGTGCATCGCGGATCGCCTCGCGTGCCGCCGCGACCGCGAACTGCGAGAACCGGTCCATGCGCCGGGCCGCCTTGAAGTCCATGAAGTCGCGCGGATCGAACCCTTTCACCTCGGCAGCGATCTGCACCTCGAGGTTGCTCGGATCGAAGCTCTGGATCCGGTCGATTCCCGACTCGCCAGCCAGCAAGCGCTGCCAAAACGTCGGCACGTCCAAACCCAGTGGCGTGATCGCCCCGAGTCCGGTTACGACGACGCGGTGCACCTGAACCCCCTCGTCCGCACTATGGCTCGAAACCGAGATCTTTCATCGAATACGCCTCGACGTCACGCTGGATCTTCTTCACCAAACCGGTCAAGACCTGTCCAGGGCCGACCTCCAGGAACGTCGTCACTCCGCGACTCCGCATCTCGCGGACAGTCGCGGTCCACTGCACCGGAAGCGCCACTTGACCCGCCAGCTCCCGGCGAATTTCCTCGACGGTCGAGAGAATCCTGCCGGTCACGTTGGCCACGATCGGGATCTCCGGCTCGCGCAACGGGATACGAGCCAAAAGTTCCGCCAGCGCCTGCGCCACCCGTTCCATCAGCGGCGAGTGCGACGCGACCGTCACGCCGAGTCGCACCACCCGCTTGGCTCCACGCTGCGCGGCCAGCTCCATCGCCCGTTGCAGCGCGCGTTCTTCACCGGAGATCACGAGCTGGCCGGGCGCATTGTCGTTCGCCACTACCACGAGACCCAGTTCGCTCGCTTCGCGACACACTGCCTCCAGCGCCTCGCGCTCCAACCCGAGTACCGCCGCCATCCCACCAGGCCGCTCCAGACTCGCCTCGCGCATCAAGCGGCCACGTTCTCGCACCAGCCGCAGGGCATCCTCGAACCGCAAAGCGTTCGCTGCGACGAGCGCGGTGAACTCACCCAGACTGTGCCCAGCGAGGACGAGCGGCTGGAGCGATGTACCGAGTTCGTGCAAGCGCTCCCGGATCGCCTCCAGGTAAGCGAGGCTCACGGTCAGGATCGCGGGCTGGGCGTTCGCCGTATCTGTCAGTTCCTCCACTGGCCCTTCGAAACAGAGACGCCGGAGCGGCATGCCGAGGATCTCCTCCGCCTGCGCGAACACGCGCCGGGCCGCTTCGGAGAACTGATGCACCCGCTGCCCCATCCCGACATGCTGGCTCCCCTGACCGGGAAAAAGCAGGGCTAACCGCTTCTGCAGGAGCCCGCTCAGTTCCATCGCCGCACCTCGCCCTCACCCACCCGCCCTCGTTCGCTGTCGCCGTATCGTAACACACACCTGCGAGCCGGGTCGGCTGTCGAACGAGCGTCCCCGAGCGCGACCGAACGAGGCGTGCCTCGCCGCACTCCAGTAGCGATAGGTGCCCCCACACTAATGGTCTCTTCTGCCGCTGCCCACAGCAACCTCCAGGCCACGCTCGCTCTGCGTAGAAGTCAGGCGTGCCTGACCCGTTCGACCTTCGCGGGCGCGAAATCGTTCCCGTTCCCGCGTCCTCGGTGCGGCCCGCCGCCGATCGCGACGGACCCCGTCCCCCTCTCCCCCACGGTGCGGGAGAGGGGGTGTCAGCCGGGCGACACGTATCACGTAGGGACACCTACCGATCGGCCACCTGCCGCCATCGATCACCGTCACCCCCTGTAGGGGTCACGCGTGCGTGACCCGTCCGGCCCGTCAGGGCCGGGAACCGAACCCGATCCCCGCGCCATGCGGCGCGGCCGGGCGACGCACGCGTCGCCCTGAAGAAGACAGCGTGGGATCCTTGGACGACGGTCGGCTGCCCATCGCCCACCTGCGCCCCATAGGCCCCGTCGTTCCTGTAGGGGTCGGGCGTGCCCGACCCCGCGGGTCAAGCGTGCCCGATCCGCCCAGCCCATCAGGACTGGGAACGGGAACACGTACTCGCACCTCCGGTGCGGCTGAGCGCGGCACGCCGCGCCCCCCTGCGGAGAGGGAACGTGGTCGATGACGAGCGGTCGCCTGCAAACCGCAGCAGCACGACCAACCGCGCACCGGCGTCCCTGGAGGGGTCACTCGTGCGTGACCCCTCGGGTCAAGCACGTCTGACCTGCCCGGCCCGCAGGGCCTCGACACCGAATCCGTTCCCGTGCTGACTCACCCATGACGCGGCGCAGTCCAGCCGGAACGGTGGAAAGATCACCCTGTCGTCGTACGTGTCGATCCCTTCGACTCGCTTAACGCGTTGACCTCGAGAGAGGTGAACGGTGTCGCGAGCGCCTCGTAACTCGACTTGACCAGCCACGCCATCGCCATCGTGCGTACCAGACCCTCCCCGGCCACCGTGCCGATGAAGGTGCCAGTGAGGAAGACGAGCGAATCGAACCGTTGCTTGATCGGCGTCGAGCCGATCGTCCCTATCCACGCGCATCGACCGTGCGTCCCGGCCTGGTAGCGTGACAACACAGCGGAGTTCGCGAATGGCTCGACTCGGTAGGCGAGGAACGACGTGACGGGCAGTCGCAACCTGTAGCCGCGGCGACACGGCCACGGTATTCCAGCTCGAACCGGAAGCGCGCGGGTTCTGTCGCGTCTCAGCGTTCGTCGACCGTCGCGACCGGCTGCTCCCCCAGCACCTCCCGGATCTTCTCCGGACCCACCGTCTCTTCGGCGATCAAGAGCTCCGCCAGCCGGTCCAGTTCCGCCCGGTGCTCCCGCAGGATCCGTTCCGCTCGCTCCATCGCCTCGTCCAGGAGCCGCCGAACCGCCTGGTCCGCCCGATCGAGCGTCGTCGTCCCGATGCTGTGGTCCTGCACGATCTCCCGTCCCAGAAAGACGTGCTGCTCGCCGAGCCCCAGGTACACCGGCCCGAGTTCTTCGCTCATCCCCCACAACCCGACCATGCGCCGCGCTAGCTGTGTCGCTTCCTTCAAGTCGTTCTGCGCACCGGTCGTCACCTCGTTGAACACCAGCTGCTCGGCCGCGCGGCCGCCCAACAGCACCGCCAGTCGCCCGAGCAGTTGGTTGCGCGTGTAGTTGAAGCGGTCTTCCTCCGGTGCTTGCACCGTCACGCCCAGCGCGCGACCGCGCGGCACGATGCTGATCTTGCGCAATGGGTCCGAGCCAGGCGTGAAGTAGGCCACCACCGCATGCCCGGCCTCGTGGTAGGCCACCAGCCGTCGCTCTTCCTCGCTCATCAGGAGCGAGCGCGTGGTTCCGAGAAGGATCTTGTCCAGCGCCTCCTCGAAGTCCGACCGATCGACCACCTCCTTGCCGCGACGCGCTGCAACCAGCGCCGCCTCGTTCACCAGGTTGGCGAGATCAGCCCCCGAGAACCCGGGTGTCGCTGCCGCCAGCGCGTCCAGATCCACATCCGGTGCGATCGGAATACCCCGCGTATGGATTCGCAGGATCGCTGCGCGCCCTCGCTTGTCCGGCAATCCCACCACCACCTGCCGATCGAACCGACCCGGTCGCAAGAGCGCCGGGTCGAGCACGTCCGGCCGGTTGGTCGCGGCGATCACGACGACGTCGGTGTGCGCCTCGAACCCGTCCATCTCGACCAGCAATTGGTTCAATGTCTGTTCGCGTTCGTCGTTCCCGACACCCAGACCCGCGAACCGCTGCCGTCCGACTGCGTCCAGCTCGTCGATGAAGATGATCGACGGAGCCTGGGCCTTGGCACGCTCGAAGAGGTCTCGCACCCGGCTCGCCCCCACACCGACGAACATCTCGACGAACTCGGAAGCGCTGACACTGAAGAACGGCACCCCCGCCTCACCAGCCACCGCCCGCGCCAGCAGCGTCTTCCCGGTACCCGGTGGCCCGATGAGCAACACGCCGCGCGGCAACCGCGCACCGATCCGGTGGTACTTGGCGGGATTCTTCAAGAAATCGACGACCTGAGCGAGTTCCGCCTTCGCTTCCTCCTCACCAGCCACGTCGGCGAACGTCACCTGCGGCCGTTCCACGTCGTACACGCGCGCCCGCGAGCGGCCAAAGCTGAAGACGTTCTGCTGCCCACGACTCAAGTTCCGACCGAGCAAGACGAGCAACCCGATCAAGAACACGAACGGTAAGACGCTCAGGAGGAGCGACGGCAACGACGCGCCGCCCGACGCGCGTGCCGAGAACAGGACGCCGTGTTCCTGCAGCAGCTGGGCGACCTCCGGCTGCGTGTTTTCCGGTATCACTGTCCGGAAACGCGTCACTTCGCGCACCGCGCTCCCAGCGACCGCTTCCGGTAACGGCTCGTCCGGGAAATAGACCACGCCATTGGCGATCCGCAGCGGCTGGTTGAATTGCCCCTCGACCGTCTGCCCCGCGATCGTCGCCTGCGAGACGAAACCCCGCTCGACCGCCTGCACGAAACTCGAGTAGGCGACCTCCGGCTGCGGCCCGCTCGAATCCGGCCGGAGCAGCGCGTACACGTTGTAGAAGACGATCAACCCGATGATGATCCAGAGGAGACCGAAGCGCGAACCGAGCGGCCCTCGGGGGAACCGTAATCCCCGGTTGTGCTGCTGTTCGCGTCGTTCGCGTGCTGTCTGGTTACGTTCGTCCATGACCGAATCCTCGACCCATTCTAGCCAGGCTTCTTCGTCTCGCCTTGGCCGGTTCTTCCTCATTGTACTTGCGGAACCGACACGGCATCCGAACGACGCACGAGGCAGCCGCAAGAATGCCGGCTGCCTCGCACGTGAGGAGGAGATGAGACAGGTGTGCGACGGTGGGGCCAGGGCTCGTTCGCGTTACCCCGGCACCATGGAGTATGCCATACTCCGCACGACCCGTCCAGCCCCTGACATGGCGACTTCGTGAACGCGGAAACGTCAGGCGATGCCCCGTTCGCGCAGCAACGCCAGCAGGCCAGCCAGATCGAAGTAACAGGCCTGCCGCACGATGAGCCCACCGCGCACCGTGAAGAACGCTGCCATCGGCTGGCTCACCCGCTCGCCCTCGTGCGTCGCCGTCGCGACCAGCTCGACCGCCACCTCCTCGCCGTCGGCAACGAGCCTCCGCACCGCTGCCCAGCTGTCCGGCCAGGCCCGCTCGCTCGCTTCGAGAAACGCCCGCAGCGCCTCCTTGCCGCGCAGCTCGGTGCCAGCTGGACTCGGACCGGGCGCCCAGAGGACGATATCGTCCGCGCAATACTGCAGCGCTGTCTCCAGGTCTCCCCGGTTCAGCGCCGCCAGTACGGTCCGCACGACTTCGGCGGGCTCGCCCACTGCGCTCTCCGCTCTCATCCGCACTATCCGCCGACCGGCTCGAGCGTTACCCGCAACACACCCGGCTCGAGTGCGACACCGGTCGCCCGCATCCCGCCAGCTGCCAGACGCTCGTCCAGAGCCGCCTCGAACCGCGCCGTCACATCGCTCGCCCGGAGAGCCAGGCCGAGCGGCCCCTCGACCCGCGCATCCGCGAGCACGATGCGACCACCCTCCACTCTCGGATACGCCCGATAGGTGGCGCTGATTCCGTAGACCCGCATATGGACCGCGATGCCGTCCGCATCGATCTCGGCCCGGGGGTCAGTGGCTGGCCGCAACGCTGCCGCATGTTCCGCTAGCCAGCGGTTCAATTCCGCTTCGGTCACGATCAGCGTCCCGGCGTCCACACTGTCCCCTGTCGGCGCGACGTCTGCGGCGCCCGCTGTCGCCGTCCCCTGCGGTCCGGAGCCACCCCTTTCGGGCACAGCTGGCCCCGGCGCCCTCGCTGGCTCCCGCGCCACGAAGGCCGTCACGGCCAGCACCACCAGAATCGCTGCAACGAGCGTCGACGCGCAGCCGAGGAGTCGCGCACCGATGCTGTATCGCTGGTATCGACGTACCTGCCGCGCGACCGGCTGCACCGTCGCCTGCCGTCGGAACGGCCTCCCACAGGCGACACACGCTCCACCCGGCGGCTGCTCGGTCCCACAGGTCGGACAGTACATTCCCTCTACCGCCCTCGCTGCATCCTATCAGCCGCCGGGCAAGCATACCGCAGCGGTCACCGCACGATGACCCGTCCGACCATCTCCGGATGGAGCGTGCACCAGTAGTCGTAGGTTCCCGGCTTTGTCAGAGTGACCGAGTAGCTCGTCCCGCCTTCGAGGAGCCCACTGTCGAACGATCCGTCCTTCGCGGTCACCGTGTGCGTCGTCGGCGACTCGTTCCGCCAGATCACCGTCGTCCCGACCTCGACAGTTACCTCGGCCGGCTCGAAGCCGAAGTTCACCACGCGAATCTCGACTGTCGTGCCTGTCGCCGTCTGCTGGGCAACCGGCACGGAAGCAGTCATGTCCGGCGGGCTCGGCATCGCTGCCGGAGCGGTTGTCACGGCCGACGGACTCGGCGAGACCGCTGGCGAGACGCGTACGGACCCGGTCTCGTATGGTCCCCCATAACCACCGGCTGAGCTCTCGTTCTCGACCGTTCCGGTACGCGGGCTGCTCCCGCAACTCGCCAGCAACACGACCGTGCAGAGGGCAACAACGAACCAGCACCGTCTCATCGCGCGCCTCACCGCCAGGCTCGACGGAGCCCAGCACCGCCGATGACCAGCAACAGACCGACGATCGCCGTCACCGCGACGGCCCAGAGTGACACCCCTCGCGGACCCGCACCGGTCGCCGGGGCGAGCTGGGACCGGATCTCACCGCAGGCAACGTAGGTACTGATCTCCTGCTGCGACTTGTGGACATTGATCGCGAACTGGCCAGCGAGAAGTTGACTCAACGGCACATCGACGACCGTCTCCGAGCGTCCGTTCATGACACTTTGAAGCGGATACTTCGGCTTCGGGTTGAGATTCGCACAGGTCCCTTCATGAATATGGGACGGTTGCGCAACTCCCGCTGGCGGATTGGAGAGCGTGACTACCACACGCGTCTGGTTTCCCTCCGCAGCGAGGACCGCTGTTCCCGACTGTCCCGAGCCGTTTTGCTCGCGGAGCTGGATCGTCACCGATTCTTGCGCCGCCGCCGGCACTGCCAGCGCGACGAACCCGACCACGATGACGAGCACGCGTACGAACCACCGCATGGTTTTCTCCTTCCTTCTTGACAACGCCCCTATTCACTTGCATTACGCACGAGCACCACCAGTGGATTGGAGTCCCCGCACCAGCAGCATGCCGGCAGTCTGGATTCGGCCGCCGGATCGCCAGAAAATCGGCATCGACCCCTGTGCTACAATTCTCAGTCGGTGGCCCGACACGGCCGGCCAGGAGGCGAGTGTGGCGATCGTCCTCAAACGTCCCGAGCAGATCCGTCTCATGCGCGAGGCCGGCAAGATCGTGGCAGAGGTCCTCGCCGTCCTCGCCGAAACCGTCCGACCCGGCATCACGACCGCCGAACTCGACCGGATCGCCGACCGGATCATCCGCAAGCACGGGGCCGTACCCTCCTTCAAGGGCTACCGTGGCTTTCCCGCCTCGATCTGCGTCTCGGTGAACGAGGAGGTCGTGCACGGCATCCCCGGGCCGCGCGTCCTCCAGGAAGGCGACATCGTCGGCATCGACGTCGGCGCACGCTACCGCGGTTATCACGGTGACGCGACGGTCACCGTCCCGGTCGGCCGTATCTCACCCGAGGCCGAAAAGCTGTTGCGGGTCTGTCGAGAGGCGCTCGAAATCGGCATCTCCTATGCTCGGGCCGGGAACCGGCTCACCGATATCTCGCACGCTATCCAGCGTCATGTCGAGGCGAACGGTTTCTCGGTCGTCCGGAACCTCTATGGGCATGGTATCGGCCGCGCCCTGCACGAGGAGCCGATGCTCCCGCACTACGGTCCACCCGGTCAAGGCCCGCTCCTCCGCCCTGGCATGGTCATTACCATCGAGCCGATGATCGCCGCCGGAAGACCGGAGACCCGCCTCCTGCCCGATCGCTGGACCGTGGTGACTGCTGATGGCAGTCTCTCCGCCCAGTTCGAGCACACCGTCGCCATCACCGAGAACGGTCCGGAAATCCTGACCCTGCCCTAATCGTGAGCCGGTGGTGCGGAAGCCGGCCGGCGACGCGCCAGCAGCGCTGCCCACCCGGCTTGCCCCTGCACCATCGCCATCCCGACCAGAATGACGAGGACACCGGCCAGGAGCCGCCAGCCGACAGGCTCGCCCAGCACCAGCCAGCCGAGCGTCACCCCGACCGGCGGCATGAGATAGGTCGCCAGCGAGGCGACGACCGCTCCAGCTGAAGCGATCAGCCGGTAGTAGAGGACGTAGGCGAAGCCACTACCGAGGATCCCGAGTACCGCCAGCGCGAGCACCGCGCTGCCGCTCGGCTGGAGCGTCGCGCCGCCGACGAGCACGAGACTCGGTGGCAGGAGCAACACGGCTGCCACCCCGATCTGGCTCGCTGCCAGCGCGAGCGGTGCCCCTCGGAGGAATCGGCGCGCGTAGGCGAACCCCAGCCCGTAGCAGGCGCTCGAGGCCAGGACGGCCAGCTGCCCCTGGGCCGAGACAGTCCGGAATGCGGTGAGATCGCTGCCGCTGAGGATCGCCACCCCCAGGAACCCGAGCACCACACCAGCTGCCTTGCCCCGCGTCAATCGCTCGGCCCGGAAGACGAGCACTGCGAACACCAGCGTGAAGAAGGGCGTGGTCGCGTTGAGGACCGAGGCAAGTCCGGAATCGATGTGCTGCTCGCTCCAGGCGATGAGGAGGAAGGGCAACACATTCCCGACCACCGCCATGACGGCGAGGTGGGGCCACACCGGCCGCTCCGGCCACGGCTGGCGCGCTGACCAGCGGACCAGAGCCAGGACCAGGGCGCCCAGGAGCAAGCGAAGCTCGACCAGCGCCAGCGGTGGGAAGCCAGCCACCGCGAGCTTGATGAAGAGGTACGAGCTTCCCCAGATCGTCCCGAGCAGGACCAGCTGGACCAGCTGCCCGAGCGTCACCACCGCATCCCAACTGCGTGCCGGAACACTCCGGGCCGGTGAGCGACACCACGCTACGACGGCCCGCGCCGAGTCTACGTCCACTCCTCTGCTTGAGCAATCGACCGGCCGGCTCCGATCCCGTGCTGCCCTGGTATCGGTTCGTGAGTCGCAGCCAGCTGGCGCGCCAAAAGGGCCGGGGTGATGCCCCGGCCCGGCGTTGTCGTTCGTGGTGGATCGGCGTCAGCTCGTCGCCCGCCGGCGATGCAGCTCGAGTGCGACACCGGCCGCACTCAGCAGGAGTCCCGCGGCACCCAGGAGCCAGAACGGGACTGTCCCGGCCTGGCTACCGGTCTTCGGCAGTACCTGGCCCGCAACTGCCGGAGTCGGCGGTGTCCGCGTCGGTTGCGCCGTCGCCGGCAGCGCCTCGCTCACCGGCGTCGGCGAACCGGTCGGCGTCGCCGTCGCGCCCGCTGCCTCGCTCGCTGGAGTCGGCGAGGGTGTCGTGCGCGGTGTCGGAGACGAAGCTGGCGTGCCCTGCGGTGTCGTCACGCGCGTGGGAGTGGGCGTCGGCGTGCCGGGTCTCGGAGTCACCGTCGGAGTGCGAGTCGCCGTGGGCGTGGCGGTCGGGGTCACCGGTGTGGCCGTCGGTGTGCGAGTCGGCGTGGGAGTGCCAGTGGCAGTCGGCTCCGGTGTCCCGACCGGCGTCGTCTCTTGCGTCGGCGTCGGTGTCGGGGTCGGCGTGGCAGTCGGCTCCGGCGTCGGTGTCGGCGTCGCCGTCGGGGTCGGCGTGGGCGGCTCCGGCGTCGGTGTCGGCGTCGCCGTCGGGGTCGGCGTGGGCGGCTCCGGCGTCGGTGTCGGCGTCGCCGTCGGGGTCGGCGTGGCAGTCGGCTCCGGCGTCCCGACCGGCGTCGTCTCTTGCGTCGGCGTCGGTGTCGGGGTCGGCGTGGCAGTCGGCTCCGGCGTCGGTGTCGGCGTCGGTGTCGGGGTCGGCGTGGCAGTCGGCTCCGGCGTCGTCGTCACGGTCGCGGTCGCCGTCGGCGTCCCCTTCACGCACTCAGCGTGACTCAGGTTGAACTCACCCTTCCAGGACGTATAGATCGTCGTCCAGGCGTCGATCATCCTCTCCGGACTCGGGGTGTACCAGTAGTAGTGAGCGGTGCCACCAGTAACCCCGTAGAGCGGGACAGTGATCGTACCACTGTTCGCGAACTGCACGGTAATCGATGGTGGCGCGTCAGCGGAATTGCCGATCTGGGTGATCACGAAGTGCCACTCGATCCAGTCATCATTCTTACAGCTCTTCCGGTAATCCTTTTGCTTCACACGTATCTCTTTCGACCCGCTGGGTGTCGGTGTCGGCGTGCTATTACCCTTCATGGCCGGGGCCGCTGTGCCCCCGGCTCCGCTCCCGAGCGCCGCCAGCATCAGGCTGGCGAGCACCAACCCGACCCCGACAAGCACCGTCAGTCGCCCGAGCCACCGTGTCCAGGATTGTTGGCTACCCATCTCTCGCTTCCTCCCCTCTTCGGTCCCCTCGATGTCGCACCGTCCTGCACACCTCCGTTCCTCCCCTCGCTCTCCGCGCCGAATCCAAAAGCGCACCCGGCCGGACTCACCCGGCCGGGTGCGCCACTGGCTCCACGCCGCCCGCTGGCGCCCATCGCTCCAGGCGGCGCTTCATCGCCTCCGGGGAACCGCTCCCTCGTGAGACGAACGGGTCAGAACCTGATGTCCGCTCGTCCTAGGAAGAGTGTAACAGGTCACATGACCAAAGGGAAGGGACGAAAGTACTCATTTTCGAGCGGGAAATGAGGAGTTCGTGAACAGGCGATAGCTACACCGGTCGACGTGCCGTCCTGCCCACTTCCCAGCACTCCGGCCGGAGCCAGATGCACGACCACCAGCCTGACCGTGCGCTCGGTTCACTGGGCGACCGGTACGCCGCCGACCCGTGGCGCCCGATCACGCAAGCGCTCGACGAGCTCCTCTACCTGGTCGCGCTGGAAGCTCCCGACGAACTCCCGGTCACGCACGTAGAAGCGCACGTCGAACGGGATACCGTCTCGTTTCTGGGCCTGACGCCACCACGTCTGCAGGGCTTCGACCCAGCGGAAGCCGGTCGCTTCCACCCGCAGGAGGGCTACCGCCTCACCGTGGAGATAAGCCAGTGCCTCGCCGAAGTAAACGCGCGCCTCGCCGGTCGACTCGACGACCCGGCGCAGTTCGTCGTACCGCAGCGGCACCGACCGGATCGTCACGACCCAGGCTCCCGGCGTCCGGGGCTCGGTCACTTTTTCCTTCGGTTGAAACGGGCGCCCGCGCCACCACTGCACCATCACGGCCCCCTCTCCCGGCATCATTCTACCCGGTCGACTCGCACGACTCCTCGCTCCTGACCAGTCCCCGCCTCGGCGGTCTCGACCGACCATGCGACGACCATCGCCAGTACTCCGAGCAACCCCAGAGCCAAGCCGCTCACTGCCAGCCGGACGCTCGCTGGCGCCTGCGCGAAGGGCTGGAACGGCACCAGCCACTCGGCGAACGCCGTCCCCAGCCAGCTGTCCAGCGTCCGGTACAGCTTGTTCACCCCGTCCGGGTGGTGATAGAAGCGCTGCGGATCCAGATAGCCGATCGTCGTCAGCAGCGCCCCCCAACCCCAGAGCACAGCGACAACGAGCCGCGCCCAGGGTCGCGCCTGGCCGAGCCAGCTCGCCAGCGGTGCCACTGCGAAAGCGGCCACCGGGACGAGATAGCGGGCCGGTGGTCCCCACTCCCCCCACCAGACGCGATAGGCCGCAACCAGCACCAGGTACGGCAACGCGACAGCCGCCACCAAGCCGGCCAGGCGTGGTTGGCGCGCCCACCAGAGCGACACCGCCGCCAGCGCCGCCAGGTAGACCGGCGCCGCCACCAAAAGTCCCCACTGGGCGTCCAGCAACAGTCCACCCGCCCCGTTCAGTGTCCCGACGAGGTCGCTGAACCCCGCATGGTCGCTGGTGTTCTGGTACGGCTGCCCGTATAACCAGAGATCGTAGCCGACGATGCCGAGCCCACCCACGAGCGCCGGTCCGACAGCCCACAACGCTCGCGGCCAGTCGGTCACCGGAGCGCGTCCCCAGCGGGCAGCAACGGCGCGGGCGAGCGCGACGACACCGAGCAGCGCCGCGCTGAAAACGAACCGCTGATGCAACCACGGCAAGAAGCCGATCGCGCTACCGGTCAGCAGCCACTGCCACCACCGGTTCTCGCGCGCCGCCAGGCGACGCACCGCATAGAGCAGGCAGAACGCGGCCGGTACTTCGGGGAAGATCAGGAGCGCATAGGGGCCGATCGGCATGGTGAGTCCCGTGCCGAGGGCGAGTGCCGCGGCCAGGCGTGGACCAGCCCCCGTTTCCCGCGCCAGAAGATACAGCTGCCCGACCAGCAGGATCCCGCACAGCCCGATCGCCGCCATCGCCCCCACCCGGCCAGCGAACAGCAAGGGAACGGCGACGAGGAGTGCCGGCCCCAGTCCATGTTTGCTGTAGAGTCCGGGCCGCGCGGCGTGCGCGGCGTGCGGCGGCAGATCCCAGGGGAAGCTCGGCCACCCCTGCCAATCGGCTGGCACTGGCTGCGGCGGGTAGAAGCGCAGCCAGACCCGTTCGGCGTACTGGTTCGTCTCGTCCAGATCACCGTCCTCCAGCAACGAGATCGCGGTCACCACGTAGTACGGCTCGTCACCAGTCAGCGGCTCCAGACGCACCAGGTAGCGCCAGCCCACGACTACCCAGGCCAGCGCCGCCAGCGCCAGGACCAGGAGCAGCCACCGACGGTCACCCTCTGCCCGCATGACGCTCGTCCCCCTCGCGAGTACCCTCCACCGCTGAGCCAGCGTGCGAACCCCGGCAGGCGAGAAATGGCCATGCCCTCTGGCTCACCGCACGAACCAACGCAGCACGTGAACCGGAGGACCGTGGACAGCGCCACGCTCCCCGAGTAGAATAGCGTCCGTACGCGCGTACGGACGCTATCGTCCGACGAGGAAAGGATGGTACGATGACCCGGTACCGCGTGATCGCCGCGCTGCTCCTCGCGGCCCTGGCGCTCCAGCTCGCTGCCGCCCACGTCGCGGGGGATGCCGGTATCACCGAGCGGCTGCCCGCTACCCGCATCGCCGATCCCACCGCGACACCGACGACGGCCCGGTTCCCACCCCAGCCGAGTCCGACCGGAAAGACCGAAGACGAGGCCCCAGCGTCGGTGACGAGTCCAGCCGGTGCACAGCTTCCCCAGGGCGACTCCGGAGCCCAATCGCCCGGCGGGAAAACGCCCGCTGACGACGAAGGTTCGGACACCCCCTCCGACCAGCAGCACGATGCTCCGCCGCCCGCTACCCCAACGCTCCAGCCCTCGCCGACGGCCGATCGCGTCACCGGCCCCAGCGGTGTACCAGCCGAGACTGACGCCTCTTCGGCCAGTCCGGCTCCAGCTGGCCAGACGAGCGACGAAGCGGGCAGCTCGACGCGCGAGATCGCGCGAGACCAGGTGACAACCCAGTTCACGCAGGTGGCACCACACACCGGAGCGAATCGTCTCGCCACGGCGCTTCCCCTGCTTTCGCTCGGCGTCTTCGGCATGGCGCTGCTCCTGCTCGGTCTCCGGCTCAGCCAACCTGGACGCCCCACCCAGCGATCCAGCTCCCGCTAACGCAAGAGCGGGAGGAGCAGTCGTGGCCAGTTCTGAGCGACCGTCTCGCGGAGCCGAGCCGTGGTCACGACCCGGATGAGCCGCCGGTGTTCCTCGAAACGGGCAAAATCGGCGTCGGTGAGTCCGACCACGTCCTGCCAGGGCATGAGCGGCTGGAACCCGAGCGGCGGGCGCTCGAAGAGTACCCACACGTCGGTACTCCACTTCTCCGGCTTCGGAATCGCCAGCAGCACTTCCCAATCAGCGACCGGCTCGCCCAGTAGTTCGCCGAGTCGCTGGGCCAGCTGCACTTCCAGCTGCCGCCGGGCCGCCGGCTGCCCGTACAGGCTGCTGAGGTAGCGGTAGAGATCCGGCGCCCGCGCGCTCACCTCCAGCGCCCGCTTGTGCAGTACCCGGTCGCGCAGCCGCAGTACCAGCTGGCGCGTACTCTCCGGCATCCCGGGCTCGCTCAACCGAGCGAGGAGCGACGCGTCGTCGTGTCGCGGGAGCTCTTCCGCTGCTAGTGCCCGAGCCAGGAGGGCGTCCTGCACTGCCCGCTGCAGCATCGCCATCGCTGCCCGGTTCGCGTGGTGCCAGTAGACGTTGTCGAACATCTCCTGCCGCGCGTTGATCAGCGAATGCAACGGGCTGACCCCTTTGCCGGTCACGACGATCCGCGGCACACCGTGCACTTCGGCGACCCGCAGTGCATCGAGCAGGCGCGGCGTATCGACACCACCGTAGGGCACGTTGCAGTGGCGCGCATCGCGGGGCAGGTAGTCGAGCTTGTCCACGTCCAGCGCCCCGCTCAGGAGCCCCCGCAGCAGCCGCTCGGCAGGCTCCAGACGCTCGCGGGGTGCGATCAAGTTCGCCACCCGGGCCGGATCGACACTCCACTCCCGCTCCAGGATATCGGCGAGCTCGCTCCGTTCGATCAGCCGCCGGCCGACCTCCTCGTGCGGGAGGACCGGCGGACCCAGTTCCTCGATGGCATGGCTGAACGGATAGTGCCCGACGTCGTGCAGCAGTGCCGCTGCCAGCGCGGTTCGTCTCGCTCGCTCGTCGAGGAGCGGCGCGCCGTGTCGCCGCAACGTCGCCAGGGCCTGTCGCATGAGGTGCAGGACACCGAGCGAGTGCTCGTAGCGGGTGTGCTTGGCTCCCGGCCACACCTTGCTCACGAAACCGAGCTGCTGGATCCGGTCCAGCCGCTGGAACGTCGGGGTGCTGATCAGCGCCACTTCCGCGGCCGTCAGTGGAATCCGGTCGTACAGGCTATCGCGCACGACGGTGACGAAGCGCTCGCCGCAGTCCATCCTCCGCTCCTCGTCTCGACGACGATGCTACACTGCGCAGCGGGTCGATTGCGGGAAGGGTGGAGGTCGTCGATGCCGCTGTTCCGTTCGCTCGTCCTCGCCATCGCTCGCCACCCGACGGTCGAGCGTCTGGCCCGCGAGACACCGTTCCTCGTACCGCTCGTCACCCGTTTCGTCGCTGGCGAGACGATGCAAGAGGCGCTCGCCGTCGCCCGCGCCCTGGCCGACCGCGGGTTCACGACGACGCTCGATCTGCTCGGCGAGGACGTCCGCACCCCCACCGAAGCCGCTGCTGCGACCGAGGCCTACGCCGAGCTCTTGCAGGCCATCGCTCGCTGCGGCATCGATGCGACGATCTCGGTGAAACCGACCCACCTCGGGCTCCGGCTCGACCCCGAGCTGGCCCGGCTCAACCTGGAACGGCTCGCGCGCCTCGCTCAGCGACTCGGCGGCCGCGTCGAAGTCGATATGGAGGATTCGTCAACGACCCGCAAGACGATCGAGTTGTTCGACCGCCTGCACTGCACCTACGGCGACCACCTGCAACTCGCGCTGCAGTCGTACCTCTACCGCACCGAGCAGGACATCGAGCGAGCGGTCGAACGCGGCTGGCGGATCCGCCTGGTCAAGGGCGCTTACGCCGAACCACCGACCGTCGCCTATCCCAGTAAGGCCGCTGTCGACGCCGCCTACCGCCGGCATATGGAAGCCTTGCTGGAATACGGGCGCTTCGTCGCCATCGCGACGCACGACGACGCGATCATCCGCGTCGCCCGGGGGTTCGCTCGCCGCATCGGCGTCGGTCCGGAGAAGTACGAGTTCCAGATGCTCTACGGTGTCCGCCGCGATCTCCAGGACGCACTGCGGCGCGCCGGCGAGCCGGTCCGTATCTATGTCCCCTTCGGCCGTCACTGGTACCCGTACTTCACGCGCCGCCTCGCCGAGCGACCGGCGAACCTGCTGTTCCTGCTCCGCCAGCTCCTCCCACGCGGATGAGATGCTTCGAGCGGTAGCAACCGTACCGCGAGAGGAGGCAGCACGTTCCGCATCATGACAGGAGCCTGGTCACTGCATGCCACGGCTTCCGAGCCGGACGGTCACTGAGCGTCAGGTACGCCCTTTCGCGCGGGAAAGAACTGCACTATCATTGCTATCACTATCAGAAGGTTTCCAGCACAGGGAGCGAGGCGAGTTGGAGTCGAACGCACGTCGAACCGTCATCACACTACTTGGTTGCCTCGGCGGATCGTTCCTGCTCCTCCTCACCCTCATCGTCGGCGGGACCCTCGGCTATCTCGTCTACCGGAGTCAGCGGGAGGGGGGCTCGACGCCCACGTCGAGTCCAGTCGTCAGCCAGGCTTCACCGACGGTGCGCTCTGCCTCCGGTGGCAGGGCGACACCCACCCGCCCTGCCGCACGCCCGACCCCCACACCACGGGCCCCAAGCAGCCCGACTCCACCCCCCGCGCCGACCCCCACCGCTGCTCCCGCCCCCTCGCCGACTCCCGTACCGCCCACGCCGACGGCCACCCCGCCTCTGCCAGCGCCATCTCCTCCGCCACCCCCTCCGCCGACCAATCCGCCAGCGCCCGCTGGCCCGCGCATGGTCGAGGGCTGGCAGGAGTACCGCGATCCCGGCTACCTCCGCATCCAGTTGCCGCCCGGCTGGGTACTCGTCACGACGCCCGACTATCCCGAATACAACCTCCGCAGCTGCCACTGCTACTGGATGCTCATGAGCGAGCTGATGGTCCAGAACAGCCCGAGCGCCGAGGACGTCGCGGCCTGGTTCGACAGCATGGGCCCTGACGATCTCGCACCGGGCGGAGCGCTCATCGAAATCCTCCGGGCGGACTCCGAGTACGCCCCGCCCGTCGACTGGGGGCAGCCCTTCGCTTCGGTCCCGCTCCGCCAGGATCTCGTTGTCGACTACTATCAACTCTCCGACGACCTCCGTGTCGTCGGTTACCGGTATCGCGACGCGCAGGGACGCCCGTGGTTCATTCTCGTGAAGACCAACGACGTGCTCATGTCGCGCACGAATCCACTACGCATCACGATCGGCACCGTCCTGGAAACGATCGATAACCGGTGAGACGAGTCTCGCGCTTTCGTCGACACCACCGGCCGAGTGCGATCTCCAGACTCCGGATTCGTCCGATCGTCCGGCCGACACGAACGGTGTGAGCCGTCGCCCTGTCAACGGTGCCGCTCCGCAACAGGCGAGACGCGGAGAGACCGAGACGGTGCGCGCTGCGACCTGGCATACTTGTCGCAGTCGACCGGCGGCTTGGCAGCACGGTTACGGGAGTTCTGGTCATGCACATACCGGACGGGTACATCAGTCCAGCAACGGCGTTCGCCTACTGGGGTGGCGTGCTGCCCTTCTGGTACCTCGCCATCCAGCGACTCCGCTCCGCGCTCGCGGGGCGCACTGCACCGGCGCTCGCGCTCTTCTCCGCATTCGCCTTCGTCGTCATGATGTTCAACGTTCCGGTACCCGGTGGGACGACCGCCCACGCCGTCGGCAGTGTCCTCGCTGCGATCGTCCTCGGTCCGTGGGCCGCCATCGTCGCGACGTCCGTCGCGCTGATCGTCCAAGCGCTCTTCTTCGGTGACGGAGGGATCCTCGCGATCGGAGCGAACTGTTTCATCCTCGGTGTCGCGATGCCACTGGTCGGTTACGGTGTGTATCGCCTCGTCGCCGGGCGCAGCGCGCCGGAGAGTCGACGGCGCATTTTCGCAGCGGGTCTCGCCGGATACATCGGCATCAACGTCGCCGCGCTTCTCGTCGGGGTCACCCTCGGTATCCAGCCGGTGTTCTGGAGCGAGAACGGACGCGCGCTCTACAATCCGTACGGCTTGGAAGTGGCCGTTCCGGCAATGTTGATCCCCCACCTCACCATCGCAGGAGCGGCCGAAGCGATCGTCACGGCAGCCGGCCTCGCGTTGGTGCGCCGCCTCTCGCCGGATCTCCTCGGCGCGCCTACCGCAGCCGCATTGCCGACAGGACGGCAACGCCGTTCTGTCATCTGGCTCATCGCTGCCGTTCTCGTGCTCCTCACGCCACTGGGTCTCGTGGCCTCCGGTTCCGCCTGGGGTGAATGGTCAGCCGAGGAACTCCAGCAGCTGGTCGGCTACGTACCGAGCGGGCTCGCTCGCTGGGAAGGCTGGTGGCGCGCTCCGCTGCCGGACTACAGCGTCCCCTGGCTACCAGCCGAAGCGAGCTTCTTCGAGCAAGTCCTCGCCTATGTTCTCTCAGCTGTCGTGGGTGTGGGTTTGGTCAGCGCGGCCATCTTCGCCTTGCGACTGCTCCTCCGTTCGCGTACGCCCAGTAACCGCCCACCCGCGCCGGCTTGAAAGAAAAGGCCGGCAGTGATGGCCCGTCGGAGCTTCGTCGAGAAGACACTGGAAAGTCTGGCCGGGACACTCGAGCGATCGCTCTACGCCGAGGACATCGCGCGGCGTCCTGGCCTCCTCCAGCGCCTCGACCCGCGCGTCAAGGTCGTGGTGCTCGCATTCGCGTTGCTGGTTGCCGCGAGCCTCCGTACCTGGCCGACCCAACTCGTGCTGCTCGCCATCCTGGTCGGGCTCCTCCTCGCCAGTCGACTCTCGCCAGCAACGGTCGCCCGGTTGCTCTTCGGGCTCCCGCTCTTCTCGTTGCTCGTGAGCGTCCCGGCACTCGTCCTGGTACCTGGCCCGCCGTTGGTATACTTACCGTTCGGTCTTGCCATAACCAGCCACGGTGTCTCGAGCGTCGTGACGCTCCTCTTGCGCGTGACCTCCTCCCTGGCTGCCGCACTCGCTCTCGTCCTGACCACGCGCTGGACCGATCTGCTGGCTGCGTTCCGGGCACTGCGGATTCCCCTGCTCTTCGTCCTCGTTCTCGCGATGGCCTACCGGTACGTGTTCGTCCTGCTCGAACTGTTACAGGACTTGCTCCTCGCCAGGCGGAGCCGCTCGCTCGCTGCCAGCCGTGACGGCGAGCAACGGCGTTGGCTGGTCAGTGCGCTCGGCGTACTCTTCCAGCGCAGCCTGCGCACCAGCGAGCAGGTCTACCTGGCGATGACCGCCCGCGGCTTCCGTGGCGAGCCACGCTCGCTGCGCCCGCGAGCGCTCGCCGATGCCGACTGGCTTGCGCTTTCTTTCGGCAGTGCGGTCTGCGCTGCCCTCTGGCTGATCGACTTGGCTCGACCATGACGGCACCGGCGGTGTTCGAACTCATCGACATCAGCTACGCCTACCACGGTCGCATCGTCGCGCTGCACGATGTCGACCTCACGATCCAAGCCGGCGAGGCGCTCGTCGTCCTCGGCCCGAACGGCTCGGGCAAGTCGACCCTGCTCAAGGTCCTCGATGGACTGTACCGGCCATCCAGCGGTCGGCTGCTCGCCTTCGGCCGCGACGTCACGCGGGCCGCTGACGACCCGGAACTCGGCTACTGGCTGCACCGGCGGGTCGGGCTCGTCTTCCAGGAGCCCGACGTCCAGCTCTTCTCGCCGACCGTCTTCGACGATGTCGCGTTCGGGCCGCTCCAGCTGGGCTGGCCAGCCGAGCGCGTTCGCGAGGCGGTCCAGCGCGTGCTCGAGGAACTCGACCTCGCCCACCTGGCCGACCGCGCCCCGTTCGAACTCAGTGGCGGCGAGAAGAAGCGCGTCGCACTGGCAACAGTCCTCGTGATGGAGCCGGAGGTTATCTTGCTCGACGAGCCGACAGCGAATCTCGACCCGCGCAGCCGGGCTCACCTCATCGATCTCCTGGCCACGCTCCACCAGCGCGGCCACACGCTCGTCATCGCGACGCACGAGCTCGACCTCGCGGCCCTGCTCGCCACCCGGGTCGTCGTGTTCGGTGAGCGCGAGCACCGCCCGGTCGCCGAGGGTACCCCAGATGAGATCCTCACCGACCACGAGCTCCTACTGGCCACGAACCTCGTGCACGACCATCCCCACCGGCACGGTCCGATCGTGCACTCGCACCCGCACTGGCACGACGCTGAGCACCAGCACGACCACGGCACCGAGCACGAAACGTGAGCCGGTCTCCTCTCGGAGACCGGCTCGTCGTCCGTTATCCCTGTCGAACAGGCTCAGGCTGCACTGGCGAGAAGCCGCAAGTCCGAATTGCGCAGCTTGGCCAGCGCTTCCTTTTCGACCTGCCGCACGCGCTCCCGGCTGATCTTGAGCGCATCGGCGATCTCAGCCAGCGTCCGCGGCTGCTCGCCGTCCAGCCCGAAGCGCATGATCAGGACCGTCCGCTCGCGCTCGGTCAGCTGCTCCAGGCTGCGCCGGATCTGCTCGCGGATCGCGTTCGTCAGCGCCTCCTCGACGACATCCTCGCTGCGCGGGTCCGGCAGGAGGTCACCGATCGTGCTCTCACCGTCCTCGCCGATCGGCTTGTCGAGCGACGAGGTGCGCGGGATCTGCGTCCGCGCCTGCTCGATCCGCGCGACATCGATCCCCAGCAGTTCCGCCAGCTCCTCGTTGGTCGCCGGCCGGCCCTTCTGCTGCTCGATCTGCGCCTCAGCGCGCCGGATCTTCGCGATCAGGTCGTGCATGTGCACCGGCACCCGGATCGTCCGGCTCAAGTTCGCGACCGCCCGTCCGATCGCCTGCCGGATCCAGAAGGTCGCGTAGGTGCTGAACCGGTAACCGAGTTCGGGATCGTACCGCTCGACAGCCGTCATCAACCCGATGTTCCCCTCCTGGATGAGGTCGATCAGCGGCAACTCGCTCGAGCGGTAGCGCTTCGCGATCGAGACGACCAGCCGCAGGTTGTGCCGGATCAGCTTCTCGCGCGCCTCCATCCCCTTGCGCACGAGTTCACGCAACTCCGGCGTGTCCTCACCAGCTTCGATCCGCTTCTTGGCCGCCAAGCCAGCCCGCACCGCTCGCGAGTACTCGATCTCCTCCTGGTGCGTCAGGAGCCGGTGCCCGCCTACCTCGCGGAAGTAGCGGTAGACCGCATCGTTGGCCGCCTGGTCGATGAGGTCGTCCGACTCCTCGATCTCCTCGTACTCCTCGACCGCATCCAGCCCCTCGGCTGCGACCAGTTCCTCGAGTTCCAGCAGCTCCTGCAGTTCGCGCTCCGTCATGGGTATCATCGCCCTCCGTCGTTCGGACGCGCCGTACGGACACGGTACGGCGTCGTTTCGAAACCTACATATATTAGCACATCGATACCTGCTCCGTCAAGGTCAACCCTGCTGCGGCCAGCTGCCCAGCGTCACCCGGATCGTCTGGCGCTGGCCGTTGCGGATCACCGTCAACTCGACCGTGTCGCCAGGCTGGTGCGTACCGATCCGCGCTGCCAGATCCTCCATACCTTGTACCGGCGTGCCGTCCAGCGCCACGATCACGTCACCGAGCGACGCGATGTCGTTCCCGCGGATCTGCGCCGGACGGAGGCCAGCGCGTGCTGCCGGACTGCCGGGCACCACGTTCAGTACGATCACCCCGCGATCGACGTCGAGCCCGAATCGCTGCGCCGTCGCCGCGTCGAGATCGGTGCCGCTGATGCCCAGCCAGGCAGGTTGCAACTGCGCCCCCTGCTCCAGCTGCGGGAGCACCCGCTTGACCGTGTTGCTCGGAACGGCGAAACCGATTCCCACGTTGCCTCGGATCGGGCTCTCGATCATCGTCGCGATCCCGATCACTTCCCCGTCCGCGTTGAACAGCGGCCCACCGCTGTTCCCTGGATTGATCGGCGCGTCCGTCTGGATCAGACCCGTGTGCAGCCGGTCACCCGGTGGGTTCCAGCTCCGGTTCACCGCACTGACGATCCCCTGCGTCACTGTCCCCGAGAGGCCGAACGGACTCCCGATCGCGATGACCACGTCACCCACTTGCACGGTGTCGGAATCACCGAGCGATGCCACCGGAATCCCGTCTGGTAAACGGTCGACCTGCAGGAGCGCCAGGTCGTTGGCTTCGTCGACGCCCAGCACGCGCGCCGTGTGGCGCTCACCCGTCGCGAACTGCACCTGCACCGTCGAGGCACCCGCGACGACATGGGCTGCGGTGACGATCAACCCGCGCTGGTCGACGACGACCCCCGAGCCTGACCCTTGCTCGTCGAAGAAGCCGTTCGACTCGCGCGCGATGACATCCACGACCGCCTTCCCGACAGCCTGGTACACCTGCCCCGCAACCGTCTGCGCCGTTGTCTCTACCACTGGCTGTCCACGCGTTGCCGCTGCGCCCGCGCGAGTGGCGACCGCCGTCGGTGTGACCGCTCGCTCGCGCACCAGGCTCGCGCCAGCCAAGCCGCCGACGATCCCCGCAACGACAAAACCGATCACGACCAGTAGGGGCAGCCACGGGCGTCCCCACCCGCGCCCGCTCGAAGTGCTGTTCTCCATGTACCGACCCTCCAACCGTTCGCTCGGGTAGTGCGTCGCTACCCGTCTCCTTCCAGGCTAGCGTACCGGGGTGAAAATGAGGCAAGACGAAGCTGAGAATTTCATGAGAATGCGGACCCGAGCGTTACGGCAGAGTCCGGTGAGCTGCCACGAGCCGGTGTGCGTCCCCTCGCTCGCCGTCACCCACGCTCGTTTCCAGCGGCAGCAGGACCGTGAAGGTGCTCCCTTCGCCGGGCTTGCTCGCCACGCGGATCTCGCCACGCATCGCCTCGACCAGCGACTTGGCGATCGCCAGACCCAGACCTGTCCCATCGCCGCGCCGCGCGGCATCGCCACGGAAGAACCGATCGAAAATGTGCGGCAGGATCGCCGGGTCGATACCGACACCAGTATCGCGCACCACGATACCGGCACACCCGTTCTCGACCACTACCTGTGCTTCGACCGTTCCGTCTTCCGGCGTGTACTTGAGCGCGTTGTCGAGCAGGATGAGCAGGACCTGCCGCAAGAGGTCGCGGTCGGCCAGCACCACCGCGTCGCGCGTTCCCAGCGCTCGGACGATCGGTCGCGGACGCAGCAACTGCGCCTGTCGCACCGCGTCCTCGAGGAGCGGGCCGAGCTGGACCGGTTCCCAGCGCGGCCGCAAGCCCGCATCGGCACGGGCGAGCGTGAGGAGCTCCCGCACGAGCCGGATCATCCGGTCGATCTCGACCGTCACGTCCTGCAGGATCGCTCGCTGTTCCTCTGGGGGAAGCGGCGGCTCGCGCTGCAGCAGTTCGACGTTCCCCCGTAGTGTGGTGAGCGGCGTCCGTAGCTCGTGCGACGCATCCGCCACGAACCGTCGCTGGGCGACGAGCGCGTGCTCGACCTGCTGATAGGCTGCCTGTAACTCGGTCAACATCTCGTTCAATGTCGTCACCAGTGCTCCGATCTCGTCATTCGGCCCCTCGTACTCGACGCGACGGCTGAAATCCCGTGCCTGGCCGATTTCTCGGGCAGTCTGCGTGATCCGGTTGATCGGCCGGAGGCTCGCTCCCGCCAACACCCATCCGACGAAGAACGCCGTGATCGTCGAGACGATCGTCCCTACGACGAGGTACTGGCGGAGTGTCGTCAGTGTTCGGTCGAGGTCAGCCAGCGAGCGTGCGACCTGCAGGATCCCGACCGTCTGCCCGTTCGCGACGACCGTTCGGCTGTAGATCAACAGCCGCCCGTTGTCCGTTCGGACGATCTCGAGCCAGCCGTTCGCTTGCCCACTGGTCAGCGCAGCCAGCCCCTTGTCGCTCAAGGGCAACTCGTAACTCCCGAGATTGATCGAGCGCGAGACGATCTGTCCCGAAAGATCCCGCGTCTGGACGAAGGTCTGCGGGATCGCTACTTTGCCCTGTGGAGTGCGGATGACCGTCAACCGGAACTCGCCCTGCGTCAGGATCTGCGCCGCTTCCTCCGCCAGTGCTTGCTCCTGCCAGTGCAGCGTGAACCGGCCGACCAGGACGTACAGCACCACACTGAAGACGACCAGGGTGCAGGCGAGTATCCCGCTGTACAGCAGCGTCAGGCGCAGCCGGATCGACATCGCTCACGGCTCCCGCAGCACGTAGCCGACTCCGCGCACGGTGTGAATGAGCCGCGGCTCGCCACCTGCTTCCAGCTTCTGCCGTAAATAGCCGATGTACACATCGAGGACGCTGTCATAGCCATCGAAGTCGTGTCCCCACACTGCCAGCAGGATCTGACTCCGCGTCAAGACCCGGCGTGGGTGACGCATGAAGTAGTAGAGCAAGTCGAACTCGCGCGGGCTCAGCCGGAACTGGCGATCGCCACGCCGCGTCTCCCGTGTCACCGGATCGAGCACCAGATCGGCGAACACCAGCGGTTTTTCGTCGTTCGCAGGCTCGATCCGCCGCAGCAGCGCCCGGATACGCGCCAGGAGTTCAGCCGGCGCGAACGGCTTCACCAGGTAGTCGTCCGCCCCACTGTCCAATCCGAGTACCCGATCCTCGACCGCATCACGGGCAGTCAGCATCAGGATCGGTGTGCCATCGCCAGCTGCCCGCAAGCGCTGCACAACTGCCAGCCCGTCGAGTCCCGGCAAAAGCCAGTCCAGCACCACGACGTCGGGTCGCCGCTCGGCGACCAACCGTAGCGCTTCGTCACCGGACTGTGCGACACTCACTGTGAACCCCTCGTACGAGAGCGTCCGCCGCAACATTTCGACCAGTCGCGTATCGTCATCGACGACGAGGACGTGCGCCATGATGCCCGTTCCCGTTCCAGGCCTCCGCCCGTTTCTCGCCAGGCATCCTACCACGTCATTCTGTCCACCCAAGTGACTCTCAGCGAACTCTTACCCACCTCTTGCCCGCTTCTCAGTCTGGCCGGTTACGCTCGGTAGCGGGCGAACGGGAAGGGGCTCGATCATGGTGGTTCGGCTGGCAACGACCGTGACCCTGTTGCTTCTGACGACGCTCCTGCCGGCGGCGTGCGGAAACACCCCGGACGCGACACCAACGCCGACGCGCCCTGCTGTGGCACCGACGGCGACAGCGGCAGCGCTCACGTCACCGACAGCAACCGACGTACCGACCGCGACCACCGTTTCGTCATCCACCGTGACGACCACATCAGCGAGCCAACCAGTTGCCGGAACGGTGACGTTCCGGATCGTGCCAGACCAGAGCGAGGCCCGCTACCGCGCTCGTGAGCAGCTGCTCGGACGCTCGTTGCCGAACGATGCCGTCGGCCGGACGAATGCCGTCGCGGGACAGGTCGTGTTCGCTGCCGACGGGACGATCGACAGTCAGCAGTCGCGGGTCACTGTCGACCTCACGACCTTGCAGAGCGACGAGGCGCGGCGCGACAACTACATCAAGCGGAACACGCTCGAGGTCGACCAGTTTCCCACCGCAGAGTTCCAGCCGACGGCGGTCAGCGGGCTCCCCTGGCCATTGCCGACCAGCGGGCAACTCCAGTTCCAGCTGGAGGGGAATTTGACCGTGCACGGTGTGACCAAGCCGGTCACCTGGCACGTCGAGGCAGCGGTGGACGGGAATCGGATCACCGGAACCGCGACGACCCAGGTGACCTTCGAGGACTTCGGCATGACACCGCCGCGGGTTCCGGTCGTCTTGAGCCTGGAGGATACCATCACGCTCGAACTCGACTTTACGGTCGAACGGGTGCCATGATCCGACGGGCAGGACGTATCACCCGGCGCAGCTTCCTGTCCGCAACACTCGGCCTTGCGGCAGCCTGCCGCAGCCGGGCCAGTCCAACGCAAACTCCCAGCCTGCCCTCTCCCACCTCCTCTCTCGGGCCGGGGCCGAAGGTGACCACCGTGCCCCGGCCCACTTCTGTTCCTCCGACTCCCTCGCCGACCCCGTTTCCGACCGCGACCGCCACCCCGACACCTGCGCCGACCCCCACCCCGCATCCCCTCGCGGCATACACGATCGAAGGGCTGCGCGCCCGCCCCTACCCTGGCGGCCAGATCGAGATCGTCCGTACGGTCGCCGAAACCGATGCGTACACCTACCACCACATCCAGTATCCGAGCGATGGTCTCCGCATCACCGGCGGACTCCACCTCCCGCACGGTGACGGGCCGTTCCCCGTCGTCGTCCTCTGCCACGGGTATATCCCACCCGATCAGTACTGGACAGGAGCTGACACGATCCAGGCCGCCGACGCACTCGCTCGTCGGGGCTTTCTCTGCGTCGCACCCGATTTTCGTGGCTGGGGTGGCTCCGATCCTGGCCCCAACTACTTTCGTACGGGCATCGTCATCGATACGCTCAATCTCGTCAGTTCCCTGCCGTCCCTTCCCCAAGCTGATGCCGCTCGCGTCGGTCTCTGGGGGCACAGCATGGGCGGAGGGCTGGTTGCCAAGGCCATCTGTATCGACGATCGCATCCGGGCCGCCGTGTTGTACGCACCGGTCAGTGGCTGGGATCTCGACAATATCCGCAAGTGGGGTGATGGTGCGCGTCCCGACGATCCGCTCGGCGCGCTCTACACCGAGGCTGCCCAGAACGAACAGTTCCTGCGCGCGACCTCACCACTCTTTCACTTCCATTTCGTTGCCTGTCCGGTGCAGATCCACATCGGCACTGCCGATACGGTCACCCCTCCGGAATGGTCGCGCACGATCCGCGACAGCCTGCAGCTCGCCGGCAAGGAAGTCGAGTACTTCGAGTACCCCGGTGAGGGTCATGCCTTCTCGCCACCAGCCTGGCGCATCTTCATCGAGCGCATCACCGCCTTCTACGACCGTACCCTGCGCGCCTCCTGAGCGAGCAGCGCGCTATACTCCCAGCGTCAGCAGGGGAGTGGTACTGGATGCATCTGAGTCAGCCGTACCGCCGTATATTGCAGTGGAGCGGCCTCGCTCGCCGAGCACGAGAAACCACGACGGAACTGGAACGAGCGAGTGATGAGCTCCTCGTCCAGCGTGTCGTAGAAGGAGATATCCGCGCCTTCGAACTGCTCTACGATCGCTATGCTCGGCCGGTCTTCTCCCTCGCCTTCCGGATGCTCGGCGACCCTGGCGAGGCAGAGGAGTTGCTGCAGGAAACGTTCGTGCGGCTCTGGCAGCAAGCCGCTCGCTACGACGCGCACCGTGGGTCTTTCGGGAGTTGGCTCATGAGCATTGCCCATAATCTGGCTGTCGACGCCCTCCGACAGCGGAGCCGCCGTCCTCAGCGCGCCGACTTCGTCGATTTGGCTACGTTTCCGTTCCACGACATCGACGAACGTGCGACCGCCCTGGAAGCCGCCGAGGTGAGCGAGCTCCGTGATCGTGTGCGTCGCGCCCTCGCCCAACTCCCGGAGCCGCAGCGACAAGTAATCGAACTCGCCTATTTCGGCGGACTCACCCACAGCGAGATCGCCACCGTGCTCGGCGAGCCGATCGGAACGATCAAGACACGGCTCCGGCTCGCGATGCAGAAGCTGCAAGTCTTGCTACGCGATCATCCCAACGGGGCTCTCGGCGATGGTTGAAGTGGACGCTCCTCGAACTGGCTGTCCAGAAGACCTCATCGGCGCGTACGCGCTCGGTGCGCTCGATCCTGAAGACCTCGAGGTCATCGAGCGTCACTTGGCCCTATGCGAGCGCTGCCGCCAGGCGATCGCTGACGCTCGCCGCACTGCCCAATTGCTCGCGTTCTCGGCACCGCCGCAACCGGTGCCGGCCCATGCCAGGCGCCAGCTCCTCGCCCGAATCCGTGCGTACCCTATCACCGCCGGTGTCCGCTTTTGGCTCCGGCGCCCGGCCTGGACACTGGCAGTCGCCGCTAGCCTTCTCACCCTCCTGTTCGGCTGGCAGGTGATCCAGCAGCGCCAGGAGGCCCATCGGCAAGCCCACCAGGCAGTCGAAGCTGATGCCCAGCGCCGGGCTGTCGTCCAGCTGATCGCCCAGCGCGACGGCTTGCTGATCCGCCTCCAGGGCACCGGCACCGCACGCGACGCCCACGGAGCCATCATCCTCGATCCGTCGAGCAATACGGCGCTCATCGCGGTCGAAGGACTACCCCGCCCAGCCACCGGCCAGGCCTACGTTGTCTGGCTCGTCCGCGGCGACCAGTTCCACCAGGCGGGCATCCTCCCGGTCGACGAGCGTGGGCATGCCGAACTCTTCCTCTCGCCGCGCGAGTCGCTGCGCACGTTCGACGCGATGGCGATCACCCTCGAGAACGGCCCGCAGGTCTCGGCACCGAACGGCCAGCCAGTCGCGCTGGCGACGCTCGACTAGATCAGAATCTCCCCGTCCTTCATGAACAGCTGGCCGTCGATCCACACCTCGCTCTGCTGCCGGAGATCGCAGATCATGTCCCAGTGTACTGCCGATCGGTTCTGGCTTCCCGTTTCCGGGTAGCCGGCGCCGATCGCCAGGTGCACTGTTCCACCGATCTTCTCGTCGAACAGGATGTTGCCGGTGAACCGCGTGATCGCCCGGTTCAACCCAAAAGCGAACTCACCGACGTACCGGGCACCCTCGTCCGTTTCGAGCATCGCGTGCAAGAATGCTTCGTTCCGTGCTGCCGTCGCCTTGACGACCCGCCCACCTTCGAACCAGAGGCGGATCTCCTCGACCCGGCGTCCTTGCACCATCGAGGGATAGCTGAAGCGGATCGTCCCTTCGATCGAGTCCTCGACCGGCCCGGTGAAAATTTCGCCGTCCGGGAAATTCCGCCGCCCGTCGGCATTCACGAAGCGCCGACCGGCGATGGAGAGCCGCAAGTCAGTGTCCGGTGCCCGGATATGCACTTCTCGCTTGTCTGCCAGCCAGGCAATAAGCCGTGCCTGCTCGCGCGACTGCTCCTGCCACACAGTGACCGGATCGTCGCGATCGAGAAAGCCAGCTTTGAGGACGAATTCCTCGTACTCAGTGAGCGACATCTCGGCGTCCTGCGCGTACGCCTCTGTCGGATAGAGCGTCACGCACCAATTCAGCTTTCCCTCGGCCGCGCGTTGCAAGTACGTCTGCCGCAGCTCCGTCCGTGCCCGCTGGGCAAGCTGTTGCCGGGTCGGGTCGATGCCGGTCAGTGCTCGCGTATTGCTCTCGCTCAGGATGCGCAGCAACGCATCGGCCTGCTCCGGGCCGATTCGCTCGTCGGGTGTGACGAAAGCCAGCTGCCGCTCGTTCGCTGTCTTGTAGAAGATTTCGGCTAATCCCGGGAGCGCTACCTGGACCACCGGATACGCCCCCCTCTCCACGACCAGCCGGTACACCTCGCGAATGAGCGGCGCAGCCAGCGGTGTGCCGTTGATGACGACCAGTTGTTCCGGTTGGACCGCCAATGAATAGTCGACGAGTACTCGTGCCCACTTCGTGATCCGTGGATCGGTCATCTCTCGCCTCCTTCGTGTTCCCCGCCGCATCCTACTACGGAGCCGCGCAGCAAGGCAGCGACCTGGGACCAGCCTCTGACAGCCGAATCGGTACCTCTTGCTCTATCCGAGGCGGTCGTCTCTTCCGTATTGCGAGGACGGAACGATCCGGCCTCGAGCTGGGGACTGGCGCATGCTGGCGATCCGATTCCGACGGCGTCCTGATCAGCGAGCTGCGTTGCGCGGGCAGGTGCTCGTCCTGTTGGCACTGCTCCTCGTCGCATTGCTCGGTTTCAGCGCCCTCGCGGTCGATGTCGCCTTCGCCTACGCGGAGCGACGTCTCCTCCAGAACATGGTCGACGCGGCAGCGCTGGCTGGTGCGCGCGCTCTCTACGATGGACAGTCAGCGAGCCAGGCCACCGCCGCAGCTCAGGCAGCGTTTCAACAGAACCTCACTGCGAACCACGATCCCGGTGAAGGACTGACCGTCACGCAGCTCGACGTCCAGATCGACCAGACCAACCGAGTCGTCCGCGTCACCGCAACTGCCGACGTTGAACGCTTCTTCCTCGGCGCTTTCTACGGCGGACCGTGGCGCACCACCGCGCAAGCCGCTGCCCAGGTCGGCCGACAACCAGCCGATTACGCCTTTCTCGCGTTGGAGCATGACAACCCGAGCGCAGTGAACCTCATCGGGAACGTGAACGTGCGTGTCGTCGGAGGGAGCGCCATGTCCAACGGCGGCATGCGCTGCGTCGGCAACGGTACCTTCCGAGCGGACGGCACGGTCGATGCGGCACTGTCCTTCTCCCAAACGGGCAACTGCCAGTTCCAAGCCGGTCAGGGCGTACGCAGCGGCTTGAGTCCTGTCGACGATCCGCTCGCGACAATGCCAGAGCCACCGACCCCAGCGTTTCCGAGCATGCCGGGCGGCAGCGCCGCCCAGTGCACCTCGAACGGCACCAGCTTGACTTGCCCACCTGGCGGCTATAGCACCAGCATCAGTTACAGCGGCAACGGATCGCTCGTATTCACTGGCGGATCCTATCAGTTCGACAATGCAGTCTCTTTCTCAGGAAACGGTACGGTCTCGCTCGGGCCCGGGTTCTACTATTTCCGCCGGGGCTTCACAGTCAGCGGCAACGCCACCATCGCGATGGCGCCAGGCACTTTTGTTTTCGACGGTTCGAGCTTCTCGATCGGTCGCAATGCGCGCCTTCTCCTCCAGGGACAACCGACTAGCTGTTCTGGCGTCGGTCAGGAGTTCCGGCTGTTCGTCCGCAACGGCTCCTTCGCTGTCCAGGGTAACTTCGGATTACAGAATGTCCTTCCTTGCGACGTTCTCGTCTACCTCGACAACTCCGACTTCGCCCTCACTGGAAACACCGACTCCATCTTACCGCCCGGCCTCTATTACTTCGATGGGGGAACATTCCGTTTGCAGGGTAATCAGACTATCACGGGCCAGGATGTTCTCTTCTACTTCGGCCCTGGTTCTTCCTTCGACGTCGTCGGGAACACCCGCTACGTGCTCAGTGGCGTCACGGACCCGGCGAAACTTCCCTACCCAGGCATGCATCCGGGTCTCGTTCTCTTCCAGGCGCGCGGCAACACGTCGACACTCCGCATGGTCGGCATAAGTGGCGCGCAGGTCAACGGCATCCTGTATCTGCCTGACGGTACGCTCGACCTGCGCGGTAATGTCTCGGGGACATGGGCAAGAGGTCAGATCATCGTCTATCGGTTCACCACCAACGGCAACACCGACATTCGCGTCGAGTACGTCGAGCACGTGACCGTTACCCGCCCAACTGTCTGGCTGGTCCAGTAGGCCCTCGTGTCTCAACCTCACCGCAACGATTCGGTACGATCGGCTCTACCGAGTTGCCTCGCTTGTCGCCGATCATCCTGCTGCGCACGGCACGGTCGGAGGCGCACCGCGATGCTCGGCAGAACCGTCCAGCGACGACCGGGACAATCCTTGGTCGAGTTCACGCTCGGCCTGCTGGTGCTGCTTCTCGTTCTAGCCGCCGTCGTGGACTATGGGCGCCTGCTCTATGCCAGCATCGTGCTCACCAACGTGGCCCGTGAAGGTGCCCACTATGGCTCCATCGCACCCACCGACGCGAGCGGCATCCGCCAGGCAGCACTCGATGAATACCAGGCAACGGGCCTCCCACTGTTGTTCGGACAGCAGCCAGTCATCAACTCCAGCATCTCCTACGCGAACGGCAAACCCGTATCGGTACAGGTGACGGCTCGCCTAACGATGCGGACTCTGCTTCCGGTACCGCTCCCACTCACCGGTGACCGTCTCAACGGGCAGTTAGCGATTCAACGCACGGCCGAGATGCAAGTCCTGCCATGATCGGACGTCGCGCCCGCACTGGTCAAAATCTCGTCGAGTTCGCGCTCGTTGCGCCGTTGCTCTTTCTCTTCGTCTTCGGCGTCGTGGAATTCGGCTGGGCTTTCTACGTGCACAGCGAACTGACCAACGCTGCCCGCGAAGGCGCGCGCTACGCTGCGGTGCACGGCGATCTCTGCGCCGAGCACCCGCCCTGCCAGCGCGCGACCAGCGAGAGTGTCCGGGCGTACATCCTCGACCGTCTTTCAGTCCCCGAGGCCGATCGTATCGCAGTCATGCTCCAGGGCTCGCTCGCGCCTGGCGAGCGCGTCACGATCCAGGTCAGCTACCCTTTCCGTCCCTTGGTCGGTTTCGTCCTGCCGGTCGGTGGGTTCACCATGCGCACGAGCAGCTCGATGATCGTCCATTACTGAGGAGGGCATCGATGCGCCGGACGCTCCCTGCACAGGCACTGCCACTGCTGGCGCTTCTCCTACTCTCGCTGCTCGCTTTCGCCGCACTCGGTACCGACGCTGCCTGGCTCTACAGCCAGCGCCGTCTCACCCAGAACGCTGCCGACGCTGCCGCGCTGGCCGGTGCTCGCGAACTGCTCAAGCGGACGGCGAGCGATACCCAGGTGATCCAGGCAGCCACCAGCTACGCGATGCGCAACGGCTATACCGATCCGGTTCCGGGCGATGCCGTGACCATCCTCCGGCCCGATACCGTCCGGGTACGCCTCGAGCGAGAAGTCCCGCTCTTCTTCCTGCCTGTCCTCGGCACCGATACACTCCGCTTGGGTGCACGCGCGACAGCCCGCGTCACGCAAGCTCCGGGTGAGTACGCGCTCCTCGCCCTCGAAGACTTGATCACCGATCCCGGAATCTACGCCAACGGTACCACCGACATCATCGTCCGCGGGCGTGGGCCAAGCGGTCGCGGCGCGAGCGTCCGTTCCAACGCCGCCATTGACACTCGAGGGACGGTAACCTTCATCGTCGATGGTTGTATCGACGCTGCAGGCACGATCAACGAAAATGGAACCTGGCAGTACGACTGCCTCAACGCGGAACTCGGTGACTACGTTCCCGACCCACTCGCTGGCCGCATCAGTCCACCCGCGCTTCGCGATCTCCACTATGAGTACCGGCCGAGCTGCGACGGGTACACCGGTCCCCTCACCTGCCGCCCCCTCCCTACTTGTCAGGAGACGGTGACGCTCCGACCAGGGCTCTACCGTGGACTCCAGCTGCCCCGGGATCTGCCTCGACCGAATGGCAGCGGCCCCTGTACACAAGCGCAGACCATAAAGTTCGTCACTGAGCCCGGTGTCCCGCCGGTCGCCTACCTCGAGAACACGGAACTCGCTCTCGGGAATACGAACTCACGGCTCGAGTCGCACGGCGTCTTGCTCTACGTCACCGGGAGCCAGGGACTGCTCGACCCGAAGAACGGCGAATTGCATCTCGAAGCACCCAGTTCCGCACCGTACCCCGCAGGGGTCGCTGGGATGGCAGTCTGGCTCGCCAACTGTTCTACCTTCGACAGCCAGGGCAACGGCGAATTCGACATCGGTGGACTCTTCTACGCCCCCTGCTCCCGAGTGACGATGCACGGCAATCCTCACGGCACCGCCGTCGACGGCCAGGTCATCGTGAAGGACCTCATCGTGCGCGGCACGTCCGACTTCATCGTGAACTACCGGAAGATCACGGACACGTATCGCAACGTCATCGTGCTCGTGCCCAACGCGCCCAATACCGAGTGATCGCCGACCAACACCACACTCGGCAGACCGGCACTCGTGCCTCGCGTACTTTCCTCGATCGTCACCGACCGGGCGATCGGTTCCCCAGCACCGACAATCCCCTCGGCCACTTCGCCCGACCCAGCGACAGGTGATCGGTCAGCAGTCTCTCCTGACACGCTGCCTCGATCAGCCCTCATCGTCGCCGTTCGTTTCGGCAGCGCGACCTTCCTTCAGTCGCGCGATGAAGTCGTCGATCGGGATCGCCGGCATGGTCATCAACTTGACGGTGCCTCGGGCACCCAGCTCGACCGAAACCCGCGCGACGGTCTCGTTGTCCGGTGCCTCGACGATGTTCACGAAGTCGTACGGGCCGAGTACCGCCCATTGATGCAAGACCTTCACGCCGAACCGCTCGATCTCCTTGTTGACCTCCTTGATCCGGTCCGGGTGCTCGTGCAACGTCTCCATCCCGTCGTCGGTCAGCGAACTCAGCATCACGTAGATCGGCATGCCTGCCTCCTTTCATCGCGCCCTATCATCGCGTCCTACAGTGTTGCTCGTTCCCCCGGCCACCAGACAGCGACGAGACATCCCCCGCAGAACGGGACTTCCACCGCCGCGAACCGGTCGTCGTCCTCGACGACGCGACGGAAGGCATCCGTCTCCGGCCGGCGCAGACCCTCGGCCAGCAGCACGCCGCCCCGTCGCAGGCGATGCCGCACCGCCTGCGGGTAGTCGACATAGCCAGCGCGGTCCGCCGCCAGACGGACGAAATCGATGGTTCCGGCGACAGTCCGGATCGTCCGGTGTGCGTCGCCCTGCAGCACCTGGACCCGCTCGGCGAGCCCGAGTGCCTTGAGTTGCACGGTCAGTCGCTCGATCGCTGCCGGCTCGCGTTCCAGCACGATCAGGTGGCCACCAGTCTCAGCGACCGCATCGGCCAACCACAGCGAGACGACACCCGGACCAGCACCCACGTCGAGCACGAGCTCAGCACGGGCCGCGAGTGCGAGCAGTCGGGCCAGCCGTGCGACGGCGAGCCAGTCTCCGCCAGCTTCGCGCGCGAGCCGCTCCAGCTCCGACGTCCGTCCGCTCATCCTGACCACCCGGCTGTCGATCGGAACTCACGCACAGCATACAACAGCTCGGCTTCCGTCGCGAGCTCCCGGCGAGCATCGGTACAGGACGTCCGGCTATCGACCGTTCCGACCACTGACCCGGTATCCTGGAACGCGGGATACGTCGTGAGAGGAGAGATCCCTGGATGCCCACGCTCAGCGAACGCTTGGACGAACTTCCACTGACCCGCGAGCACTGGCGGATCGTCTTCCTGAGCGGGCTCGGTTGGATGTTCGACGCCATGGATGTCGGACTCGTCGCCTTCGTCCTGGTCAGTCTCGGTCGCGACTGGGATCTCAGTCGGACACAGCTCGGTCTCGTCGCGAGCGCGGGATTTCTCGGTATGTTCGTTGGCGCACTCGTGGCCGGTCGCCTCGCTGACCGATACGGTCGGCGTACCGTCTTCCTCGCCAACTTGCTTCTCTACAGCGGCGGTACCCTGCTAGGTGCGCTGGCCTGGAACTATCCAACGCTGCTCGTGTTTCGTTTCCTCACTGGAATCGGCCTCGGCGGAGAGCTTCCGGTTGCCGCCGCCTTGGTAAGCGAGTTCGCACCAGCCCACTCCCGTGGGCGCCTGCTCGTGATCCTCGAAAGCTTCTGGGCCTACGGATGGATCCTGGCTGCCGTCATCGGACTCCTCGTCGTACCGCAACTCCCCGACTGGGGATGGCGCGCGGCATTCGTCATCGGTGCACTCCCAGCCGTGAGTACAGCCTACCTGCGGCGACGGCTCCCGGAATCGCCGCGCTACCTCGACATTACCGGCCGGCACGACGAAGCGCTCGCAGTCCTGCGTACCTTCGAGCGCGCGGCTGGCGTCCCGTTCACAGAGGTAACCTTCTCCCCGTCCCCGCAGCGTCCGTCCCTCTTCGAGCAGTTCCAGGCCATCTGGAGTCGCCGACTCGTCCGACGCACGCTCATGCTCTGGATCCTCTGGTTCGGCATCGTTTTCGCCTACTACGGCGTCTTCACCTGGCTTCCCTCGCTCCTGGTCGAGCGCGGTCTCACGGTCGCCCGGAGCTTTTCCTACGTCCTTGTCACCACACTCGCGCAGATTCCCGGTTACTTCTCGGCTGCCTATCTCGTCGAGCGCCGGGGCCGGAAGCCGACGCTCGCCGTCTACCTCCTGGGCTCGGCCGCGTCAGCCTGGCTTCTCGGCAATGCGGGCACTGCGCCTATCCTCGTCCTCTGGGGGTGCTCGCTCTCGTTCTTCAACCTCGGCGCCTGGGGTGTCATCTATACCTACACACCAGAGCTGTACCCGACCGCGCTCCGCGGCTTCGGTTCCGGAGCAGCGGCGAGTTTCGGTCGCATCGCCGGCATCCTCGCGCCCTACCTCACTCCGTGGCTCCTGACGACAGGCGGCCTCTCACAACCAGTCGTGTTCGCGATCTTCATGGCGGTGTTCGTCCTCATCGCCGCCGACGTCCTGCTCCTCGGTGAGGAAACACGCGGGCGCCCGCTCGAGCATGTGCGACCGGTGACCGCCGAGTCGGATTAAGACCGCGGCAAGCGGCCACGCAGCGCGCCGACCGCATAGAGCCCTCCCTCGTCCAGGGTGCGGAGCAGCTGCCGGAGTACCGCCGCTGGGAATCTCGGGCCACGGTAGACCAGGCCAGTGTAGAGCTGCACGAGGTGCGCTCCCAGCCGGATCCGCTCGACGACGTCTTCGGCCGTCATGACGCCACCGACACTGACCAGCACCAGTCGCTCGTCCGCTCGTTCCGCCGCCCGGGCGAGCAAGTCACGGGCCCGCTTCTGCACTGGCCGGCCACTCAACCCCCCCGGCAGTCCAGCAGCACTGCTCGGACGGAGCGACGGGTCGGTACTCGTATTGCCGACGATGAGACCGCTGGCACCGACCGCGATCAGGACATCGACGACCTCGTCCAGCACCATCGGCTCGAGATCGAGCGCCACCTTGACGAAGATCGGCCGTTGCGGTGCACGGTGCAGCCGGGCGAGCGCGCGATCGACCTCCTTCATGTGCTCGACCAGGTACCCGAGCAGGACCGGGTCCTGCAGGGTCCGCAGCCCTGGTGTGTTCGGCGAGCTGACGTTGATGACGACATAGTCGGCAACATCCCACAGCGCGAGAAACCCCGCCTCGTAGTCGACCGCCGCACGTTCCAAAGGTGTACCGGCATTCTTCCCGAGGTTCACGCCGACCGGACCGGGAAACCGCCGACCGACCAGCCGTTCCCGCACCACAGCCGCACCGGCGCTCGGAAAACCGAGCGCGTTGACAAGTGCTTCCTCGGCGGGAAAACGCCACAGGCGCGGTCGCGGGTTACCGGCTTGCGGGCACGGGGTGACGGTACCGATCTCCACCGAACCGAACCCGAGGGCGAACCAGCCACTGACCGCGATTGCATCCTTGTCGACACCGGCAGCCAACCCGATCGGGTTCGGGAAAGTCAGCCCTGCGACCTCGATCGCGAGACGCGCATCCTGCGGAACGCTGAGCAGGCTCCGGAGCGCCTGTCCGCTGCCGGGTATCCGGCTCACTAGACCGAGTCCAGTCAGGACCGCATGATGCGCTCGTTCCGCTTGGATCCGGAACAACAGCGGCCCAATCACTCGCTCGTACCAGTCCAAGCGCACGCTCCTCCCCCACGCACGCTGTACTCCCTCCGATGCTACCCTTCCAGTGCGAGAATCAGCAGGCGGGACGGCTCATCCTCATGCAGGTGTGTTACGACTCCACGACCGACCAGCTCGAACTCACGCTCGAGATCGCGTCGGACAACACACCGACCGGACCAACGTTCGACCGTCCGCTGACGACAGCGGTGTCCTGCATCCTCGACGTCGCTGACGAGGGACGATTGCTCGGCATCGAGCTGGCGCTCGAGCAGGTGTCGGCGCCCCTCCGTGCACTCCTCGCACCGTTGATCGGCGACGATTTCTACGTCGAAGTCGAAAGAACTGCCAGCCCGCGCGTCGTCCGCTCGGTCACCGCCCCGGCGACGGTCAGCTGGCAGCCAGCCTCGTCGCATATCATCGTGTCCATTCCCCGCCGTACGTGCGACTATGAACTACTTTTCCCGTCCGGTGCAACCTGATGGATCGCTCGTCGCTCCGGCGGAGCGACAGGCCGTTCGTGAGCCTGCGTTCTCAACACAGGAAGCGCCCGAAAGCCCTCGCACCCAACCCGGGAATTCAGGCGAGGTCTTCATCGGCCTCGGTTCCCTGCTGGACGACCCACTCGTAGTCCGGCGATCGCACGCCGACCTCGTCGAGATGCTGGAGTAGGTCAGCCGGATCTTCGTAGACGCGATAGGCACCGGCCTCCAGGAGCTCTCCAGCTCCGTATCCACCCGACAGGAGCCCCACACTCAGCGCCCGCGCACGGCGTGCGGCCAGCATGTCCCAGACGCTGTCGCCGACAACGATCGCTTCACCGATGTCGATCCGCAGGAGCTGGGCTGCTGCCAGAAACAGGTCCGGATCCGGCTTGGCATGCCGCACGTGATCTCGGGTGACCAGCGGGATGCTGTCGGGATCGAGTCCCAGCACCGCGACCGTCTTCCGCGCACTCTCCATCCGGCCACTCGTCGCGATCGCCCATGGAATGCCCAGACGCGAGAGTTCCCGGAGCAACTCCCGCGCACCCGGCAACGGCCGCACCTGGTCGAGCAGCTGCCCGTACGTCTCCGCGTGCACCTGCTGGACACGCCGGATGTCTTCCGGCGTCACGGCACGCCCGGTCTCGCGCAGGAGCGCCGACAGGAACAGTCCACCGCTCATACCGATCCGGCGGTGAATACGCCAGATCGACAGCTCGATGCCGACCGCCTCCAGTGCTGCTCGCCAGGCCAGGACATGCTGGTAGACCGAATCGACCAGTGTCCCGTCCAGGTCGAAGAGGAACGCCATCCGTCGATCGTCGGCCACCGCCTAGCCCTTCAAACAGACGATCGGGCGCAGCCGCGCTACCCGCGCGACGATACCGGCGTTGCACATCACCTCGACCACGTGCTCCACGTCCTTGTATGCACCGGGCGCTTCCTCGCTGATCGATGCCTTCCCGTGCGCCCGGACGATGATCCCCTGTTTCCGGAGCTGCTCGATGATCCGGTCAGCCGGATACTGTCGCTTCGCCTGTCGGCGTGACTTCGCGCGTCCGGCTCCGTGCAACGCCGTTCCGAACGTCTCACGCATCCCCTGTTCCGTCCCGACCAGGATGTAACTCGCTGTCCCCATCGTTCCACCGACCAGTACCGGCTGACCGACAGCGCGATAGCGTTCCGGGATCTCCGGTCGTCCCGGCCCGAACGCGCGCGTCGAGCCCTTCCGGTGCACCAGCAACCGGCGCCGCTCCCCATCGACCTCGTGCACTTCCCACTTCACCGTGTTGTGAGCGACTTCGTACAGCGTCTCGATCGCGGTGTCCGGCACCCGGAGCGCCTTCCAGAACGCTTCGCGCACGAGATGCGTCAGCACCTGCCGATTCGCGAACGCGCAATTGGCACCAGCCATCACCGCTCGGAAATACTGCTGACCCTCCGGACTCTCGATCGGTGCGCAGACCAGTTCCCGATCCGGTACTTCGATGCCGTACTTCTTCGTCGCCTTCTCCAGGAACGGCAGGTAGTCCGTCCCGATCTGGTGTCCCAGTGCCCGGCTGCCGGTATGCAACATGATCACGATCTGCCCGACCTCGAGGCCGAACGCTTGGGCCGCACGCGCGTTATAGATCTGGTCGACGACCTGCACTTCGACATAGTGGTTGCCGGAACCGAGTGTGCCGACCTGTGCCATCTGCCGTTGCTTTGCGGTATGGCTGACGACCGACGGGTCGGCATCGCTCAAACAGCCGTGCTCCTCGATGTACTCGAGATCCTCTTCGCGCCCATAGCCCAGCCGCACAGCGTAGCGCGCCCCCTCGCGGAGCACCCGGTCGATCTCCTTCGGTGAGAGCTTCAGCTCACCAGTGCTGCCCAAACCTGCCGGCACGACCTCGAACAGCGTATCGGCGAGCTTCTCCTCCTTTCCCGCAATATCCCTCCGCGTGAGATGCGTCCGCAGGCAACGCACGCCGCAGTTGATGTCGAACCCGACGCCGGCAACGCTGATCACCCCGCCTTCCTTCGGGTCGAACGCGGCCACACCACCGATCGGGAAGCCATACCCCGGGTGAACGTCAGCCATCGCCATCGCTGCCTTGACGATTCCCGGAAGGCACGCGACGTTCTCCAGCTGCCGGATCGCGTTCCACTCCTCGGAACTCCGGTTCTCGACGAGTTCCCGGAGTGACCGCTCGTCGAGATAGAGCCGAGCGGGCACGCGCATCCGCCCGTGCGGCGGGACCTCGAACAGATAGTCGTGGATCTTCTTGATGTTCAACGCCTTGCTCATCCTCGTCCCTCCCTGTCGCCCGATCTGTCGCGACCCACGCGTCAGAGGTCGAGCACGCAACGGAGTCGCCAACCTGACTCCGTTTGCTCAGCCAGTAGTCCGCCGTAGGTCGCTGCTTTCACCTCGATTTCGACTGCGTGTCGGTCCAAGTCGATCGGCTCGCCGTACAGCCGACCTTCCGCGATCCACTGGTCGTCGACCCGCTCCAGCCGGGTCAGCTCGAAGTCCCGGAAGAACATCCGATGCACGTCAATAGCCGCCAGCACGGCATTCAGCAAGGCCACGTACAGCGAGCCAGGATCGTCACCACTCGCTTCGATGGAGACCACCTCGCGCGGTTCCACAGTCTCCGGATCGACCAGAAGCGCAAGGAGGCCTCGTACCCCGTCGCGCAGTGCCTCCTGCAAGCTCGCTCCTCTTGCCTCCAGACCGATATCCGCCTCATGATCCAGGTATTCCCATGGCATCGAATCGTCTCCTTTGGTTGCCCACTCTCATCCACCACGGCGCCCCACCTCACCGTGGACATCCGGTCCTGGATCGTCACCAGCCCCAGATACACCCAGCGTAGTCACACCACTATTTCCCGTCAAGTACAGGCCCGCTGTGCCATGCAGTACCATACCGGTGCTCCAGGCCAGCCCATCACCGCCGCGACGACACACGCTACCGAGTCGAGCGGCAAGACAGTCTCTTTTCGGCAGCACGCTATGCTGTGCCCTATACTCGACCGGGAAGGCGAGCGTCCCGGCAAATGGATCGCGAACGACGGCCTCATCGATCCAGGATGGAGTCTATCGGGTTACGCATCGATCCGCGTTGGCTTCGCGCTTGCCTACCCCTGTTGCTCGCCGGGAGTGTCGTCGTCGCGAGCCTGCTCCTCAACCGGACCGTCTTCCAGGGTGTTCCCCACACCGAGGACGAAATCGCATTCCTGTTCCAGGCAGCGACACTGGCACGCGGTCACCTTGTTGCTCCTGCGCCGCCGGTTCCAGACGCCTTCGCCATCCCGTTCGTCATCGTCCGCGACGGCATGTGGTTCGGCAAGTACCCACCCGGCTACCCGCTCGTGCTCGCCCTCGGTGTACTCGTCGGATATCCACCGATCGTCAACGCCTTGAGTGCCGGGTTCTGCGTCCTCCTCGTCGTGGCCTTGGCCCACCGTGTCTACGATTTTCCGTCCGGCCTGCTCGCAGCTATCCTGCTCGCCACGTCGCCGTTCTTCCTGCTCCAGGCAGCGTCCTTCATGGCGCACACCGTGTGCCTGTTGCTGACTCTCGTCTTCCTGTATTCCTTCGCTGCGACGCTCCGCCAGCCCTCGCTGGTTCGAGCGTTTCCGGGAGCAGGAACAGCGGCAATCCTCGTCCTCGCCCGGCCGCTCACCGCCGTCGGTGTCCTCTTGCCCTTCGCCGTCTGGTCACTCTGGAGGCTCTGGCGCTGCCCAACCTGGCGCCCTATCGCACTCTGCTACGCTGCCGGCGGGCTGTTGGGCAGTATCGGGCTGCTCGCCTATAACCGCTTGACGACCGGAAATCCCTTCCTGTTCGGCTATGAACTCTGGTGGCCGTTCGACAAGGTCGGCTTCGGTTCCGGCATTTCCCCGGACGGCAAGCACACGCTCGCAGAAGGGATCCTGAATACCCGCTCCAACATCCAGCTCCTCGAGGAGGTGCTCTATGGCTGGCCCGGCCGTCTCGACCTGCTCCCGGCTCTTCTCGGCATCGTCGTCGCAGCGATCCGGCTCGCCCTCCATCCGCTGCGGCAGGTTGCCCGCTCCCACGCCGTTCCGCTCGACAGTGCCTTCGACCTCGCCTTGGCCGCCCAGGTCACGACACTGATCGCCGTGCACGTGGCCTACTGGACACCAGGGCAGATGTACGGCCCGCGCTACTACTTCGAGGCGCTCGGGGCGATCGTGCTCCTCAGCGCTCGCGGTCTCCTCGCGGTCGCAGCGGGCATTCGCTGGCTGTGGCGAGTGGTCACGCTCCGCCACGATGTACCCGAGCCGCTGGTCGCGAGCGGATCGATCATCCTCGTGGCCCTGGTCGGTTGGGGACTCTTCGTCACCGGCATCCCATGGTGGCGGAGCTACTCCGGCTGGTACGACATCCATGCCGAACCTGCACGTACGGTTGCCGCGCAGGCGCCACCGCACTCGCTGGTCCTGCTGCCTGTCTCCTACTGGACCGAGTATGCGCCGTTCTTCGTCCGCAACAGCCCGCTCCTCGATTCTTCCGTTCTCTTCGCACAGGACCTCGGCCCTCGGAATACGGAAATCCTGGCTGCCTTTCCCGACCGCGTGGTCGTCCGTTACTCCGGTGGAACCTTCACACCGTTGCAGATCGGTAACGTGTATCCCTTCACTGACGACACGCGAACTGGACTGGCTGCAGGACTGACCGGTTGGGTCCGCTCTCCACGAGTACGTGAAAAGCTTCCCCACCTCCAGAAGGTGGAGAGGTAGGCAACGCGCTGTTTGCACAGCAGCGGAACGAGTGACCAGTGGAGAATGCACCGGTCCGCCAGTCTTGACTCGATCGCCCGGCCTGTGTCAGAATGGTCACGTCCGGAGGCCGTTCCGGCAGGTATGTGGTTATCTGTCGAGTAGCGTCTGGGGTGATTCGAGGAGGAGAAGGGATGCGACGTCCGACGCACGTGTTGGCGACACTACTCGTCTCGTTGGTGTTCATCCTGGCAGCCTGCCAGCGAGCGGAACCGACTCCGACACCGACTTCCGCGCCGGCCACTCAGCCGAGTCCCACACCGGCTGCGGCAGCTTCGCCGACTCCTGCAGCACAACCGACCCCACAAGCGGGGGTGACGAAGCCGACCGACCCCATCGGTGTCCTCGAAATCAAGCCTGGTGAGCCGATCGTCCTCGCCTGGATGCTCACCGTCTCGGGTGGTACGGCTCAGCTCGGTGAGGACTCGAAGCGCGGCATCGAAATCGCGATCGACGACCTCGGCGGTCAACTCCTCGGCCACAAGATCGAACTCGTCGGTGAGGACTCGGGCTGCAACCCCGAAGGTGGTCAGGCCGCTGCGACCCGCCTCGCCGCTAACCCGCGTATCGTCGCGATTATCGGGTCGTCCTGCTCGTCCGAAGCACGGGTCGGCGCACCCATTATCGACCAAGCTGGCCTCGTGATGGTCTCGCCTTCCAACACCGCTCCGGACCTCACCGACCCGGCGAAGCACGTCCAGGCCTACCTCCGTGTCGCCCACAACGATAAGGTTCAAGGTCGCGTCGCTGCTGAGTTCGTGGTGAACAAGCTTGGCCTCAAGCGCGTTGCCACGATCCACGACGGGAGCCTCTACGCCGAGCAGCTGGCCAATGTTTTCGCGGAGAACGTGCAAAAGCTCGGTGGCACGGTCGTCGCTCAGGAAGCGGTGAGCCCCGACGATACCGACATGCGGCCAGTACTCACCCGGATTGCCACGCAGCAACCAGAACTGATCTATTATCCGATCTTCAACCCGGCTGGCTCCTTCATCACGATCCAGGCCAAGGAGATCAGCGGCCTCGAGAATGTCAAGCTGATGAGCGCTGATGGTCTGCTCGAGCCGCAGACCGTGCAAAACGCGGGTCAAGCTGCCGTCGGTATGTATCTCAGCGGGCCGGATCTCACGGTTCTCGGTCCAGCGTATCAGCAGTTCGTCCAGAAGTACCAGCAGAAGTACGGTACCAAGCCGGTCGCGGGTTTCCACGCCCACGCCTACGACGCAACGATGATGATCGTCGAAGCGATCAAGAAGGTCGCTGTCCAAGCCCCGGATGGAACGCTCTACATCCCGCGCAAGGCGCTGCGTGACGCGCTGTACCAGACCAAAGACTTCAAGGGCCTCACCGGCAACTTGACCTGTGACCAGTACGGCGACTGCGCCGATCCCAAGATTGCAGTCTATGAGGTCTTCAGCACCGATACCGCTGGCTGGCCTGACAGCGCCATCCGGAAGATCTATCCATAAGCCCGGTAACCGTATGAATGCCGGGTCGGGGCAATCCCGACCCGGCAATGTTCTCGCAGGCGAGCGATCGAGTGACGAGGAGCATCCGGTGACCATCGCTGCGCCGCATCGATTTTCGGCAAGCCGTCGGATCGACGTTTCCCAGCTGATCGTCTGGACGATCGGTGGCGTCCTCCTCACGATCGTGTTCATCGGTTCCGTGCTCACACTGCGTGCTGGCCACTACACGGCCGCCCAGTGGCGTGACTTCATCGTCTTCGGCATCGCACAAGGCGCCATCTACGCGCTCATCGCGCTCGGCTACACGATGGTCTACGGTGTCCTTCGAATGATCAACTTCGCCCACGGCGAGGTCTTCATGAGTGGCGCCATGACCACGTTTTTCCTCGCCGACTACCTCAACCGCAGCGGCTTCCTCAAGTCCCACCCTTGGGTCAGCTTGGTCACCATGCTGCTCTTCAGCGGCCTCGTCTCGATGACGGTGGCGGTGCTGGTCGAACGTATCGCCTACCGGCCGCTCCGCGGCGCACCACGACTCGTCCCACTCATCACAGCGGTCGGTGCCTCTTTCTTCCTCCAATACACCTTTCGCGGCCTCTTCGGGAGTGGCGTCCGTGCCTATCCGCCCATCCCAGTCCTACAAGGAAAACTCTGGTTCTTCCAGAAGACGCAGGTCGCGGTCTTCGTCGGCGTCCTGATCACGCTCGCCCTGCTCGTCCTGTTCCTCCAGCGGACCCGGGCTGGCCTCGCGATTCGTGCCGTCGCGGAGGATCGTGAGGCCGCGGCACTCATGGGGATCGACGTCGACCGTGCCATCGTCACGACGTTCGCCGTCGGTGGTTTCATGGCTGGTATCGCTGGTGTCCTGTACGCCTTGGTCTTCGTACAAGTACAGTTCTTTATGGGGTTTTTGCCAGGCATCAAGGCATTCACGGCAGCCGTACTCGGTGGTATCGGCAACCTGCCGGGAGCAGCGCTCGGCGGGCTGGTTCTCGGAGTCATCGAATCCGTCGGCCCGAGCCTCTTTTTCGATGGCTACGGTATCCGCGCGGCCCACCAGCTCAAAGACGTCATCGCGTTCACGATCTTGGTCTTGATCCTCATTTTCAGGCCGACTGGCCTCCTCGGTGAGCGCCTCGGCGGAGAGGATCGCGTATGACGCTCACAGCCTGGCGTCGAGCGCTTTTCATTGGATTCCTCGCCGGCATCGCTGGCTGGCACCTCAGCCTCGCTGGACTCGTGCCTGCCTTCGCGCAACGACGGCTGATTGGCGAGGCAGTCACGTTCAGCTCCGCCTTGCTCCTCGCGCTCATCGTCATCGCGGCCCACGCGACTGCCCGGCGCTACAGTGGTGTGCTCCCTCGGTTCACTTTCGGAGTGGTCAGCGCACTGGTAACAGGCATCATGTTCTTCGTCCTCGCCCTCGTCGTCACCGCATTCAACCTCCGCCAGATCCTCCTGAACGCCACCCCGGAGCTGGCTCGGACGCTGACGTTCGGCGGTGGGGCTGATCCCGACGGCTTTTTGCGAGTTCTCGTCATAGCCGTGGTCGCTGCCGGGGTCACCAGCGCAGTCGGTGCCCTGCCACCCCCCTGGGGGCGTATCCTCGTCTTTGCGAGTTTGACGACGCTGCTCGTCGGTCTGTTACGAGATGTCCTCGCCCCTGTCTTACCAGGTGTGCTGACAGGTTTCCTCTACGGGTCAGCCGGACTTTCCTATTCGGGTGCTGTTGTCGTTCTGGTTGCAAGCGTGCTCCTGTTCGCCCTCCGTGCAACAGCCAGCGGTCGCACCGCGACACGCGCGGTAGCGACCGCGGTGCCACCGCCGCTGCGCCGACCACTCGTGCGCACGATCGCATTGCTTCTCCTGCTCAGTATCCCCCTATGGGCCGGCCTCTTCCTCAGCAACGTCGCTGACTTCGTCGGCTTCTACATCCTCATGGGGCTCGGTCTCAACCTCGTTCTCGGCTTCGCGGGCCTCCTCGACCTCGGGTACGTCGCGTTCTTCGCCGTCGGTGCCTACACCATGGCTGTTTTGACTTCACCGGAGATCGCAGTCGGCGGTTACATCCTCGACTTCTGGCTCGCCTTGCCGATCGCGGTCGTCGTTACCGTCGGTGCTGGTCTCCTCGTTGGTCTCCCAGTGCTGCGCATGCGTGGCGACTACCTGGCGATCGCCACCCTCGGCTTCGGCGAGATCGTGCGTCTTCTCGTGCTTTCGGACTGGTTGAAGCCGCACCTCGGCGGCGCGCAAGGCATTACGCAGATCGGCCGTCCACACCTCGGCTCGCTCCGTCTCGACTCACCCCAAGAGTTCTACTTCCTCATCCTGTTGGGCTGCCTCCTGGCCTGGTTCCTTTCGGTGCGCCTGCGCGACTCGCGCCTCGGTCGCGCCTGGTTCGCGATCCGCGAAGACGAGCATGTCGCACAAGCGATGGGCATCAATCGAGTGACAGCGAAACTCACCGCATTCGCGATCGGCGCATCCTTTGGTGGTCTCAGTGGCGCCCTCTTCGCTTCGCTGGTCGGCTCGGTCGTGCCTGCGAGCTTCTCGCTGCTCGTCAGCATCAATGTCGTCGCGCTCCTCGTCCTCGGTGGCATGGGGAGCCTGCCCGGTGTCCTCGTGGGAGCACTCGCCTTGGTCGGTATCCCGGAGCTCCTGCGCGAATTCCAGGAATACCGTCTTCTCGTCTACGGTATGGTCCTCATCGCGATGATGCTCTTGCGTCCGGCTGGTCTCCTGCCCGAGCGGATCCATCGAGTCGAACTCGAGGAAGCAGTCGAGGAATCGCGCGAGGCCACCCCAGCCGAACTGGCCACCGGTCAGGACTGAAAGGGATCGTGATGGTCCTGCTCGAGACGTTTCACCTCACCAAACGCTTCGGGGGTCTGGTCGCCCTCCGCGATATCGACCTCACCGTAGAGGAGCGTGCGATCCACAGCGTCATCGGCCCGAACGGCGCCGGAAAGACGACACTCTTCAACTGCATCACTGGTTTCCTCGTCCCCGATGGGGGTGACATCCGGTTCGCCGGCACCTCGATCGCTGGGCTCCGCCCCGATCTCATCGCGGCCCAAGGCATTGCCCGCACCTATCAGAACATCCGCCTGTTCCGCCATCTCTCGGTGCTGGACAACGTGTTGATCGGTATGCATCCGCACCTCCGCTACTCGTTGCTCGATGCGATTCTCCGCACGCCGCGATACCGCCAGGCCGAAAAGGACGCGAAAGACGAAGCACTCGAGATCCTCCGTTTCGTCGGCCTCGCCGGCAAGGAATCCTTCATGGCAGCGAATCTTCCTTATGGTGATCAGCGTCGTCTGGAAATCGCGCGAGCGCTCGCGCTGCGCCCGAAGCTTCTCCTGCTCGACGAGCCGACGGCGGGGATGAACCCAGCCGAGACGGACGAGATGATTCACCTCATTCGCCGCTTGCGCGACGAGCGCGGCATCACGATCCTCCTCATCGAGCACGACATGAAGGTGGTGATGAACATCAGCGAAGTGGTCTCGGTTCTCGATTTCGGCGAGAAGATCGCCGAGGGAACACCCGACGAGGTTCGCCGCGATCCACGCGTCATCGAGGCCTACCTCGGGCGCGGTGCAGCGAGCGGCCTCGGGCCGTCGTCACTCGCGCAACCAGGAGAGGCGTGATCCATGGCACTCCTCGAACTCCAGCGTGTCTACGTGCACTATGGGCCGATCCAGGCCCTCAAGGGCATTTCGCTCACGGTGGACGACGGCGAGATCGTCACGCTGCTCGGTGCCAACGGCGCCGGTAAGACCTCGACACTGCGTGCCATTTCCGGCCTCGTCCGCCCCTCTGCCGGCCGCATCCTTCTCGGCGAAACCGACATCACGCATCGCAAACCCCACGAGATCGTCGAGCTCGGTGTCGGCCATGTCCCAGAAGGACGCCGGATCTTTCCCCGCTTGAGTGTCGAGGAGAATCTCCGTCTCGGTGCGTTCACTGTCCGCGATCGCGCCGAGATCGCTCGCCGTCAGGAGTACGTCTTTTCACTCTTCCCTCGCCTCGCCGAGCGGCGGAAGCAAGCCGGCGGTACCCTCTCCGGAGGAGAGCAGCAGATGCTCGCGATCGGTCGCGCCCTCATGATGCAGCCGCGCATCCTCCTCCTCGACGAGCCCTCGATGGGGCTCGCACCGGTGCTGGTCGAAAGCATCTTCGAGGTTATCCAGCGGCTCAACCAGGACGGGACGACGATCCTGCTCGTTGAGCAGAATGCCCGCATGGCGCTCGAAGTCGCCCATCGGGGATATGTCCTCGAGACCGGCCAGATCGTCCTCACCGGCAACGCCCGCGACCTCGCTCGCGACCCTCGTGTCCAGGCCGCTTACCTCGGTGCGGCTTGACCGTCATTCTGCTACCAGAAGATCTCCGCTCACCGCTCTTCCGGCTGTGAACTGGACGTTGGCCAGCCGCCCCACCAAACGCGCCACCTCATGTGCAGCCAGACCACCCCAGCCCCGCGCCATCGCGGCTACGTAGAACTGGTGCGCCAACGCCGCGAGCGGCACCGGCGAGCCGACATCGTTCCCGAGGCGCATCGCGAGTTCCATGTCCCGCTTCATCAATTCGAGGCGGAACCCGGCTCCGCGCGATTCCCCGAGCAGTTCCGGCACAACCTCCGTCCACAGCTTCCAGCCACCGCTGCTCGAACGAATGACCTCATAGACTCGCGTCAGATCCGCACCGGCATTCGCCGCCAGCGCCAGCGCCTCACCGATCAGGATCAGACTGACCCCCGCGATGAGATTACCGACCAGCTTGACGACCTTTCCCATCCCCGGATCGCCGACGAGAAAGACATCGCGCCCCAGTGTCTGGAGGATCGGCAACGCTCGCTCGAACACCGCCGCGTCCGCACCGACGATGATCGTCAGATTCCCGTTCCGCGCCTCCGCTGGGCCCCCTCCCACCGGCGCATCGATCACGTCGATCTGCCGAGCACGTGCTTCGTCGGCGATCCGCTGCACCATCATCGGTGAGGCCGTGCTCAGATCGATCACCAGCGCTCCCGCTCTGAGGTGCTCCAATGCCCCTTCCGGGCCGATGTACACTTCAAAGAGTTCTTCGTCTCCCGGAAGGCAGGTCAGGAACACATCCACCTGGTCAGCAACCAGGAGCGGTGTCGGCACTGCCTCGGCACCATGCAGCTCGAGTGCTTGGGCAACCTCCCAACGGCGGTCGCTCACCAACACCCGGTATCCCGCCTCGAGCAGGCGAAGGACCATCGGGCGCCCCATGTTCCCCAACCCGATGAAACCGAGCGTCGGTCTCTCGCCCACAGATTCCATCCTTCCCCGGTCGGAACGATCACCGAGCGATCACTCACATGCAGGTCATCATGCCGAAAGCATCCTCCCCCGTGCAAGGGACTCACGCTCTGTTTCGCCAGCTGCACAGAGCCACACATCCCCGGAACTGCAGCGGACCCTCTGCGATGCGTTGTCCGCAGCAAAGAACGGGGGTCAGCCAATACGCGTTGCCACTGCTTATCGCCGGCTCTGCTCCAGCGGCACCGCCACCACGATCAGCCGCTGGTCGTACCGACCAGTTGCCGGATTGTAGTTCCCAGCGCAGGTAATCAGCGTCAGCCGCTCCGCCGGTGTCGGTCCGACGATCCGCTCGACCGGAGCTGTGGCCTCCTCAACGGTTTCCAACCCGCTGACACGATATCGCGCGACCCGACCGTCAGCGAGCTCGAGTTCCACGATATCCCCAACTCGCACGCGCCAGAGGTCCCAAAACACGGCCGGCCCCACACCGGCGAAGTCGACATGCCCAGCCAGCACCACATTGCTCCCCGCACCGGGGAGAGCGGTGAAATCGTACCAGGCCACCTCCTCGGGCCGGTCGGGTGCCTCCATCCGCCGGGACGCATCCAGACCCTTCGCAACGACCGGCGCCTCGACCCCGATGGCCGGAATCCGCAGCGCGACGATCCGGCTCTCGCTCGCAGCCGTCGTCGGGGTCACTGCCGCCTCAGCGGTCCGAGTCGAGGACGTGGAAGTCGGTCCCACGACGCTGGTACGGGTCGAAGACGACCGAACCACGACCGTGCCGGCTCCCGCACTCGCTCGCGAGTACCGGTCTCCGAGTGTGGAGGCACCCGCCAGACCGAGCCCCATGCCGATCAGCCAGCTCGCCACCGCCAGTACCACCAGACCGACCAGCTGCCGCACTCCTCACTCCGGTTCCCGCTCCGTCCGCCGGTTCGAGCGGACCAGTCCGACACCCCCGAGCATGGCGCCGGCGAGTCCGATGACCACGAGACCGAACCCGAGTGCCCGCTGCCCGCTCCCGTCACCGCTCGTCCCCGTCGCTGGTAGCCCGATCGTCGGTGTCGGGGTCGCCCTCGGTGCGACGATCGGCGAACCGACTCCGAGCGCCGGTGTCGGTGTCACCGGGCGTGCTGTCGGCGTCGCGCTGACCGCCGTACTGGTGGGGCCAGCCGTCGGCATCGGTGTGACTTGCGGCACTGGGTATTCGTAGGCACCGATATCGCAGGCTGGCCCTTGCGGCCGCTCCACGTGCAGTTGGTCCTCCTTCGGACACTTCTGCGTTCCTGCTGCATCCACTGCCGGGCTCCCCAGGCCGAGCGCGTGGAACAGCGTTCCACCAGCCGGATCGACCTGGAGTGGCTGCAGCCCAGCCATCGCGTTGACGAGGTCACCTTCCCTTCGCAGGAGACAACTGTCACGGTCCTCGAGATTGGTCCCGAGCGACCCTGGCGCCAGGCCGCCACAGTTCCCCCCACCCGGGCTCGCCGCGATCAGGGTACCCTGCACCGTGACTGTTCCCCCGTCGTTATAGAGCGCCCCACCCGCAGCAGCTGCGTTCGAGGCGATCGTCACGAACGACAGCGTCGCTGTCCCCTGCGGGCCGACCCACAGGCCACCACCCCGTTGCTGGCTGACATTGGTACTCACCGTCACGTTCGTGAAGGCCGCTGTCCCGAGAACGGCGATACCACCGCCATAGGAACTCGCCTGATTCTCGGTGATCGAACTTGCCGACATCGTCAATTGCCCACCATTCCGCACGACGATGCCGCCCCCCAACTGCCCCGCGGTGCTCCGCCGCACCGCTGTATCGGTCACGGTCACCTTTCCGGTCTCGAGCACCAGAAGCCCGCCTGCATCGTTCACCGCCTGGTTGTCGATCAGCTGCACCCGCTGCAGGTCAGCCTGGGCCGCAGCCACGACTCCTCCACCGGACCCGCTCGTGCTGTTCGCCTCGATCGTGACGCTCGTGAGGATCACCTTGCCGAGTCCAACGATCCCGCCCCCATCGAGTACCGCCTGGTTGTTGCGGACGACAGTACCGCCGAGGAGCGTGAGGGCCTTGCTCCCCTCATGGTAGATACCGCCACCCGCGGCTTGCGATCGATTCCCTTCGATCGTCGCACCCTCCAGGACGAGCTCTCCGCGGCTCCAGATACCGCCGCCGTCTTGCGTCGCCAGGTTGCCCTGCACGATCAGGCTGCGCAGGCGTCCGCTCCCGATACTAGCGATGCCGCCACCGAGTCGCGCTCGGTTGTTCCGCACGATCACCGTGTCCGGCGAACTCAGGTCGAGCGTGCCGTCGTTAGCGATACCACCTCCTGACCCAGCTTCGGCGAGGTTGTTCTCGATCACCGTCCGGGAGAGCGCGACCGTGCCGGCATTGGCGATCCCGCCGCCGTCACCGTTCTCGGCCACGTTACCGGCGATGGTCCCACCGACCACCTCGACATTCCCCGCCCCCACGACGGCGATACCGCCTCCACCGTGCGTCGCGCGGTTGTCCCGGATCTCGCTGTCCAGGGCCGTCAGCCTGCCCTGGTCGGTCGCGATACCACCACCGTTGGAAGCCCGGTTACCCGCCACGACCGCGTTCCGCAGCGTGAGCAGCCCCTTCGCGACCCAGATCCCGCCACCGCGGCCACTGTCTCCTTCGGTGACATCGGTGGGCACTCGGTTCCCCTGCACCAGTGTGCCCTGCAGCTCGACCTGCCCACCGTCGAGCGCGAGACCGCCTCCATCCGTCCCAGCCTGGTTCGCAGCACCGTCAGCTGTCCCACCGATGACGACCCGGCTACCGAGAACCACCCGACCACCCGCGACGTGCACCGCGCCACCGGTCTCCGTTGCACTGTTGCCGGTGAACGCCACCGTGCCGTCGAGTACCACTGTTCCCGCGACCGCGAGCGCGCCCCCCTTGCCGGGAGTACCGTCCTCCCCGGATTCACCAGCGGTGTTCTCCCGGAAGGTGACCCGCGCTCCCGTGAGCGTCGTCACGGTTCCTGAAGGTGCGACGTAGATCGCCCCGCCGTCTGCAGCGGCATGGTTCCCCTCGAAGGCCACCTCACCCAGCTGCAGCACGCCGCCGACCCAGATCGCGCCACCGTCGTGATCGCGTGCGTCGTCGTGCACCGCCTGACCACCGGTGAGGCGCACACCGTCGAGGACGACGGTCGCCCCTGGCCCCACGTCGAACAACCGGTCTGCCTCGCCGGCCCATCCACCCGCGATCGCCGTCTGGCTCGAGCCCTGGCCGCGTACCGTTAACGCCCCGCCCCGCTTGGTAATATCGAGGTCACCGGTCTCCGCAGTGTCGTCCGTTGCCGGAGGGATATCCAGTCGATAAGAACCGGCCGCCAAGTCGATCGTGACCGGCTCGGTCAGGTCGTTCGCCGCGAGGACAGCTGCGCGGAGCGTCGGGCACGTCAGACTCGCTCCGGAACCCGAGCAGGCACCGGTACCGTCACTGGTTCCTGTCACACTGATGGTGACCTCAGCAGCGCCGATCGGCGACGCGAACACGAGCGCCCCGCCAACCGCCGCCAGTGCCAGCGACCCCACGAGCAACGTAACCTGCAAACCTTTCCAGTGCACTCCGCCTGCCCTTCCGCTGCGCACACACGCTCCCGCGACCGGCTCACGCGCCAGCTCCGCGCGACCGTCCCTTCTTGGCGTCGCTTAACGCCCTACCGGCGCAAGTTCACGAGTTCCTGCAGGACTTCGTCGCTCGTCGTAATGACACGCGAGTTCGCCTGGAATCCGCGCTGGGCCATGATCATGCTGGTGAACTCCTGCGCCAGGTCGACGTTCGACATCTCCAGATAGCCGCTGGCGATCTTGCCGCGTCCTCCCGAGTCAGCTGGACCGACGATCGGCTCACCGGAGTTGACCGTCGGCAAGTACGCATTCCCGCCGACCTTCATGAGACCACCAGGATTGGTGAACAGCGCCAGCGCGATCTGCCCGATCACCTTCGTCACGCCGTTGGAGTAGATACCCAGCACCTCGCCCGACTGGCTCACCGTGAACGTCGTCAGCGAGCCAGCCGGTGCGCCGTTGGCCGCAGCGTTCGCCGTGGACGGGGCCGCGAGCTGCGTCAACCGTGAGAAGTCCGGGGTGACGCTCACTATCCCCGCCCCACCGGCTGTCGCATCCAGGTCGACCGCTCCGATCGTCGAGTTGGTCAAATCGAGATTCCCATTCGCGTCGAACTGGAGCGTCCCCGTCGTCGCCCCACCGAGCGTGAAGTCTGGATCGGCTGCGTCTTCGTCCGCCGACGTCCGGGGATCGTCTTGCTGGATCGTGTAGTCCCACGTGTTCGCACCCGTCTTCTCGAAGAGGATATAGAACTCGTGTCGCTTCCCTTGCGAGTCGACCACGCTCACCTTGGTCACGTAGTGCGGCGGGGTCGCTGCGGTACTCTGGTTCGCGTCCAGGTTCCCCTGCACCGTGAGCTGGGTCGTCGGCACGGCATCGAGTTGCTGCCCGATCGGAATGGTGATAGGCCCCACCGGCCCGGCCGTATCGACCTTGCCGTCGGCATCCGCTTGCCAGCCGAGCACGTAGAAACCGGTCGACGGGTTGACCAGTCGGAGATCCGAACCGATATCGAACGCTCCGTCCCGCGTGTAGAGCGTCTGCGAGCCATCGCTCACCACGAAGAAGCCGTCACCCTGGATCGCGAGGTCGCTCGGCTTCCCGGTGAGCTGCAGCGCTCCCTGGGTGTGGATCGTATCGACCGCGCCGACGACTGAACCGAGTCCGATCTGCAGCGGGTTGATGCCGCCCCGCTGCTCGGTCGGGCCGCTCGCCCCGCGCACCAGCTGGCTCAGGATATCCGTGAAGCGCACGCGCCCGACCTTGAAGCCGGTGGTGTTGACGTTGGCGATGTTGTTGCCGATCACGTCCATCCACGTCTGGTGTGCTCGCAACCCGGAGATCGCGGAAAACATCGATCGCATCATGGCTCGTCCCCCGATCCTTTCCTCGTTGGCGTCCGCACTTACGCCTCACCGGGCAACGTTGGCGTGTCCGCACCGCCGTCCCCTGTACGCCCGGAGCTGCTGTCACCAGCTCGCGTGTCGTTCCCTTCTTTCGGCATGGCCACGCTCACGACGTCCTGCACGGCCACCCGCTGTCCACTATCCAGCTCGAGCACCGCGGTACCGTCCAGGATCGTTGCCCGCACCACCGTCCCGCTCACCAGCTCGCGACTCGAGCGCTCCAACCCGCTCACCACTTTGCCGAGATAGCTCGCCACCTGGCCGAGCGCCGCATGCTGAGCCATGGCCGCGACCGTCTCGTTGAGCTGCTGGAGCTGCTCTAGCGCGTTGAGTTGCGCGAGCTGTGCGATGAATTCGCGGTCCTGCATCGGATTGAGCGGGTCCTGGTTCTTGAGCTGGGCGACCAGCAGCATCAGGAACGCGTGCTTGTCCAGCCTCCCACCTGGCCCGACCGAACCGGTGTTCCCAGTCGAACTCGTCGTCGCGGGGCTGCTGGCCGTAATGCCGTTCACGCTCATCCTCGCCCCTCCTCACACCCGTGTATCGACCAGGCCGCTCATCTCGAGTTGGCCCACCCGAACCGACTCGTCTCCCGGGCTCACCCGGTCACTCGTCGGCGCGCCGCTCCAGCGGCCGGATCCGGTATCGCTCGCGAACCCGTGTTGTCCACCGTTCCATCCCGTTCCGGACTGCCCACCGCCCAGCGTCCCCTGCCCGCTCGCCGCGAATCCTGGCTGGACCTCGACGCGCTGCACAGCGAACCCGCTCGCCGCCAACGCTGTCCGCAGCCCCTCGCGCCCAGCCTCCAACGCCTGGTGCACGTCCGGTCGACTGGCTGCCAGCGTCACCTCGAGGCGCCCGCCGATTTCCCGCACCCGGATGTCCACCACACCGAGCTCCGGCGGTTCCAGACGCACCCGGATCTGCCGCGCGCCACGCTCCAGCGCCCGCGATAGTTCTTCCTGCACCTGCCCAGCCACGTCCGCATCGGGCACCGGCCCCCCCGCCTCCACGGGGCGAGCCAACCCGCGCTGTTCGATGCCCGGCACGGTCGCTGCATTCGGCAGTATGCCGATCCGTTCCTCAGCCGCAGCCCGCTCTGGTTCGACCGAATGCCTGGACAGCACCCCCTCGAGGTTCGCCGGCTCGGGGATCAGCACCGCGTCACCAACCTTGGCCGTCCGCGGGACGACCTGACCAGCCTGTGACACCGCATCCGACCCGACCGCTGCCTCCGCTGGGATTTGCCGTGGCTGTCCTGTCCGTACTCTAGCCTGTTCCGTCTTGCCTGGGACCGCGACCGATCCGAGCAGCTGCGATACGGTGCCTGCTGCGCTCTCTTCGGTAGCCAGTACGCCCGCCAGTGGCGCGGCGTCGCGCAGCGCGCCCTCCACCTCGGCGAGTCCCGCTCCCGCCGAGGTGGCCGCCGCCAGGCTCTCGGCCAGGCTGGTTGCCGTCTGCTCTCCGCTCGGAGCGAGACTCGGTGACCCATCGCCAGTGACCGGCTGCGCCAGCTGCTGTGCAGGACCGACGGCACTGACCGTCTGGACACCGACTGGCGCTACCTCTGGTGACGGTAGGGACGCTTCCTCGCCGAGTACCGGTGACGCCCGTACTCCGACCGGGATCGGGAAGGATCCAGTCAGCGCCAGCAGCGCGAACACGTCATGCTCGTCGCGCAGGACCTTCTTCGGACTTTCGGCCTGTCCGGAAGCGTCGAGCTTGGGCGCGCTCGCGTCACCGTCCGCAACCGACGCCGCCGCCTCACCGAGTCCCAGGAACGCCGCGAGCAGCAGCAGGAACGCGTCACCAGTCGTCGGCGCGACCGAACCCGGCCCTCGCGGCATCCCCTCGTTGACCGTCGGACTGGAGATCGGGAGTACCACCGCCGCACCTCCTCAACCGGTTTAGCTGCCTTGGCCACCGCTCGCCATCGCCCGCAGCATCGCCAGCCGCCGGGCGAGGATCTCGCTCACCGCGCTGTAGCGCAGCGTCGTCTCGGCCAGGAGCCCCATCTGTTGCTCGATGTCGACATTGTTACCGTCGGCCCGATACCGGGTGCCACGCAGTTCGACCACTTCCGGCTCCACACTCGCAGCCGAGACCGGCGTGGTAGCGATGTGCCGCGGATCGGTACGCGCCAGCGGCAGCGGCGCGAATCGCCCGCTGAGCATCGATTCGAGGAGGTCCTCGAACCGCACTGCCTGCGCCTGAAAACCAGGCGTGTCGGCATTCGCCACATTGCTCGCCGTCACCTGCTGCCGGAGAGCGAGTGCATCGAGCGTCCTCGCCAGGATGCCGATCGGACCGACCGTGCCTGCCATCGCTCACCTCTCATCCCGTTCCGCCCAGACTGCGCCACGTCGCGAGCACCGCCTCCACGTATCGCTGCGTCTCCGGGTACGGCGGGATCCCACCCGCACGCTGGACTGCCGCCGGACCAGCGTTGTATGCGGCCAGCGCCAGTCGCACGTCACCGCCGAAACGGTCCAAAAGCTCTCGGAAGTACCGTGCACCACCGTCCAGGTTCTGAGCCGGATCGAACGGATCGCGTACGCCGAGCGCCGTCGCGGTTCCGTCCATGAGCTGCAAGAGCCCCTTCGCGCCCGCCGGTGAAACGGCCCGTGGGTCGAACCCGCTCTCCACCTGCACCATCGCGGCCAGGAGCGCCGGGTCGAGCCCGTAACGCTGCGCAGTCACCGCGATCAACTGACCGAAGGGAACCGGGAGCGCACGGCGGTCCACTCGCGCGTCCCCAGTCGCCTGCAGAAACGGCGCAGGGTCGATCGCCCGCCCGTTCTGGCGGATCTCGTAATGCAAATGCGGCCCAGTCGAGGCACCAGTATTGCCGCTCCGGCCGATCACCTGGCCACGTTCGACCCGCTGACCGGGTGCGACCGCAGCCGCACTCAGATGCGCGTACAGCGTCGTCACGCCGTTCCCGTGATCGATCTCGACACGTAGCCCGTAACCGTCGGTATTGCCGACGAAGCGCACCGTGCCGCTCGCTGTCGCCCGCACCGGCGTTCCTTCCGGAACAGCGATGTCGATACCGGTATGGAGCGTCTCTCCTGGCAAGAGCGACCGCGGACCGTAGGTCGAGGTCACCGCACCGGAGACCGGCCACGAGCCTCGCAAGGCGGCCAGCGAATCGCTCGCGGCGTTCGCTCCGCTCGTCGATCCAACGCCCGTGTTGGAGACGATCCCACGCTGGGCCAGCAGCGTCCAGAATTGCGCCGACCGCGATGTCGGCCCGCCCAGCTGCGGCGAGCGAACACCGAACCGCGCTGGCATCGTCGCGAGAATTTCGGGTGGGATCGTGATTCCCGCCATCGAGAGCGACTCCTCAGACCGATCCGTCACGCGCCTGCAGCCGGTACGCTGCGCGGACAGTCGCGACGTCGTCGAGCATCGCCTCCTCGGCTTTCTGCTCGAGCTGCCGTGCCGCCGTCAGCCACCGTGAACGCATCACCTCGAGCTTCTTGGCTTCCCGCCGCTGGGCGATCAGCGCTACGCGTGCCTGTTCGGCACGTCGTTTCGCCTCTTCCAGCAGTGCCTCTTGCTCGTCCCGGCGTCGCACCAGCCAGGCTTCGTACGACTCCGCCCCGGCCAACACCACCGGGTCGACCGGCTTACCTGCCAGTGCTGCCAGACTGACGGCCAGTGCCCGCTGCGATGCGGCGAGTTCGTCCAGAGCTCCCTGACAGGTCGCCACCCAGCGCTGTCGTTCAGCTAGCTCCCGCTGTGCGTCTTCGACGAGCTTCTGCCGGTGTTCGAGGAGCCGCGTCATCCGTCCGGCTCGCTGGCGGAGCGCGCGTACCATCGTGCCCTACCTCCTACGCCTCCACCGGTGTTCGTGCGCGTTCTCGTGGATCCACACCTCCTCGGCCACGGACGATCCGTCCCAGCCACTCCAGCGTGGCAGCGAACGGTGCCTTCTCCTCGGGCCGCTGCTGCAGGAAGCGCCGCAACTCGGGCAGCAATGCCAGTGCCCGGTCGACTGTCGGGTTCGATCCGCTGACGTACGCGCCGATATCGATGAGGTCGCGCGCACTCTCGTAGGCAGCGAGCAACTCCCGCACCTCGCTCGCCAGCTGCCACTGTTCCGGACTCACCAGGTTGGGCATCAGACGGCTGACGCTCGCGAGGATGTCGATCGCAGGGAAATGTCCACGGTCAGCCAGCGACCGCGAGAGCACGATGTGACCGTCCAAGATTCCCCGCACCGTGTCGCTGATCGGCTCGTTCAGGTCGTCACCTTCGACGAGAACGGTGTAAAACGCGGTGATACTGCCCCGCTCGGCGTTGCCCGCTCGTTCGAGCAGCCGTGGGAGCAGCGCGAACACCGACGGTGGGTAGCCACGCGTCGCCGGCGGCTCACCAGCCGCCAGACCCACCTCGCGCTGAGCCATCGCCAGCCGCGTTACCGAGTCCATCATCAGCACCACGCTCATGCCACGGTCGCGGAAGTATTCGGCGATGAGCGTCGCCGTCCAGGCTGCCTTGATCCGCATGAGTGCCGGTTGGTCGGAGGTCGAGACCACGAGTACCGCGCGCTCCAGCCCTTCCGGGCCGAGGTCGCGCTCGATGAACTCCTGCACTTCCCGCCCGCGCTCGCCGATCAACCCGATCACCCGCACGTCGCAAACTGCGTTGCGACTGATCATCCCGAGCAAGGTACTCTTCCCCACCCCAGAACCAGCGAAGATTCCGAGACGCTGGCCGCGTCCACACGTCAAGGTCGCGTCGATCGCCCGCACACCGGTCGGCAGGATCTCGCGGATCGGTGCCCGCTGGAGCGGACTGGGCGGCGTGCCCCCCAGCCGCACACGTCGCCGACAACGCAAGGGCCCCTTCCCGTCGATCGGGCGCCCCAGGCCATCGATCACCCGCCCGAGCAGCTCCGGCCCCACCGGCACGTGCAGCGCCTCCGGTGCTGGAACCACCCGGCTCCCGTGTCGCACCCCACGGAGCTCAGCGAGTGGCACCAGCACGAGACGCTCGTCGTGAAAGCCGACCACCTCCGCTGCCAGGCGCCCCTCTTCCGCGAAGCTGGGGAAGATGTGGCAGAGATCGCCGATTTCCAGGTCGAGCCCGATCGCTTCGACCGTCAACCCGATACCGCGCACCACCCGCCCTTCCCGCCGGATCGGCTCGAAGCCACACAGACGTTCGCGGAACCGCTCGAGCAGCTGGTCACCACTCATCGGCTACCTCCGCAAGCGCTCGCCGAATCGCTTCCAGCTGCGTGGACAGCCGCGCATCAACGAACCCGACCGGGGTACCGAGCACGCAACTACCGCGATCGACATGTGGGTCACCGGCTACCTCGACGGGTGGGCGGCCGTCCCAGGCAGCAGCCAGCCACGCGCGTGCCCGCTCGACATCGTCCGGGTGGACGATGAGATGTGTAACCGGTGCACGCGGCGCCTGAGCCAGAGCTGTCTCGACGAGCCGGCCGAGCAGGCCATCGTCGCGGGCAACCTCGCGCCGCAGAATCGTCTCGGCGATCAGCACACTCAGCTCGAGGACGAGATGCGCGTATGCGTGACGGATCTCCTGTTCCTGGATGACCGCTCGCTCGACGAGATCGTGCAGCCGTGCCAAGAGCGCCCGCTGTTCCGCTGCCAGTTCCTTTTCAAGGTGCGTCCGCGCTTCAGCCAGTGCCGTTTCCCAGAGCTGCCGTCGCCAGTTTTCGATTTCGGCCTCGACTGCGGATCGCAAGGCCGCAGCCTCCGCTTCCGCTGCGGCCACGATTTCCCGGGCCCGCTCTTCCGCCTCCGCGAGAAGTTGCACCGCACGCTCCCGGTCAGCAGCGGACGGTTGGGGAAGTACCAGTGCGCTTCCCGCCACCGTCGCCCTATCCCCCTTGACCACGCGACCGCTAGCCAAGGATCGCCTCCTCGCCGCGTGAGATCACGATTTCTTCGGCCTCTTCCAGGCGCCGCACGATCGCGACGATCCGCTGCTGCGCTTCTTCCACAGCTCGGATCCGGACCGGCCCGAGGTAACTGATCTCTTCCCGCAGCAGCTCGGCCGCTCGCTGCGACATGTTGCGGAAGATCTTCTCTTTGAGTTCGTCCCGCGCCGCCTTGAGCGCCAGCGCCAGATCCCGCATGTCGACCTCGCGCAGGACGCGCTGGAGCGAGCGGTCATCGAGCAAAATCAGGTCATCGAACGTGAACATCAGCTTGCGAACTTCTTCCGCCAGCATGGGATCGACTTCGGTGAGTCGCTCGAGGATGTGTTTCTCCGTGCTGCGGTCGACCTTGCTCAGGATCGCCACGAGATGTGGCACACCACCGACCGTCCGCGAATCCTGAGTGAGCAGCGAGGACATCCGCCGTCGCATGATCTCCTCGACCCGCTTGACGATCTCAGCCGGTGTGCGATCGATCGTCGCGATCCGTCGAGCGACTTCCGCCTGCAAGTCCTCGTTGAGATGGCTGATCACGGCTGCCGCCTGCACCGGCGGCAGGTACGACAGGATCAACGCGATCGTCTGCGGGTGTTCGTTCTGCAGGAACATCGCCATCTGCCGCGGATCCGACTTCCGCAGGAACTCGAACGGCGCCGGCGGGTTCATCGTCACGACCCGATCGATCAATGCGTTCGCGCGCTCGAGTCCCATCGCTCGCGCCAGCATCTCGCGTGCGTACTCGATGCCACCGACCGCGAGGTAGCGGTGTACGACCGCCATCTCGTGCGCCTCGTTGAGTACCTGGTGTACCTCCTCTTCGTTGAGACGCGGCATCGTCGCGACCTTGACGGTGATCACCTCGATCTCGTGTTCCTGGAGATGCTGGAGTACCTTCGCCGAGTAGTCCGGCCCAAGCGCCATCAAGAGGGCTGCCGCTTTCGCTGCGCCCTTCAGGCGCTCCGGTTGCTGGCCTGGTCGTGTCGGCACCTGCGCCGTCATCTCCGGTTACTCCTCGTTCAACCAGGCACGGACAACGTGTGCTACTGTCGCCGGATCCTTCTTCGCCAGCTCCTGGAGTTCCCGGAGCGTCGGCGGCGGCCCGACCGGTTCCTTGAGTGCCGCTTCTCGTTGTGTGCCGAGGCCGGGCACCGTACCCGGCGCGACACTGGCCGCCGCTGCCCCACCGGGCAAGGCCTCGGTCGCGACCTCGTAACGCGGAGCCGGTGGGAGTGCAGCGCGCTGCGCCGCTAGCACGCGCCAGGCGATCAAGAGCGCGATCAGCGGGATGAGGACGATCGCTCCCAACCGAGCCGCTTCCAGCAGCCGCTCCATGAGCGACGGTTGGGCCGCGGCTTCTTCGGCGTTCGCCGTCGTGAACGGCACCACGCTCACCGTCACCTCGTCACCACGCTCCGGGACGATTCCCGCCGCCGCGGCCACGAGATCGCGCACCTGTTCGGCCACTGCCGGATCGACCGCCGCGCTGTTCAACACGACCGCGACCGAAAGGCGCTGGATCTTCCCAGGCGCCTGGACGACACGCTCCACTTGCCGCGAGAGTTCGTAGTTGACCGTCGTCTCGCGCAGCTCGCTGCGCTGCTGGTTCTGCCCGGCGGCACCTTCCTGATAAGTCCCGACGTTGCTGTCGACCCCCGGCACACCGATCGGCCCGGTCGCTGTTCCCTCTGTCGTCTGCACGCGCTCCTGCTGGCTGCGCACCTGCGGCTGTGTCCCGTTCGGGCTGTAGATCTCGCTGTCGACCTGCCGCTGGTCCCAGTCGAAGTTCGCACTCACTTGCACGGCAGCGTTGTTGTTCCCCACTACCCGCGCCACGATCGTCTGCAACTGCGTCGCCAGCGCGCTCTCGAACGCCCGCTGTGCCTTCAGGTGATCGCTCATGCCGCCCGCAGCGGCCACGCCACCGCCGGACCACAACGCATTCCCGCTCTCGTCGACGACCGTGACATGCTCCGGCTGCAGTCCCGGCACCGCCGCCGAGACCAGATGCACGACCCCGCGCACCTGCTCGTCGGTCAGCCGGCTGCCTGGCTTCAGCTGGAGCACGACTGCCGCAGTCGTCGGCTGTTGCTGCTCGCTGAACAGCGATTCCTCGGGGATCACCAGATGTACCCGCGCTGACTGGACGCCGTCGAGCTGGCTGATCGTCCGAGCCAGTTCCCCTTCGAGTGCCCGCTGGTAGTTCACGCGTTGCTGGAAGTCCGTCACGCCGAACGACGAGCGATCGAAGAGCTCGAACCCGAGCGTCCCGCTCTTCGGCAACCCCTGCGCGGCCAGCGCCAACCGCAACTTGGCCACCTGATCGACCGGGACGCTGATCGTCGTCCCGTCGTTGCTGAGCTTGTAGGGTACTCCTTGCTGACGGAGCTGCTCGATAATCGCCGCTGCGTCGTCGGCCGAAAGCCCGGTGTAGAGCGGCGCATACTGCTGCGGCGGCTGGATCAACAGGAGCAAGGCCACGGCGAAGATCGCCGTCAGCGCCACGGCGACGATCGCCACCCGGCGGTTCTGGCTCAGACTATCCCACCGTTCACGGACGTAGTCCCAGTAGACCGAGAGACGCCGCAGCATGCGCTCGATCCGTCCCGCTCACTCCGTCAGATCGGCATCGACATCACTTCACGATAGGCTTCCAGCGCCCGGTTCCGGATCTGCAATGCCGCTTGCAAGCCGATCGAGGCCGTCTCGAGCGCGATCATCACCTGATGCAGATCGACGTCCTCGCCCGCCGCGAGCGCGACCGCCAAGCGGTCTGCCTCGTTGATCTGCTCGTTCAGGGCACCGAAGGCGCGCTCCAGCACCTGGCCGAACGATGGACGAGCAGCTGCTGTCGGCGAGTTCGCGGCTCCGACTGGTGTGATATCTGCAACGATCGGCGCGATCGGCGAGATGCTCATCGCTCCCTACTCCCTCTCCACCACAGTGCTCATGCGCGGCCGATGCTCAACGCGCGCATCGCCATCGCTTTGAGCGACTCGAGCACGGTTACGTTCGCTTCATAGGCACGGGTCGCTGCCATGAGATTCGTCATCTCGCTGACCACGTCGATGTCCGGGTACCGGACGATTCCGTTCTCGTCCGCGTCCGGGTGCGTCGGGTCGTAGACCTCACGCACGGCTTGCTGGTCGACGACGATCCCGGCCACCCGCACGCCGCGCGCTGCACTCGGTGCCGACGGCACGAGTCCCGTGCGCGTCTGCACCAGCCGCGCGAACGCATCTGGTTGCTCCGTTGCGAAGACGACCTGACGCCGGAGATACGGCCCACCTTGCGGCGTCCTCGTCGTGTCGACGTTCGCCAGGTTCGAGGCGGTCACGTCCATCCGCACGCGCTGTGCCGTGAGCGCCGAGAGGCTGACGCGCATCGTCTCGAAGATCCCCATCCTGGCGCTCCTTCCCTTCCCTGCGCGACGTTCGCACGACCTACACTACCCATCGGTCGACCTCGTGCCGATATCCTGTCGGTCGGAAGCCGCTTCAGGACAGAAGTCCAGGAGTCCCGGTACCGGACGGCTGGATGTCCGGATGGGCGAGGAATCTGAACAGGGAAGAGAGGGGGGTTCGCGAATCGTGCTGTGCGGCCTCTGTACTCTCGTTGACGGAGGAATCAGCGCACTGACATGGCGAGACGCACCGTATCCTCGTGGAGACGCCACCGGCGTGGCTCGTGGTATCCAGCAGCTACGCTCATGCCTCTGGCTTGGGTACCAGATAGATCCGCACGCCGTGGTGGATCAGGTAGTTCAGGAGCCGGAGCCGCGTCTCCAACCCGATCCGTCCCAACGGCGGGATGAGCGGTACCCCGTGCAACGCCGCCTTCGCCACGATCCACTCGCGGAACTGCCGGTCGGTCATCTCGACCACCGTGACGTTCTCGTCACCTCGCCCGTCCTCACGCGGTACGAGGACATACACGCGCCGCAGATCCTCGAGCGTCAGATCCGGTTGCGGAGCTCGATCGTACCGTCCATAGGGAAACCGCCCGCTGTACATCCCTCACCTCGCGTGCCGCGTCTCATCCTGTCGCACCGGGTGCCCTCCAGCCTGCTCTCGACGCAAGCGCCGCCGCATGCTCGGCCAGAGTGCCACGATCCCGATCGCGGTGCTGAAGAGGCCTACTGCTGGCCACGCCAGCGACTCTCCCAACCAGGCCGAGACGATCGGGTCTTCGACGATCATGCGTCCACCGGTGACTGCCAAAACACCGACGCCGATCCACACGAGCCATCGCACACGATCGAGCAAAGCCGCGATCACCCCACTCCCGAACAGGATCAGCGGCATCGAAAGCAGGAGACCGAACGCGAGGAGCTCGACCGTTCCATGTGAAGCCCCGCCGACCGCCAGCATGTTGTCGAAACTCATAACGAAATCCGCGAGCGTGATCGTCTGGATCGCTTCCCAGAGCGACAGCGCCGGCGCAAGCACCCGCGCCTCGCTCTCCTCACGCACGAGCTTGAAGCCGATCCAGCCGACCAGCAGCCCACCCATCGCTCGGAGGAGCGGGATCGCCAGGAGCAGTGCCGCCAGGGCGGTGAAGAGCACGCGCAGCGCGATCGCCCCTGCCCCACCGAGAACGATCGCCCAGCGACGCTGGCGCGGCGGTAACTGATGAGCCGCCATCCCGATGACCAGCGCATTGTCCCCGCTGAGCACGAGGTCGATCAGAACGATACTGAGGAGCCGTCCGAGAAAGACCGTGATCACCGCTCGTACCTTCGGTGCTGTGTACCAGGCCTTCGGTTCCAGTAGGAGGCACCCGGTACACGAAAGTGTCCAGGAACATCTTCGCAAACTCCTCGACGCGCGCGCAAATGATCCCGACCCGCTGCACGAGATCGACCGATCGTGTGGCACCGATCGATGGTACGATCACCCCTGGATCGGGCGATCTCGAGGAGGGGAACGATGCACTGGGATGAACTTGTCCAGGTGACACCGGAACTCGATGCCTGGCTTCGGGAAACCCGTCGCTACCTGCACATGCACCCCGAACTCTCGCTGCAAGAGACCAACACCGCTCGCCTCGTCGCCGGGCATCTCCGCGAGCTCGGTATCGAGTACCGATCCGGCCTGGGTGGGGACGGTCGCTCCCTCTTCATGTCACCGGAAGCTTTGCGTGCAGCTGGCATCCAACCTGGACCGCCGACCGGTGGAAACGGCATCCTGGCAGTGATCCGCGGCGACCGCGGGCCCGGGCGAACCGTCTTGCTCCGTGCCGACATGGACGCGCTGCCGATCGACGAGCAGAACGACGTCCAATATCGCTCGACGCGGCCTGGTGTTATGCACGCCTGCGGGCACGATGCCCACACAACTATCCTCCTCGGTGTCGCCGAGCTCTTGAACCAGCTCCGCGATCGCTTCGCTGGCACCGTCAAGCTTATGTTCCAACCCGCCGAGGAAGGGCCGGGCGGCGCGGCCGCGATGGTCGCCGACGGTATCCTCGATGATCCCCCCGTCGATGCCGCCTTCGCCCTGCACGTCGATAGCACGCGTCGCGCCGGGGAGGTTGCCGTCTCGCCGGGGCCTGCCACCGCTGCCGCCGATACGTTCCGGATCGTCGTGCGCGGCGTCGGTGGGCACGCCGCCAAGCCGCAGGCTGCGGTCGACCCGATCGTCATCGCGGCGCACATCGTCGTCGCACTGCAAACGCTCGTCAGTCGCGAGACGAATCCGCTCGATTCAGCCGTCATCACGGTCGGCAAGCTCCACGCCGGCACAGCGACCAACATCATCCCTGACCATGCCGTGCTCGAGGGTACGGTCCGCACCTATTCGCCGAGCGTTCGCGACCACATCGAACGACGTATCGCTGAACTCGCCCGCAGCATCGCGCAGGCGATGCGGGCCGAGGCCGACACGGTCTACCTCCGCGGTTACCCCGCCATGCACAACGATCCCGAACTCACTGCCCTCGCCCGCCAGGTCGCCACTGAACTGCTCGGACCTGACCGCGTCTTCGACCGTGAACCGCTCATGGCCGGCGAGGACTTCGCCTTCGTCGCGCAGCGTGTGCCCGTCTGCATGATCAGCCTGGGAGTCGCGAACCCGGAGCGCGGTATCGTCTACCCACCGCACCATCCTCGGTTCGACCTCGACGAGGACGCACTCGCGGTCGGCGTCCGGCTGCTGACCGCCATCGCACTGCGCTATCTCGGGGCAGCGTGAGCAGGGAGCGTACACCGATGGGCCAATGGTCACTGCAGCCAGGGCACTCAGCATGGCGCCGGATCGGCCGCTCCACCCGACGCTCGTTGCTCCTGGCCATGTTGCTGCTTCCTGCTTGCAACCTGGGTATCCGCCGAACCGTGGGGACACCACCAGCCATGAGTCCGACCGCAACCAGCATGCCCGGACCAGCAGTCCCCTCACCGGCACCTTCTCCCACACCAACTGCGCCACGTCCTACCGTGACGATGGCTCCTCCACCCGCACCCACCACGACTCCAGAACCGACACCGCTCCCCACCGGCCCGGTGCCGCTCCGTGTCGAGACGATCGCGAGCGGCCTCGAGGCCCCCTGGGAACTCGCCTTCGCACCGGACGGGCGAATCTTCCTCAGCGAGCGCCCGGGGCGGGTCCGTGTCGTTCTCGACGGCCAGCTCGTGCCTCAGCCGCTTCTCACAGTCCCGGTCGCCGCCGTCGGGGAAGGCGGCCTCCTCGGTCTCGCCCTCCATCCCGATTTCACAGCCACCCATTGGGTGTTCCTTTACTACACCTACCGCGAGGGCAATCAGCTCTGGAACCGCGTCGTGCGCTATACGGAAACCGACGGGCATCTGGTCGATCCGATCGTTCTGATCGATCGGATCCCTGGTGCCACGATCCACGACGGTGGACGCATCGCCTTCGGCCCGGACGGCAAGCTCTACGTGACGACCGGCGATGCGCGCAACCCCGACGCAGCACAAGACCTCACCTCACTCGCCGGGAAGATCCTCCGCCTCGAACCGGACGGCTCCATTCCTGCTGACAACCCGTTTCCTGGCTCGCCGGTCTGGTCGTACGGCCATCGCAACCCGCAGGGGCTCGCCTGGACGGCTGAGGGACGGCTCTACGCCACCGAGCACGGTCCCACCGGAGACCTCGGCCTGGCAGCACACGACGAGGTCAACCTGATCGAACCGGGTCGCAACTACGGCTGGCCCGACGTGGTCGGCACGCTCGTCCGCCGGGAACGACCCGATGCGGTCTTACCGGTCATCGAGAGTGGCGCAACCACCTGGGCTCCCAGTGGTGCGACGTTCGTCCGCTCGGGGCGCATCCCGCAGTGGCTAGGCAATCTCCTCTTCGCTGGTCTGCGGAGCCAAACGCTCTGGCGACTCGTCCTCGCGCCGGATGGACGGAGCGCCCAGCAACTCGAAGCGCTCTACCAGGGCGAGTTCGGACGCCTCCGGACCGTCGTCGAGGGGCCGGACGGCGCCATCTACCTCCTCACCAGCAACCGCGACGGCCGGGGCAGCCCACAACGCGACGACGATCGCCTCCTCCGTATCGTGCCAGCGTGAGCAGAGGTGCAGAAACCGTATCCGCGGTGGTGCCGACGCGAATGATCGGTCCTCCGCGGAGTACTCAGCCGCTCGCATCGGATGCGATTTCACCGGTCGGCCCAGTTCACCACCGAGAAGGATCCCATGTGGTTCCCTCGCGTATGCCGGTAGAATGTCCCGTATCGTTCTCTCTATCTGCGTCCACAGTCTCCTCCGATGCAACAAAACAGCCGAGAAGAGACGCGCGACGGACCAGGAAGCCGCTGCCGTCGGGGCTATAACGAATCCTGAGCGGAAGCCCAGCACGGACTCCGGTCAATTGGTGCTCGTCGAGGCGGGGGCATGCGAACGCAGCGCGGCACAGCAGGGCAAACTCGCTCGCTTTGCAGCCGCAGTCAGCGGTCAGGGGAGAGCGGCATCGAGAAGGAGAGCGCGCTGCACGTCTGGCCGAAGCTGCGAAGCCGAGCCGATGCGAGGGTACTCGACACGGAGTCCACAGTCGCGGTGGAGCTTCTCGCGTGACGCGAGCGCGTCGACTGCGACTCTGGCGCAGCAGCTGAAGGACGGAGTAGCCCCGGCCAGCGCGCCGTCGAGGTCGTCGTCCAACAACGAGCCGGTCAGTTCAGTGCCATGACCGGTATCGATCTGACGACGGCTGCCCGCGAGCAGCTCGCCGGAACCATCCCTGTCGACAGTTCGACCACGGTCAATCGGCCCGCTGACCCACCTTCTCCGCTACCTGAGGCACCGCTTCCCTGACCGCAGCTCGTTGGGCGACCAGCACACCGGCGAACACCGCGAACAGCCCGACGATCTGCACGAGACGAACGCGTTCGCCGAGGAAGGCTGCGCCGAGCGCCACGGCAATGCCTGGTTGCAGATAGTAATAGACGAGTGTCGTCGAGGCACCCAGGCGTTGGACAGCTCGTTGCCAGAACACGTTGGCACCCACCATCGCCAGAATGCCGGTGTACAGGAGCGCCCCCCACGCACTCCACCCCGGGAGCGTCGCGAGCGACCGCACCGTCTCGCTCGCCCCAGCGAGCCCGACGACAACGAGACTCAGAATCAGTAACCACGTCGTGATCGGTACTGCACCGTAGCGGGCCACGAGCGGACGCGGAATCATCGTCACTCCCACCCAGCAGATCGCGGCTCCGAGCGTCAGCACGTCGCCGAGAAGCGTTGCCGTCCCCGTCGGATCAGGTGTCCCGACCATCAGGACCACCCCGATGAAACCGAGCGCGGCACCGAGGAGCCCCGCTGCACGCGGTCGCTCGCGCTCCACCAACCAGGAGATCGGAAGGGCCCAGAGTGGACTCGTGTTGAGGAACAACGCGCTGTGCGTTGACGTCGTATGGCGCATCCCGACGAGAAACACGATCTGGAAGATCCCCATCGCACCGAATCCAGCGAGCGCCAGCCGCGGCCAGTCACTGCGTGCGATCCGGAGCGTTTCGTCCCGCAGGCGGAGCCAGAGTACCAGGCACGCGATCGCGACGATGAGTCGCAGAACCGCAAACGACAACGGTCCGAACGAGTCGACACCGTGCTTGACGATCGGAAACGACGCACCCCAGATGAGCACGGCGAGAAACGCTTCACCATCGATCCACCGCCGCCAACCCGATCCCTCACTGCCCTTGACCATCGGTCACCTTCTCGACGTTCACCCTCGCTTTCGCACTGTATTGTCGCGACCGGAACCCTGTCTGGCGAGTATCGTGTTCGACAACGCGGAACAGAACCGTTTTCCCCCGGACCGATCGCGGTGAAACCCTGACGATCCGAGATCGTCGAGCGGGAATCCCGACGCACAGTTCCGATCGCCGCCTCGGTGGGTCAGTCTCGCTATCCCACCGCAAAGCCGGCTCGCTTCCAGTGAGCCAAGTATCGTGGAACCGATGCACTCGCTTGCACTCCGGGCTTCGATCCGGCCATACTAGCGCTGTGCAGGCCTCGTCGCGAACGGCTCGGCTCCCATGACGCGCGAAACGAAAACACTTCGAGTCGAACTGTACGGTCTTCCAGCGCTCCTCATCGGCCAACGCCGTATCGAGGTCGCTGCAGCGACCTTGCAGGAGCTGGTCCACACTCTCGCAGCACAGTTCCCTCCACTGTGTGGCACCGTCATTGACCCCGAACGGCACTGGCTCAACCGTGGCTATACCTTCGTCGTCGATGGCCGGTTCACTCGCGACCCGGCCACACCGCTCCGCCCTGACTCGGAAGTCCTCCTCGTCGCTGCTCAGGCTGGAGGCTGAAACCATGCAAGCCGTCCATGGTCGCGCGCTCCTAGTCGATCTCGGTACTGGAGATGCACGAGCCTTCCCGATTCCGCCAGAGGTCTCCCGCTCGGTCCTCGGTGGTACCGGACTGGCCACCCGGCTGCTCCTCGACTTCGCTCCGCCGCGGGTCGATCCATGGGCACCTGAAAACCCCTTCGTCATCGCCACCGGGCCCTTCATCGGCACCGGACTGACCACCTCGAGCAAACTCGCGATCGCCACCACTTCGCCGCAGACCGGCTTCATCGGCGATTCCCTGACCTCGAGTTATTTCGCGCTGGTGCTTCGCCGGACCGGCTTCGATGGTCTCGTCCTCATCGGCCAGGCACCCGACTGGTCGGTTCTCGTCGTCGAAGACGATCGCGTGAACCTCCGGCCAGCACACGACCTCCTCGGTCTCGATCCGGAGGCGACGGCTGCTGCCCTGCGCGCCGAACTCGGCCGCGATGTACGGGTCGCCGCGATCGGCCGGGCAGGCGAACGTTTGGTGCGGTTCGCTGCCGTCGTCAACGACGGCCGGTTAGCTGGCCGAACTGGCCCCGGCGCTGTCCTCGGCGCCAAGCGACTCAAGGCAGTCGCGGTGCGAGGTACCGGACGCTTCCCGCCGGTCGCTGATCCCGCTGCAGTCGCGAGCGCCGCCCGCCGTCTCGCTGAGCGGAGCCTCGGCCCCGAAACCGCGAAATACCGCGAGCTTGGCACGGTCGCGAATCTTGCCTTCTTCAGTCGGCTCGGTGTCCTGCCGACCCGCAACTTCTCCGCGGGGAGCTTCCCTGCTGCTGAGGCACTCGCTGGGGAACGACTGGTAACGGCGCACCATGCCGACCGCCAAGCCTGTGCTGCCTGTACCGTTGGCTGTGAGCATCACTTCCGGACGACCGATGCGGGCCCACCGGCGACGGTCCGCCTCGAATACGAGACCCTCTTCGCGCTCGGCTCCTTGTGCGGAATCGATGATCCGAATGTCGTCCTGCGGGCGGCTGCACTCTGCGACCAGTATGGGATGGATGCGATCAGTGCCGGCGGCACGATCGCCTGGGCCATGGAGTGTGTCGAACGGGGGATCGCGTTGCCCGGTGACCCGGCCGACTGGCCACGCTTCGGCGACGGGATGAGTCTGCTCCGCACGCTCGAGGCGATCGGTGAGCGACGCGGCCCGCTCGGCGATCTTCTCGCCGAAGGCTCGAGGCGAGCAGCGGAAATCATCGGGCAGGGAAGCGAAAGCTGGGCGATGCACGTGAAAGGGCTGGAACTTCCTGGCTACCATCCCAAGAAGCTCCGCGCAATGGCCCTCGGCTTCGCCGTAACGCCGCGCGGCGCGTGCCACAACCGGACTTCGGCCTATGAGATCGACTTCTCCGAGCAGACCAGCGATCAGTACGAGCGCATCGCGTTGGAAACCGCGCGCAACGAGGACCGTTCTGCTGTCCTCGACGCCCTGCCGCTCTGCAAGTTTCTTCGCCACTGCTTCGACGACTTCTTTGCCGAAGCAGCGGAATTGGTCACTCTGGTCACTGGGATGGCCTGCAATCCAGACGAACTGCGCGTGATCGGTGAACGGATCGTGACCTTGAAGAAGCTCTTCAACCTCCGGCAAGGCTGGACACGATCCGACGACACGCTTCCACCCCGACTCCTCGGCCCTGATGGGATCGATCCAGCTGAACTCGATGCGCTCGTCGCGGCATACTACCGTGTACGGGGCTGGACCCCGGACGGTCTCGTGCCGCCGACTCGGTTGCACGAACTGGGTTTGGATTCCCTGGTCGAACACATAGCAGCCGGGCGCTGAACGATGTTCGATGAAGACGAACTCATCTGGCTCGAACTCGAACGGATCCGCCTCCCATCACCGGTCCTCGCGCGCATCGAGGAGCTGGCTGAGGAGCGTCGGCGTCTCCTGCAAGCAATCCCGGACATGCTCTTCGAGCGCGAGGAAGCACTGCGACGCGTCGCCGAGATTAACGTCGAACTCGAGCGACTGTGGGACTTGCGGCGGCGGGAACTGCTGTTCGTTCGCCAGATGCTCGGCGGCGAATCCGAAAACGAGCCCGCGTCGCTGGAAGAAGTCGAAGAGAAGGTCTCCGAGGAGCAGGACGCCAGCTCTCGAGCAGAGTCCTCGCCTCCTTCGACGTCGCCGAATCAGTAACGGCGCTCACTCCACTTCGACAATCGCCTCGATCTCGACAGTGATATTGCGGGGTAGCGAGCTCATGCCGACCGCCGAGCGGGCGTGCCGGCCACGTTCTCCGAACACTTCGACGAAGAGATCCGAGCAGCCGTTGATCACCTCCGGATGCCGCTCGAACTCCGGCACCGCGTTGACCATCCCCAAGACTTTGACGATCCGCTTCACACGATCCAGGTCCCCGAGCTCCTGTTTGAGGACCGCCAGCAGGACCAGTCCGACCGACCGTGCATGCTGGTAGGCTTCTTCCACCGTGACCTCGCGTCCGACCTTGCCCGTCGGCATCGTCCCATCTGGATTCCACGGTCCTTTGCCGGCCAAGAACAGGAGATTCCCCGTGCGTACGGCGTGGACATAGTTTCCGGCCGGTGCTGGCACCGGTGGCAATTCGATACCGAGTTCCGCGAGCCGCTGTTCGATCTCCATGGTTCCTCCTCTCCTGCTTCTCCATGTACCGAACGCACACATCGCAGAACGTCACCATGCCGTCAAGAGACTCCGGTCTTTCGCTCGTGCCCACCATACACCAGGAGTAGCGAACAGCTTTCGCCCTCACCGAGTCGATCGTGTGGACGGCAACGATGGCATCGAACGAGTGCTCGTGCAGTGCCACTGGACTTCCCGATAAGGCTACGCTGTCGATGAAGGGTCGATCGGTTACACTCGACAGGGTTGCGAAGGAGGATCGGTGTTCGGTTTCGATCTCGCGACGGTCATCCGCACGATCGGAGTCATCGGCGTCGCGGCTGTCGTGTTCACGGAGAGCGGGCTTCTGATCGGACTCTTCTTGCCCGGTGACTCGCTTCTCTTTACAGCTGGCTTCCTCGCGTCGCAAGGATTTCTCGACATTCGCTGGCTCGTGCCAGCCTGCTTCCTTGCCGCTGTTGCTGGCGACCAGGTCGGATACACCTTCGGAGCACGTGTCGGGAGAGCACTCTTCCAGCGCGAGGATTCCCGTTTCTTCAAGAAGGATTATCTCCACCGCACTGAACAGTTCTTCGAACGCCACGGCGGCAAAGCGGTCGTGCTCGCACGCTTCGTCCCGATCGTGCGCACCTGCACGCCGGTCGTCGCCGGAATGGGGCGCATGCGCTACCGCCGCTTCGTCGTCTTCAATGTCTTCGGTGCACTCTTCTGGGCTGTCGGTGTGACCCTCAGCGGTTATTGGCTCGGCAGTGTCATACCCGGTATCGATCGCTATCTCCTGCCGATCGTCAGCGTTATCATCGCCCTTTCGCTCGCTCCATCCGTGCTGCATATCTGGCGGGAACGCCGTCGCTCCGGATCGGCAGTCGAGGAGCATCCGCACGTCCGCGAGCGGGAACCTGCGCGCCGATAGCACAGCCTTCTTCCGCCAGTGTGCACAGTCTGTAGCCACTCCGCTCGTGACTGATTCCTGGTCCTGTGCAGTGTAAGCCCTCCGAGCACGTTCGTTCTGCCTGCGGAACGGCGTTCGGCAGGGCGAGCTCGTGCCGATCCGTGCTCGCCTCGGACACGGTGCACCTTGCCGAAGGCAGCCCTCGAGTCGCTATACTGACGCCGTATGGGACGGTTGGGAGGATTTTATGGATATCGCGACCGTTACGCGACTGTTGCGCGCAGCGGGTATACGGTGGGTTCGTATCGAAATGGCCGATACCCACGGTATCGCTCGCTCGAAGAGCGTACCGATCGAGAAATTCCCCACGTACGCAGCCAGAGGCGTGAACTTCTACGGCGGGATGCTGCTCCAGGACGCATCCGGCTGGGACATTCCACTCGAGGAGAGGCTACCTCCGCCCGATTACCTCCTCAAACCTGACTTGGACACCCTGACTGTCTTGCCGTATGCCCCAGGCGAGGTACGCGTCCTCGGCGACCTCTACCGCGACGGTTCGCCGGCGCCCGAGGATCCGCGCGTCGTCTGCCGGCGTATGGTCGAGCGCTTCCGAGCACGGGGTTGGATCCCCCGCAGCGCGTTCGAGTACGAGTTCTACCTGCTTCACGCGACCACGCGTGAACCGGTCTTCCGTGATAAACAGATTTGCTCGACATTGCGCAATAACTTCGATCCTGCTTGGCGCGACGAGCTGTTGACTGCTCTCGAGGCACACGGCATTGCGGTGTCTACTCTCAGCGTTGAGAATGCACCAGGACAGTTCGAGATCACCTTCGATCCAGCCGACGGGTTGGCTGCTGCCGACCAGGCGTTCATGTTCCGGACAGTCGTCAAGGAGGTGTCCCGCAAGCATGGCTACATCGCAACGTTCATGACCAAGCCCTTCATCGACCAGGCTGCCTCGGGGACCCACCTCCATCACAGTCTCATCGATGCTACGACTGGCCAAAACGTGTTCGCTGACCCGCAGGGGATGCATGGCCTCTCTGAACTCGCCTGGTACTTCCTCGGCGGACTTTTTGAACACGCTCGCGCCTTGATCGCCGTGTTCTCGCCCACGCCGAACGACTACAAGCGCTACCAACCAGGCCTTTTCGCACCGACCAGCGTCTGTTGGGGATACGACAATCGTTCGGCGGCCTTCCGTGTACCAGCCGATGCGCATGGCAAGAAGGCGCGGATCGAAAACCGGCTCGGCGGTGCAGCCGCCAATCCGTACATCGCGCTCGCAGCCTCCCTCGCTGCTGGGTGGGACGGGATCGAACGTCGACTCGAGCCTCCTGAAGCGATCCAAAAGGATGTCGGCTGGCTCGAAGGGCTCCCGCCACTGCCGCGTTCGCTCGACGAGGCCCTCGATGCGCTCGAGCGGGATACGATCCTCTGCGACCTGCTCGGGCGGCCATTCATCGAGACGTACGTCGCAGTCAAGCGGTGGGACGCCGAAAAGTGTCGCCGCCGCTGTCCTGATTACCGCTCGCCCGAGTGGAATCACCGTATCGACCCCTACGAATGGGAAGAGTACGGTGAGCTGATTTAGCCAGTAGAGCCCGCTACACTTCACCGGAGTCGGGCCGCTCGGTCTCGAGGCGGGGGTTCGATGGGACTGGTACGCGACGCACGGATTCTCAAGGACGGCGAACTTTTCGTCGTGAGCGATGAACGCGGCGACCTCCGCCGCACCTTCCCTGGTGCTGGCGTCTACGCCCGCGACACGCGCTTTCTGAGCGAACTCTGGTTGCTCCTCAACGGCGAAGAGCCGGAGTTGTTCGACTCGTCAGCCGAGCGGACGACCGTTGCCGTCTTCGAGTTCGGTAACACGGTCTTCCGCGACGAAGCAGGCCATGACGTCCTCGCTCACACGATCGCTCTGCGACGTTGCCGGAGCGTCCGCCGAGGGACGCTCGAGGAAGAACTCGTGCTCGAGAACTACAATCCGTTCCTCGTCACCGTGGAATTGGCCCTCGTCTTCGCCGCCGATTTCTCGGACATTTTCGAAGTTCGCGGTTTCCCCCGCGAGCGGCCACGCGGCCATATCCTGCTGCCGCACTACGAGGGGCACCAACTCCGCCTCGCCTACCGCGCACCCGACGACGTCGTACTCGAGACAGAGGTGCTCTTCAGCCGGCCGCCTGATGTCTTCACGACCGAACCGGGGACGACGCATCTCGCCGACCTGGCCCTGCCACGCATGCTCCTACCAGGACACGACCAACTCATCCGCGCACGCGGCACCGTTCACCCACCACGCGCCTTCACCCTCTTTCGCTTGACTCTTCCGGCTCACGGCAATGAGCGCCTCTCCTTCCGCGTCGCACCGCGCCAGCTGCTCGAACGGCGTGTAAGCGTACGGGTACCGGATGTCTCCCGCCTCACCGAGCCAGCCGAGCCAGCTGCGATCGTCTTCGCTCGTGTCCGAACCGATCATGAGTTCCTCGACCGCATCCTCCAGCGCAGTCTCGACGATCTCCGCGCCCTCCTCACACCGTTCCCAGGAGGACGACTCGTCGCCGCCGGTATTCCGTGGTTCGTCGCCCCGTTCGGTCGTGACAGTCTCATCGTGAGCCTCCAGATGATGCTCTTCTCCCCGGAACTCGCACTGGAAACGCTGCGCTTCCTCGCTCGGTACCAAGGCCAGAAAGTCGACCCCTGGACCGAAGAGGAGCCGGGCAAGATCCTGCACGAGCTCCGCTTCGGTGAGATGGTCCGGCTCGGCGAGACGCCGCACGCACCGTATTACGGAACCGCCGATGCCACACCACTCTTCATCGTTACGTTCTGTGAGCTCATGGACTGGATCGGTTCACCGACCTTGTTCGAGGACTTGTTCCCTGCCGTCGAAGCAGCGCTCCGGTGGATCGACGAGTACGGCGATCACGATCGTGACGGATTCGTCGATTACGGAAAAACGTCATCGCGCGGTCTCGTCCACCAGAACTGGAAAGATAGCCACAATTCTCTCCTCTTCCTCGACGGCACCGAGCCCGTACCGCCGATCGCGCCGGTCGAAGTGCAAGGTTACGTCTATCAGGCCAAGCGAGCCCTCGCTGCTGTTCTGCAGCGCTACGGGAAGACCACTCTCCACATGCTCGCTGCGCGGCTCCGTGCGGAAGCCGAGCGCTTGCGGGAGCGCTTCGAGCAGCGTTTCTGGATGGAGGAACAGCACTTCTACGGGCAGGCGATCGACGGTCGTGGCCGTCTCGTTCCGACTATCTCGTCGAACCCAGGACACTGCCTCTGGAGCGGGATCGTGAGCCCGCAGCGTGCAGACCGGATCGTCGCCCGACTGTTCACTCCCGACCTCTATTCCGGCTGGGGAATCCGGACACTCGCCAAGTCGATGCCACACTACAATCCGATGAGCTATCACAACGGAAGCATCTGGCCACACGACAATGCGCTTACGATCGCGGGGCTCCGCCGCTACGGTTTCGATCGTGAAGCGGTCCAGCTCGCGAGTGATCTGCTAGAAGTTGCGACGACTTTCCCTTACTACCGCCTACCTGAGCTGTTCTGCGGTTTCGGCCGTGACGAAGCGGAATGCATGGTTCCGATTTCCTACCCGGTGAGCTGCAGTCCACAAGCCTGGGCTGCCGGAACTGTCCCCTTCGTGCTCCGCATCCTGCTCGGTGCCGAAGCGCGTGCTGCCGAGCGACGGCTCATTCTCCGCCCCGCTTTTCCAGACTGGTTGAACGAGGTGCATCTCGAAGGAATCTCCTTCGCGGGAACGCGGATCGACCTGTCCGTCCGAAAACAGAACGGTCGCTATGTACTCGAGGCAGAGTGCGATCCTGAGATCAGCGTCGTCCTGGTTGGTTCTGCAGCCGAAACGCGGAGGTGACCGGTGTCGCTCCCTCGCTTCCGGTGGGTCGTTTTCGTCCGTTCGCTCGTCGCCACTGAGGAACACCCTCCCACGCAGATCTTCCGCTTGCTCGGCCGGTTCCTCGCCCAGCACAACCAGGAAGCTTTATTCCTCGAGGAGCGCGGGAATCCGCTGACGGTCACTGCACTACGCCGCCGCGGTGCTGCAGCCTATCGCGAGCTCAGCACGGACTGGCCGGAACTTCGTTACCACACAGTCGAGCACCGCTTCGGAGCCGATCTGGTCGAATGGCTCGGTCGAACCCTCGCCACCGCCGATATCGCGCTCGTCGAACTCGGTACCGATGAGGAGCTCACGCGCTGGGTCGGGCAGCTGTCACGTCCCCATCTCCACACGATCCTCGTCGACCTCGTACTGGACGATCCGTCGCTCGAGCAGCTCCGGTCACGGATCGACCCGGCCACCTTCACCGCTGTGATCTGCCATCCAGCCAATGTCCCAGCCTATCGGGGGAGAACGTCCGCCCGCCGCATCTTGACGGTCGAGGGAGCACCAGAGCGACTCGCCGCTGCGCTCGCCGAAGGAACCCTCGCGGCAGTGCTCCAGGCCGCCCAGGAGATGACGACCGAGTCACCAGCAACGAACGGGCAACGACCAGGCCACCCTCAGCTGAGCAACGGTGGTCGCGGATAGGGCGTCCGGACCTCGAAGGATCCCGGTAAGACACCGCACACCTGCAGCGCCACGCTCCGCTCGACCAGCTCGTTGAACTCGGCCTCGCTCAAGACGAAGCGGCACCCACAGTCCGGGCACGTGACGACGTAGACGCAGTCGTAGCGCGATTCACACCACTGCCGCACGTCGCCGAAGAGCCCTTTCCTGCACAAGTGGGTGAGGACGTGCTCGACCTGGCGAGCATCCATAGCGTTACCTCCGTGGTGGGGGATGGTGGATGTAGGATCATTGTCTCAGATAGTCCCCCGACAGTCAACTACCCACGCGACGAGTCTGAGCGCGAGGCACCTCCAGTTCATGGACATCCGCCCGCATCTCGGCAAACGAGCCTCTCGCCGACGGCATGCTTCCCGGCCGTTGCCGCGACGCACTGTTTCCCCGTAGCATCCGAACGAGTTCGGAACTGGCCGCGTCGGCCCGCATGCCCGGCTTCGAAACAGCGGAGGCGGAGAGGAGCACATCGATGGCACAGCCACCCGAGGTCACTGGAACGGTCGTCGTCCTGGCCGGCGGCGTCGGAGGTGCCAAGCTCGCTCACGGTTTCGCCCAGCTCGGCCTCGGTCATCGACTCGCGATCATCGTCAACACAGCTGACGATTTCGAACTCTACGGCCTCACGATCTCCCCTGATCTCGACACCGTCATGTACACCCTCGCCGGCATCGCGAACCCAGCGACCGGCTGGGGCATTCTCGGCGATACCGCCAACACGCTGGCAATGCTCGGCCGCTACGGCCGACCGACCTGGTTCTGGCTCGGCGATCGCGATCTCGCCACGCACATCCTGCGAACCGAGCGACTGCACCAGGGAGCTCGCCTCACCGAAGTCATCAGCGAGCTGGCCGGTGCACTGGGTGTCGCCGCTCGCATCCTGCCCATGTGCGACGAACCGGTCCGCACGATCGTCCACACGCCCGTGGGTGACCTCCCCTTCCAGGAATATTTCGTCCGGCGACGCCAGCAGGATCCGGTACTCGGCGTGCGCTTCGATGGAATCGAGCACGCACGTCCAACCCCGGAGGTCGAGCGAGCGCTCGAGGAAGCAGAGATCGTCGTCCTCGCCCCATCCAACCCGATCGTCAGTATCGGTCCGCTGCTTGCACTTCCTGGCTTCCGCGAGCGCTTGCGCCACGCCACTGTTCCGATCGTCGCCGTCAGCCCGATCGTCGGCGGGCGGGCATTGAAAGGGCCAGCGGACCGGATGCTCGCTTCGCTCGGGCACGAGGTGTCACCACTCGGCGTGGCTCGTCTCTACCAGGACTTTCTCGATGGCCTCGTCATCGACGTGCAGGATACAGCGCTCGCCGACGCGCTCCGGAACATGGGGATCGAACCCTACGTCACCGATGCCGTCATGCACGATGAGTCCGACCGGGCGCGTCTGGCACGCGAGACGCTCGACTTCGCTCGTCGGCTGCACGGAGTGACGCGGTGATCCGCACGCTCGCCGTCATTCCCGTCCAGCGGCTCGATACCGCCAAATCGCGACTCGCCCCTGTACTCGACCCGGCGTCGCGCCGTTCGCTCGTGCTCCAGCTCGCCGAGCGGACCGTCCGGCTCCTCCGGAGCGTGTCCGGCATCGACGAAGTCGCTCTGGTCACTCCCGACCCGCACCTGGCCGTCGCGGCCCGAGCCTGGGGAGCCCTCCCACTCGAGCAGACTGAGCCGGGGCTCGAGCGAGCGATCGTGCTCGCCCAGCGGTATGCCGTTGCCGAAGACTTCGGTGCCTTGCTCGTCGTCCTCGGTGACTTGCCCCTGCTGGAGATGACGACGCTCCGCACAGCGCTCGCACTGCTCGAGCCGCACGGTGTTGTCCTGGCGCCGGACCGCCACGGCACCGGTACCAACCTCCTCGCCCTGTCCCCTCCCGACCTTCCGATCCCGGCATTCGGGCCCGAGAGTCGCGTGCGCCATCGTCTTGCAGCGCGTCGCGCTCGGTGTACGCTTCGAGAGGTGTGGGCGCTGCCGCTCGCGCTGGATCTCGATACTCCGGAAGATCTCGCACGGCTGCGCAGCGTCCGCGAGAGAGAGGGGGAGACGTGACGGAACGACAGCTCCCGGTAACCCGCTGGGGTGCCTTCGTCGTCGCGCTCGGCGCGGCACTCTGGGCCGTTGACGCACCGATCCGCAAACCGCTGGCAGATCTCTTACCTGCCACGTCGATCGTTTTCGCCGAGCATCTGTTTCTCGCACTCTATGCCATCCCCGTCCTCCTGTGGCAGCGACGCGCGCTGCTGAGTTTGTCGCCGCGCGGCTGGCTGGCGTTGTTCGTCATCGCCTGGGGAGCATCTGGCCTGGCGACTGTCCTCTTCACCGCTGCCTTCCGCATTGGCAACCCGACGACGGTGATCCTGTTGCAGAAGGTGCAACCCCTCATCGCCGTGCTGCTCGCCGCCGTGCTGCTCCGAGAGCAACTGCCGCGCCTCTACTGGCCCTGTTTCGTCGCTGCACTCGCCGGTGCGTACCTCGTGTCGTTCGGCCGCGATGTGCTCGAGCCCCTCTGGCTCCTCCCCCGCGAGCGCATCCTCACCGCACTCTTGGCACTGGGTGCCGCTGCACTGTGGGGCAGTGCCACGGTGCTCGGTCGGTACGTCCTGGGTACACTGTCGTTCCCGACGCTCGCCGCTGCGCGCTTCCTTTTCGCGTTACCGTTCTTGGCTGGTCTCGCGCTCTTCGAGGGTACCTTCGTGCGCACCTTTACCGTCGGCCTCGCGCAGTACGCACCACGCTTGTCCTTTCTCGCTCTCGTTCCGGGGTTGGCCGCGATGCTGATCTACTATCTTGGCCTTCGCCACACCCGAGCTTCCTACGCGACACTGGCCGAACTCGCCTTTCCGGCTCTCGCGATCGTCGTGAACTGGCTCACTCTGGGCGCGACGATCGATATCGTCCAGCTCGCTGGATTCGTCCTCTTGTGGACATCGATCACTGTCCTGTCCTGGATACCGGCTCCGACACCGGCCAGCGAGCCGCGACCGGCGACACCCCTCACGTGAGCACGGCCATGCCAGAGAACGGACACCCCGTACCGCCACCGCTCGTACCGCTTCCCGACCTGCACCGATTACCCGGTGCGCGACCGCTCGATTTGCCCGAACTCATCCGCGGTCGCCGCTCGGTACGTCGCCTGCGTCCCGATCCCGTCCCCGGCGAACTCGTCATGGCCGTGCTCGAAGCTGCCGCCTGGGCCCCATCGCCGCACGGAACGCAACCCTGGCGCTTCGTTGTCCTTACCCAAGACGAGCGCAAACAGGAACTTGCCGAGGCGATGGCCGACGCCTGGCGATACCACTTGGCTCTGGACGGCCAGGACGAGGAGACCATCGCACGCCGCCTGGCTGGCTCGCAACGGCGACTCCGCGAAGCACCCGTCCTCATTCTCGTTTGCCTCGATCCGTGCGACCTCGATCGGTATCCCGATGCCGAGCGTCAGCAGGCTGAACGCATCATGGCCGTGCAGAGCCTCGGCGCAGCCGTGCAGAATCTGCTCCTCATGGCCTACCGCCTCGGCCTCGACACCGGCTGGATGTGCGCTCCCCTCTTTTGTCCCGACGTGGTCCGCCGCGTTTTGGGGCTCCGGGAGGAGCTCGAACCGCAGGCCCTGATCACACTCGGCTATGCTGCTGCCGACCCGCAGCGTCGACCACGACGCCCGCTCGACCAGCTGATCGTCGCCTGGGAGTGACTTTCATGCGTCGGTTGGCTGGCCTCTTCCTCCTGCTGGTCCTCACTGCATGCGCCCCAGCGCCATCGGGCGACGGCGCAGCGGTACCACGCTCACCGGTCAGTCCGGTCGTCACGCCGGCCGGGCTGACCGCGCCGACTGCTCCTGCGGGGCTTCGCCCGGTCACCTCGCCACCTCCCACCGCGCCCGCCCCGTTCACCGAGCCCGCCACCGTCCGCACTGTCATCGACGGCGACACCCTCACGGTCGTGACCCTCCGCGGCGAAGCGGTCGTGCGGCTCATCGGGATCGACGCTCCCGAGCGAGGAAGCGATGGACATCCGCCGGAGTGCTACAACGAAGAGGCGACACGACTGCTCGCCGAGCTGGCCCCACCCGGTACGGTCGTCCTTCTCGAACGCGACGTCAGCGAGACCGATCGCTACGGGCGACTCCTGCGGTACGTCTGGATCGACCGGAACGGACAGCGCCTGCTCCTCAACGAGGAACTCGTACGGCGCGGTGCGGCTGTCGCACGCGAGTACCCGCCGGATACACGGTACGCAGCCCGCTTGGCCGCAGCCCAGCAGGTCGCTCAGGCGACCAGAGCGGGATTGTGGAGTCACTGCAGCACGGCGGACGTCACACCGACGTCCACCGCACCACCAGCACGCGACGCACGCTGCGATCCGAGCTATCCCGACATCTGTGTCCCTCCCCCGCCGCCTGACCTCGATTGTCGCGATATCCCGTATCGCCGCTTCCGCGTACAACCGCCTGATCCCCACCGTTTGGATACTGACCGGGACGGCATCGGTTGTGAATCCGGCTGATCGAGATTGCGCGAGCCCTCCTGCACAGCGATCGGTCCGCCAGGTTCGACCATTCGGAACCGCCGTCTGGTGAAGGTTCTCGAACCGCCATACACTTGACGCGCCACGAGAGCGGACGCACGAAGGAGGAAACGCATGGCTGAACGGGTCGATGTCGCCCCACTGACCGGCGCCCGCGAGTTGTACGATGTGGAAATCGCTGAAGCGTATGTCGAAGCGCTGCTGGCCCGCGGTGTCTCGTACCTCTTCTTGAATCCAGGTACCGATACGTTTCCGATCCAGGAAGCGGTCGCCAAGCGACGTGCACTCGGCCAACCGACGGTCGAGGTCGTGCTCTGTCCCTTCGAAGTTCCTGCCCTCGCGGCCGCTCACGGGTACTACGCTGTCTCGGGCCGCCCCCAGGCAGTGCTGGTGCACGTCGACGTCGGCACCCAGAATCTCGGAGCGATGGTCCACAACGCCCAGCGCGGGCGTGCTGCCGTCCTGCTCAGTGCGGGGCGGGCTCCCTATACCACTGATCCGGCGATTCGTGGGACACGCGACGGTTACATCCACTGGCTGCAGGAGCAGCTCGACCAGCACGGTATCGTCCGGAACTACGTCAAGTGGGACTACGAGTTACGTCGTGCCGACCAGGTCGGCGAGGTCATCGCGCGCGCCTATCAGATCGCGGAAAGCGATCCAACCGGACCGGTCTATCTCACCCTCCCGCGCGAGGTCCTGATGGAGCGTGTCGAGCGTGTCACGATCCCGGATCCTCGCCGCTTCCCACCGGTACGCCTCGGCGCCGGCGACCCGGATCTCCTGCGCCAGGCAGCCAAAATCCTCGTCGCGGCCGAGCGACCGTTGGTGCTCACCTCGACTACCGGTCGCACACGGGCCGGCTGGGACGGGCTGCTCGAGCTGGCCGAGCTCCTGGCGCTCCCCGTCGTCGAATGGCGCACGCGCGCCAACTTCCCAGCTGACCACCCGCTCCACGCCGGGTACAACTACGGTCTCGAGCACGGGCTGGCCGAAGCCGATGTCGTCTTGATCCTCGACCACGATGTCCCTTATATCCCGACGCGCACACCGCTTCCGGAACAGGCGACGGTTATCCAGATCGACGTCGATCCGGTCAAGGAACGGATTCCGCTCTGGAGTTTCCCAGTCGATCTCCCCATTCGGGCCGATACCGGAGCCGCTCTCCCACTCCTCGCTGCTGCAGCGCGCGAGCGCATCACCGAAGCCGACCGGCGGCGGATCCAGGAACGGAAGGAGCGCATCGCTGCGGCCACCGCAGCCCGGCGTGCCGAGTGGCGCGAGCGAGCCGCCGCCCAGGCGACGACGCGCCCCATCACCGTCGAGTGGCTGGGGTATTGCCTCGAGGAGTTCCGCCGCGAGAACCCCGATATCCTCTTCATCGACGAGGCGATCACCAGCCAGGTCCCACTGTTCTGCCAGATCCGGCCGGACAGTTTCGGCAGCTGGTTCCAGAGCGGTGGCTCTGGCCTCGGTTGGGGACTCGGTGCTGCCATCGGTGCCAAGTTGGCCGCACCGGACCGGACAGTCGTCGGGCTGATCGGTGATGGATCCTTCCTGTTCGGCGTTCCAGAAGCGAGCCTGTGGATCGCCCAGCAGGCGAAGGCACCCATCCTCGTCGTGGTTCTGAACAATGGCTGCTACAACGCGACCCGGCTTCCCCTCGTCGCTGCTTACCCAGCAGGGTATTCGGTCAGCACGGGACAGTTCGTCGGTATCGACCTCGCTCCGACGCCACGGTTCGATCTGCTCGCCCGCTCGGTCGATGCCTACGGCGAGCGAGTGGAGGAGCCTGATCAGGTCCTTCCCGCCCTTCGCCGCGCGCTGGCTCACGTCCGCGACGGGCAGTCAGCCGTGCTCGACGTGATCCTCGCGCGACCGTAGTACTCCTGCAGTGACGAGCTGCTGGGAGACCCGCTACCCAGCGGCCCGTCGGTACCCCGCCACGCAACGGGGGGCTGCCTGGCCATTGCCGCTCGGGTACGATACTCCGGAGCGGGAGAGAGCGTGCAGGTGACGAGCGAGCGCGTGGTTCACGTTCTCGCGCCACGACTCGAGCGGTGGCGCTACCGCTGGTTCGGTCGCCTGGTCGTCAGCGACGGCGCGGGGGAACTGGCTCTGCCGATGACCGGGACAGTAGCTCAGTGGCTCCGACCTGGCGAGCGACTCGTCCTCGCGCTCGCTGATGCAGCGAACGATCCACCCAACTTCCAGAACTATGCACTGTGGAAGCTGACCGATGACGAGTTGCTACCGGTCTGGCCGCTGTGGCAAGAAGAAGCGACCTTCGAACACCGGTCGCCGCTCACCGAGACCGTCCTGGCTACCTATCGCCTCCGCTTTCGGGAGGCAGCTCGCGAAACCGACTTCCTCGCGATCGTCGAACTCGAGCAATCGCACTACGCGAGCGAACACGAGTATGTCGCTCGCTGGACGTGCCCCGTGGACGAAACGACGCTCGATGCCAACACTCGTCCACTCTGCCCCCGTTGCCACCGTCCCATGCGGTTCACCGACCTCCTCGGCTCCACCCGGGCGAGCCGCTTCCTGGTCGCTGAACTGGTCGATCGCGAACCGTACGAGCCGACGATCGTTGGGTATGTGCGCGTCGACCCACCCCTCCCGATCATGCACCGGCGTCTACCGGACGGCAGCCTCGTCCGGCACATCCGCCGACAGGTCTTTCCTTCCGACTGGTTCGAGCCGACCTACTGGCCCGAACACCACTACCGCGAGCTGCGCGAGCAGGAGTCGGACGCCGATCCTGACGAACTCTGGGCCGAAGCGGAAGAGCGCGCTCTTGCCGAATGCGACACTCGGGCTGCACGTATCGCACGCGTCGTCGTCCATTCCGACTACCGCGGTGAAGGGCTCGGCCACACGCTCGTCAGCGCTGCCCTGCGCTGGATTCTCGACCGGCGCATTCCCGAGATGCGCCGCCCCAAAGCGATCGTCGAGACGGTCGCGATGATGGCGCGCTACAACCCGTTCTTCGAACGGGCTGGCTTCCGTTACCTTTGGGATACCGCCTCGGGCCGCCCCGTCCTGTTCCATGGTCTGGTCCCGGAAGCCGATGCCCTGATCGAGCAGTTCATCGCGACCGATTCGGTCGCTCAGCTGCACCAGGGACGTTTGTACCGCCCAGCTCTTCAACCTCCCGAGCCACTGGCCGGACCCATCCGCTTGCGTCATGTCCGCAAGGCCTACCGGCGCTCGCTCGATCTGGACCGCTTGGATCCGGAGCTCCGCGCCATCCTGCGGGCTTTCGGCGTCGAGCGACGTGTGGTCGAGACGGTCGTGCTCCGCCATCTCGATCTCGATGTCGAGCCAGGTGAGATCGTGGCGCTCATCGGCGCCTCCGGTGCCGGCAAAACGACTTTGCTCCGGCTCGTGTGGGGTGCCACGAGCGAGCAGCGCGGGCGGCGCTACCGCCCCGACTCTGGGCACATCGAGGTCCCCGCTAACGCAGTCGCTGCAGCCCTCTTACCGGGCGAGATCGAGCCCAAGTGGGGGCGAGAACCGCTGCTCCAGCGCATCGTCGCTGCGGTCGAGGACCCTGTCAGCGCGATGGAACTCCTCAACGCCGTCGGGTTGAGCGACGCCGTGCTCTGGCGCGCGACTCCGCAAGAGCTGTCGACCGGGCAACGCGAGCGAGCGCGCCTCGCACTCCTCCTCGCTGAACGACCGAACCTCGTGCTGCTCGACGAGTTCGCTGCCCACCTCGATCCCGCGCTCGCCAGCCGAGTCGCCCGCAAGATCGCGATGCTCCTGCGACGGCTCCGTATCACCGCGCTCATCGCGACGCATCGCCCGGAAGTCATCCGAGCGCTCGAGCCGGACCGCGTCCTCGTCGTCGGCTATGGCGGCATCGTCCAGGCTGAAGGAGCCTAGCGTTCACGTCGGCGTACTTGGCGGCGGACGACCCAGATGCGCGGTCCACCGGCTCGTTCGACTTCGTACGGCTCAGCGAACTCTTCCGCTTCCTCGAGCTCCCAGGCCCAGAGTGGCCGTTCCTGCGCATATGCCCGCAGGAACTCCTCGGGAGCGAGGTGCCTCTCGATCTCCTCGAGAAGCTCTTCTACCGAGAACGGCCCGAGGACCCGAACCAACCGTACCGCCCCGATCAAGCCACGGGGACTCACGATCCCGATACGGCCGCGGATACGCGTCGGATACCGCCGGATCTCCCAGGTCTTCCGCCCTTGCACGATATACGATGCCCACGGCTCGCGGACAACGAGTGAGCGTTCCGGGATAACCTCTTCCCACTCGTCGCGACGTCGTTCGTCGTTCATCCTTGTCGTCCATATCCTCGCGTGATATCGATCGCTCCAAGTGTACGGCACTCCGTTGCAGATCCGCGCCGGTGAGCCGTTCGCACCGAGCATCCTCGTCGTAGAAGGTCGCAGGTGTGAGGCCTGCGGCCCCTACCAGCACGGACTTGCCTGGTCGAGCTGGAAGTCGTAGGGTGGTGCGTCGTACGGCTCGAGATCGATGGTTGACGGAAGTCGATCGAACGATCCCCATCATGGCTCGACCGAAACGACCAGCACGACGCAGGTACTCGCTGCGAGCTGGCTCGCCTACGCGACCTTTTACTTTCCTCGTCTCGCCTTCTCGGCGAGCAAGCTCGGTCTCTTAGCGGACCCGTCCCTCGCGTTGTCGCGCGCGTTCTTGGGTTTCGCTGACGCCCTTTTCCTCGCTGTTTACGCCGCTGGTCAGTTCGTTTCCGGTGCAGTGACCGAACGACTCGGCCCCCGGCGTCTCGTCAGCTTCGGCCTGCTCCTCGCAGCCGCTGCGGCACTCGCTCTGGCAGTCGTGCGGCATCCCTGGTTGCTCGTCGCCACGCTCGTCGTCCAGGGAATCGCGCAATCGACCGGGTGGGCAGCAGTCTGCGCTGATGTTGCCTCGCACACGCCAGTCGAACGCCGCGGAACCGCCTTCGGCGTCCTGAGCACGAGTTACGCCTTCGGCGCGCTCGCCGCACCGGTTGTGCTCGGCTGGATCGCCTACGCGGTTGCTGGATCCTGGCGTGCTGCCCCGCTCGCCAGTGCAGTCGTTGCTGCTCTCGTGACCACGATCTACCTGCGCTGGCTCGGGCTTCGCCACCGCAGGACTCGCTCAGTCACCACCGGAGCGAGTGCGGGCTGGAGCGACGTTCTCCGCCAGCCGGCGGTCTGGCTCCTCAGCGTCGCGGATTTTCTGCTGAAGCCCGTCATCTACGCGACCGTGTTCTGGGCACCGGTGCTCGTTCACGATGCCATCCCGACGCTCGACCCAGCGCTGGCGACGACCCTCGCTGGTGTCCTCGGATTGGCTGGTCTGGCTGGTCCGCTCCTCGCCGGTACGGTATCCGACCGCCTCTTCGCGTCGCGACGAGCCTTCCCGGCGCTGTTGGCGCTCCTCGGCTGTAGTCTCACGCTCGTTCTCTACCCGGTCGCAGCTCGAACAGGCCGGTGGTGGCTTCTCGCACTCGTCCTGCTGGCGCTCGGGGTGACGCTCTACGCAGCTGAATCGCTCATCGTCGGTGTCGCGAGCGCAGAGGCCGGGCGAGCGCACTCCGCGCTCGCTGTCGGTATCGTGAACGGAGTCGGGTCATTCGGCGGCATCATCGGTGGATTCGTTCCCGGGCTGGCCAGCGGGAGCGGGCTCTTTCTGCTCCTGGCCGCAGCGACGCTCGTCGCGACGGTTCCGCTGGTACCTGTCGCCCGGCAGGAGCGATCGGCTGCGGTCACCACAGTCTCCGCGACACCACATCGACAGTGACACGCTTACTGACACCCTTGCCGAGGTATCCAGCCACACGAACCTGAGACAGCCATGCGGTGACGAAGAGCAACCCTACTGCTTTGCTCGCCAGTACGCTGTCTCGTTCACTCGGTTACCGGACCCGACGAGTCCTCCAGCGGCTCCGCTCAGCAGAACCACGATTCGGTCAGGCGCGGCGGAGCCGGTCGCTTGCGCCGCTGTCGGGGTGGTTCGGCTGGCGGCATCTTACCGGCTGCTTCGTAGGCGAGCGCCCGGACAGCGGCGAAGGTGCAGTACGGATCCCACTGCTCGCGCGTCGCCTGCTCGGCCAGCGCTGCGACGGCCCGCTGGAGCGCGTCCATGCGCGGATCGGGGTGTCGCCAGGTATAGGTGAAATTCGCCTCGTCCAGCTCACCGAGATACGGCTGGATGGCCGGTTCCTCCAGCAGCGCCGATCCAGGCGGAATCAACAGCCGAATGGAAAGGTGAACCGGATCGACATGTTCGATCAGCTCCTCCTCCTCGATGAAGGCAAGGAGCTCGAGATAATCGGCGAGTGTCGTCCAGGGGGTGAACGGAAGGAGCGAGGGGCGGAGCGCGATCCCCGCCTCGTCGCAGATGCGGAGCGCCTCGACCACGTCAGCTCGCGTGTGCCCCTTCCGGATCGCGCGCAACACGCGCTCGCTCAGCAGCTCGACAGCCGAGACGATGAAGACGCAGCCGAGCCGCTGGAACTCCGGGATAAGGTCACGATGCGCAACGATGTGCTCGATCCGCGTCGTGAAGTCGAAGGTGACATCCGGGAACTCGTCGTGTAGGGCACGGCAGATCCGCAGCGCGTGCGTCGGCCCATTGAGGAAATCGGGGTCACCGAACGTGATGTGCCGCACTCCCTGTGCCACCTGCTGCCGAATATCGGCCAGCACGACCTGCCGAGGAATCGCGAAGAATCTCCCTCGGTACACCGGCACGACCGGACAATGCGCACAGGTGTGATGACACCCCCTGGTCGTCTCCGTGTACCCCGCCGGTACGACCCGTCCGTTCATCACGAGATGCGCATAGTGTCGCGGGGGTGGCAACGTCTCCCGGGCTGGCACAGGAAACGAGACGCGCACGAGTGCTGGTTGGGCATCCCGCTGCCGCGTGACGACACCCGGCACCGTGACCGGCTCCCCTCGCTCGAGCGCCTGCACCAGCCCCAGGAGCGGCAACTCGATCTCTCCGCCGATAACGCTATCGGCGAGTTCGCGCAGAAGGTAGTCTCGGTTCAACCACGCGTAGAGTCCGTAGTAACACAGGTGAACGCCTGGGTTGACCTCCCGGATTCGCCGGCCCAGAGCCACACCGATCCGGAGCGCGGTGTGCATCGGCACCGAAATCGCCACCAACGCTGCCCCGGCGAGCATCGTAGCGTCCGGCTCCTGAACCGCAGCGTCGATGGCTATGGGCCGATAGCCGGCCTCCCGCAGGTAAGCCAACGGCAACGCCAGGCTCAGCGGCTGGTGCCCGAGCTCGTAGCACGAGAGCAGGACGATCGCTCCAGTACGGCGGAGATCGCGAGCCGTTGCCTGCTCAGGAGATCGACGGTGATCGACGAGCGGCACGACGCACCTCGTTTCGCTGTCAAGCGTAACACGCACCGGCCCATCGCCACTCGTCCGAATATGCACCATCCGCACGCTCATGGTGCTACACTCGTTGGCTGTCTATGTCGTCGGGTGGGGGAGGAACGATGGTCGAGCGAACGGTCGTACCGAGGATTTCGGTGCGGGCAGCATCGATCCCGCCGTCTCCGATTCGTGGACTGGTTCCCCATGCCGAAGCAGCGAAAGCGCGTGGTATCCGCGTCATCCATCTCAACATCGGCCAGCCTGACCTTCCACCCCCACCCGGGGTTCCCGCTGCGCTCGCTGCCGCAGCGACGCAGCGACCGACGTATACACCTTCCCGCGGCATGACCGAGCTGGTGACCGCCTGGGCACGCTATTACCAGCGCGTCGGCCTCACCGTCGAGCCCGAGCAGGTCATCGTGACCGGAGGCGCGAGCGAAGCACTGTCTCTCGCTGTACTCGCGACGACCGATCCGGGTGATCGTATCCTCGTTCCCGAGCCGTTCTATGCGCCCTATCAGGGCATCCTTACCGCGGCAGGCGTCGAACTCGTTCCCGTCCCCTCACCGGATGGATATGGGCCGGTATCAGCGGACGCAGTACGCGAACGGATCTCCCCGCGCGTCCGTGGGATTCTTCTCTGTAGCCCGTCCAATCCAACCGGAGTCGTCTACGATCGTTCACAGTTCGAAGCCCTCGCCGTGCTCGCGAGCGAGCACGGCCTTTCCTTTTACAGCGACGAGACTTACCGCGAGATCGTCTTCAGCGGCAGCCGCGCACCCAGCGCACTCGAGATCCCAGGGCTCGAGAGTGCAGCGATCGTTCTCGACAGTGTCTCCAAGCGCTTCAACGCCTGTGGCCTTCGTATCGGTGCTCTCATCAGTCGGAATCCGGACATCGTCGCCGCCGTCGCGCAGCTCGCTGAGTTACGTCTGTCGCTCCCGCTCCCTGCCCAACTCGCCGCAGTCGCCGCGCTGGAGGCACCTGACACCTACGTGCATGAGGTCGTCGCAACCTATCGGCGTCGCCGGGACATCGCACTCACTGCACTCGCCCGCATTCCCGGCGTGCGCGTCATTCCACCGGCCGGCGCACTCTATCTCGTCGCGGAACTTCCCGTGGACGACGCCGAGCGTTTCGCCGTCTGGCTCCTCACCGACTTCCAGCTCGACGGCGAGACCGTCATGGTCGCACCGCTCGCCGGGTTCTACGCGACCCCCGGCTTCGGCCGCCGAGCGATTCGTATCGCCCTGGTTCAGCCCGAAGAACTCCTCCAGCGCGCTGCTCGACTCCTCGGCGAAGCACTGGCACGCTACCCCGGCCGAACCGGCTGAACCAGCCCAGCTGGCCGACGTCCGACCGCTGCAAACCCGGATGACGAGGAGCACGAGCGACGCGCTCCACAGAGCGAGCGCGGTCGCTCCTCTCGACCGGTTGGTTCGCAAAGCGTCGCGGTCAGGCCTGCGAACGCGTCGCCCGATACTCCCGTCGCCGCGGGAACAGGCCCTCGATCTCATAGAACTCGTACATGCGGAGCATTTGCTGCATTTCCGGATCAGCGTGCCGGTAGAGACCTTCCATCAACCCACGAGCGATCGTCGGTTCGAATAGCTTCTGGAACTTGTTGTTCTGGATCGCGATGAAGAGCTTGTAGAGATCGATCAGCTCGGTCGAACTGAGGCGCGTCTCCCGATCGGTCTTGATCACCCTTCCTGCTGCCATGCGTACCCGCAGGCCATGTTGCCGGGCGAACTGATTCAACTGCTGCTCGAACTCCAGCGCGATCCGCGGATAGTCGTACAGCACCAGCTTGAGATAGATCGACTCGACCGCCAAGGTGAACAGTTCGATGATCTTCGCCCGGTTCGGCGGGATCGCCTCGACCAGCCCCATCTGGTACAAGCGGAACAGCGCCCGAGCCGTCTCGAACTGGGTCAAACCCGCCTCCCGAGCCAGCGTCGCTACGTCACGGTGTCCATCGACGAGCTGGTAGATCCCGACGAGCTCCGCCGGAACTGGCTGGAGCGGGCCCCGCTTGCGGAAGATCACGGACACCGACGGGATGACCGGACTGAACTGAATCCACTCGTCGACCCGGCGTGTTCCTTCGAGGATCACCTGCATGCTGTCGACACTGATCGGAATCCCGTCCTCGTAGCGACATTCCCCGGCCCGAAACGTGAATCGACAGTTGCGCCAGAGAAACAGCGTGTAGATCGCCACTTCCAGTTGCTGTTCGCGGCAACGCTCGAGATCGTCGAGTGCGATCCGCCCTTCCGTCAGCAAGCGCTCCAAAAGCCGCTCCTCGTCCGGTTCCTCGGCAGCCAGCTGCTCGACTTCCTCGGCACGGAGCGCACCGGCGCGCACGAGCAGCTCGCTCAACGTCGGCAAGCGCGAGCCAGCCGCCACATACGTAATCCGCCCGCGCTCGAACGTGATCGTTCGCGTATTCCACCCTTGGATCAGCGTGAGGGTTCCCGTCTTGTGGGTATAGGCGAGCATCTGCAGGAGATCGGAGAGCGTGAATGCTCCCAACCACCCTTCGAGATCGTAGGGCCGGTTCTCCTCACCCGGCTCGCGCATCGCTCACGCTCCCCGGAGCATTTGCACCGTCGCCACGCTCTCGTTGCCTGCTCGATCGCGTGCCCGTACCTCGAGCGTGATCGGCGGGCCGCTACTCGGCCACGGTGTCTCCCACAGTGTGATCCACTCGCCGCTGGACGGCAATGGATCGAGCGTACCGATCTCACGCCCGTCGACCCACAGCGTGACCTGCTCGACGCCACCCGGATCCTCTACTGCAGCCCGAACCGTCTGATAGCGCCGGTCCAGCCCGCTCCCGTCAGCAGGCCGTTCGATCGTCACCCGCGGCCCCTGACGATCCCAACCCAATGCCTGCCAGGCAAAACGCGCGATCGCCTCGTAACCAGCGTTCGTCGGATGGATATCGACCGGCCACCACGTCCAGTCGCTGCTGTGACCCGCGAACGCGCCAGCGAGATCGATAACGGTCCCGCTCACCGCCTCCGCTCGGCGCCGGATCTCATCGTTGAACCGCGCGATCCACCAGCTGTCGCTCCGCTCAGCCGTTGGGTCACCTTCTGTCGGATCGTAGAGCGTGAGAACGAGCAGCGGGGTCGCGTCACCGATCGCTGCGCGCGTCTCGACCAGCGCTGCACCGAGTGCATCGGCGAACTGCGCGAACAGCCGGTCCCGATCCTCCTCGCTCGCTTCCCGTAGAGCCAGGAGATCGTTGCCGCCGAGGCTCAGCAAGACGAAACGGATCGGCTGCCCGGCGCGGCGTGCCCGACCGACAGCGTCGCGTAGTGCCTGCAGCTGACCGTCGCTGCGAAACGTCGTCGCGCGCTCCCCCGGTCGAGCCACGTTCACGAACTCCGCCCGATCACCGAAGAACGCCTCCGACCAGCGACACAAGAGCGCTGCGGCACTCCGTTCCCTCGGCAGTGTGCTTCCGATACCAGCAGCCAGCGAATCGCCTGCTGCGAGACAGACCGCCGGTGGTGCTGCAGCCAGCCGCGCCGTGGTCACCGCCGATGCGGTTAGCAGCAACAGTGTCACCAGGACAAGCACACGTCGTCCGGTCATGGACGTGTCATCACTGGGATCCCGATCCGGCGCAGTGCCTCAGCGGCCAGTGACCGCGCGTCCTCGTGAGTAAGCGCCGCCACCGCCTCGGAAGGGTCCAGCAGCAACGTATCGTGGCCAGCATGACGGGCGAAATCCGGCCCCGGTTGCGCTTGCACCAAGAGATAGACGACGCGCCGGGCCTTCCCCTCGGCCACGAACTCGAGCACTCCTCCCCACCCGATCACTTCGCCACGCAGCCCCATCTCCTCAGCAACTTCGCGCAGCGCAGCCCGATAGGCTGCCTCACCCGGCTCGATATGCCCCTTGGGCAGCACGATCGAGCCATCCCGCGCCCGACGGACAGCGACTTTCCCCTCCTCCGGAAGCCAAACGATCGCCCCCGCCTGGGGAAGAGATCCGTCGTCCCCCCGCCCGAACGCGGAAATCTCGAGTTCGGCCCGCAACTTCGCATACGTCACCGGAATCAGCTCGGGTATCACCATCGTATTCGCCAGGATCGGCATGAAGTTGGCGTCGCCTTGCCACCGTGGGACAATGTGGACATGCAGGTGGTCACTGATCCCTGCCCCGGCGACCGCCCCCAGGTTGAGCCCGATGTTGAACCCGTCGCACCGCAACACCCGTCGCTGCGCCACCGTCAACCAGGTGACCAGCTCGAAGAGTTCCGCCGTCGTGTCGCGGTCCAGCTCGGCGAGGTCCGCCGCGTGCTGGAACGGCACGGCCATGACGTGACCGGTGTTGTAGGGAAACAAGTTCATGATGAGGTACGCGCGGTCGCCGCGCAGGAGGATCAATTCTTCGACATCGTCTCCGGTCTCCGGCTTCTCGCAGAAGATGCACCCGCGATGCCGGACCGAACCTTCGACGTACCGCAACCGCCAGGGAGCCCAGAGTCGTTCCATCCTCCGCCCCTCGCTCCTGATCAGCTTCGCTCTCGCAGAATCGTAACATCGTCGAAAAGCGAGCCGCTGTCTCGCCTCGTGCGTGCCAGGAACGGCATACTGGCCATGACCGGATCCGGAGCCCACGCCTACGGACTACGGGTCTCTTCGCGTCGTATACTAGCCCCGGCACGGCGCGTTGCCTGGGGGACACGATGCGTGACGACGCAGTGGCAACGCACGGCGAAGGGGAAGCAGGATTGGCGGTTCGCACCCATGACATCATGACGCCGAGGCGACGCCGCTCCCGGCGCCGCAGCTGGATCCCCCGTGTCGCGCAGGTCACGTTCGATGGCCTGCTGCTCGTCCTGGCCTTCTGGCTGGCCTATCAGCTTCGCTACCACTGGGAGATCGGTGGCGACGTCCCCGATCTCTTCGTGCAGCCCTTCAGTGCCTTCGTTGGCCGTACGGCCCTCTTCGTCTCCGTCACGCTCCTCATTCTGGGTCTCCGCGGACTCTATCGTTTGCCACGCTGGACGAGCTTCATCGACGAGGTATCGATGATCGCCAGTGGGGTGACCACTGGCATGGCACTCGTTATCCTGTATAGCTTCCTGTCTCGCTTTTCGCCATCGCGTTTGATTTTCATCTACGCCTGGATCCTCGCCATTGCGCTCCTCACGACCCAACGCCTGGTCGGCCGGTGGATCCGTGCCTGGCTGTGGGCCCACGAGCGTGGTGTCGACCGCGTGATCGTCATCGGGTCCGGTCCCGCAGCACGTCGCATCATGCAGTACCTGTACAACCACCCACGACTCGGCTACCGCGTGCTCGGGTATGTCGACGTCGAACTACCGGCTGCCCCCCTCGTTCTGGGAACCGAGCGTGGCGTCGTGCAACCACCGTATCTCGGTACGCTCGACCAAGCTGTTTCTCTTTTCCAGTCGGTGCAAGTCGATGAGGTGATCGTCGCCCTCCCGCCCAATCATCACGATCGCATCCTCGAGATCGTCGAGCAGTGTCGCGAGCTCGACGTCGCCTTCTCGCTCGTGCCGGACCTCTTCGAACTCGCGCTCGACCGTGTCCAGATCAGCGAAGTCGCGGGCCTTCCGCTCATCGGCATCAAGGAAAGCCGTCTCCAGGGGTGGAATTGGTGGATCAAACGGGCCATGGATATCGTGATCTCAGCGAGCGTTCTCATTGTGGCCGCACCGCTCATGCTGCTCATCGCGATCGCGATCAAACTCGACTCGCCCGGGCCGGTACTGTTCCGCCAGGTGCGTATCGGCAAGGGCGGCAAGCCGTTCGTCCTCTACAAGTTCCGCTCGATGGTCGATGGGGCCGACAAGCAGCAGGAGGCCCTCCGTCGGGCGACCGGGCGGAGCCCGCTCCTCTTCAAGCTCCGCGACGATCCACGCGTCACCCGAGTCGGACGCATCCTCCGTCGCACCAGTCTGGACGAACTTCCTCAGTTCTGGAACGTGCTCAAGGGCGAGATGAGCGTCGTCGGACCACGTCCTCCGGTACCGGAGGAAGTCGCTGAGTACCAGGACTGGCACCTCCAGCGCCTCTTGGTCACGCCTGGCCTCACGGGACTCTGGCAAGTCAACGGACGAAGCGACCTCACCTTCGACGAGATGGTCAGGCTCGACCTCTACTACGTCGAGAACTGGTCCCCCTGGCTCGACCTCAAAGTGATGTTGCGGACCGTCCCGGTCGTCCTCACCGGGCGCGGTGCCTACTGAGGACTGTACGGGGCTCTCTCGGAGAGCGCGTCGTATCGCTGCCTTGACCTCGAGCAGTCGTGCGTGCCCTCCTCCTGCAGGGCTTGGTTCCGGTTGCCATAGCTGGGCGATCGGACCCTACGAGTAGCTCATCCCGAGCATGCGTCACGGACAAACAGGCCTCGAGCAGCGTGTGACCAGGCGCTCTCCGCCGCGCATCCGGTACGCTTACCGGTTCGGTTCGATGCGTGGCCGTCTCACGAACTGCGGTCGGACGGAGCAACACCGTGCATCCATTCCTCGCCGAGCGGCTCGCTGCCCTCCGGCGCCAGGATTTCCAAAGTGCTGCATCGAGCAACCGGCGTCGTCAATCCCTTCTTCCTGCGAGTCTAGCTTGGCGCGTTCCTCTAGGAACGCGACTCATCCGCTTCGGCACCTGACTGGCTCAGCGCCCCTATCCCGCAGCTCGAGCGATCGGGCGAGCACTGTATTCCTGTCGGGTGGACGTATCATTGTCCTCGATCTTCCGCGGGGCAGACGATGATCCCGGATATTCCACGCGGATCGAGGAAGAATTTCGGAAGAGTTCTGTCCTGTCGTGCGTTCCTGCGGTGTTTCGCACGATGATTGGCATACGACACTGAGCCTGACAGATGGATAGCTATGACAGCTAGCTCCGGAACCGGCGATCTGCCAATCGAGCCAAGGCTCATGGAGCGACATGCCAGCGAGATACTCCAGAGTGTGCGCGTGCCATCGGAACCGGGAAGCCTCGCTGTCTCTATCCTCGGAGCGTTCCAGGTTCGGGTAGCTGGCAAGACGCTACCACTGTCCGTTTGGCGTGGACACAAGGGGGACGACCTGCTTCGCCTGTGAGCGGCTGAGCCCTCGCACCAGCTGACGCGGGATCGTATTATCGCTGAGCGCTGGCCGCATCTTTCGGGGTCATCCTCGTCCGTTTGGGAACTCGGCTCGCCAGCCCGGTTCCTGCCGAAGGCGCAAAAGAACCCCGTCGTGCACAGCTCGCCCCCGCACGATACGCTATCATCAGCCGGGATCGGGAGGGAAAGAGGGCTGTGCGCGCCGCGATCGTGCACGACTACCTCAACCAGTACGGCGGGGCTGAACGGGTTCTCGAGGTGCTGCACGAACTCTTCCCCGATGCACCGGTCTACACCTCGATCTATGCGCCGGAGCGCCTGCCTGCCTCCTACCGCTCGTGGGATATCCGCACCAGCTGGCTGCAGCGACTCCCAGCCATCCACCGCAAGCACCGGCTGTACCTCCCGCTCTATCCGTTCGCCTTTTCCCGGTTGCGGCTCGCTGGCTACCAGCTCATCGTCAGTTCCTCGAGCGCCTTCGCCAAGAGTGTCCCCGTCCCACCCGGCGCCGTCCACGTCTGCTACTGCCACAGCCCGATGCGTTTCGCCTGGGACTTCGAGAGCTACGCCGCCCGCGAGGAACTACCCGCTCCAGTGCGTTCGCTCCTGACACCCTTCATGGCCTGGCTCCGCCGCTGGGACCGCACCACGGCCCAGCGCATCCAGACCATCGTGGCCAACTCCCGCACCGTCGCGGAGCGTATCCGCCAGTACTGGGGGCGGGACGCGACGGTGATCCATCCTCCGGTCGACGTGGACCGGGCTCGTCCGGCGCCACCGAGCGAAATCGGCGACTTTTTCCTCGTCGTCTCCCGGCTGGTCCACTACAAGCGCCTCGATCTCGTCATCGAAGCCTGCAACCAGCTCCACCTGCCGCTCAAGATAGTCGGCGACGGCCGCGCCCGCGCTGCACTCGAGCGGTTAGCCGGCCCGACCGTCCAGTTTCTCGGTGCGATATCGGACGAAGAGAAGTTCTGGCTCTACGCACGCTGCCGCGCTGCCATCTTTCCCGCTGAGGACGATTTCGGCATCGCGCAAGTGGAGGTGCAAGCAGCCGGTCGCCCGGCCATCGCCCTCGCGCGCGGCGGCGCCCGCGAGACGGTGATCGACGGCGTGACGGGGATTCTGTTTCCCGAACAGAGTGTCGACGCCCTCGTCGCTGCGCTGCGCCGCTTCGAGCACCTCCACCTCGACAGCGAGACGATTCGCCGGCACGCCCAGCGCTTTCGCCCCGAGCGCTTCAAGGCCGAGTTCACCGACGTCGTTCGCGCAACCCTTGCAGTACGGACCTCGCCGCACCGGCGAAGGGAGGCGCTTGTCCCGTGGAATTGAAAGCCTATCTCGCGATCCTGTGGCGTCGTCGCGTGATCGTCGCCGTCGTGCCAGCGGTCGCCCTGCTCGCGATCGTCGTCCAGGCTCTGCAGTATCAGCCACGCTGGACGGCCAGCGCGACCGTCATCGTCACGCGTCTGCCTCAGGAGACGCCACCCGACCAATACCGGTACGACGAGTACTATCTCTACCTGACGAACGAATACACGGTCGATGACTTCACCGAAGTCGTTCGTGGCAATGTCTTCGCCACCGACGTGGCGCGTCGAGCGGAAGCACTGCTCGGCAGCCCTGTCGAGCCGGGCGAGGTGCAGGGTGGGATCAGCGTCACTCGGCGCAATCGCGCTGTCCTTCTGTCCATCACGGCGCGTGATCCCCAGCGTGCGGTCGCGCTCGCGACGGCAGCCGTCGATGCCCTGCGCGAACGTGGGACCCAGTACTTCGGTTTTACCGATCCGCAGCGTCAAGTCATCGTCCAGGTTATCGAGCAGCCGAACAGCGCGGTTCCCGATACGATGCGGACGCGTCTTCTTTGGGCCATTCAGTTGGTCGTCGCTCTCGCTGCCGGCCTGTTCCTCGCGTTCCTCGCTGACTACTTCGCCGATGCGCTCTACACTCCCGAGGAAGTCCAGCATGCACTCCGTATCCCTGTCCTCGTCACGATCCCGACAGCATCGGAGAGGAGGTCTCGTGCGTCCTGAGGAATACCTGGCGATCGTCCTGCGCCGTTGGTGGATCGTTCTCCTGGCTGCCGTCGTCGCTGCTGGCGCTGCCTTCGTTTACAGCAGCCAGCAGCCACCCCTCTACCAGGTCAGCGTCCGCCTCATGGCCATCGCGGAGCCACCCGATTACTGGCTCGATCTCTACGCCAAGAACCGCCTGGCTTCCTATCAGGATCTGATTCGGAATGCCGACTTCGTCGCCGACGCCCTCCAGCGAGCGGGACTCGACGACGATCCCAGCCGCGTCCTCGGCAGCCTCGAGCTGGGCCGCAACCAGGACAGCAACATCGTCCAGCTCGTCGTCGTGGATACCGATCCCCAGCGCGCCGCCCGCGTCGCCAACGCTCTCGCCGACGCCTTCGTCGCGCAAGCGGCCGCAGAGAACCAGCGTATTCTCCGGCAATTTCGTGACCCGTTCGGCCAGCGTATCCAGGGTACGGTTACGGTCGTCAAACTCGATAGCCCGTCACCCCCCACGACACCGGTCAGTCCGCGCACACGCCTGAACACAGCCGCCGGCGCGGTACTCGGCTTCGCTGTCGGCCTTCTCACGACGTTCGTGATCGAATATTTCGAAGACGTCCTGCGCTCGACCCACGATATCAGCCGCGCGCTCCGGATACCGATCATCGGTGAAATCCCGTACCCTCGGCGACGCCGGTCTCGGACCAGTACGGAGGGAGACACGATGAGGTTGGTCGTAGTCGAGGAACCGCTTTCGGCCGCCGCGGAGGCGTATCGGACACTGCGTGCACAGCTCGCGCAACAGTCGACCTCCGACCATCCTGTCCGCCTTCTCCTCGTGTGCGGTATCGGCCGGAATGCGATCGATTCCGCCCACGTTGCCGCCAACCTGGCTGCTGCCTTTGCCGTTGCTGGCGAACGCGTCATCCTCGTCGAAGCGAACCTCCGCCAGCCGCTTCTCCACGAACTCGCATCCAACGCGCACTCGCCCGGCTTCGTCGACTGGCTCGACGGTTCCCCGACCGATTCATCCCCGCTCCTCGCGACAACCGTGCCCGGTCTTCAGCTCGTTCCGCCTGGCACGCTCCCAGCCGGCACCAACCCCGCCGACCTCTTCGGGCGCGCAGCCACCAGAGAACGCTTGCGGCACCTCGCCGGACTCGCCGACCGGACTATCGTGCATGCCGCACCGCTACCGGCCTTCGGCGATGCCCTCAGCCTGGCCTCGCTCACCGACGGCGTGCTGCTCGTCATCCGGAGCGGTGTGACACCGCGTTCGGCCGCTCAGCAAGCAAAAGCACAGCTCGAGCGCGTCGGTGCGCCCCTTCTCGGCATCACGCTCCTCACCCAGTGACGGGGAGAAGGTCAGGTATTCGAACACGCACGACCGAGACCCCGTTCCACCCGGTGGAGGCGCTCGTCCGATGAGACGATAGGGTATGGGCCCGCGCACTGGACTGTCTGCCGGCGGGTCGTTACCGGACGAGCGCCCACGCCCGGAGCCGTTCGAGCACCTCGCGAACGACCTCCGGCGCGAGTCCGGTCGCCTGCACCACCTGGCGGAGGGTTCGATTCCCTTCGAGAAGCGCCAGCAAGACTTCGCGTTCCTCCAATACCAGCTGATCGAGGACACTCGGGTCCGGCACGACAGTCGCCAGTTGGATCGGCGCGGTCAGCTCGTCGGCGCGCCGGATCGCGTTCAGGATCAGTTTCGTCGCTGGCGCGTCGTCGAGAACCGTTTCGTCGGTCAGTGCCGCTGCCGGTTCAGGAACGAAGGCGAAGGTGGCGTCGGGAGCGGTGATGACACGCACCAGCACCTCTTCGAACTGATTGGCCAGCGCGCGCTTGATCTGCTGGTGCGTCACGAACCCCAGCTCGACGAGCAGCTCCCCGAGTCGCCGATGAGTCGCGCTGACCGCTTGCAAGGCGAGGGCTTGCTCCAACTGCTCTTCCGTTATCTCACCAAGTTGTAGGAGCATCTGACCGAGTCGCAACTGGACATCGCTGCTGACGACCGCCGCGATGCGACCACGGTCGAACAGGAGCGTGATCTCTTCCAGTCGGGTGCGTAACGTCAAGCTGCCGGTCTGTCCGGCACGCATGAGCGCCTGAAGCAGGAGATGGAGCGGGAGATCGCTCAGATCACCGTAGATCGGCATCGTTCGACGCTCTTCCGATTTCCACCACCTGCACCGGTCCCGGACACCCGCTCCGCTCCAGACACCGCTCCACCACGTTCATCAGCTGATCCCGCCCCATCGCAACCGTCATGACCGCCAGGCGCACCGCGCGGCTATCGATCCGCTCGATCCGACAACTCACCACCTCAGGCGCCCGAGCCAGTAACGCCCGCGCCCGAGCCGCCCCCGAAAGGTACGCCGGCGACCCGATGTTCACGACCCACCGTCGTAAGTCCGGTATGCCCCGCATCGACCCCACACGCGATGGAAGGACCACCGCTCGGCATGGCCGCTCGCGCTCAGCCGCCATGACAGCTCGGACGACTGCCCGTTGCCAACGTTCCGTCTCCGCATCGAGCGAAAAGGGAAACCAGCCACTCGTGCTCGGCACGTGCACCCCGCTCCCACCCCCCATACGCCGGAAGAATACCCGAACGACGGGGCAGGAACGAGATCGCTCAGGACGCCGCAGCGTACTCGGCGTGTGCTCGTTCGGTATCACCGAGCAACCGACCGGTGCTCACCAGCCAGTGCACGAAGCGGAGCCGTGCGAGCTGCTGCGGAGCCAGTTCGACGATTTCTTCCATCGGCCGCACCGTGACCGGCGTCGTCCGCCAGCCGATCGCATTGAGCAGCTCCGCGACGACCGTACTGGGCGAACCGATCAGGAGGCGTTCCAGCGAAATAGTCACTGTCGTCCCACCACTCAAGAGAAAATGCACGCGGTCGCGCTCGAGGCACCATCCAGTCAGCGGGAGCCCAGCGGAACGTACAGCATTCACGACGATGGCCAGCGCTTCACGGTACTCACCCATGGCTCCACCCCTTTCCGCTGTCTAGCCTTCCCCCGCACTGCTCACTGCCGCGAGCAGGTTCGCGAGCGCAGCATCTGGCGTTTCGCCATCGGCGAGTGGCGGGCACCGAAGCTGCCGGCGCCAGTACTGCAAAACCAGGCACGAGTTAGCGGCTTCCGGCGGTAACTCCGATGGTTCACACGCGACCGCCACCCAGCGAGGCTGCTCGTCGACACTACAAGGATCACGAAAAATCGTGATCGGCCACTGTTTGAGAACCTGCTCTCCCAACACCATGGCCCCGACTCCTACCGAATGGCATCGCGTATCCGTCTTCCTCACATTCTCGGTATCGGAACACAACGGGGCCCTAGGCTTTTCGTCCCAAAGCACACCGCAGTGCCCACGATGTGAATGTACACGAGTACGTACGCGACCAGTTTACCGAGCAACCCAGCGACTGTCAACCCTTCCCGCCGGCCTGACACCGATGGCTCGCCAAATGCCTGTCGCGCGTACCCGTGCTCGCACGCGCAGGGCCTCTCGGCTGAAGCGACAGCGGTCGACGCTCGTTCACCGCCTCATTCCGGTCTCCAGGCCCAGGCCCGCCCAGTTAGCCTTCGATCTCTTGAAACAGCAGCGGCGGGGTCGTCGTCTTCGACCCCGCCGCGCTACTGAGGAGTTGGCACGTCAGGCGTGGCGCCATTCCGGCTGCCGTTTTTCCAGGAAGGCGCAGATCCCCTCCCGCGCATCCTCAGCCAGCGCGTTGAGCGCCATCACTTCCATCGCGTACGCGTAGGCGAGATGCTCCGGTAGCTCGAGTTGCCGGTAGAACGCCTGCTTGCCGATCCCGACCACGTATCGGCTCGCTGCGCGGATCTTCTCGGCCAGCTCCCAGGTCGCCGTCTCGAGTTCCTCAAGCGGCACCACCCGGTTGACCATCCCGAGCTGCGCCGCCTCCTCGGCCGTCATCGGCTCACCAGTGACCAGCAGCTCGAACGTCTTCTTCGGCGGAAGCACCCGACTCACCGCCACCATCGGGGTCGAGCAGAAAAGCCCGATCTTCACACCCGGCGTCTGGAATCGGGTTCCAGCTGCCGCCACGATGAGATCGCACGTCGCCGCCAGCTGAAAACCGGCTGCCGTCGCCACACCGTGTACCTGCGCGATCACCGGTTGCGGGATCGACCGGATCGTCTGCATGAGTGTCGTACAGACCTGGAAGATCTGCCGTGCGGCGCGTGCGTCGCACTGGGCCAGCTCGTTCAAATCATGCCCAGCGCAGAAGACTGCCCCAGCACCCCGCAGGATGGCCACGGCAATCTCCCGATCCTCGCCGATCCGCCGGAAGGCATCGGTCAACTCCTCCATGTGAGCGACCGAGAGTGCGTTCCGCTTCTCCGGACGGTTCATCGTGACGACCGCGATCCCGTCCTGCACCTCGGTCAGGATGTACTGGTATGTCCCGAGCCCGGTCGCCGTCATCACCGCACCTCCTTCGGCCACCGCGGACCTTCGTGAAGTCAATCGTCGGCCGGCTCGCTCGTCCGCCCGTCTGCCCCGGCACCGACCAGCTCGCGGTCGACATCGTCGGGCCGGAACGTCTTGGCATGCCCGCGCCAGCGCTGCGCCTCCTTGTAGATGCAGCGGTTCATTACCACCGCGAGCCCGCCCTCGGTCGCGATCCGTGCGGCCTCCGGGCTGACCACACCCTCCTGCAACCACAGCACCCGCGCTCCGTGCTCGACTGCCTCGCGCGCGACCTCCGGCGCGTACTCGCTCGCCCGGAAGACGACCACCACGTCGGCCCGCACTGGCAGCGCTTTCAGGTTCGGATACGCTCGCTCGCCGAGCGCCTCCTCGATCAGCGGATTGACCGGCACGATGCGGTACCCCAGGCGCTTCAGCTTCTGTGCCACTCGGTAGCTCGGGCGCGCCGGATCGTTCGAGAGGCCCACGATCGCGAGCACCAGCGGCCGGCGCTCCCCGCCCTCTTCGACGAACGCGCGCGCACAGACCGAGCGGATCACCTGTTCGTCGTTCAACACGATCCGTGCCGTCTGGTCGCGCGTGCGCCCATCACCAGGCACCGCGAGACCGGTCGCGATACGCAGCGCGCGATCGAGATCGGCCTTGAGATCCTCGACATGCTCGATTCCGACCGCGAGCCGGATCAGGTCGTCACCGACACCAGCCGCAACGCGCTGTTCGGGCGTCAACTGCCGGTGCGTCGTACTAGCCGGATGGATGATCAGCGACTTGGCATCGCCCACGTTCGCCAGGTGCGACCAGAGCGCGACCGAGTCGATCACCTTGATGCCAGCTTCCATCCCGCCCTTGACGCCGAACACCACGACGGCACCGTAGCAGCCCTCGCGCAGGTACTTGCGCGCCAGATGGTGTGAGGGGTGGTTCGGGAGCCCCGGGTAGGCGACCCAGGCAACCGCCGGATGTTCCGCGAGCCAGCGCGCGATCTCCAGCGCGTTGGCACAGTGCCGGTCCATACGGACGTGCAAGGTCTCCAGCCCGAGGAGCAGCAGGAACGCGTTGAACGGGCTCATGCACGCCCCGACGTCACGCATCATGTGCGCGCGGAGCTTGGTCACGTAGGCCAGACTTCCGAAGTCCTTCCAGTACGAGATCCCATGGTACCCCGGATCCGGATCGACCAACCGCGGGAACTTCCCGTTCCCCCAGTCGAACCGCCCCGCATCCACGACCACGCCACCGATCGCCACACCGTGTCCACCGATCCACTTCGTCGCCGAGTGCACGACGATATCGGCACCCCATTCGATCGGCCGGCAGAGGTACGGTGTGGCGAACGTGTTGTCCACGATCAGCGGGATGCCGTGCTCGTGGGCGATCCTCGCCACCGCCTCGATGTCCAGGACATCCAGCCGCGGATTACCGATCGTCTCGGCGTAGATGCACTTCGTCCGCTCGGTGATCGCCCGCCGGAAGTTCTCCGGATCCGACGGTTCGACGAACCGCACCGTGATACCCAGATCCGACAGCGTGTTCGCGAACAGCGCGACCGTGCCGCCGTACAGGCTGGTACTCGCCACGACCTCGTCGCCAGCCCGCGCGATATTGAGGATCGCCAGCGTCGTTGCGGCCTGACCACTGGACGTGGCGACCGCCGCCACACCGCCCTCGAGATAGGCGACGCGCTTTTCGAAGACCTCGACCGTCGGGTTGCTGATCCGCGTGTAGATGTGACCCGGTTCGTCGAGATTGAAGAGCTGCGACGCGTGATCAGCGTCATGGAAGACGAACGAGGTCGTCTGGTAAATCGGCACCGCGCGAGCGCCGGTCGCCGGGTCCGGCGCCTGTCCAGCGTGGACTGCTAGCGTCTCGATGGCATATTCCCGGAACGGATCACGTTCGGTCGCCAAGGAACACCCTCCTTCGATTCCTGAATGGTCCTTTGTACCCGGCCCTCGGAACGCGCACCGCGTTTCCCCCGACGAATCTTACTGCAGGGCACCCCAGCACCGGTTCACCAGCAGTGGCCGGGTTCTCGCGGGCAGCGCTCCCGGATCAGTGGATGCGCTTCTCGTAGCCCGCCCACTCGCGTTCCCGCAGGACGAACTTCTGGATCTTCCCAGTCGAAGTCTTGGGCAAAGCCTCGACCAGTTCGACCTGCTTCGGGCACTTGTAGTGGGCGAGCCGCTCGCGGCAATAAGCGATCAGCTCCTCCGGCGTCGCCTGCGTGCCAGGCTTCAGGACCACGAACGCCTTCGGCACTTCACCCCACTTCTCGTCCGGGATGCCGATCACGGCGCACTCCAGCACTGCCGGATGCTGGTACAGCACCCGCTCGACCTCGATGGTCGAGATGTTCTCTCCGCCACTGATGATGATGTCCTTCTTCCGGTCGCGCAGCTCGATGTACCCGTCCGGGTGCATGACCGCGAGGTCACCGGAATGGAACCACCCACCGGCGAACGCTCTGGCGGTCGCCTCCTCGTCTCGGTAGTAGCCCTTCATGACGTTGTTGCCGCGCATCACGACCTCGCCCAGCGTCTGCCCGTCGGCCGGAACGTCGCGCATCTCGTCGTCGACCACCCGGAGTTCCGGCGCATGGATGTACCCGACACCCTGCCGGGCCTTGAGCCGCGCCCGCTCCTCCAGGGGCAGTGCGTCCCATTCCGCGTGCCACTCGCACACCGTGTGCGGGCCATACGTCTCGGTGAGCCCGTAGACGTGAACGATCCGTGCCCCCATCTCCTCCATCTGCGCGATCGTCGCCGGTGCCGGCGGCGCAGCAGCCGTCAGCACCGTGACCGCGCGCGGGAAGCGGTAGTCCGGACTCGGCCGACCCTGCAACAGCATGATCAGGACCGTCGGCGCTCCGCAGAAGTGCGTGACCCCCTCCTCCTCGATCAGCTGGTAGATCCGTGCCGGATCCACCTTCGGCAACACTACGTGCGTCGCACCGATCCCGGTCACCGCGTACGGGAAATACCAGCCGTTGCAATGGAACATCGGCAGCGTCCAGAGATAGGCGCTCTCCGGTACCAGGCGCGCCTCGATGATCTCACCCAGCGCGTTCAAGTAGGCACCACGGTGCGTGACCATCACGCCCTTCGGTCTTCCAGTCGTCCCGCTCGTGTAGTTGATACTGAGCACGTCCTCTTCATCACGGAGCGGGTAGACCGAGGGTTCTGGCGAACCTTCGGCGAGCAACGCTTCGTACTCGACATCCGCGACCGCCGAGCGCGCCGGCGACGGATCGCCATGCCGCGCATCGATATCCACCCAGACCACCAGCTGGAGTTCCGGCAGACTCGCCCGGATCGGCTCGATCAGCCCGCTCAACGCCCCATCCAGGATGAGCGCTCGCGCCCCCGAGTGCTCGAGAATGTACCGGATCTCGTCACTCGCGAGCCGCACGTTGATCGGCACCAGGATGCCGCCCATCTGGGGAACGGCGAAATGCGCCTCGAGCGCCTCGAGACTGTTTCGGCAGAGTACCGCGATCCGATCGCCCACCGCCAACCCACGCCCACGCAGCGCACTGGCCAGCCGGTAGACCCGCGCACCGAACTCGCGGTACGTCAACCGCCGTGCTCCGTCGACGACCCCGACCTTGTCCGGGAAGACGTGCAACGTGCGCTCGAGCAACATGAGCGGCGTGAGGAGCGATCGATAGGGCGGCAACCCCTCCCACTGCGGACGCGACCAGAGTTGCTGGAACAGGGGCTTCGTCTCGATCTGCATCGCTCGTTCCCCTCTCTCGACTCATCGGTGCCGGTGGCGGGTCGACTTCTCAGTCCGCCACCGATCACACCAGCGACGGCTGTCGAGCTCCAATTATTCTCCCTCGCCGGTCGCAAGAGTCGTTCCCGGCTGTTCCCAGAGCCGCTGCTGCGCCGTCTCCGGCAGGCAAAGCAGGCCCACCACCAGACCGACGAGCGGCAGCGCGATCGGATAGACCAGAGCCCACATCAGGTTGCCGGTCGCTGTCTGCACCCAGGTCGTCACGTAGGGCACGAGGCCACCGCCCCAGCCGTTGGCTGCGTTCTGGACCACACCGAGCGACGTATAGCGCACCTGCGTCGGAAAGGACTCGGCCAGCAGCGCCGGCAACGGCCCCCAGACCATCGCTGCGATGACCATCAGCGCCAGCACCGTGAACACGGCCGGCCAGTACTGGAGCTGATCCTTCTGGGCGAAACGACCGAGCAACGTGTAGAGCGGGTAGAAACCCACGATGGCGAGTACGAAACCGGTCAGCACGATCGGCTTGCGCCCGATCGAATCGGAGAGCCATGCCACCAAGACATGCAGCACCGGAGCGACGATGAGGCCGGGGAGAAGGATCTTGTAGGTCGTGATCAGATCGAGCTTCTGCGCTGTCTGGAGGAAGAAGAGGGCCCAGAAGACCGCCGTGTACCACGCAACAGCCTGTCCGAACGAAACCGCCGCCGCGATGAGCACGCGCCGGAGGTTTTCACCGGTGAAGGTGACCTTGAGCGGATTCCGGACCGTCGCCCGGCGTGCCTTGAGCTCGGCGAACATCGGCGTTTCCTGGAGGCGCAACCGGACGTACAGCGAGATCAGGACGAGGACGAGCGAGAGCAGGAAGGGAATCCGCCAGCCCCAGGCCTTGAACGCCTCCTCACCGAGCGCCGTCCGCACGCCCAGCACGACGAAAAAGCTGATGATCAACCCGTAGATCGCCGCCGGGCTGAGCAGGCCGGTATAGAACCCGCGCTTCCCGTCCGGTGCATGCTCGGCAACGTACGTCAAGGCACCACCCCACTCGCCCCCGACACTGAGCCCCTGGACCACGCGCAGGAGGAACACCAGAACCGGCGCCAGCACGCCGATCGTGGCATAGGTCGGGAGCACGCCGATCAGAGCCGTACCGAGTCCCATCCCGAGCAGCGTCAGCAAGAAGACACGCTTGCGTCCGATCTTGTCACCGTACCAACCGAAGAGGATCGCACCCAGCGGGCGGAACAGGAACCCGATCGTGAAGATCGCGATCGTGTTCAAAAGACTGGCGATCGGATCACCTTTGGCAAAAAAGTGTGTCGCCAAAATGGACGCGAGGCTCCCGAAGATGTAAAAGTCGTACCACTCGATCGCCGACCCGACCGTCGAAGCGGCGATAACGAACGCTAGATAGCGTCGACTGTGGTTCGCTGCCTGTGCCATACCGCCTGTCCCTTCCCTTTCCTGGTCGCGTCAGGCACGCGACCGTGCACGTATCACCCGATCACCTGATATCCACAGGATAGCACCGATTCGGCCAGTAACGAGACCGTCCCGGCACCTCACCGCCAGAGCACGCGACCGAAACGTACCGCGCTTCCTGGCCTCACTGGTTCGAGGGGGAACACTCGCAGATTCGGGGCCAGAACGCGAAGAGCACGTTCATCGTCGGGCACGGAGCCGGCGCCAGTGATCGCGCGTTCGTGGCACTCCGCTGGACCTGCTGCATAGCTGCCGGCTGCTCCCACCCTGACGACTGCGAACCGCCTCGCGATGCATACGCGTACCACAGCCTATCGCGAGCTGTCAAGCTTCCCTGGCTCGAGACGCAGCCGAACCCGACCTGCCTCGAAAACGCTCCACCCTCCACCGCCAGGCACGCACCGCTCCGACCGAGCACCCGCTGGGGTACCATCCGATTGTCCCGTGTCGCTCGTTGTCCGGGGAGGGGCCGATGTCGCCAGAACCGCCGACCGTGCCGGTTCTCCGCTCGCTCCGGACCGGAACGACCATCTCCTTCCCTGCATCGTCCCGCTATCGCCCGCGTGCCGACACAGTCTTCCACCGGAAAGTGCTTCCCGCCCTGTACAGCGACCCGCTCGACGAATACCGTGCCTCGACCGAGGGCGTCGTCCTGTGGGACATCGGCACCGAAATCCCGATCGAGGTGAGCGGCCCAGCTGCCCTGGAGTTCCTCGACCAGGCAGTCACGCGCGATCTCCCGCGCTGCCCGGTCGGCGAATGCCGGTACGTCTTCGTCACCGACCAGCATGGCGGCATCGTCAACGATCCGGTCGTCGTTCGTCTCCAAGCGCAACGCTTCTGGCTCATGCCGTCCGAGAGCGATCTCCTGCTCTGGCTCCGTGCTCTGGCTGCCGCGACCGAGGCCGAGGTCGTGATCCAACCGGTCGATACCGCTCCGCTCCAGGTCCGCGGACCCCGCGCCCGCGAAGTCGTCCGGGCACTGGCTGGTGACGAGGTGGCCGACTTGCCCGACTACCGCTTCGCACGGACGCGCATCGACCGGTTCGAGGTGGTGACCCGTACCGGCTTCTCCGGCGAGCTCGGCTACGAGCTGATGCCGCTCGATGGCTCCCGCACTGGCCCCGCCTTCTGGGAAACCGTCCGTGCAGCCGGCCGTCCGTTCGGAATCCGTGTCGCCGCTCCCAGCCAGATCCGCCGCATCGAGGCAGGCATCTTTTCCTCTGGCGTAGACATGACGCTCGAGACCGATCCGTTCGAGCTGACCGGGTACGGATGGATGGTCAACCTGCGCAAGCTGCCGTTCGTCGGCCGGAGCACCCTCGTGCGTATCGCGCGAGAAGGCCCGCGCTTCGAGGTCGTCGGCATCACGATCGAGGGCGACCCGCCGCCGGAGTTCTGGGGTGGACTCCTCGTCGAGCCCCTTCCGGTCTTCCGGCCCGGTGATACCGAGCCGACCGGCCGCGTCACGTCAGCCTGTCTCTCCCCTGCGCTCGGTTGGATCATCGGCTTCGCTCGCCTCCCGGCCACCGCTGCTGCACCGGACACCGAACTCGTCGTGCAGACGAGTACCGGGCTCCGCCGGGCACGCGTCGTTCCTACCCTATTCGTCGATACCGAGAAGCGCCGGGTGAAGAGCTGAGCCCACGTCGTCCACCCAGAATGGTCGCGACCCGCCGGTGCAGCCGCTCCACGTCAATCCGGCATCGGATAATCCCCTTTTCCCCTCGCTGCTGCAGCACTGGCCGTCAGACCTGCTGCCAACGACCGCTCCTTGCACTGCGCTACCCCCTATGCATTAGAATATTCGCGCATTCGAATAGAGCCGCGCACGATCGATCTTGCGAAAGGAGGAAGCGACGTTGAATTACGACGAACGGGAGCGCCGGCGCGAGCTCTACCGCCTCCAGGCGATGCTCTGCCAAGTGCTCGCTGACCCCACCCGTATCGAGCTCATCGAGCTCTTGGGCGAAGGGCCCAAAGCGGTCAAGGAACTCGCCCAGGCGACCGGCCAGCGCCAGGCCAAGATCAGCCAGCATCTCGCCGTGCTCCGGCAACGCGGTCTCGTTCACGCCCAGCGCGTCGGTACGGAGATGCACTATTCCCTGACGGACCGGCGCATCCTCGACGCGTGCCATCTGACGCGCGAACTCCTGCTCGATCAGTTGCTCCGCCAGGGCGAACTCGCCGAGTCCGTGTTGTTCGCAGAACGGGGGTGAGAGCGTGCCGATCTACGAGTATCGCTGCCAGCGCTGCGGCTACCGCTTCGAAAAGCTGGTTCGCCTCTCGCAAGCCGCCCAACCGGTCGTCTGCCCCAATTGCGGCACTGACGAAACCGAGCGGCTGCTCTCCGCATTCGCCGCTCGCTCGACTGGCGATACCGGAACCGCCACGAGTTGCTCGACCGGCGGTGGTTGAGCGATTCGCTGGTAAATGCGAGCCGTTGGCTCGCCACGACTCCAGCGAGGAAGACATGAGGTCGGATGGAAAGGAGCGAAAGCATGTTCGTCGGACGCTATGGCTTCGGCATCGATCTCGATCGTCCCTTCGACGATGTCCTGAACGCCGTGCAGGAGGCACTCAAAGAGCAAGGCTTCGGTGTCCTCACCACGATCGACGTGAAGGCGACCCTCAAGCAGAAGCTCGGCCTCGACATGGAACGCTACGTCATTCTGGGTGCCTGCAACCCGCCGCTCGCACATCGGGCACTGGAGACCGAGCGGGAAGTCGGGCTGCTCCTCCCGTGCAACGTGGTCGTCCGCGAGGTCGACGGCAAGACGCGTGTCGAGATCGCCGATCCCAAGGCGATGCTCGGCATCGTCGGTAACCCCGCCCTCGATGACCTGGCAAGCGAGGCGCGGGCCCGGCTCGAGCGTGCATTGCAGAAGCTCGAAGCAGCCTGAGGAGGGATTGCGATGTTCTTCCAGCAGATTCTCCGCACCGACATCGGTTGCGCTGCCTATGTCGTCGGCTCGACCGACGCAGGACTCGCGGCGGTCGTCGACCCGCGGATCGATATGGTCGACGAGATCCTCGAGCTTTTGGAACGGGAAGGGCTGCAGCTCCGCTACATCGTCGAGACGCACAACCACGCCGATCATGTCTCGGGACACCACCAGCTGGCCGAAGCGACCGGTGCCACGATCGCCGTCTCGGCGCTGGCCGGAGTCGCCTATCCGCATCTTCCCCTGCACGACGGTGACGAGCTCGAACTGGGTGAAGTCGTCCTCCGAGCGATCCACACGCCGGGGCACCGGCCCGAGCACATCGTCATCGCGGTGATCGACCGCACCCGCGGGAACGATCCCTGGCTCGTCCTCACCGGCGATACGCTCTTCGTCGGTGACGTCGCCCGCCCCGATCTCGCGATCGACGGCACGGAGGGCGCCGCTGCCCTCTTCGACTCGCTGCACCAGCGCTTGCTCCAGCTACCGACCGGTACGCTCGTCTTTCCCGGCCATGTCGCCGGGTCGCTCTGCGGCCGCGTCAACAACCGGATGCCCCTCACGACGATCGGCTTCGAGAAAGAGCACAACCCAGCCCTGCACATCCGCGATCGCGCCACCTTCGTGCGCTTCATGAACGAGAACCTGCCGGAGCGTCCGCCCAACCTCGCGCGCATCGTCGACCTCAACCGCGGAGCCGAGCCACCGCGCCTCGGGCGCGCCGTGCCCCTGCCACCAGAACGCGTGCGGGAACTGCTCGACCAAGGTGCCGCCGTGCTCGATGTCCGCTCGCCAGCAGCCTTCGCGGCGAGCCATATTCCTGGAGCCATTTCCGTCGCGCTCGACGGTGGCCAGTTCCAGAACCGCGTCGGGCTCGTCCTACCCCCCGATCGTCCGCTCGTCCTGGTCGTCGAACGTGATGAGGACGCGCACCGCGCCGTCCGGATGCTCGCCGTCATCGGCTACGACCAGGTCGTCGGCTATCTGGCGGGTGGCATGTCAGCTTGGGAACGTGCCGGTTATCCCTACCGCACCCTGCCGATGCTTACTGTCCACGAGCTGGCGCGCTGGCTGGAGGAACAGTCACTCGTCCAGGTCGTCGATGTCCGTGAGCGCTCCGAATGGGTCGAGGGGCATATCGAGGGAGCACGCCACATTCCGTTCTACCGGCTCCCGCGCGAACTCGGTCAACTCGATCGTACGCGCCCACTCGCGCTCGTCTGCGGTGCTGGGACACGGAGCGTCCTCGCTGCCAGCCTGCTCCAGGCCCACGGCTTCGACCATCTCTACTCGGTCGAGGGCGGCATGGACGCCTGGCGAGCTGCCGGCTATCCGGTCGCTCGTGGAGCCACTGTGACGATCGCCTGAAGACCAGCACGACTGCACATCCGATCCCAGTGGTGCGCGCCAAACTGCACCACCGGGATCACTACTGTTCGTCTGTCGAAGGAGTTGGTGTACGACGACGGGTTCGGAAGGAACGATCGAGATGTTGACCCGCTTGTTCGGTCGGCCACAAGTGCCTGAGATTTCACCTGCCGAGGCCCAGGAACGCCAGCAGCGTGGCGCACTGGTCATCGACGTTCGCGAACCTGACGAGTGGCGTACCGGTCATATTCCCGGTGCCCGCCTCATTCCGCTCGGCGAGTTACCCCGGCGCCTTGCCGAACTCGATCGGCATCAGGAGATCGTCCTCGTCTGTCGCAGCGGAAACCGCTCGGCCCAGGCCACACTCTGGCTCCAACGGGCCGGTTTCAGCCGGGTCGCCAATCTCGCCGGTGGCATGATCGCGTGGGTGCGAGCTGGCTTGCCAGTGGAGCGTTGAGCCTCGCTCGCTGGCTCAGCTCATGAGCTGGCGCAGGTCGACGTTCGGGTCAGCCAGCAGCGACCGGTCGACCTGCGCCAGGGCTTCCACCAGTCGGCGAGCAGGCCGCATCTCGCGCGGTCGACGGACGATCACCGCACCGTAGATCCGGCCTTCCTTTAGATAAAAAGCGGTGAATGCTGGTTGGTCGAGATCGCCCCGGACAACCACCTCGTCCCATTCGACGGGGTACCCGTATTGCTGGATCGTCAGGTCGTACTGGTCGGACCAGAACGAGGGTACCGGCACGTACGGTTCCGGCTGACCGGCGACCGCTTTGGCCACCGCAGCGCCCTGTTCCAGCGCATTATCGTAATGCTCGACCCGGATGAAGCGCTCGACCCGGGGATGCCACCAGCGCGCCACATCGCCAGCCGCCCATACCCCTGGGACGCTCGCCGCACAGGTCGCGTCGACCACGACACCGTCATCGATCCGGAGCTCTCCCACGATGGCCGGTAACGCTGGCTGCACACCGATACCGACCACGACGAGGTCGCACGGCAGGGCCGTCCCATCGTCGAGTACGACCCGCTCGACACGCTCTTGCCCCTCGATTCCGACGACGCGTCGTCCCAGATACAGCGCGACACCCTGCCGCTCGTGCACCCGCGTGATCGCAGCACCGATCTCCGGGCCGAGCACTCGCCCCAGGAGCACTGGCAGCGTCTCGACGAGCGCCACCTGTTTCCCCAAGAGCCGCGCGCTCGCCGCTACCTCGCAACCGATGAATCCGCCACCGACCACGAACACCCGTTCGGCAGCCGCCAGCGCTGCGCGCAACGCTCGCGCGTCCGCGAGTGAGCGGAGCGTAAAGATCCCGGCAAGCTCGGCTCCCGGTACCGGTAAGCGGTTCGGCCTCGCCCCCGTCGCCAGGACGAGCTGGTCGAAGCCGTGCTCGCTCCCGTCACCCGTCCGCACGACCCTTCTCTGGAGGTCGATCTCCTCGACCGGTGTGCCTAGACACAGCTCGATGCTCCGCTCCTCGTAGAACGAAACCGGCTGGAACAGGAGGGCATCCTCGTCCTTCTTTCCGGTGAGAAATTGTTTCGAGAGCGGTGGCCGCTCATAGGGGGCTACTGATTCCGCCCCGAACAGGACGACGCGCCCCTGATAGCCCGCCTCCCGGATCGCGTTGGCGAAACCATACGCCGCTACCCCTGCTCCGACGACGATACACGTCTCAGCCATCGTTGCGGCCCCCTCTTCGATCGCCCAGCCCGCGCTTCGCCGAAAACTTCTCGGACCACTGAACCGCACCGGCCCCAGCTCCCGAGGTCATGACTGGTCCTGTCCGACGAAGCTACTGCCCCGCACCGGTGCCGCACGAGTCCGGTCGCGAGTCCCCCTTCACGGTTGCCGCGGTCGTCGTGACACGTAGACCACGCCCTCACGGACGACGACATCGTAGACCGGCAGCGGTCGTGTCGCTGGCAAGCTCGTCACGCGCCCAGTGGCCAGCTCGAACCCGGAACCGTGGAGCGGGCAGTAGACGACACCGTCCTCGAGATCGCCTTCAGCCAGTTCCGCCTCTTCGTGCGTACAGATGCCGTGAATCGCGTACAGCCGGTCACCGAACCGCACCAGGATACGCGGCTCTCCATCGACTTCGAAACGCACGAGCTGCGCCTCCGGTACCTCGGCGAGCGGTCGCACGGCAACGTATTCGTCAGGAGCAGTCGTTCGCTCAGCCATTCCACTCGTCGCTGCTTCCGGCTCGGGCTGACTGGCTGCTTCCATACGACGCCGGACTTCCGCCCCCAGGTCTCCCTGGAAGCCGATCCGCTTGTGCGTGCCATCGCAGAACGGCTTCTTCGCTGAGCCACCACACCGGCACAGCCAGATCTCGTCACCCTCGTACGGAATCTCGTTTCCCTCATGATCGACCAAGACAACGCGCCCCTGCACGTGGTACGGGCCATTCTTCCGAACCGTGATGCGGACCTCACTCACCGTTCACCCTCCAGGCCTACTCATGACCGCGTCCTCCAACGCAACTATAGCGTTGCGGAAAGGCGGCGACAGACCACATCGGCTCGAGAAGTCCGCGGTTTCCCAGCTCGCTGTCGACCGCGGCTCGTCGTCACTCGGGCCGGAAGCGAGGCCAGTACAGGCGGAGTTCCACGAGCAATGGGCGGAGCGTCCGATACCGCACACAGCCGAAAAGCAACCCAACGTTGTTCGCGAGATCGTCGAGGATGTGGCCAAACACGAACCGGAAAGGATCGAGCCGTGGTCGCTTTCGCGCATAATCAGCACCGGCAGTCGCGATCAGGCTCGACCACGCCACAAGAGTGAGCCAGCGCCCCAGCGGGCGTCGGCGAAGCACTGCACCCAGCGTCAGCAGCGGCCAGGTGTAGTACCGGCTGATCGTTCCCCCGAGCCAGTAGGTTGCCGCGAGCATCCCGCGCAACTCGGCACGCACCAGCGTCCGCACTGGTAGGTGAGCACCGCTACGCCGGACGCTCGACACTGCCGCCACCAGATCAGCGAGCAGTGGAACGAGGCTGAACAGGAACACCCAGCGGGAACACCGCCTCCAGCACCAGAGAGCCCAGCCTGCACCGAGCGCGAGTGCCACCGGCATCACCACTGCGTGCCGGTACTGGGGATGCCGCCTGACGAGCACGACTTCCGAGCTGGCGTAGGACGCCCGCCGCACGAGGAACGGCCAGAGCCGGTCTCGGTGATCGTGTGCGACGAGACCTTGCGGCCGGTAGAGCACACGCCCGCCACGCGCGCACAGCCGCCAGATGAGGTCGACGTCCTCCCCCGGATGGATCCGGGCGAAGCCACCCGCATCGAGCAGCGCTTGCCGGCGCACCAGCATGTTCGCCGTCACGAGATACGGCACGGCACCCCGCGGCTGGACGCGCACCGGTTCCCAGCCGTGAGTCAAGGGCGACTCGACCGCCTCGTAACGGTCGAGCCAGGCCGCCTCGTCGACCGGTAGGACTGCACCGCCGACTGCCACCACACTCGGTCGCACGAACTCGGGTGCGAGCTCGCGTAACCAGCGAGGATGCGGCAGACAGTCACTGTCCGTGAAGGCGATAATCTCACCGCGAGCGGCGCGTGCCCCCTGGTTCCGACACTCTGCCGCGCCGACCTGCTGCGGTAGCCGGATCAGCTGGAGCGCGAGACGCTCCTTCCAGGCTTCCGCCCGCGCCGCCGTGTCGTCGGATGACGCGTCATCGACGACGATCACTTCCCAGCGATCCGATGGGTACTCGAGACGGGCCAGAGCCGCAAGACACGCGTCCAGCTGCCTCGGCCGATTCCGTACCGGTACCACGATCGAGACGGTGGGCAAAAGCTCGTCCGGTACCGACCATGTCAGGTATGCCAGTCCCTCGTCGCTCAACCGCTCCAGGAAGGCGATGGCGCTCTCTCGCCGGAGGCCAGGAACAGCCTTGAGCACTCGCTCGACATCGGGATCGTCACGCAGGGCCTGGAGGAGTGGCTCTACCTTCGGATGGACACGCAGTAGCCGCAGCGGTCGCTCAGCGAGGAGCCACACGCCACCACCCTGGCGGACCAACCGTGCCCGAAGACGGCAGTGCGCCGTGACCTCCGAGTGACCGCCACGGCGCACCGCTTCCTCATCGCCGTCTCTGCGAATCGCTTTCACCGAGCCTATCCGACCTCAGGATGTCCGCCGATCCAGCCTCTTTTTTAGGAGGCTGCTGGCACCGTCGCCATTCGTCGCGGCCTACGCACCGGGCGCGGGTGGAGACGGAGCGGCAACACGACGTCGGTGGGCCCCGTCTCCGGCGCGAAGACGCACTCCGGATCCGGCGCGTCGAGCGGCGTACCGGTGAAGTACTTGACTGCGAAGCACCCGCTCTGGCAACGCGAGTAGGCCGAGCACTGCTGGCAGGTCGCACCAGCCTCCCACTCGCGCAACCGCTGGAAAAGCGGCGAGTACCGCCAGATCTCCGTGAAGGACTGCTCGCGCACGTTGCCTGCCTTGAACTCCTCGGTCAGCACGAAGGGACAGGCGTACACGTCGCCGCGCGGGTCGACGCAGCAAACGATGCGCCCAGCACCGCAGAGGTTCAACCCTTCGAGCGGCTGACCGAGCGCCGAGAGGTGGAAGAACGAGTCACCCGTCAAAACGTCCGGGTGCGCGAGCAGCCAGCCAAAGAGCTGGTGACTCTGGGCACGTGTCAGACGCAGCTCGTGCCACACCTCTCGCCCTCGACCGGACGGGCGGAGCCGGGTGACCCGAAGCTGTGCGCCGTACGACTGCGCGAGCGCGTAGAAGGCATCCAGCTGGTCGAAGTTGCGCCGCGTCAACACGACATTGATCTTGAACGGGAAGCCGCGCGCTGCGAGGAGGTCCATCGCTCGGCGCGCCAGCGCGTAGGAGCCAGCTCCGCGGATCGCGTCGTTCACCTCGGCTGTCACACCGTCGAGGCTGATCTGTACGTCGAGGTAAGGTGTCCGCGCGATCCAGTCGGCGACCGCCTCGTCGATCAGACTCCCGTTGGTGCTGAACTTCACCCCGATACCACGAGCGATCGCGTACTCCATCAGCTCGAAGAAATCAGGGCGGATCAGCGGCTCACCGCCTCCGACATTGATGTAGAACACCCGGAGCGCAGCCCACTCGTCGATCAGCCGCTTCGCTTCTTCCGTCGTCAGTTCGTCCGGCGCTCGCTTGCCCGAGGAGGAGAGGCAGTGGACACAGTTGAAATTACACGCGTAAGTCATCTCCCAGGTCAGGCAGATCGGCGCGTCAAGCCCACGACGCAACACCTCAGTCCACATCGACGACCCCCCTGCGGCGCAACCCCTCCAGGAGCGGCAAGATCTTCGTCACAGCGTCTTCCGGCAAAGCACCTGATGCCCGCAGGCGCTGCGCCATCTCGCCGATCGTCTCGTCGCCCGTCCCTTCGACGAACGGAACGAGCCAGGGCGGAATGAAGAAAAGCCGGCGCTCGTGATAGGTGTAGGCGAGCGCCCCGAACGGTTCCGGTCGGAGCGCCGCCGTCCGCGCCAGCCTCGTGCGGTTCTCCCAACGCATCACGCCGATCAGTAGACCCCGCACATCCCGTCGATCGTGATCTCCCGGAGCAGCAGTTCCACCAGCTCCTCGGTTTGGTCCGCCTCTTCAGCTGCCTGCGTCACCGCTGCGACCGGCTGCTCCTCGTCGACCACGACCGCCTGCTGTTCGCACGGCTCCAGCACCGGCTCCATCGTCTCCGCTCCCTTCCCAACTACGCACTTCGCCCTTCGCTGCGTCCACATCTGGATGTCAGCCGGAGTATAGCCAGTACCCCGCACAGTGTCAATGCGCTACCGAAACCGCCAGAAAGTCTGGACTCCTCTCGTGCAAGAGCCACACCTTGCCGCAGAAACGCTTGACAGCTCTTCAGTCTTCTGCTATACTGAGCTTAGATAACATTTTCTACGACAGTGCTGTCAATGGATAGAGAGCGTTGGTAGGGTGGACTCGTGAAAGGGGGAGTCTATGAAGACGCGAGCGGCCGTGCTGTATGGTCCGACCAAGACGTTTAGTGTTGAAGAATTGGAACTGGATGAACCCAAAGCCGGCGAAGTCCTCGTCAAGATGGTCGCCACCGGTATCTGCCACTCCGACTGGCATTTCGCTACCGGTGACCATCCGGCGCGCTACCCGATCGTGTGCGGCCACGAAGGTGCCGGCATCGTCGAGAAGGTCGGCCCCGGGGTCACCGACGTTCAGCCCGGTGATCACGTGCTCCTTACCTTCATCCCGCCCTGCGGGAAGTGTCGCTGGTGCCTGACTGGTCTTCCGGTCCTCTGCGACCGGGGCGCGCAGGCCACGATCGGCGCGCAGCTCGACGGCACCTTCCGTCTCCGCAACAAGGACGGCCAGGACGTCGGTCAGTTCGCCATGATCGGCTGCTTCAGCGAGTACACGGTCGCACCGGCCGATGCCATCGTGAAGATTGACCCCGACATTCCGCTCGATAAGGCCTGCCTGGTGTCCTGTTGCGTGCCGACCGGCGTCGGCGCCGCCGCGAAGCGCGGTGAAGTGCGCGCCGGTGATGTCGTTGCCGTCTTCGGCCTCGGCGGGGTCGGCATGAACGCCGTCCAGGGTGCCGCCCTCGCCGGCGCCGCCAAGGTCATCGCCGTCGACGTCGTCCCCTGGAAGCTCGAGGCCGCCCAGGAGTTCGGCGCTACTCACACTATCAACGCCCAGTACGAAGACCCCGTCCAGCGCATCCTCGACCTCACCAACGGCGTCGGCGCCGACAAGACCATCGTCACCATCGGCCACGTCGAACCCGAGCACATCGGCATCGCCTACCGCGCTACCCGCAAGGCCGGCCGCTGCGTCGTCGTCGGCCTGGCCCCGATCGCGACCGACTCCATGAAAGTCCCACCAGCCGATCTGGTTCTCTTGGGCAAGGAGGTCGTCGGCACCCTCTACGGCCACGTCAACCCGCGCGTCGACTTCCCCTACCTCCTGCAGCTCTACCGCGCCGGGCGCCTCAAGCTCGATGAACTGGTCACCAAGACCTACACGCTCGACGAGATCAACCAGGGCTATGCAGACCTCCTCGAAGGCCGCGTCATCCGCGGCGTCATCCGCTTCGCCTGATACCGGCATTGCGAGCCTGGTGCGAACGCTCCACCGGAGCACTCCGGTGGAGCGTTCGCCACGCGTGACAGGTGTTTCGGTGCTGAGCACAGACCGAGTCCGATCAGCTCGGCGTTCGCTGAGCGAGCGACGGGGTAATCCGGGACACCGTGATTAGGAATACCTCTCGCGCAGGTCCGGCCCTCCATCCGGCATGACCGGAACCGTCGACACGGCACAGGAACCGCCAACCTGTTCGGATGTGTGCTGACACTGTATACCTGAACTGTCGGAGGCGACCCGGGCTTCCGCACGCGCCGGCCGGACAGCTTCGCGTGACACACTTCTGTTGAGTACTGGTGGATCGGTCCGGTCGTGCCGCGCTGAACTGTGGTGAGTGCAGGCGATTCATCGGTACGGCGCGAGTCGTCACGGGAAGAGTGCGGAGGGACTATGGCCAGCACACGGCACTGGTTCGAGACTATCGCCGAAGCGCAACGGCGCGCCAAGAAGCGTCTTCCCCGCTCCGTCTACGATGCGATCATGGCCGGGAGCGAGCGTGGAGTAACGTTGACCGACAACGTCGCAGCCTTCGCTGAAATCGGCTTTTTGCCCCGTATCGCTGGAGCTCCACCGCAGCGCCGGCTGGCGACGACCGTCCTCGGTTTCGAGATTGCCTTCCCGGTCATCATCTCTCCGACTGGTGTCCAGGCAGTCCATCCCGATGCCGAGGTCGCCGTCGCCCGGGCAGCAGCTGCCGCTGGCACCATCATGATCTTGAGTTCCTTTGCCTCCAAGCCGCTCGAAGAAGTCGTGGCCGCGAACCCCCGCACGTTCTTCCAGATTTACTGGCTCGGCACTCGCCAGCGCATCCGTGCGCTTCTCGACCGCGCCAAGGCAGCCGGTGCTTGTGGGATCGTCGTGACGCTCGACTGGTCCTTCGCCACGCGTCGCGACTGGGAGAGTCCCTTCATCCCCGATCGCCTCACGTTCCGCAACATGCTCAGGCTGGCTCCGGAAGCGCTCGCTCGCCCCGGTTGGCTCTGGCAGTACCTCAAGCGCGGCAAGCTACCGGATCTCACCGTTCCCAATCTGGCCCAGCCTGGCCAGCGCCCGCCAACGTTCTTTGAGGCCTACTTCGAGTGGATGCAGACGCCGCCACCGACCTGGGAGGACATCGCTTGGCTGCGTAAGCAGTGGGACGGCCCCTTCGTCATAAAGGGTGTCCTCCATCCAGAAGATGCCCGACGGGCCGTCGACATCGGCGCTGACGCGATCTCCGTTTCCAACCATGGCGGGAACAACCTCGACAGTGCCCCAGCCACCATCCGTGTCCTCCCGACCATCGTCGAGGCCGTCGGCGACCGCATCGAGATCCTGCTGGATGGTGGAATTCGCCGCGGCAGTGACGTGGTCAAAGCGCTCGCGCTCGGCGCCCGGGCAGTTCTCATCGGCCGCGCCTACCTGTGGGGTCTCGCTGCCAACGGCGAGGCCGGGGTCCGCAACGTGCTGGAACTCCTGCGCAGCGGTATCGACGAAACCCTGCTCGGGCTCGGCAAGGCCTCGGTCCACGATCTTTGTCCCGACGATCTCATCATTCCGCCGGGTTTCGCTCTCGGACCCTCGGCTGCGGTCGCCCACTGGCGCTCCCGCGAGCCGAGCATGCACCCGCTCCCGGTCTGAGTCACGCCGCCTGCCGACTCCGGCACGCCGTGCTCTGAGCCGGTCGCACCGACCGGCGCATCACCTTGTCGCGAGCCACCGGCACCTATCACATCGTTACAGCATCTTCGGTCGTCCCCAGCAACAACCGTCCCTGCGCAGTGACCACCGCAGCTCGACGAGAAGGCCGTTTCGCGAACTGTTCACGATAGCCGAACACGGCCATTGACGACACTTCAGGACTGATGTTAGGGTACGGCTAGTGCCGGAACGAACCCGCCTCAGCGCGAGGCGCTCGAAGCGGCGGCACTCGTGGGGTACCGAAAGGGGGAGTCGGTGAAGACGCGCGCAGCCGTCCTCTGGGGGCCGACCCAGCACTTCGAGATCGAAGAACTCGAGCTCGAAGAACCAAAAGAAGGCGAGCTGCTCATCAAGCTGGTCGCCACTGGCCTGTGCCACTCCGACTGGTACTTCGCCACCGGTGACAGCCCTGGCCGGTACCCCATCGTCGCCGGGCACGAGGGTGCAGGAATCGTCGAAAAGGTCGGCCCCGGTGTGACCGACTTCCAGCCGGGCGACCATGTGGTCTTGACGTTCATCCCGCCCTGCGGCAAATGCCGCTGGTGCCTGAGCGGTATCCCGGTCCTGTGCGATCGCGGCGCCAACGTGACGATCGGTGCCCAGCTCGATGGTACCTTCCGCCTCCACACCAAGGATGGCCAAGACGTCGGCCAGTTCGCCATGATCGGCTGCTTCAGCGAGTGGACGGTCGCACCGACGGACGCCGTGGTCAAGATCGATCCCGACATTCCGCTCGACAAGGCCTGCCTCGTCGCCTGCGCTGTCCCGACCGGTGCCGGCGCTGCGATGTTCCGAGGCGGGGTCCGTCCCGGCGACACGGTCGCGGTCTACGGTGTCGGCGGTGTCGGCATGAATGCCGTCCAGGGAGCTGTCCTCTCCGGCGCCGTGCGCGTCATCGCGATCGACCGCGTACCGTGGAAACTGGAGAAGGCTCGCGAATTCGGCGCTACACACACTATCGATGTGAACCACGAGGACGTTGTCCAGCGCGTCATGGAAATCACCAACGGCGTCGGTTGCGACAAGGTGCTCCTCACGCTCGACCACGTCAAGCCGGAGCATGTCGGGATCGGTGCCCAGATCACGCGCAAGGCTGGACGCCTCGTCATTGTCGGCGCCTCCGGCCGCGGCATGGACCATATCGCGGTGACGCCCCGCGAGTTCATGCTGCTCGCCAAGGAGATCGTCGGCACGATCTTCGGGCACTCGAATCCGAAGGTCGATATCCCGCGCTTCCTGGAGTTGTACAAGGCTGGCAAGTACAAGCTCGACGAGCTGGTGACCAAGACCTATAAGCTCGACGAGATCAACCAGGGCTATCGTGACGTCGTCGAAGGACGCGTCATCCGCGGCGTGCTCCTCTTCGATCACTGAGCATGCCGCACGACGGTGTACGACTCCGTCGTGATTGAACGTCGCACACTCCTCGCGAGGTGACCCGGCCCTCGATCGGGGTGGCTCGGACAACCGAGTTACCCCGATCTCTTTTTGCCTCGAGCAGTCCCGCCACATACAGGCGCACCCCTCGGCTGTCCGACCATCGTCACCATCCGACCCTGCGCACGACATGAGGCGTCCGACGACCTTCCGGCTGGAGCTTCGCGCCCCCGAGCCGCATCCCGCTACCGATACCGCTCCCTGCAGACGCACCGCACCTGGATGTACCCGTCCGAGTCGGGACTGCGCCGCGTCACCCGACCCGCACTCGACCGATCTGCGCACCCTGGCCAGCCGTTCGTTGCCGGCCGGAGATTGGCTACCACGTGACCAAACGGAGGACCGACTCTGAGGCACCTGCAGGCATGGGCAGTGTTGTCCTGACGGTTAGGCTTCTCTCAGCCGCATTCGCGAGAGGAGGCGAAGGGCTCCCAGGACGCTCCCGACCCGACGACACACGCGACGAGCAGAGACGCCACGAAAGTGAGACCCCTGATGGACAAACGAAAGCGCGCATTCCCCAGCTTCCGCTGCTCCTGGTTCTGACGCTGCTACTGGCTCTGACGCTCCCGGCAGTAACGCACGCGCAACCGGCGGCTGCTCCCTGCCGCGACTTCCCGGAGACCGGTCACTCGGTCTGCCACGGCTTTCTAGCTTTCTGGGACGAGTTCGGCAGGCTGCCGTTGTTCGGCTATCCCTTGACCGACGAGATGACTGTCAACGGTACAGTCGTCCAATATTTCGAGCGTGCCCGGTTCGAGTGGCACCCTGGTGCCGCACCTGACCATCATGACGTCCTGCTGGGACTCCTCGGCACGGAGCAAGCAGCCAGCCGGCAAGGCCAATCACCGTTTCAACCAGCGACACCTGAACCTTCGGCACGCTACTTTCCGGAAACAGCTCACAATCTCTCGGGCGCCTTCCGCACGTACTGGGAGACCTACGGTGGGCTCGCGCTCTTCGGTTTTCCGATCAGCGAGCCGTACGTCGATCACGGTACGACGATCCAGTACTTCGAGCGCGCTCGTTTCGAGTCCCATCCAGGGAAGGCACCCGAACGTGCGCACGTGCTGCTCGGTCTCATCGGAGCCGAACAACTCCGTCTCCAGTCACTGACGACCGTCGCGACTGGGCTCCGCAACCCGCGTGGCATGACCGTCACCACCGACGGCACCGTCTACGTCGCTGAAGCAGGGAACGGTGGAGACACCGTCTGCGTCCCCGGCCCGGAGGGCAACAACGTGTGCTTCGGAACGTCCGGAGCGATCACGCGCATCATCGGTCCGAGGACTGAGCGCATCGTGACCGGTCTCCCCTCGCTGGCCGAGCCCGACGGCTCCGCCGCGATCGGCGTGCACGATCTCCTGATCGGACCTGACGGCATGCTCTATGTCCTCTTGGGTCTCGGCGCCGACCCCGCGGTTCGCGCCCAACTACCGCCGGAAGCTGCGCACCTGGGTCAGCTCCGCCGCATCGCCGCCGACGGGACACGCACGGTCATCGCTGACCTCGCCGCGTACGAGGCCAGCCATGACCCGGACGGCGCCGGCCCGGACAGCAATCCGTACGCCATGCTGGTGGACGGTGACCGCTTCATCGTCGTCGATGCCGGTGCTAACGCGCTCCTCAGCGTCACGATGACTGGGGAGATTACCACACTTGCGGTCTTCCCACCGTTCATGGCTCCAGCACCGCCTTTCCTCGGCCTTCCACCTGGAATCGAAATCCCCGCGCAAACGGTTCCGACCAGTGTCGCGAAGGGCACTGACGCTGCCTACTACGTAAGCGAGCTGACGGGATTTCCCTTCCCGGTCGGCGCCGCCCGTCTCTGGCGCGTCGTGCCAGGCCAGGATCCGCAAATCGTCAGCACCGGCTTCACCAATCTCATCGATCTTGCGGTCGCACCAGACGGTTCGTTCATCGTCCTCGAGATCACGGCGCACGGCCTCCTCGCGGCACAGCAAGGCCTTGTGGAGGGGGCACTCGCCCAGGTCACCGCTGATGGGACCTACGTACCGATCCTCCCGACCGGTCTCGTCACCCCCACGGCATTCGTGCGTCTCCCGGACAGCTCGCTCCTGGTGACCCAGAACAGCCTGAGCGGCGACGCAGCTGAACTGGTGCACGTCTCAGGATGACCGGAAGGCAACGCGGGAGTGCGGGACTCATCCCCCACTCCCGCGCCCTGCCACGGCAGTGAACTCAACGGTGGGCTTTGACCTGTGCCCAGTACTCCTGCGCCACCTTGCTCAAGGGCACCGGCGCCACCGTCGCCCGCACCTCGAACGGCCGGTGCCGCTCGATCCACGGCTGGCTCCGCTCGCCCCCGTCGAGCTCGCCCCAGACCACGACGACTTCTGTTCCCGGTGTCGCGTACGCCTCGTCGACCAGCCCGAGCGAGACGACCTTGCGCTCCGTCGCCAGGTACCCCGTCCACTGGGAGATCCCAATCAGCTCGCCCTGCTCGTTCTGCACCCGGTCGTACTTCCATACGGCATACTGCGCCACCGGGAGATCGAGGTACTTCGCCGGCGTCCCTTCTTCGAACAGTGCCGCGCGCATCAACGCCAGCACGTCATCGACGTTCCACACGAGCGTCACTTTCTTCCGGTGGGGCTGCTCCCGCAACCGCTCGAGTGCCACCCGGCCGATGAACTCATGGTCGAACTTGATGATCCGCTCGTACCCCAACTCGTACGGCGTCACGTAGTAGTCAGCGATGTTCGGCGAGTAGAAGCTGCCACCGATCGCCCGCGTCGCCTCAGCTGAAGTAAGCGGCAGCCACTCGCGGTACGGCCGGAGTTCCTCGCCCGTATAGATCGCCGGCAGCGGTGCGGCGAACCAGCCCGATTCGAGCGCGTTCGTGAAGTAGGCCAGTGGCCCCAGCCGACGCAAGCCGAAGCGTTGCCCGGCCTCGAGAAGCGCCCCCAGTACCGTCTCCCGATCCTCCCAGGGGCCGGACAACTCGAACCCCGGTGAACCGGTCATGCTGTGCCGCATCACCCAGACCGGCCGTCCGACGATCCGGAGTTCGACGAAATTGAAGAACGTGATCTCCGGCGCCGGTCCACCGATCAACGTCTCGAGGAGCGGTGTCGCGTTCGGCCCCTCGATCTCGAACCGGTAGAGCGTCCGCCGACCGGCCGGGTTCAACGCGAAGAGTGGATCCTCCTCGATCCGCACGTCGAATCCACCGGCCTCGGCGTGATACTTGATCCAGTTCATCGTCATGTCGGCCCCGACGAGAACCATCGTCTCCGGCTCGAGGCAGTAGAGGATCGCGTCGCCGATGATGTGGCCGCTCGGGGCGCAGGCGACGAACTGCTTCGCCTTTCCCGGGGCAAAGTTCTTGAAGCTGTTCACCCCGAGGTACTCCAGTAGCCGCACCGCATCCCGCCCACGCACCCAGAGATTCACCATGTGGAACGTCTGGTCGGACAGGCCGACCGATTTCCACCACGAGCGCTGCTCGTCTCGCCAGTTCGTGAACTCCGGTAGCACGTGAGGCGCCGGTTGCAGGAGCGTGATGTACGGCGTGATCGCGCTCTTCTGGTTCCCGAACAGGTAATCGACGATGCTGGGCACAGAATCGATCAGTTCCTGGAGCGTGCGTGGAGCGTTTCCCGCCATGGTACCCCTCCTGACTGCTCGAACCGCACCGCACTGCCGACTCCTGGCCTGGGTGGACTCCGTTCCCAGCAACTCCCTCCTGACCGCCCCCACGCGCAGGCCGCCGGGCCCATACCACGCTGTACCCACGAGTCCTTCGGTTCGATCGGTGCTCCGCGAGCCTGCACGGCAGCCTACCGATCGTCCTACCTGCCCCGGAATCTCAGCTTATAGCTTAACTGAGGCCTGTCCGCCCCACAAGCGCCCACCGTTACAAGCCCGTGACACCACACGGTAGCCCGAGAACTCGCTCCGGGCGAGATAACGCCACATACTTCGGTGCACCGGCTGAAACCCGGGAAAGCCGCGGGCGATCGGTCATCCGTGCAAGCCACGTGACCACGGCTGGGTCATCGCGACTCGAGCATCGTGTTCCGTAGCTGTGAAAATGGCCCTTACAGCCCACCTGCGAACGAGTCGCTCGGGACCAGGCAGGAGTTCCTGCCCATCGCCCTCGGCTTCGTCCTGTGCGAACCACCGGTCACGAATGCGCACACGCCGGCCGGATGAGCCTTTCGTGTCGGATTCACCGAGCGTGCGTCCTCCGGGCATCTGTGTCCCCCGAGAACCGTCGATGTTGTCCGAGCGGGCACACGCCTCGCAAAGCGAAGCGGCGCGCAACATCACCGCGAGGCGCACTGAAAAACACTTCTGTCCTGCGGAATGCGAGAGCGAAGCACCCTGGTCAAGGCCAGCCGTTACTCCGTTTGGCATACCGCCGCGCCAGCCAGAAACCCGGATCTGCCGATGACGAGTGGGTAGGTGACCTCGTCTCCCGTCACCCGGACACCGGAGACAGGGAAAACACGGCCATGTCTGGCTGCCGGTCACAGCGATACGCGAAGTCCGAAGCAGAAAGCCACCAGCACCCGCAATGCCGAGCCGTGCATTTAGGCCGGCTCCCGCCGCGCGTATTTCTTCGGTAGCAGCCAGCGAACTGGAACGGCCGCCTCACCGTCGTCGTCCGGAACGATCACCCGCGCCTCCGGTGCGTAATCGGAGATGAGTTCCCGACACATCCCACACGGTGGGACGACCTCGCCCCATCGATTGACTGCCACGATCGTATCGATCTCGGTATCGCCATCAGCCGCTGCCATACCGATCGCGACCGCTTCGGCGCACACCGCAATGCGGCCCACTGTCGCCTCCAGATGCACGGCGCGATACACCCTCCCCGATCGCGTCCGGAGCGCGCAACCGATGTGATGCCAGCCCTCCTTGAAACGCTGCGCGATGAGATCACGTGCCGCAGCAACGAGCGCACGCTCGCTTTCCGTGAGTGCCATGACGTGCTCCCTCCTCAAGGTACGCACGGTGACCGCGGTCGATCCCGGTAGTGATACCGCAGCCAACGGTGCCCGGGTGGACGTACCGAACAGCCCGCGGCAGGTGTGCTTTACGGCTGAGAGCGACGCATCCGCCACGCCAAGGATTCGCGCGCTGGCAGACCGAGCCCGCCAGGGTGAAAGCGCTCGGCTGACCCGGTTACACTCCCTTGACAGCCCCCCGCACTTCCCCGCACACTCCACCGTTGTCGTAGGTGGACGGAGTAGACCGATGAGGGAACGATCCGAGAGTGCGCAACACTGGTTTACCGTTCTCGAAGGTGCCGCCCGAGCACGCCTAGGTTCAGAGCGCGCCGACCATCTCGTCGATGAGCTCCGCCTGATGGCGGAGACGATCGCTCGGGTGTTCGCTGAACCGCTCGAGTTCGACGACGAGCCACCAGTCGATATGCTCAGCGAAAGGCCGGGGAACCCGTGAATACCATGGCACAGCTGTCCGTGCGCGAAATTCCAGCGCGCATCCGCCAGCGCGATCTCTCAGTCCACGAACTGCTCCAGGCCACGATCGAGCGCATCGAACGCACCGACCCCTTCCTTCAGGCTTGGGTCGAATTGGACCGTGAGGGTGCGCTTCGTGAGGCCGAGCGGCTCGATCATCTCGCTGAACGTGGAACCGTGCTTCCGCTCCATGGCGTACCAGTCGGTCTCAAGGACGTGATCGACGCCGCTGGCCTGCCCACACGTGCGGGCTTCGCGCCGCTGGGCGACCGCCCAGCTCAAGCCGATGCTGCCATCGTCGCCCGCTTACGCGAACTCGGCGCTCTCGTCCTCGGGAAGACCCACACCACCCAACTCGCCTTCGCCGATCCGGCTCCGACTCGTAACCCGTGGGCTGCCGAACGGACTCCTGGCGGCTCGAGTTCCGGATCGGCAGCTGCAGTCGCCGCGCGTCAGATACCACTCGCTGTCGGCACCCAGACTGCCGGTTCCGTCCTGCGTCCTGCTGCGTATTGTGGTGTCGTGGGGTTCAAACCGAGCCTCGGCTGGTTCCCACTCGAAGGAGTCATCCCGCTCGCTTGGACGCTCGATCACCTCGGCCTCTTCGCGCGGTCGGTCGAAGACGTCGCGTACACGTACGTCGCGCTCTGCGCGCACCAGCGTCTCGAACTCCCGCTCCTCAGCGAGCCACCGCGGCTGCTGTTTCTCGTCGACTTTCTCGAACTCACCGAGCCGGAGGTCGCTGAGCACCTGCAGGACGTGGTGCGCCGCCTTCGCGAGGCCGGTGCACGGATCGAGGAACGCCGCCTTCCGGTCGATGTCCAGCTCCTGCTCGCGATCCACCATGTCATCATGCTCGCCGAAATGGGCGCACTCCACCAGCAAACGCTCGAGCAACACCCCGATGCCTATGGCCCGCGACTCCGGGCCGCAGTCGAAGTCGGGCAGCTCGTCCCTGCTGGTGCCCTGCTGCACGCTCGCCGTCTCCGCCGTCGCCTGGCAGCTCTTCTCGATGATTTCCTCGCTCGCGCGGACGCCGCGATCCTCCCCACCGCCTCCGGCCCGGCTCCCGATCGCTCGACGACTGGCGACCGCCGCTTCCAAGCCGTCTGGACGCTTCTCGGTACACCAGCGATCTCTCTCCCGTCCGGCCTCACTCGCGACGGCTTACCGCTCGGACTGCAGCTCGTCGCCCGCTACGGACACGATCGGCGCCTCCTCCATGTCGCCGCCTGGTGCGAACGCATCCTGCCGAGCCTGCCGCCGCCACCGCTTACCTGACGGTCGATGAAGGGGTCGGTCCATGGCTGTGCTCACGCGACCGGAGATTCTCCGTCTCATCGAAGCCGGTGAGATCGTCATCGAGCCGTTCGATCCCTCGCAGGTCGGCCCGGCGTCTATCGACCTTCACCTGGGCCGCGAATTCCGCCTCTTCCGGCACGCCCGCGAGATCCTGCACGTCACGGAGGACACCGATCATCGCGAGGTGACCGAACTCGTCACCGTCGACGACTATTTGCTCCTCTTGCCTGGACAAGCCGTGCTCGGTATCACCGAGGAGCGCTTGACCCTCCCCGACAATATCTGTGGCTGGATCCAGGGCCGCAGCCGTTTCGCCCGTGTCGGACTCATGGTCCACGTCACTGCCAACTTCATCCAGCCCGGCATGGTCCGTACGCGGCAGGTTCTCGAGATGAACAACGCTGGGCCCGTCCCACTCGCTATTCGTCCCGGCATCCGGATCTGCCAGATCATCCTCGAGGAATGCGTCGGTCGCGCCCACTACACCGGGCGTTTCCAGGGGCAGGAACATCCCTAGCGGTCGGTAGACGAGCCGTCTGACCATCGGGGGTGGTTGCCGTCCAGCCACCCAAACACGTTCGTGGTGTGTTCACCCAATCGGCGTACGCGTAACGGCCTCAGCTCAGCGCAGGATCGTTCGCCGCGCTGCTGCCACCGCCGACTCGAGCTCTTCCGCGGTCACGATGGCCAGATCGCCACGGACAGTAAGCTTCAACGCGGCCAAGGCCACGCCATACTGGAGACCTCGCTCCACGTCCCCCGTATCGAGATATCCGTGGAGGAACCCAGCCGCGAAAGCATCTCCGGCTCCCACTCGATCGACCACCGTGGCCGCCCGACCCGGCACGATCACCGTGCGCCCGTCGGCAGTCGTCGCCACCGCACCGTGCTCGCCTCGCGTCACCACCGTCATCGCTGCACCGAAACGGGTCGACAGCGCGTGAGCGACCGCTTCCCCATCGCCAGAAAGGCCCCACAACAGACGTGCGTCGTCTTCCCCGCACAGCAGTACCGTCGCCTGACGGCAGAACCACTCGAGCGTTCGCGCCGCCTCCTCCGGACTCCACAAGCGGGACCGGTAGTTGACGTCGAACGACACGCCGACACCGGACTGGCACGCTCGTTCGACCAGCCGAGCGAGGACTGCCCGGCATCCGCTGCTGAGCGCCGGGGTGATCCCCGTCGCATGCAACCACCGGCTCTCGCTCACCCACTCGACCGGAAAGACCAGTGGATCGACGTGCGCCACGACCGACCCGGCACGGTCGTACAGCACGACCGTCGGGCGCGGCGGGACGCCCACATCCAGGAAGTAGACGCCGACGCGTCCTTCATCGGTCCAGTGAATCAGTGACGTATCGACACCGTGCCACGCCAGCTCCCGCGCGATGCGCTCACCGAGCGTATTCCTCGGCAGCACCGAGGACCAGGCAGTTCGCCGACCAAGCCGGGCCAACGCGATCAGCACGTTCGCCTCGGCGCCCCCGATCCCGACTTCGAGCTGCTTCGTCGTCTCCAGCCGCTCACCGGTGGGCACCGCCAGCCGGAGCATCGCTTCGCCGAAACCGACGACGTCCCAGCGCACGGCCACTCGACCTCACAACTGCTCGAGCAGCTCGAGCAAAGAGTGCACCGAATAGTGCGGTTGCATCCCGAGGGCATCCAATTTGGCAGTCCCCCGGTTCACCCAACACACCCGAAAACCGAACCGGAGCGCTCCCGCGACATCGAACCCGTTCGACGAACAGAACAGGATCCGTTCCGGCCGCAGAACCAACGCGGCCGGTGCGAGCGCGTACACCGCTGGTGACGGCTTGTACCGCTGCACGGCATCAGCGCTCAGCACTGCCTCGAAGACTGAGCGCATCCCGACGGCGCCGAGCAACGCCTCCAGCATCGCTGGGCTGCCGTTGGAAAGGATGGCCAGTCGCACGCTCCGCTCGCGGAACCCCACCAGGGCTGGGTACACATCCGGGAAAGCCTCGAGTTCGAGCCAGCCGTGCAGGAGATGTTCCCGCTCCTCGCTCGTCAACTCCAGTTCGAGCTGCGCGCATGCTGCGTCCAGCGCTTCCTCCGTCACCTGCCAAAAGTCGACGTACTCCCCGAGGATCGTCCGCAAGAAACTGTGCTCCAGTTGCTTGGCCCGCCAGCGATCGAGGAGCGGGAGGTCACCGACGATCGCTCGTGCGCGCTCCGCGAGTCGGTTGAACCCGAAGAGCGTACCATAGACGTCGAAAACGATCGCCTCGATCCCGTGCTGCGCCAATCTAAGCCCTCCGTTCGCCCAGTCTCTTGCGGGAATCCTAGGCGTTCGCCAGCAGCAGTGCAATGCCCTCCCGCGCAGCTCCGTCGAAGTGCTCACCAGGTAGACAAAACGCCCTCCTGCGACCAGCTCGCGTCCTCGTTCGTTGGTACCCTCGGGGGAGAGAGAGGTCGGAGCTCGTGTGGAAACAGGTCGTTCTCGTTCTGCTCGGCGTCGCTGCGCTCGTGTTCACGCTCCCGGTCCACGAGGCGAACGGGACACCGTTCGCCAGCCCCGCCTTCGAGCAACTCTGGATCCAGCACCAGCGTGCCCAGCTCGATCTGTGGGGAGAGATACCGCTCGCCTGGCGTATCGAGCCGTATGCCGATTCGCCAGGCGGTCGACGACTCGTCCAATACTTCGACCGGGGGCGGATGGAGTTGACGACCCTCGCCAGCGTCAACCGCACCAGTGTCACTCAGGGCCGGCTCGCTTGGGAACTGACCACGGGAAACATCGCCATCGGCAGCGACCTCTTCATCCGTCGCCCGCCGCCCGATCTTCCGATCGATGGTGGATCCACCGATCCGCGCGTCCCCACCTATGCCACGCTCGCTGCACTCGTGTCCGAGCCAGCCCCCGATCGAACTGTCACCAGTCAGGCGATCGACTCGTGGATCACCGCGGATGGTTCGCGAGAGCACGCAACGCCCCCGGCCCCGGTGCGATCGAGCCGTTACATCGCGACGACGCGCCACAACCTTCCAGATGTGACGGTTTCCCTCTTCGACCGTTCACCGCTCGGACCCAACGCCTGGATCGAGGTCTTCGGCTATCCCATCAGTGAGCCGTTCTGGGCCTACTATCGTCGTGGCGAGACCGCGCTTCCCTCGTTGATTCAGGTCTTCGAGCGACGCATCCTCGTCTACACTCCCTCTCTTCCCGCCGATCAGCGCTTCACGCTGGTCAACACCGGTCGCCACTACTATCGCTGGCGCTACGGAGCGGATCCATCCCGACTCTGGCCTGACCCGCTTCCTGGCACTCCCGTCTCGATCCAAGTGCCGCCCCACTTCCGTGCTGGTCTCTTCCTCGAGGGTGTCCGCGACCCCGTCGACCTGGCCCTCGCCCCCGACGGGAATCTCCTCGTCCTCACCAGCAACGGTACCGTCCTCCTCGTGACCGCCGAGGACGCGAGCGGTCGGGCTTCGCGCCTCACCACCTTCGCCTCTGGCCTCGTCGTCCCACGCGGCATCGCCACCGCTGGTCCCTGGGTATACGTCACCGATGACCAGGGTCTCGTCCGGCTTCGCGACGACGACGGCGACGGCATCGCCGACCGCACGCAGCGTCTGCCGCTCGCGTTTCGCCCGTTACCTGGTCCGGCCGGTGCACCGGTCACCGACGCGCGCGGCCAGGTTTATCTCGCTGGCCTGGCCAAGGATGGCTCTTCTGCTCCCTACTTGTACCTGATCACCGAGGGCCACAGCGTCCCACTCGGTCCGGCACCCACCAGCCTCGTGCGACTCTTCACCTGGGGCGAGCTCCTTTTCGCTCTTGTCCAGACCGAGGAGGGCCGCGTGCATGTGGTCCGCCTCGATTTCGGAAGTCGCACAGTCGTGGCCGAGCCTTTCCTCGACTTCCCGGCAGGGTTCATTCCAGGCGGTGGGCTCGCTTACACGACACAACTGTGGGCAGACCCGATTCCCGGAACACTGTTCTTCTGGGGCACACGCGAGACTGCAGGTACGCTCCTCCGCGCTGTCCCGGGATCTGACGGACAGGGTGCACCCACCTCACCGTTCGCCCAGGGATTCCGCTATCCTGTCGCGATGACGGTCGGACTCGACGGCACGCTCTACGTCGCCGACGCAGGTACCGGACAGTTAATCAAGATCGTGCCCACGCGCCGGCAAGCCCAGTGAGGAGTCAGAGGTCACTCGGCCCACCGTTCGGCATTCCCGCACCGAGCTCCTTCGCACGCCGGTAGGCCGCCCACACTGCTCGCGCGATGACCGTCCGGAGCCCACCTCGTTCCATCTCGTAGAGTGCTGCGGCCGACGTCCCACCTGGCGTCGTCACCATATTTCGGAGCTCCGCTGGATGCTTACCGGTTTCCCGGGCAAACAGAACTGACCCCAGAATCGTCTGTTGCACGAGCTGCTCTGCGATATTCCGGGAAAACCCGAGATGAACCCCCGCATCGATCAGCGCCTCCATGATCAGGAAGACGTAGGCCGGTCCCGTCCCGCTCAACGCCGTCGCCATGTCGACCATGTCTTCGTTGTCGACGCGGATCGCCAGACCCATGGCTTCCAACACGGTCCGCACCAGCTGCTCGTCTTGGGGTGTCACTCCCGGTGCCGGATACCAGACAGTCGCCCCATGGCCGATCTGGGCCGGGGTGTTCGGCATCGAACGCACGACTCGCTCGTGCTGCAACCCCTCCTGTAACCGTCGCACGGTCGCACCCGCCACGATCGACAGGACGATCTGCTCCGGTGCGAGCACACCCGCTAGGTCCCGCATCGCTGCCTCCAGCGTCTGCGGCTTGACCGAAAGCACGACGAGATCCGCACCGCGGACTGCCGCAACGTTGTCCGGTGTCGTCTCGAGCCCCAAACGGGCGATCAACTCTTGTCGTCGCCGCGCGTTCGGCTCGCCTCCCGTCAGCTGGTGAACACTGACGAGTCCTGCTCGGAGCAGCGCCGCTGCGATCGCCTCCGCCATCACGCCGCAGCCGACGAATGCGATGCGTTTCCCGCTCAGCGGCGACTCCCGCAGGTTGCTGACCCGGCTCGCCATCTCGGCTCGCCCTTCGCTCGGCCTCACTCTTCCTCTTCCTCCTCGAGTTCGAACTCCTCGAACGGGCTCTCCTCGATGAAGGCCTCGACGAACTCCGCTAACCGGTTCAGCGCCGTTTCCACGATCGCCTCCCCGAATTCCGCTGAGGCTGCCCGGGCGTCACCGAGTGCCCCGTTCGCCGTGATCTCGTCGAACGAATACGCAACGTGCACCGGCCCCCACCACGACGCGTGCGGATACGCCTGCTCCAGGAGCTCGCCAGGAGCGAGCGCGTCCTCCCGCACCGCCCAGGGCGCCAGGTACAAGAGCTGGCTCGTCTCGCTTTCGCAGGCGTGACCGATCACTTCGGCTACCTTCCCGCGCTGCACCACATCGTTCGCCAGCTCCGTAATCGATACCCATGCTGCGAGTACGTCCAGCTCCCGCCGCAGCCGTTGCACGAGGAGTTCCAACGCCGGGCGATTCCCGCCATGCCCGTTCACGAAGAGGAAACGCTCGAACCCATGCTCAGCGAGGCTTTCGACGACTTCGTACAAGACCTGCATGAAGGTCTCGCCGGAGAGCGTAATAGTCCCCGGGAACGCCATGTGATGCGGCGAGACACCGAATGGCATGACCGGCGCGACCAGAACTTCCGGGTACAAGCGCTCCGCCAAGCGCAGGCTGAACTCGTAAGCCCGCACGCTGTCCGTCGCGAACGTCGCATGCGGCCCATGTTGCTCCGTCGACCCGACCGGAATGACGACGAGTCGAATCTCCCCCATCGCTGACTCGAGCTCCGGCCAGGTCATTTCCCACAGGACATACCGTTCACGCTCTTCCATAGCCCTCGCTATCCTTCCTACAGTCTGACCGCGTGCCCGCGATCATCTCGCATATCGACAGCATCGCATCGTAACACAGAGGGGGCAATCGCCCATGTTGCGTCCCCGCCCGTATCCACCCATCGCCGACTATGCGATCATCGGCGATGGGCGAACCGCCGCACTCGTCTCCCGCGACGGCTCGATCGATTGGCTATGCCTCCCTCGTTTCGACGCCGACCCTGTCTCTTCCCGCATCCTCGACGCTGATCTCGGTGGATACTGGTGCATCTTGCCCCACGACGCCCGAACTGCCCAGCGAAGCTATCGTGACCGTACCAACGTCCTCGAAACCTTCTTCACCACCACGACCGGCCAGGTACGTCTCACCGATTTTTTCCCGGCCCTCACCGAGACCCAGAAACGACACTTCCCGCTCGCCCAGACGCTTCTCATCCGTCGCGTCCGCTGCCAGGCCGGTCGCGTCGCCCTCGAGGTGACCATTCGCCTTCGTCCCCGCTTCGGTCGGCAGACCCCAGAACTCCGCGTGTTCGCCGGCCAGTGGTACCAGTACGGATGGGATCATCGCGCTGCCGTTCTCTACGCGAGCGTCCCGCTCGAGCAGCGGGGCTCCGTCTTGCGCGGCACCTTCATACTCGAAGCCGGGCAAACCGCCGATTTCGCCCTCGCCTACGCCGACGAAGCACCCGTCGAACTCCCCATTCCGCAGCTTTTCGACACCTTCGAGCGTCTGACCCTCGACTACTGGTCGCAATGGATCCTGCACTGCACCTATACCGGCCCCTATCGCGAGGCAGTCGAGCGCAGCGCGCTCACACTCAAGCTCCTTACCTATGCGCCCTCGGGTGCCGTGGTCGCCGCACCGACCACCTCGCTCCCCGAGTAGCCGGGTGGCCCCCGCAACTGGGATTACCGGTATTGTTGGCTCCGCGATGCCTCCTTCACCGTTCGCTCGCTCCTCGGTCTGGGCTTCCATGAGGAAGCCGACGCATTCGTCGATTGGATCCTCTACGCTACGCGTCTTACTCAGCCGGAACTGCAAGTCGTCTATACCCTCCACGGTGAGCCGCATATCCCGGAGCACCTGCTCGTCGACCTCGACGGCTACCGGAGCAGTCGTCCCGTCCGTGTCGGGAACCAGGCCTCGCAGCAGTTCCAGCTCGATGTCTACGGTGAAGTCATCGATGCCTTCGCGCGTTATCGTGCGTTCGGTCGCCCGCTCGACCGCGACAACTACCGTTTCCTTCGTGGCCTTGCCGATGTCATCGTTCACCGGTGGCACGAACCGGACGACGGCATCTGGGAAGTCCGTTCCGGCCGTGTCCATCACGTCCACTCCAAGGTCATGGCACTCGTCGGCCGGCGTCATCTCGAGCGTCTCGCGGTGCAGGACGGCGTGCACCTCCCGCTCCACCGCTACCGCCGCGCCGCTGCCGAGATCGAGCGCTGGCTCGTCACGTACGGAGTCGATCCTACCCGGAACGCGTTCGTCGCCGTACCCGGCGGCGGAGCGGACGCGTCCCTCCTCTGGCTCGCCCTCCAGGACGCCTTCCTCTCGCCGACGCATCCCTGGGTGATCGGCACCGTGGATAGCGTACGACGCGAACTCACTGTCGACGACCTCGTCTATCGCTACCACCGGCCGGACGGTCTCATTGGGCCGGAAGGAGCTTTCGTCATCTGCTCCTTCTGGCTCGTCGAGGCGCTGGCTCGCATCGGCCGCCTCGACGAAGCCTACGACCGATTCGAGCGCCTCCTCCATCGCGCCAATGACGTCGGTCTGTACGCCGAGGAGATCGATCCTGCCACTGGCGAGCACCTCGGCAACTTCCCGCAGGCATTCAGTCATATCGGCCTCATCAGTGCTGCGCTCGCCTTGGAGGAGGCGACCACGTCGCGGAAGCCGCTTCGCGCTGCTGCGCACTGAGGTCACGTGCGGAGCAAGATGCCCAGAACGATCCCGTACACGACATGCCCGATGACCGTCGCCACTGCCGTCTGTCGCCCGTAGTTGAGCCCGGCCAGTCCGGGCGGTTGGAGATGCCGTGTCGGATCCGGCCCTGTACCCTCGCTCGCCATCCGCGGGTGCACTCCCGGTAAGCCTGGCAAGACCACGAGCAGCACGAACAACGCATGAACCAGTCCCACCAGTGCCCCCAGCCACCAGGACGCGCCTCCGAGCAACCAGAACACACCCGCATAGACGGCCGCGACCGGCCAACCGACCAGGATGTGCGCGAAGACACCGACGAATTTCGCCCGTTCTCGATCGTCGGTCACCCACAGCCCCAGGATCAGGGGCAAATCCATACGCGTCAGTCCGAACAGTTGACTGCCGCGCAAGACGACCGTCAGCAGAATCGTCGCCACGAGTCCGGCGAGGATCAGACGCAAGACGCTCTCGGCCACCGCGCCGCACCCTCCACGACCGCCGTGCTATCCTCGCTCACGTGCACCAGTTCGGTGCCAGGGAGTTGCGGTCGTATGCCATTCGTCATGGATCTCCGTCCCGAAGGGTTCGTCCCGGCAGCCCGCTGCGACCAGTGCGGCGAACTCGTCACCGCGGAGGCCGGCCTCGTCCTCTGGAGCCTCGATTCGCCTGCTGTACTCGGCGGCTCACCGGTCTTCGTCGCCTGCGATCAGGACTGTGCCGATGCACTGACCGCTCGTTATCCAGAAATCCAGTTCGCAGCCCTCGCTCTCGACACCTACCTCGTCGTCCTCGTCGAGGACGAACTCGTGATCGACTCCCAGGCGGTTCGGGAACGCGAGGAACTCGCCTGGGCGCTCGAGCGCACGCGCGATGAAGTCGACCAGGCACTCGACTGACCGCGGGCGTTAACGGACGAACCGCCGCACAGCAAGCCCCACCAGCGCGACACTGAACCGCATCCCGATCCCAGCGTACACCAGCCAGCGAAGCAGAACCGGCTGGTGAGCCGCGTAGTGGCGACGATAGAACAGTGCCATCGCCCGGTAGAACTCCCACAGAATCCGCGGGTCGCGTCGCCCCCACGAGCCACCCTTGACATGGACGGCTCGTGCCGACGGCTCGTAGCGCACGCGCCAGCCACGCTGCTTGATCCGATACGCCCAGTCGAGATCCTCACCGTACATGAAAAAAGCCTCGTCCAGCAGACCGGCCTCCACCACGGCCTGCAGTCGCACCAGCATGCATGCCCCGCTCACTGCATCCACCTCGAGCGGTTCGTCGGGGTCACGATACGTCAGGTTGTAGCGTGCGAACCAGCGGCTGCGCGGGAACAGCCGTGCCAGCCCCGTCAGTTTCCACAACGCCGTGCCCGGTGTCGGGAAGCTGCGCCGGCATGCCAGATCGAGCCGCCCGTCCGGCAACACCAGCTTCGGCCCGACGATCGCCACATCCGGCTCGCGCTCCAGCACCGTCACCAGTCGCTGGATCGTTTCCGGCTCGACGAAGCAGTCCGAGTTCAACAGCAGGACAGCGTGCGCGCGTCGCGCGCGATCCGGTACCAGTGCCAGAACACGCCGCAGTGCCACATTGTTCGCGCGAGCGAACCCCACATTCGCGCCGGTTTCGAGCAGCACGGCCTCGGGAAACCGCTCCCGCACCAGCGCTACCGACCCGTCGTGCGACCCGTTATCGACGACGAATACCGTGCACGGCCGATCCAGCGTGCTCGCCCGGAGCGCCGTCAAGCATCGCTCGAGCAGGTGAGCGGTGTTGTAGTTGACGATCACGACCCACACACCCTGCGGCGCAGCAGCAGTCACCTGTGGAGGCTGGAGCACTCGCTCACTCCTGGTCACGCCATGCGAGATAGTGCTGCCCCACATTCCCCATCTCCACTCGCCAACCGGCCGGATTGCTCGGCGTATACGTCAAGCAGCGTCGCTCGAAGCATTGCACGAGGACGTCGCGGAATTCGCCCGCGACTTTCACTGTCGCCCAATACGGTTCGGTGATCGGTAGTCCCGTCGCGAAGAACAGCGGCTCGAAGAGCCGACCGTGGGTCGCGCCCGCTTCGCCCCAGACTGGCCCCTCGCTCTGCAAGAACTCCCAGAACACGTCGGCGATCGCATGGTTCGTTTCCGGGATGACCACGGCGACCGAGACGCCCCCCGGCCCGTCCTCGGTCACCGTCCCATCGCGGTGCAGTCGCCAGCGGATCTCGCTTCCTTCCGACAGTGGTGGAGCGGCGAGAAGTTCGCGGAACGTCGCGTATGTCGGCCCCGTCGGATCGTCTCGGTCACCCGCGACCGGGATCGCAGCCGGCTCACGCTGCTCGAACGTCGCATCACCCAGCTGTACCTGCCCGGTGATCAGTTCCTTCACGAGGAGACCGGTGGTCACGTACCAGCGTGTCCCGCGGTCGCCCGCGAGCGCTGTGACCTCCATGCGCGCTTTATCCCAATACACGACGGCACGCCGCCCACCCGGCGCATCGCGATACGGCTCGACCGTCACACGGATCGGTCGCGGCCCCCACGTCCAGCTCCGCTCCACCAACCCTGCGGCGACCGGCCGATCTTCCCGCTCCCACGTCCGCTGCCAGGCACTGAAGACGATCGGCTGGTACGGACTCGGCTCCCAGGCTGCCCAACCGAAGCCTTCCAGCGTTTCCCTCCGTCCGCTCGCCGGTTCCACGATCACCAGCACTGGGGGCTTACCGGGAACATTGCGCACGAACGCCAGCCGCTCCCCTTGCGGGGAAATTGCGACCAGGATGCCCGGATCGTTCGCTGCCGTCGTCCGCTCGCCAGTAACGAGATCGATGCGTGTGACGACTGTCGGGAAACTCCGGCTCGCGTAGAGGAAGCGCGCCAGCGGATCGAGCCACAGATACACCGTCGGTAATGCGAGCCCTGGATAGCCCAGCGGGAGATCAGGGAGACGCCGCGCCTCGCCCGTCACGAGGTTGATCAGCACCAGATCGTCCCCACCGCTATCAGCCGCCAGGAAGCCGACCCACTGTCCGTCACCCGAGGTAAGGAGCGGTGCACGACAACTCGCCACCAGTCCATCCCACAGGATCCCCGTCGCGCCAGTCCCCGGATCGGCCCAGCGCAGCCGCGCGTCCGCCGCACTCGTGTACACGAGCCGTGGTCGCTCGGCATCACCCCCCGTCGTGACCCAGGTGAGGTGTCCCACCGCTCGATCGTTCACCGTAACCCCACCACTCGCCACCTCGATCCAACCGACATCCTCGACCGGGCACGAGCTGGACGGTACCGCATCGGTCGCGCGCGTGAACGCCAGCCACCGCCCATCGAGCGACCAGGCGAGACGGCGGGCAGCTACGGCAACGGTGCGGAGCGGTTCGCCCTCCCGGCTCGCGATCACCACGCGGCTACCGTCGCTCCACGCCAGCCAGCGACCATCACCCGACCAGGCGATCGTAGTCGCCGTGTCCAGCACGCGCGCCGCCGGCTGCGCGCCGGTCGTAGCTATCCCGACGACCGATCGCCCGTCCTGCATCGCCGTGAAAGCGAGCCGCCCACCCTCGGGCGACCACTCGACGGCCGTGACCTCGAGTCCTTCGAGTGCCGCGACCGGTGCAGCGCCATCGGACGATGCGAGCCAGAGCCTGCGATGCCGATCGAGGAGTGCCAGTTGCCGCCACGACGGCTCCTGCTCCTGGGCGTGAATCGGCAGTACAGCTCCCCAAGCCAAAACGAGCGCGAGTACGAGACGCCACGCACCCCGCATCCCGATTCCCCTTCCCAGCGGCAGCCTCGCGCTGCCTGCGCAGTATCCTAGCTGCTCGCCGACCGTATCGTCTCGCTCACCGGCCGCACGCCTGACTTCATGCGAACCGGCTGGCGAGCACTCACCCCTCCACCACGTGCGCGAGGCATCGCGCCGAGCGATGGTGATCAGGGGACGAAGTCGAGACACGCCTCGGCCGCACCAGCTCAGCACTCACCGCTCGTGGCCCCGGGAGAAAACCCTTCGGCCAGGTTTATCGGTCTCGCTGCAAAGATCCCGAGCGCTCGAAAAGCGTTTGGCCTCAGTCAGCGAAACACCAGTACAGCATGCCAGGGCAATCATTTTTTGACGCCTGGCGGAGACATGGTGGTCTTCGTTCCTGGGAGGGTGTCGGCAGCTCCCTGGAATCGAACGGCGCTTGACGCCGTTTTCCCCTCCTGCTACCCTCGCCTCGGAAAGAAGCGGTCTCGGTGGGGAGGGTGCGCTGTGCTCGTCCATCTGCCCGGTCGCGCCAGGCCGGAAGTCACCGCCTCGGTCTCCTGAAGCAGCGTGTTGTCGACGGTTCGATCAGGGAGGAGCACAGCGTGTCCAAGAAGAAAGTCAACAAGGTCGTTCTCGCCTACTCCGGCGGACTCGATACGTCCGTCATTTTGAAGTGGATCAAGGAGACCTACGACTGCGAAGTCATTACGGTGACAGCTGATATCGGCCAGGGCGAGGACCTCTCCGGTGTCGAGGCTAAGGCGCTGGCAACCGGCGCCTCTAAGGCGTACGTTCTCGATCTCAAGGAGGAATTCCTCACCCAGTATGCCTTCCCGGTACTCCGTTCCGGCGCTGTCTACGAGCGCAAGTATCTCCTCGGCACGAGCTTCGCTCGCCCCCTCATCGCCAAGTACCAGGTCGAGATCGCCAAGCGCGAGGGCGCCGATGCCGTCGCCCACGGCTGCACCGGCAAGGGCAACGACCAGGTTCGTTTCGAACTGACCTACAAAGCCCTCGCCCCCGAGTTGACGGTCATCGCCCCCTGGCGCGAGTGGGATCTCTCCGGGCGTGAGGCGTTGCTGGAGTACGCTGCCTCGCGCGGTATTCCGGTCTCGCAGTCCAAGGAGAACATCTATAGCCGCGACCAGAACCTCTGGCATCTCTCGCACGAGGGTGGTGAACTCGAGGATCCCTGGCAGGCACCCAACGAGCGGGTCTACCAGATCACGACCAGTCCACAGGCCGCTCCCGACCGACCGGAGGAGATCGTCGTCGGTTTCGAGCAGGGATATCCCGTCAGCCTGAATGGCGAACGCCTCCCACCGGTGTCCCTCATGGAGCGCCTCAATGAGCTCGGCGGTCGCCATGGCATCGGTCGGATCGACCTGGTCGAGAACCGTCTCGTCGGCATGAAGTCACGCGGTGTCTACGAGCAGCCTGGTGCGACGATCCTGTCTGTGGCACACAAGGAGCTGGAGCATCTCACGCTCGACCGCGAAACGATGCACTTCAAAGATATGCTCGCCTTGAAGTACGCAGAGCTGGTCTACTACGGCCTCTGGTACACACCGCTCCGCGAGGCGCTCGATGCCTTCGTCGATGTCACCCAGCGAACCGTGACCGGTGAAGTGCGCCTTACCCTCTACAAGGGCAACTGCATCCCAACTGGACGACGATCGCCCTACAGCCTCTACAGCATGGAGCTGGCGACCTTCGGGGCCGACGCGATTTATGACCAGCGTGACGCGGAGGGCTTCATCAATCTCTTCGGCCTCCCGCTGAAAGTCGCCGCTCTGCTCCGCCAGCAACAGACGGGCATCTCCTGACCGCGGACGCAAGGAAAAGCCAACCGGGGGTGCTGACGCCCCCGGTTGGCTCGCTGTTGTCGAGCGAGCTTGTCCCCTACGACCAGGGATGGATCGTCGGCGAATTGATCGCGATGATCATCCAGATGATCAGCCCGAGAACATTGATCCCGACGAACGTCACGAACGCCAGGAATCCCCAGCCGTACCGGAACTCGTACCCGAAAAGCGGCTGCGAGACTGCTGCCGCCTCCACCCGCTCTTCGACGACTGCCCGGCTCGTCTGTCCCTTCGCCACGTGTCGCTCCTCCCGCACCAGGATGTCGGACGTAACGCTCCCGCCCCCTATCCTACCATCCCGTACCGACTTTGCGCATCCCTTCACGAGTCGGCCGATCGTTCATTCGAGCATGGTAGGGGGTCATTTCCACCTACCTTGGGCTCGTTCGCTTTTCGAACAGCGACACCGACCTGACCGTATCGCGGCTCACCGTCCCGCACCCGGCAGCTTCACCGACCGTCGGCACTCCCTTTGACTCGCATCGAACTCTCGCGTGACTCGGCGCTGCTGCCACATATGTCTCCTTAGTCAGCCGGCTTCCCCGGCAATCGCACGAAGTACTCACCGCCTTCTTCGCGCACTTCCACCAGCCCATCGCGGGCGAGGCCCTCCACCAGTTCCTCGAGCGCGAGTTCCCCTCCCGCCGAGTCAGGATCGCCCACGAGTTCACGCAATGCGTGCAGCGACACCCCCGCTGGCAAACGGCGCAGTGCAGCGACGATCCGCCCCCGGTAATACCGGCGCGAACCAGCGAACCGCTCGCTCCGCCGGCGTACCATTCCCACCGTACCGACCGAACGACAGACCGCTCGCACTGGACACTGTTCGCATCGAGGACTCCGGCTGGTGCAAACACGCGCTCCCAGCTCCATCAGGGCCTGGTTCCACTCGTAGGCGCGATCGAGGGGCAGCACACGCTCAGCGAGCGCATCGAGATCACGGCGACGAGGAGAATGATCCGGACCGAGGAAGATCCGCGTGAGTACACGCGCGATGTTGGTATCCCAGAACGCCACCGGCTGACCGAAGGCGAAGCAGAGCACTGCGCCTGCGGTGTACCGGCCAACTCCTGGGAGCTCTTCCAGTTGCCGCCGGTCGCGCGGAAACTCCCCGCCGTGCTGCTCCACGATCTGGCGTGCCGCCCGCCAGAGATACACCGCGCGTCGGTTGTAGCCGAGCCCGCCCCAGGCGGCGATGACCTCCGCGAGCGGCGCGGCAGCCAGATGCTCGATCGTCGGGAAGCGGGACAAGAACGCCTCGTACGCCGGGATCACGCGCTCGACTTGCGTCTGCTGCAACATCACCTCGCTGACCAGGATCCGGTAGGGATCGCGTGTCCGGCGCCAGGGCAGATCACGAGCGTTCGCCGCGTACCAGCTGAGAAGCCGCTCGTGCACGACTCGCAGGTCATCTGTCCGGGCAAAATCTCGCTCTCCGTACGTTTCTTGGGTCATCGTTCCTCACCCAGCCTGCTCCGCGGGTCCGCCGGCCGACCACCGTACGCACCGCTCACCGATTGTCTCCCGAGTGTTGCCTCGTCGAACCCGCCCGTACCCTGAGCCAGCGTGCCTGGCCGTGCTGAGAAGAGACACTTCCGTCTCGCTCCGTCATGGTGCAGTAACGACGACAGCCCCTCCAGCAGCATGATCGAACAGCGCGCACCCGGAACCGAGCGGCCTACCCACCACACGGCGAGGGCAGTGATATGGTTCTCCGCACCCAGTCCAGCAGCCAGCCGTCCGCACCCACGGTCTGAAACACGGAAGCGGCCATCTGGCCGCTTCCGTGCCTCCTCCTCACGCGCGAGGCGCTCTCGTTCTTCCTCCTCCGTTACGATGTACGTCAGCTTGCGTCCAGCCGGTTTCCTCGTCCAGGAACGTTCGTACCCGCTCGCGTACTGCGTCGTACCACCCGTCCGTCGTCACGTCGTACCACTCGATCTGCTTCAGTCGACGCAACCATGTCATCTGGTGTCGCGCGTAGCGATGGGTGTCGTATTTGATCCGCGCGATCGCCTCCTCCAATGTCGTCCTTCCTTCCAGGTAGGCCACGATTTGCCGGTATCCCAGTGCGGTCATGGCGGGCGCCGTCGCCGGAACCCCCTCGCGCAAGAGGCGCTGCACTTCTTCGACGAGTCCGCGCGCGATCTGTCGCTCGACCCGCTCGTCGATCCGGCGATAGAGCTCCTCGCGAGGCATGGTGAGCCCGATCCACAGCACGCACCAATCCGGTGGTTCCTTGCCTTCCAGCTCGGACATTGGCCGGCCCGTCGTCATGAAGACCTCGAGAGCCCGGATCACTCGTCGGACATTGCTGGGCGGAATCCGCGCAGCTGCTGCGGGATCGACGAGCGCGAGTTCTCGGTGCAAGACCTCCGGTCTCTCCTCGCGTGCCCGCAATTCCAACTGCGCCCGCAGCTCGGGATTCGGGGGTGCCGGGGGAATCCTCCAGCCCTCTAACAGCGCGCGGAGGTACAGCGGCGTTCCCCCAGTGACGAGCGGCAGCCTGCCGCGCGACTGGATCTCCTCGATAGCCCGTCGCGCATCGCGCTGGAACAGTGCCAGCGAGTACTCATCGCGCGGATCCAATATGTCGATCAGATGATGCGGCACCCCCTGTCGTTCCTCGACCGATGGCTTGTCTGTCCCGATGTCCATCCCACGGTAGAAATACCGTGAATCCACCGACACGACTTCGCCGTCGAACTCCAACGCCAACCGGATCGCGGTCGCAGTCTTCCCCACCGCAGTCGGTCCGACGATCGCGACAACCGGTTTTGGCTTGTCCATCGCGTTGCACCCCTGGTAGACTGACCGCCGGTTGTGCGTATCTCTTACGTCCAGCACCGCACCAGCGGGAGGCGGGTGTTCGTGCTCCGTGTCATGATACAGGGACTCAAAATCGCTGTCGTCTTCGTGCTCGCAGCGGTCATCGTCGTTGCTGCTCAGCGCGCGCTCGTCACGCAGCTGGAAGCCTCGGCGAGCCCAGCCGGTCAGCCGGTCGTCTTCCAGGTCGAGCCAGACGAGTCGGTGGATTCGATTGCCGAACGGCTCCATGAGGCGGGCCTGATTCGTTCTCCGACGTATTTCAAGCTACGCGTCCGCCTCAGTAATGCGGATACCCGAATCCGCGCCGGTCGCTTCGTCCTCTATACCGGTATGTCGGTCAATCAGATCATCCAGACGCTCACAACGGCACCGGGAGTGCAAACGGTGCGTGTCCGCTTTCTCGAGGGCTGGCGTGCTGAGCAGTACGCCGACGAACTCGTCCGGGTCGGGATCCTCTCCGACCCACAGCAGTTCCTCGAGGTACTCGACGCAGGTCGCTGGCAAGCCCGGTACCCATTCCTGGCCGACCTGCTCCCCAACCAGCGGATCGAGGGTTTCTTGTTCCCCGATACCTACGAGTTTCGTACCGATGCGACACCAGAAGAGATCGTGCGAACCCTTCTCGATACTTTCGATCAGCGCGTTCCCGCCGAAATGCGGGCACAGGCGGAGCAGCTCGGTCGCCCGTTCTATCAGGTCCTGATCATCGCCTCCATCGTCGAGCGCGAGGCAGCCGTGCCGGAGGAGCGCCCGGTCATCGCCTCGGTCTTCTACAACCGCCTGCGGGAAAACATGCCCCTGCAGGCTGATCCGACCGTCCAATACGCGCTCGGTTCGAAGGACAACTGGTGGCCGAGCTTGGCCAGCGTCCCCGATCTCGCGACAGTCGACAGCCCGTACAACACGTACCGGACCGCTGGTCTCCCGCCCGGACCGATCTGCAACCCAGGGCTGGCCGCCATCGAGGCCGCACTCTCACCAGCCCAGACCGATTACCTGTACTTCGTGACGCGCGGTGACGGCAGTGGCGCGCATGTCTTCGCGCGCACCTACGAGGAGCACGTCCGGAATATCCGGGAACAGCACGGCGGGTGATGCGATGCGTCTCGGTCTCATCGGCTATCCGGTCGAGCACAGCCTGTCGCCAATCTTTCAGCAAGCGGCCCTCGATGCCATCGGCATTCCAGCACGCTACGAACTGTGGCCGACGCCACCCGATCGACTCGCTGACCGGATCATCATGCTGCGCTCCCCCGACATCATCGGCGCGAATGTCACGGTACCGCACAAGGAGGCAGTTGCCCGTGCCGTCGACCGGCTTGCCCCGCGTGCCCAGCGCGCCGGAGCTGTCAATACGATCCTCAACCGCGACAGCCAGCTCATCGGCGAAAATACCGACATTCCAGGATTTCTCTTCCCGCTCGTCCGCCGCTCCCTCCCGATCGCCGATGCCCGCATCGTCGTGCTCGGTGCTGGTGGTGCAGCCCGGGCCGTCATCGTCGCACTGGCCGAGCACGGCTGTCGTTCCCTCGTCGTCGCCAACCGGACGCTCCAGCGCGCCGAAGCGCTCGTCAGCGAGTTCGGTATCGGCCGCGCGCTGCCCCTCGCTCCCGTCCTCACGGATGTCCTCCCCGCGACTGATCTCCTGGTCAACGCCACGAGCATCGGTTGGGACGGTGCCGCGAGCCCCATACCGGTCGAGTGGCTCGACCTCCTCCCAGCCCACGCACTCGTCTACGATCTCACCTACCGCGAGACACCGCTCCTCATCGCTGCTCGGGCTCGCAACCTGCCGACGCTGGACGGCCTCGAGATGCTCGTCGCGCAAGGAGCCGAATCGTTTCGTCTGTGGTTCGGTGTGGACCCGCCGTTCGAGATCATGTTCCAAGCAGCACAGGAAGCTCGCGCGCAGCGATTCGGGACGAACGGGTGAATCGCTCGTCGCACCGGCTCCCCTAAGCTGTACCCGGGTACGCCCCGGAAGGTGGATGAGGCCGCCGACCGCACGGAGCGACCGATGTCCGCGTCGTTACTGATCATGCTACCGTTCGTCACACTGGCCGGGTTCCTGCTCGGCGGACTGATCGAATTGACTGCCCTGCGTCTGCCCAGTGGCGAACCATTCCTCGTCCGATCATCCTGCCCAGGCTGCGGTGCCGACCGACCTCGCTGGAGTTGGTTCCTTCCCCGCCGATGCTCGTCATGCCGTGCTGTCCCTCGTACTCAGCTCACCGTGCAACTGCTGACAGCTGCAACACTCGCTCTCGTCTGGCTACGCTTTTTCGCCGACGCTCTCGATGTCTTCCGCGTGTCGCTCTTCGTACTGCTGCTCTTCCTGATCGCGCGCATCGACTGGGCCCATCATCTCATCTACCTCGTCACGATCGTACCGACACTTATCTTTACGCTGTTGCTCGCTCTGGTCACCTCGCTTCGCACCTTTTTGCTCGCAGTCACCGGTATGACCAGTGCCGCAGCAGTGTTCGCCGTCTTCTACGGGCTTGGCTGGCTGCTGTACCGCCGGGCGGCGCTCGGAAGCGGCGACATCCTGCTCGCCGCGCTCATCGGTGCGATGGTCGGGGTGATGCGTGTCTTACCGACACTTCTTCTCGGGATGGTTCTCGCAGCACTCGCCGCGACCTACCTCCTGGCACTGCGCCGGGCTGGCCGGATGACCTACTTGCCGTACGGCACGTTTCTCGCCGCTGGCACCGTTGTCGGTCTCCTCCTCTGGGGGCCAGCCTGAGAGTAGCTGGCGTTGCTCCTCAGCTCGCCCTGGTCAGCGATGCCGCCGGTGTCCCTCGCGGGCGTGATAGCTGAGCCGGAGCGGCTCGGTACCATCGTCCGTCCGCGTCTCCAACCAGACGCGACGCCCCCAGAGGCGGAAGACGTGCTCCAGCGTCTTTTCCGCCCAGGGAAGATCGAGCTTCCGGCCGTCCCAGATGTGCCGGAGATACAGCTCACGATTCCCGAGATAGTCGCCGTCCTCGACGACGATAACGGGAATGTGATTCCCCCCGAGTTCGCTGACCAGACGTTCCCGCACCGCTTCCCAGTCCTTGTCGACGACGACCAGTTCGTCCCCGCGTCGCTCGTACAGATACAAGTCCAGCTCGTCGACCAGCTCTTCGGTGAGGTAGTTCCGGATGAGCGACACGTCGGACTCGACTTCCCGAACCAGAAAGAGGTGCTCGGCACCGTATCGCCGTTCGATATCGCAGAGCAGAGCGTACCCGAGCGCATAGGGGTTCAGGCGCCGTCCCGTCGGCTGCACGACTGCCGCATGGAGGCGTGCAAACTCGACGTGTTCCTCCGGCGTGAGATCGAGTTCTCGCATGATCCGTGCGTGCCAGCGCGTTGCCCACCCCTCGTTCAGCACCTTCGTCCGGATCTGCGGAAGGAAGTACAGCATCTCGCTCCGCACGATCGCGACGACGTCGCGTTCCCAGTCCTCGAGTACCGGCGAGTATTCATGAATGAACCAGAGGAGATCTCGTACCGGTTCCGGCGGCGTCAAGGTCGACCGCTTCGTGACGTGCTCCTCGTCCTGCCGCCCTCCTGACTGACGGTCGTCCAGCGCCCAGAGATCGTCGTAGGGCGATTGCATTCGGCGCGACCGTACGCTCGAGTCCAGTTTGGTTCCGTCCGGGACACTCGGATCGACGTGCTCCTGGATCGCCAGGACAGCGTCGAGCAGGCGTTCGACTTCCGCCTTCCCGTGCTCGAACTCGTAACGCTCGATTCGCTCAGCGTGGAGCGCGGCGATGTCGACCATGTCCCGGCGTGTCTGCACGAAGTAAGCATTGTTCGCGAAAAAGTCCGCATGCGCCATCACGTGTGCAGTCACCAGGGTGTTCTGGAGCACGGTATTGGTCTCGAGCAAGAACGCATAGCACGGGTCACTGTTGATGACCAGTTCGTAGATTTTACTGAGGCCGTAGTCGTACAGCGTCTTCTGGATCTGGTAGGCCTTCCCGTGGGTCCAGTGCGAAAAACGGCCTGGCAAACCATAAGCACCGATCTCGTACAGGACAGTCGCAGGAACGATCTCGAAATGGACCGGCAGCGGACGGAGGCCGAGCCGCTCCCCGATCGTCCAGACCTGCTCGATCCGCCGCTCCAGCTCGCGGAGAGCGCCAGCCGTCATCTCAGGCACGAGCCACCTCCTGCCCGACCTCGGGACCGAAGAAACGACGGAGCGCCTGGTAGACGTCGGCCTTGTCGCTGATCGTCACCGTGACGAGCTTCGGACTCCCGATCCGCTGCAAGGTATGCATGAGCGTGCTGTGGTAGGTGTACCGCCCTTGCCGGATCTCACCGTAGCCGAATAGGTTGACGCAACGCAGCAACTCTTCGGCGAGTTCGCGACACCGGTCGTTGTCCGACGGCCAGTTGTCACCGTCCGAAAAGTGGAACGGATAGATGTTCCACGAGTCCGGCGGATAGTGCTCGCGGATGAGCTGGAGCGCGAGTTCGTACGCCGTACTCGCCCGCGTGCCACCGCTCTCCCCCCGAGTGAAGAACTCTTCTTCGCTCACTTCCTTCGCTTCCGCGTGATGCGCGATGAAGCGGATATCCACATGGTCGTACTTCGTGCGCAGGAAACGCACCATCCAGTAGTAGAACGCCCGCGACACGTACTTCTCGAACGTTCCCATCGATCCAGAAACGTCCATCATCGCGATCACGACGGCGTTCGATTCGCGCTTGATATCGCGTTCCCACGTCTTGAAACGGAGGTCCTCGTTCGCGAAGTCACCGATCCGCGGCTGGCCACGCCAGGCGTTTCGCCGCAGGTTTTCGCGCAACGTCCGGCGCTTGTCCAAATTCGCCAACGGTCCGTGCTTCCGGATATCGGTAAAGCGAACCGTTTCTGACTCCAGCTCGCGGAGCCGCTTTTCCTCCAGGTTCGGTAACTCCAGGTCCTCGAAGATCAGCTCGCCCAGTTCGTCGATCGTCAGTTCGGCCTCGTAGTAGTCGATGCCGGGTTCGTCGCCAGCTTGTGGTCCGGCACCCGGGCCACTGCTCCCACCCGTTCGCCCGATGACGTCACCCACCTTGGTGCCGCCGGAGCCCTGTCCGACCTGCCTCCCCGCTTCCGGATCGAACCGGAACCGGTACTCCTCGAGCACCCGGATCGGCACCCGCACGATGCGTTTCCCATCGGAGGTGATGATCGACTGCTCGCTCACGATATCCGCGAGGTTCCGCTTGATCGCCTCTTTCACCTTCTCCATGTGGCGCGCCTGGTCGATCGCCCCTTTCCGGTGCAACGACCAATCGTCACGCCTGATCGCGAGCGTGAACATCGTCTCACCTCCGCAGCGCGGGCTCTCGTCAGCGGCTCAACAGCGCTCCGACGTACTTCAGCAGTTCGTTGGCGCAGACCGGACAGTAGCCATGGTGCTGCACCAACCGATCCACCACCTCGTTGATCCGGCGTAGCTGTTCGGGATCCGGCGTCTTCGTCGACGTGGTGATCTTGACGACGTCACGGAGATCCGCGAACAACTTCCGTTCGATCGCTTCGCGCAACCGGTCGTGCGAGGTATAGTCAAAGGGTTGCCCGCGACGTGCCATCGCCGAGAGCTTGATTAGCAGCTCTTCTCGGAACTGCCGCTTCTGGCTCTCCGGAATACCGATCTGCTCCTCGATCGAACGCATCAGGCGCTCGTCGGGATCGAGCTCCTCTTCCGTGATCGGGTCGATCACCTTCGTCCGGTTGACGTACGCTTCCACATTGTCCAGGTAGTTGTTGAAGAGTGTCCGGGCCTGTTCCTCGAACGAGTACACGAAGGCACGCTGTACCTCGCGTTTCGCCCACTCGTCGTACTCTTTGCGCGCTTCCGCGATGAGGTTCAAGAGACGCTCGCGCTCCTTCGGCGTGATGCTCGTGTGTTGCTCCAGGCCATCGCGGAGGCTCCGCAGCACGTCGATCGCGTTGATGCAGCGGGTTCCTTCGCGCACGATCGCCGCGGAGATACGGTTGATGACGTATCGCGGCGACACTCCGTCCATTCCCTCGCGTGTCGCTTCCTCCTGCAACTCCTTCACGTCCTGTAGGGTATACCCCTCGACGACCTGGCCATCGTAGAGCTTGAGCTTCTTCATCAGCGTCATCCCGGCCCGTTTGCTCTCCTCGAGTCGCGAGAGCACCGCGAACGTCGCTGCCGTCTCGAGCGTGCCGGGAGCGATATGGACATCGCGGATACCGCTCTGCTTGAGCAGCTTCTGGTAGATCTTGACCTCGTCCGAGACGCGCAAGTTATAGGGAACTTTGACGAGGATGATACGGTCCTGGAGTGCTTCGCTCCGCTTGTTGCCGACGAACGCGTTGTACTCGTGCTCGTTCGTGTGGCTGATGACGACCTCGTCGGCGTAGATCATCGGGAAGCGTCCAGTCTTGATACTCTGTTCTTGCGAGAGCGTGAGGAGCACGTACAGGAACCGCTCGTCGACCTTCAGCATCTCGATGAATTCGACCAAGCCCCGGTTCGCGATGTTCAACTCACCGTCGAAGCGATAGGCCCGTGGATCCGACTCCGACCCGACCTCGCCGATCGTCGAGAGGTCGATACTGCCGACGAGTTCCGCGATGTCCTGGCTCTTCGGATCCGAGGGAGTGAACGTCCCGATCCCGATACGGTGCTTTTCCGAGAAGACGATCCGGACAACCGGAACGTCCTCGTGCCGACCGCTGAACGGCTGCCCGGGCAGGCTCCAGGGGTGCGACTCGTCGCGCGGAGCATCCTCGAGCTGGTACCGGCACCACGGGCACAGTTCCCCTTCGATATAGATGCCGTACTCGCGCTCGAACTCGTCTCGCAGTGACTCCGGCACGAGATGCAGAGGCTCTTCGTGCATCGGGCACCCCTTGATGGCGTAGACGGCTCCTCGCTCCGTACGCGTGTAGCGCTCCAACCCGCGCTTCAGTTTGGCGACGATCGTCGATTTGCCACCGCCGACCGGTCCCATCAACAGGAGGATCCGCTTGCGCACTTCGAGTCGCTGGGCAGCCGACCGGAAGTACTCGACGATCTGTTCCAGTGGTTTTTCCAAGCCAAAAATCTCGTCAGCGAAGAAGTTGTAGCGGATACGCCCATCGGGCAGCTGCTCCACCCCAGCGTCCATGATCATGTTGTAGATGCGCGCGTGCGCCAGCTGGGCGATCTGTGGGTTCTTCAGGACCAGTTCGAAGTAATCAGCGAACGTCCCCTCCCAGCGCAGCTGTGCCTCTTCCGTCCGATAACGCTCCAAGCGCTCGAGAAGGTTCATGACAGCGTTCCGCTCCTTCCTGTCATGTTCAACTCGCCGGTGTTCCAACTCCATCGTCCCTCGAAGCCCCCTTTCCGAAGAACATCTCCCCTCACCGCGATCCGCGGAGTGGATACCTAGAAATCCTTCTTGGAAAGGTGGAAAACGGACGTCACCGGGTGCGGTACGGCCCAGTGACGGCTGGCCTCGCTCACCCAGCAAAAACGTTCGACAGGAGACCGACGTCCGGGTATTGCCCAGGCGAGTTACCGGAGGGTCTCCTGTCGAACGTGCGAAACTCCTTGCACTATTGTAAACGACGGGAACGGCCCCGCGGTTTCGTCGAGTCGCGTCCTGGACCATGCGGGAGAACGGTACCGGTCATCGTGCACCGCCAGTGCCAGTGCAGCGAGACGCCATGAGCGGTGAGGGAATCGTCATGCACGCCATACTCCAGAGGATCGGATCGCACCACCCGGGTACCCCTTCGCGACTGGAATCTCACCGCAATGCGAACTCGCCTCCCAGCCCGTCAGCGCCGTCCCCGGTTCTCGACGGACAATGACGGATCGTAGCCGGTGCAAATGGACGGCGCCTGAGCACCACGCACGACTCCATGCATTAGACGTCGTGTGTCGCGTTGAAAGTCGGATCTTCCCGTTCACGCACCTGACGGTATGCTTAGCAGCAAGGGATGCGTGTGTTGACCGTCGTACGTGCTGTCGGCCTTCGGTTCCTCATCGTGAATCGCTTCCCACTGGCCGCGCTCGATTTCGCCTTGCGTCTGGCCAGTGCTGCCGTGTTATCGCCATCCGGGCGCTATCGGTTCCTGCTCGCCGGTATTCACCCCCGGGTCCTGAGCGCAACCCTCCGGCGAATCCGTCGCCTGCACGACTGGCCACGCGCCTGGGTACGAACGGCACACCAGTACCTTTTGGCTGCCCACGAGCGTGCACTGGCCGGTGAACACCGCGCTGCTGCGGAACTCCAACGCGCCGCCGCACTCTGCTATCACTTCGGACATGTCCTTGTACTCGATGATCTCCTTCGGCGTCGCGCGCTCTACGCTGTCGCTACACGACTCTACCGGGCTGCGGCACCACAGCTCGATCCGCCGATCCGACCAGTTGAAGTGCCCTGGCGCGATATTGTTCTGCCTGGTTACCTGGTCACACCGGGTAGCTCGCCGGCGCCGCTCGTCGTCTTCTTGAACGGAGCCAGCACGAGCAAGGAGGAGACCGTCAGCTGGGCGCGACCGTTCCTCCAGCGCGGAATCGGCGTGCTGGCACTCGATACGCCGGGGAGCGGGGAAGTCGCCAGTCACATTCCAGCCGCGCCAGGACAGGAAGATATCGGCTGGGCGATTCTCGAGACCGCACACCAACTGCCCGGTGTGGACGGTCGAAAGGTCGCCCTGCTCGGAGTGAGCCTCCGTGGTGCCTACGCTGTGCAAGTGGCCCATGCTGTACCCGAGTTTTCCGCCGTTGTCTCGGTGACCGCCCCCTTCGACCCCCGCCTATACGTCGACGCTCTGGGCGACCTCGTGCGGCACGATGTCGCCTTCGCCGCTGGTGTCACCCCGGCCGAGCTGGCTCAACTTGCTCCCGCACTCGCGCTCACCGACATCGCGCCCCGACTCCGTACACCGCTCTTCGTCGTCGGTGCCGGGCGTGACCTGGTCGTTCCGCCGCAGGAATCGATACGGCTCTTCCGATCCGCAGGCGGACCCAAGCGCTTGCTATTCCTCCGAAAGGCGAATCACGTCGCCTTCACGCACCTCGAGCAGTGGACGAGTGCCGTCGCGACGTGGCTCGCTGCGGTACTCACCTGCTAGTACTCGAGAAGGCGGCCTTCTCCCGAATTCGCACGAGGTACCCAGACGCCAGTGTCCGGACGCCCCTCTCGGGACTCTTCACCATCGCCGACGACAGCAACCGCGCTCGATGGTTCTTGTACGCCATCGAGCTGCGCGAGGATCGCACGTTCCTCAGCTTGGCGCGCCTCGAGTGGTTCCTCCGCTTCGGGTAACGGCGGTGGGACGACCAGCTGGAACTGCGAGAGGATCTCGCGCAGCTGTTGCTCGTTCAGCTCATCGTGCTTCAACAGTTCCTCAGCGATTGCGACGACGGCCTCGCGGTTCGCCTCGAGCAGACGCTTGACGTTCTGGAACTGCCGTTGGAGGAGCCGCTCGATCCGCTGCTTCCGATAGAGATCGGGAACCATCTGGTTGTAGGTGAGCCCACTGTACAGCGAGCCATCCATGCCCCAGGCTGAGACCATCAGGTTAGCGAGATGCGTCGCCTGGGCAAGGTCGCTCGTCGCTCCGGTCATCTGGGTGCCGAGGAAGAGTTCTTCGGCAGCCCGAGCCGCCAGAGCGACCTGGATGTCGGCCAGGAGCTCCTCGCGCGTCTTCGTGAAACGCTCCTCGGTCGGCTTCGTTGCCGAAAAACCGAGCGCCTCGCCCCGGCGAATGATCGAGACCTTGACCACGCGCTCCCTCGGCTGCAGCAAGTACTGCGCGAGCGCATGCCCTGCCTCGTGGTAGGCAATGCGCCGCCGCTCGTCGAGCGACATCGTGCGGATCGGCTGTCGCAAACCGAGCTCATGGGTTTCGCGCGCTGCCGTGAAATCCTCGTAGGTGATGTAATTCCGCCCCTCGAAGTGGGCATGGATGACCGCCTCGTTGATGACGTAGCGGATGGCCGCCGGTGTGTAGCCGATCGTGTCGTATACCATGTAATCGATCGGAATATTCGGATCGTGCTTGACCTTGCTGAGGTAATACTCGATGATCTCGCGTCGTCCTTCGGCATTCGGCACGTCCACGACGATCTTCCGATCGAACCGGCCGGGACGGAGCAGAGCCGGATCCAACGCATCCGGCATGTTCGTTGCGGCGATCGTGAGAACTGGTGGCAATTCGGCTCGTCCCTTGCGGAGACCGAGAAGCCGGAGAATCCGCCCGATCAGTGTCACCTCCTGCGGTGGGGGATCGAGCTGGAGCAAGAGCTCGTTCAACATCGCGCTACCGCCCCAGCCGAAGAGCGGCCCCATGAAACCACCGCCGGCATAGCGGCCGCCGCGCGCCTGACCGATGGCATCGATCTCGTCGATGAAAAGTATGCAGGCCCCGTATTTCTTCGCGAGCTTTCGTGCCTTCCGGTAGAGCATCATGATGCGCAGGTTGCTGACTCCGAAGAACATGTTCTGGAACGACGGTGCACTCGCGTACCCGAAAGGAACATTCGCTTCCGTCGAAATGCACTGGGCAAGATACGACTTCCCAGTTCCAGGTGGACCGACCAGCAGGAGGCCGCGTATCGCTTCGCCACCCATTTCCTTGAACTCTTTGATTCCCCGAAGCAATGTGACGATACGGCGAGCGCTCTCCAGAACCTCGGGGTTTCCCTTGTAGTCAGCAAAACTGACGCCCGTCTCGCCGGGTTTTATCCAGTAGGTGCGCCCCCGGCCCAGGAACCAGAAGATCGCTGCGAACTGGACAATCACGAAGACGATCGCGAACGCAATCTGCAGCAGCGCGAACAGGACCGTGAGAACGATCGGTCCCCAGCTGGCACGCGCTGGCCATGCCCACGTGTAGAATGCGTAGGCCAACGCGGCGAGCGTCATCAGTCCACGAAAGTGCGTGCGGATGAGGTCAGCCAGGCCGACGATAACATCGTCGATTTGTTGTTCGAGATCGTCCCAGTAACGACGGCGCTCGCGCGCTTTCGGTACCGTTTGTATCTGCCCACTCATGGCTCGCCACCCTCATTGAAGCTGCGGCGTATCGACGACGAAGATGAGTCCGTCGCTGCCGACCCAGAAAATCTGGTACACCAGGCCGCTCTGATCGCTCGCATTACGGACCTCGGTGACGTAGAAATAGTATGCTTGCCCATCCGGCAGGCGATAACCGCCGATGTAAATACTCTCGCCGAACCGGAACCCTTGTCGCTGAAGCAAGTCGACCGACTGGCGGAAGGCCGCGAGCGTCTCACCAGCCGCGAGCCTCCTGGCCTTCGCATCCGGACTGAACGTTTGCCACATCCGTTCGGCGTCGAAATCTCGCTGGGCTTCCAGATAGGCTCGAACACTCGGCGGTGGTGAAATCATCGGTGCGGTACGCACCGGTGCTTCGTTGACCTGTCCCTCTGGAGGCGGAAACAGCGCCCGGTAAGCGTAGAAGGCACCCAGTGCGACGAGCAAGGTCACCAGAAGGTGCCGCCAGGCCAGCCGTACAGCCCGGATGACGAACCAGAGCACTTTCCGCAAGAGGACGCGAATCGTCTGGAGCAGGAAAAGTATCGGCCGGATGGCCGCACGGAGTACGCGCCGTCGTGCTGGTCCCGGAAGCTCAGGGACTGGAGAGACCGGTGCCGTCACAGTCATAGCGTTCGTTCGTTTCCTCGGAACATCCGGTTCTGCCTGAGCAGTCGCCTGTCCCCCAGTGTAGCACGCTGATGGCCACGGGAAACAACGCAGCAGTTCGATCAGCTTGACATTCGGCTGTCCAGCGGAGCATGGCGTAACGCTGCCATCGTGTGGGCACAGATAGCGGAGCGTGCGGTTGCCGGCCACTTCGCAGTCGGACCTAATGCGCGGCCAGTCGCTCGACGAGGCTCTGCCCGCTCGGTGGCTTCCCGGAGGTTTCCGCGATCCGGTCCAGTCGCTCCAAGCCACGCTGCACGAAACGCACGCCGAGCCACCGCAAGGGTTCCGGTTCCCACTGCCGGAGCCGATGTCGAGTCATCGGGAGCTCGGTGAGCTGGCTCGGCCGTCCGGTGATGAGATCGGCGAGGATTCGCCCCGCAAGGTTCGCGGTCGCCACACCCTGCCCGGTGTACCCGCAGGCGATCGCGATCCCTGTGCGAGGATCGTAGCTCATGGTCGGCATCCAATCCCGCGGAACGCCCAGTGGCCCACCCCAGGCATGGGTGAATCGGATCCCGTGGAGCCGGAGCACCGGGAACCATTCGTAGCACATCCGCCGCAACATCTCGTGCGTCGGATCATGCCGATCGAACGCGTCAGCGATCCGCGAACCGAACCGGTACGGGGCACCCCGACCGCCGAACATGATGCGACCATCAGCTGTCCGCTGTAGATAATCGACCGTCAAGCGCTGCGACGAGAGGAGTTCCCGATGCTCCCAGCCGATCTCTTGCCAGACCTCCTGGGGTAGCGGTTCGGTGAGGACGATGAGGGAATAAATCGGGATCAGTGCGCGATGCAACTGACGAAGCTGCGAGAGGTAGGCCTCACCAGCCAGTACCAGTACCCGCGCTCGCACCTCTCCAGCTGGCGTACGAAACGACGGCTGGCTGCCACCACGGAAGTCGATCACCGGGCTCTCTTCGAAAATCGTCGCACCCCGGCGTTCGACTGCTCGCGCGAGCCCTCGGACCAGTCGTCCCGGGTGGATCACCGCACCCTGCGGAGAATACAGGCCAGCCAGCGCCTCGGTCACGCGAACCCGCTCCCGAACCTGCTCGGCAGATAGCCACTCGGCATAATCGGTCAGCCCGAGCCGTTCGAGCGTCCGCGCTGTTTCCTCGAGAGCCGGCAACTGGTGCCAGCCGCGGGCCAAACGCAGTACGCCACCCCGATGAAGCTGTGCGTCGATACCTTCGCGGCACAGGACCCGCTCCACCTCGTCGACCGTTTCGCGCATGGCGAAGTGGACGGCGCGCGCCGTCTCGGTTCCGTAGCGACGGGCAAGTTCGGCGAGCGACAACGGAAAACCTGGATAGAGCCACCCCCCGTTACGACCTGACGCGCCGAACCCAGCAATATGTTTCTCCAGTACCACGACACGGAGGCTCGGCTCTCGTTCCAACAGGTAATATGCGGTCCACAGCCCGGTGAATCCGGCCCCGAGGATGGCGACGTCAGCCTCGACTACTCCCTCGAGAGCTGGACGCGGTGTAAGATCGTCACCGCTCGTCTCGAGCCAGAAACTGTACTGCGCATAGGTCGTTGCCATATTGACCTGCGTCATCACCGGCCCTCCTCTCGGCGCAGTATACCCGGAAGTTGCAATCGGTACGCTGTGGACTGCCGTTCCCTACGAGGGAACCATGACGACCAGTCACATCCGCTCCGCACCGGGTTGGCCCACCGTGCTGCCCCAGCTCGCACGGCACAGGCAGATCTCGTACACTCGCGAGTGAATGCGGTGTCAGCCTGGAGTGAGGCAGATGACCGACCAGAAAGGCGATCACACCATCGACCGGGAGTTCCTAAAGGCAGTGCGGCGAGTGGCAGGTTTCCGTGTTGCACCGCGCCAGATCGCGCCAGTGCTGAGCGCGCTCGAAACCCGCGGTCAGGCGATCACCCCCGAGAACGTCGCTCAAATCGTCACGATGATTGAGCGAGGGGAACGCTCTGCTCGTCAGCGCCGGAACGCTGATTTGTGGAGGCAACTGGGTACGTATCTGGCTCTCGAGGGTAAACCGCCTCATCCTGAGGCCCAGCGAGCCCTCATCGGACGAGTGCGCCGCATCCTCGGCGAGCGACACCCCGATCGCGTGTTGCTTGCTGTCGCGGTTGCGCTCGGCGCTGCCGGCTATCCGATCGAGGCACGAACGATCGCGGACGCGATCCGCTGGCTCGAGAGCCGCCTCGGCCCAGTACTCACAGCGGAAACGGTTGAACCCTATCTGCGAGAAGCGATCGAAGCGGTCGCACCACTGGACGGTGTTGGGACGAAGAAGCCTCCTCGAAAGCCTCGCCGGTAGCGCCTCGCCTCGACCGCGTGAACGTCTCAGGCATCGCGGGAGCCAGCGGCCGCAAGTCCCCCGGCGATGGCTTCCCGGACGACCTCAGCCAGTCGCGCGATCCCTTCGTCGATCTGCTCCAGTGTTACAGCGCTATACGACAAACGGAAGTGACGGTCCCCACTCCCGTCCCCGTAGAACGCTGGTCCAGGTATGAAGTCGACTCGCTGCTCACGGCAGGCAGCAAGGAGTTGCGTGGCACTCACGCCCTCCGGGAGCGTCACCCAGATGAAGAATCCGCCATTCGGCCGAGTCCACGTCACACCGTCCGGCATCTCCCATTCCAGGGCAGCCAGCATCCGCTCGCACTTTCGCCGATAGATCTCGCGGAGTTGCACCAGATGTGCGTGATAGCGCCCCGTGCGGATGTACCAGTCAGCCAGCGCCGCTGTGAAACTGTTCCGCAGGGCATCGATCCGCGCGCGAGCGAGCGTCGCCACGATCGGCGCTGGCCCCACTACGTACCCGAGCCGTAAGCCAGCTGCGATCGTCTTCGAAAGCGTGCCGCAATAGAGTACATTGCCGGGCTCGGCCAGGCTGTAGAGTGTCGGTGGATAGTCACCGTGGAATCGCAGCTCGTAATAGGCGTCATCCTCGATGATGAGAAGCCCTCGTTCGTCAGCCAGCTGCGCTAGAGCACGCCGGCGTTCGAGAGAAAGCTCCACTCCGGCCGGATTCTGGAACGTCGGCAGCGTGTAGAGGAACTTCGGGCGACGACCCTGCCGCTCCAGACGATCGAGTGCCTCCGCCACGGCAGCCGGATCGATCCCATGCTCGTCGACCGGGATACCGACGAGCTCTGCTCCGGCGAGCTTGAACATACTCGTCGCACCCATCCAGGCCGGTGCATCGATCAGCACCACGTCACCAGGGTCGAGGAGCGCATCGCAGATGATGCCCAGTCCGTTGCTGGAGCCGAGCGTGACGAGGATCTGCTCGGGCGCAACCTGCATACCTTGATCGCGAGCCAACTTCTGAGCAAGCGCCTCGTTGAGCTCGTCAGGGCGGATAAGGTTCTGGTATCCGAGCGCATCCCGGCGCTGGTTCTCCGCCAGGAACTCAGCAGCCAGTGCCATGTCTTCCAGCGGTAAGCTCTCCCAATCCGGATCTCCATACACGAACGAAATCATACCCTCCGGTGGGACACGCGGTGGGCGCTCGGCAGCAGCTGCGATGCGCCCTCGCCTCGACCACCTCGCATGCCAACGCTCGTCCATTGCAACGGCTCCTTCCTCGGGCGTGGTATGCTGCGCGGCGACAGGCCGCCGTCTCAGTATAAACCGGACGGCGATCGAGTGATCGTGAGTCTTGGAATGGACGGGGGGAGGAGTGCACGATGAGCGTGATCGCTGATCCACAGCTCGTGATGGCGGTCCACCGCGCTGTCGCACACTATCGAGATCTCGAGCCGCAGTCGATCCCGGTCGGCCATCCCGAGGTACCGGAACTCGCTACTCCCAACCGATTGGCCTATGCGCTCGGGTGGATCCTCGCTGCAGCGATCGTCGGGAGCCGTTACCGCACGGCAGGTATCGACGTGCTCCCTGTCTACCATCCTGAGCATGGTTGGGACCGGTTCCTGGTGACGCGTCGCGTTTCTTGCCGACTCTACGCGACGGAGCCGGCTGACAGTCTCGGCACCCTCTGGGTCGGCGAAGACGATGCACCCGTCTTCACCATCGGTCAGAGCGTCCGTTTGACCCTCGGGAAGCTCACCCAACACGATCCTGGTGAAGCGCTCCGTCGTCTCTTGTTCGCGGTTCCCGCCCCGCGCCTACGGCAAGGAGATCACTCGACATGCCCGCACGTGCGCGCGGAGAAATACCCGATGATCTACCGTGTGACGGCAGAACTGATCGCCGACTATCCTGCTCTGATCGCAGCTCGAGAGATCTACGTCGACGACCAACCGATCGACGGCGCCTATCACCCGCTCTACACTGCATCGGGTGCCCGACTGACGGGTTGGACGTACGACTACATCCAGTACCTGGCCGGCGACCGTATCGTCTTTCTCGGAATCGACGGACGGCTCGCCACGTTCGAGGTCGAACCAGGTATCTGGCGCACCGAGGAGGCACCGTCGGAGGAGGAGTCGACCCTCCGCAGCTATCTGGAAGAGCGGCTGGCTCTCGGTCGGCCAGGACAGCCGGTCGTCGCTGTTGGGCTAGGTAAGCCGGAACACGGCGGGAACGCGCCAAGCGACGAACAGGGAGAGAGCTGAGGTAGCAAGAGCTCCAATCAAGAGAGCATGGTCGATCCCGATCACGTCGCCCAGCGCTCCTAATGGCAACGCACCCAACGGCATAAAGCCCCAGGTCACCATATACAGCCCCATGACGCGCCCACGCACCTCGTCATCGACCGCGAGGTGCAGGAGCGCGTTGTTCAAGGCCATGTAACTCGCCCCCAAAAATCCGGCGGCGAACAGACAGAGTGATACGACCGGAAGCCAATGCACCAATGTGAACAGCGAAACGACGAACCCATAGAGGACGATGACCGTTACCATCGCTGCGCCACGGCGGCGTATTCGCTGGAAACCAGCGACAAATAGGGAACCGGCCAGCGCACCGGTCCCGCCAACGGCATAGAGCAAGCCGAGTCCACTCGGTCCAAGATGTAAGACGTCGCGCGCCAAGACTGGTAAGAGCTGGAGATACGGGAATACGAGTAGGGTCGGCACGCTCGCGAGCAGCAGGAGTGCGAGAACGACCGGCATCCGCCGAACATACCGGATGCCGCCAACGAGACTTTCCAGGAACGACTCAGGAGCCCGGCTCGCCTGGGGAGTTCGCGGAAGGCGACCGGTATTCAGGAGTGCAAGCGCGAGACAGCCTGCCTGGAGGAGCAGCGTTCCGCTGACACCGAGGGTTGCGACCATCGGGCCGGCGAGCGAGGGGCCGACGATGCGCGTCATGTTCATGCCCGCCGAGAGAAGACTGACCGCATTCGGCACTGCCTCTCGCGGCACGTAGCTGGGTATCACCGCCTGCCGCGTTGCGTTGTTCGCAGCGAGCAACATCCCATTGAGGAGCGTGGCACCGAGCAGCAGCCAGGGGGACACGCGCTGTGCCAGGACGAGAGCGGCCAGACCGACACTCAGTGCGAGAGCTCCTCCCTGGCAGACGAGCAGCATCGTGCGCCGATCCACACGCTCGCTGAGCGTGCCCGCTGGAGCTGCGACGAACAGGAACGGGATACCACCGGCAAAACCGAGCAGCCCGACCCAGAATGCCGAATCGGTCAGCTGCAGCATCAACCAGGCGGTAGCGACTTGGAGCATCCACTGGCCGATCTGGGTGAGAACGCTCGACAGCCACAGAAATCGATAGGCACGGTAGTCGATCAGCGCCGCAAGAAGGCTGCCGACGCCTCGGTCGGAGGACCACGTCACGGCAGCAGCGGACCTCTCCGGTTGTCGGGCTCTCGTCATCCCGACCTCCCGCACAACCCTAGCGGGCAGCTACAGTTGTCGCAAGTATCCGAGAAGTCGAGATGCAACAGCTCTCCTCGATGCCCCGAGCTCGCCGGACGATCGCCTGTTCCACCCGGGTGGACTGAAGCGTCTGCCTGCAGCTGCTAGGATAGGATTCGTCGAAACCATCCACACGAAGGGAGGGAGGAACGATGGGACGCTGGCACGATGGGACGCAGTGCGCTGTCCTGTTCACGTTCGACGTCGACGCAGAGACACTCTGGCTCTCGGGCAGCCTCGAGCAGAGCGATCGCCTGGGACTTCTCACACAAGGTACCTACGGGGCACGGGTCGGCGTGCCCTTGGTGCTCCACGCACTGCGCCGCTACGACATCAAGGCAACCTTTTTCATTCCTGGCTGGGTGGCCGAACACCATCCCGACATCGTCGCCGCGATCGCTGATCAGGGGCACGAGATCGCCCATCACGGTTACTTGCACGAGACGGTCACCGAGCTCGACGAGGCAGCCGAGCGACACGTCCTCGAACGCGGAATCGAGGCGCTCCGCCGGGTCACCGGTCAGGTACCGGTCGGTTACCGTTCGCCCGCTTGGGAGGTGACCACGCGGACGCTCCGTTTGCTCGCCGAGTATGGTTTCCGCTACTCGTCGAACCTCATGAGCCACTTTCTCCCCTGGCAGCACCCGGACACGCAACTTATCGAGCTACCCGTCCAGTGGCTGCTCGACGATGCGCCGTTCTTCCTCTTCCGCCCTGGTACCGGCTCACGACCGATCCAGACGGCCCAGCAGGCGTTCCAGGCCTGGGTCGAAGAGTTCCAGGGCATCTACCGCTTCGGTGGGCTCTTCAACCTGACGCTGCATCCCCAGCTGATCGGTCGCCCGGGTCGCATCCTCATGCTCGAGCGGCTGATCGAGCACATCCTGTCCTACCCACGCGTGTGGATCGCGACGGGGCAACAAGTGGCAGCATATTGGGCGGACCATCTCGCCCGCAACCCGCAGGAGTGGCGGCAAGGGCTGGTCTACGACCCACTCACGCACCGCTGAGCGATGCTGCGCCGGCTCAGGCAGCCGGCGTGCTCCCAACCTGTTGCAGCACGATCCGGTAGTGCTTCCGGAACGCAAAGCGCTCGTCGCGGATAAGTTCGAAGTATGAGCCAAAGCGCTCCGGATGCTCGGCCGCCTCGTCCAGCGGGTGCGGTGGATCTTCATCGGTCAACGGTGACCGAAGCTGGTAGAGTGTCGTCCGTTCCGCTGGAATCCGACCGGCATCGCGGATCCAACGTCGGAGTTCGCGCGGCGGCACGAGCTGGCCGTACGTGGCACCAGCTGCCGTCGAGATACTCTCGTTGATCAGCGTTCCACCGAGATCGTTGGCCCCAGCGTTCAGACACCACTGGGCCAATTTCGGCCCTTCCTTCACCCACGACACCTGGATGTTGCGCACGTGAGGATAGAGCATGATCCGGGCGACCGCGTGCATCTTGACCACTTCCTCCCCGGTCGCACCGGGTCGCAAACCAGGAATCAAGCGCTTCCGATACATCGGCGCCTCGCTGTGGACCAGGCTCAAGGGTACGAACTCGGTGAAACCGCCCGTCTCCTTCTGAATATCCCGAATCAACGCAAGATGAGCGGCCCGATGCCGGTTGGTTTCGACATGGCCATACATGATAGTCGCCGTGGTCGGGATGCCGAGCCGATGCGCAGTCGTGATCACCTCGACCCACTGTGCAGTCGTGATCCGACCTGGGGAGATGAGCCGCCGCACTTCGTCGTCGAGAATTTCGGCCGAGGTGCCTGGCAACGACCCGACGCCCGCGTCCTTCAAACGGAGCAAGTACTCCTCGATCGAGCAGCGTGCCCGTAGCGCGCCGTAGACGACTTCCTCCGGCGAGAAGCCATGGATATGCACCTCCGGCAGCTCAGCCTTGATCGCGCGACAAATGGTCGGATAGAGATCCGGGTCCATCTTCGGTGGCAGGCCTGCCTGTATGCATACCTCGGTCGCACCGAGTTCCCATGCCTCCTTTGCCCGACGGACCACCTCCTCGAGAGGCAAGAAGTACCCTTGCTCCTCTCGGTGCCCACGAGAAAAGGCACAAAAGCCACAGCGCTTGATACAGACGTTGGTGAAGTTGATGTTCCGGTTGACGACATAGGTCACGACATCGCCGACCGCGCGACGCCGCAACTCGTCAGCAACCGCCATCAATAGGAGAAGATCGGGGCCGTGCGTGTCGAACAACCGCGCGCCTTCCTCGACGGTGAGCTCGTGACCAGCCAGCGCTCGGTCGAGAATGCGAGCGACGTCGAGTGACGCCGACGCGAGCAGCCGATCCACCATATCGCGCAGAGCACTGCCTCCCAGCATCACCACAACTCCTTCTCCGGCGGAACCAATCCACCCGGGTCGACCAGGACGGCGACGCGCTCACGGACCACCGGATCGAGGAACTCCTCTCCACGCCGGATGTACTCCGGATACACCGCGAGCCGTTCCCGTAAGACAAAGCCGAGCCGCTCTGTCCGCTCTTTCAGTTCGCGGAGATGCGGCCAGGCTCGTTCCGGGTTGATATAGTCTCGCGTCACCGGCGAGACACCACCCCAATCGTCGAGTCCAGCGAGCAAATACAGGTCGTAGCCGTCCGGCATCAGGTTCGGAGGCGCCTGCAGCGCTGTCGTCGTGCCGAGAATCAACCGGGCCACAGCCAGCGTCCGCAGCATGTCGAGCAGCGTCGGCTCTGGCCAATCACGCATCCGGATGTCCGGCTTGCGACGGAAGTTCTGCACGATCACTTCCTGGATATGACCGTAGCGATCTTGGAGCGACCGGATCGAGTAGAGCGCATCGACCCGCTCGCGCGGCGTCTCGCCGATCCCGATCAGAATGCCGGTCGTGAACGGTACCCGACGTCGACCAGCAGCCTCGATCGTCTCCAATCGCACAGCTGGAACCTTGTCAGGGCACCCCCGATGCGCGCCACCGCGCTCCAGCAAGCGCTCGCTGATCGTCTCCAGCATCAGCCCCATGCTCGCAGTGACCGGGCGCAGCAAAGCGATATCGTCTTCCGTCATGACACCCGGGTTGGCATGCGGCAGCAGTCCGGTGCGCTCGAGCACCAACGCGCACATATCGTGCAGATACTCGATCGTCCGCGCGTAACCACGCGCTGCTAACCACTGGCGGTAAGACGCATACCGCAGTTCCGGCTTATCCCCCAGGCTGAACAGCGCTTCCTTGCATCCGGCGGCACGACCCGCCTCCGCCCCAACGAGTACTTCCTCCGGCGTCATCGTGTGCGCTCGCGGATCACTCGCCCGACGAACGAACGTACAATAGGCACACTGATCTCGACATAAATTCGTCAACGGCAGGAACACTTTCCGCGAGTAGGTGACCACACGGCCGGAGCGGCGGGCGCGTACCGCACGTGCTGCCTCGAGCAGGAGCGGCAACGAGTCGATATCCGCTTCAATGAGCTGATAGGCGGCAGCGGGGTCGAGTGACCCGGCATCGACTGCACTGGCCAGGGCTCGCTCGAGACCGCTATCGACAGGTCTCAGACTGATGATCTCCAGGGTCACCGGAAGGCCCCTCCCTTCTGCACCTCCCGAGCACCTGTCAGTATGGCCGACTCGATGCCGGCTCACCAAGGAGTGCAGGGTCATCGCAATCCTACGTTTCGTTATACTGACTTCACGATGCGGGAGGCAGTATGAAGCCCAGCGAGCAGTGGCTGGCACAGGTCTGGCAAGCGCAGTGGCTCCATGGTGATCTCCTGACCACGGACGGCAGGCCACTCCGGATCGTTTATCGCGGCGTCTGGACGCATCGTCGCGGTCCGGATTTCGCGGACGCCCTCGTCGATCTCGCTGGCACTCTACGCTCCGGCGACATCGAACTCCACGTCAAAGCATCGGACTGGTTCACCCACGGCCACCATGACGATCCGGAGTATGATACTGTGATCCTGCACGTCGTATGGCAGGACGATCTGGGTCGACCGGTCACACGCCGCGACGGGCACCGGATAGCGACACTCGAACTCTCGCGCTTCCTCGCTCTCCCCGCCGACGAGAGTCACAGCTCGCACGCCCGCCCACTCGGCACGCTCGGTTTCCAGTATTGCGCCCCATCGCTCGCCGCGCACGAACCGGACGTGCTCCACAGGCTCCTCGAAGAGGCCGGCGATCGACGCCTCCGCGACAAGGTCGCGCGCCTGCATGCTCGTCTGGGGGCCCAGACTCCGGGCCAAACGCTGTACTGGCTCCTCGCTGATGCTCTCGGCTACCACCGAAATCGCGACGGCATGCGCGCGGTGGCAGAGAACCTGCCACTCGAGCGCATCGAGACAGCCCTCTTCGCTACTCGAGGTGACCAGCGTTTTGCGACTGCTGCCGCTTTTCTCCTCGGCACGGGCGGCTTCCTACCAGTCTCGAATCGAGAGCGCCACTTGGCACCACTCGATCAATCCACTTGGCAGGCGATCGAGACCATTTGGGAGAATTGCAGGCATAGCGCCACACCTCCGCCGCGCTGGAACCTCGCCGGCATCCGCCCCGCCAATCATCCTCTGCGCCGCCTCCTTGCGCTCGCCTCGCTCATCGCTTCAAGCGATCGCGGGATCCTGACCGAACTCATCGACCGCATCCGCACTGACCACCCGCGAACGGCACTGTCCCGGTGGTTCCAGAGCCACCCCATTCCGCTCGGCCGGGACCGGCTGCACGACATCCTGGTCAACGTCATTATCCCATTCGTTCTCGCGTACGGTGAGGCAATGGAAGACGAGACATTGCACGAGATCGGCATCCGTCTCTGGTATGCCTTGCCAGCTGGACGCGGAAACGCTCTCACCCGTCTCACCCTCGAGCAGATCTGCGGGCCCCATCCTCTCAAGATCCGTACCGCGCGGGCCGAACAGGGACTGCTCCACCTCTACCACACTGGCTGCCGACCACGCCGGTGTCACGAGTGTCCGATCGCTCACCTCGTCCTCCAGCGCGGTCACATCGCCTGAGTGTCACAACGAGCAGGGTATCCCTCCAGCACTGCTTGTCCGACCGACCACCACTCGCGGAACGCCGCTCGCGGACCGCCGGTTGACAGCGATCCGCCTCACCGCTGAAATCCCGACTAGGTTAGTCGGGATTGGCGATGGGAGCAAGGATGTCCGTTTCCACGAGTCGTTCCGTACACTGGTGTTATTCAGTCCAGCAGGCGACATCGGGATCCTCCCAAGCGACCGACGCACTGTCGACCGGGTGTGCAGACCGCTCCGTTGGCTGCCAGTCTCACCGCGGTCAGCACGTGCCCTTCGGGCTTGTCCACTTCGAAACCCAGGTTCGAGCCGTTCGCCACCGGACACAGCTGGGGCTTCGCCAACCGACAAAGCCCGGTGCAGCCCATAGGCCTCTTTTCAACGAGCCATCCAGAGCCACGGTGGGGAATCGCTGCAAAGGCAGGTACTGCCGGCCAACGTTCCGGACCGATCGCAAGAAGGCGAGCAGACACGCCGAGGAAATCACCGAGGCCGCGTTCCACGACGCCGCTCGGTCGATGCCGATCGAGCAGCTGTCCCTACTGGAGTCGACTCGACAGCTCCGCACAGGACGGGCACCCAATCACATACCAGCTCTGCCCGCACCGAGGCTGGCACCCAGCTCTGCACCAGCGTCGGCACACTCGTCGCCCTCCGCTTCCGAACAACGCCCGCCCGACGAAACGAAATCCAGTAAGGGGGTATCATGATCGATCGTGTTCCGGTCGTCCTGCAGGGTATCAGCTGGTCACGCGACCACGGTCACCCGCTGCTTCTCCTGCGGGCCCTCGAAGTCGACATTTGTTTCGCTGTCGTCGCTGACGCCGACGAGGCGCGCGCCCTCTCGACCTGTTCCTGCATGCCCGACCGCACCAGGCGACATCTGGCACGCCTTCTCGTGGATCTGCTTCGCACGTTGGGTGCATCGATCATCGACATCGAGCTTCACCAGGGAGAACAGAGGGTGCTCCGAGCAGTGCTCCGAATCGCCTCGCCACGCGGTGTACACCGCTTCGACATACCTGGTAGCGACGGACTCCTGCTCGCCAGCGAAACCGGTGTGGTGCCAGTCATGGCTCTCGAAGAGATCCTGGCCATCGACCGGCGCAGCCACGGGCAGGGCTTACCGAACGAAGCTCGTTTCTCACTCCCGCCATACGTGCTGGAACTCCTCGCCGAGCTGGAGCAGTTCGGATCGCTGGATGATCACTCCGATGTCTCCGAGTGACAGCGTACCGCCAGTGCGGCACCTGGAATCACTTCCTGCACGCGGCAAAGCGCCTCGGCGACTGAGGATGACTCGAGGGCCTGGTGCTGCCCATCAGGCGACACGATGTCCCAACGAACCGGTAACTCAGGACGATAGACCCACCACCAGGAGCGACGCATCAAGACCCACGCGAGTGCATCAGCGAGCGCTGCGCGAGTACGCTCGACGGGCAGGCACTCTGCCTCCTCGGCCGAGAGCGCTCGTTTCACAGCGACGGCAGCCGTCTGCTCGACCCATCCCTCAGCTTCCCGCGTCAACCCACGATCACCCGTGACCAGCACCAGCGGTATGCCGAGCTCGCCGAGCCATCGACTAGCTAAGGCGAGTTCGCCAGCTTCCCTGCCATTCCAGACGATGCGCCACCCAGGGCACAGGGTCTGCGGAGCGAAGGCATCGCTCTGCCCGGTGCGTGCATGGAAACCGAGGAGTACTGCGACCCACCGTCCTGTTGGTAGCGGCAGCGAAGCAGCCTCGATTCCGGCTTCCAACAGGCCCGGCGGAAGCAGCCGACCATGCCAGTCCAACAGCATGACGCGTTCGATTCCTATTCGCCGTGCAGCAACCGCGACAGCATTGACTTCCGCAGCGTAGTTCCCGAGCGCACTCGAGTAGCTCGGGTGCGTGGAGTCACAGACGGACCGCCGTTCAACGCACGAAATTCCTTCGAGATCGGCCACGATCAAGAGGTCCACTGCCGCTCCCTTTCAGCCGCCACCATCGCGGGTCCCGATCCGCTCGAGGCACAACCGATTCGCTCGTCTCGTCACACCCCCCAGCAGCCGCAATGGGTCCCTGCGCAACCCGACGACCCCGCTCGGGCGCAGTGCGGGCTCCCACCATTCCACACTGCAGCGAACCATGCAAGGGAAACACAAAGGCTGCCGGGGAAGAATTCCCCGGCAGCCGAATCTCGGCACGAGTCCTCGCTTCAGAACGACAGATCGTGAATATCCTGATACTCGTCGATGACGACATTGCCGAGCGTGCCATCGGGCAGCCGATCGACACGCCGAACGATCACCGTCGTGATCACACCCTTGGTCTCTGGATGGAAGCGCACACGGTTCATCGGTCCTTCGAAGCTCACATTCTTGATAGCATCGAGGAAAGCCTGCTTGTCACTGGTATCGCCCTTCACCGCTTCGAGCGCATGAGCGAGGATCATGATCGTAATGTAGCCCCAATACTCCAGGTGACCCGGTAGCGCGTTGAACTTCTGTTGGAACTTCTGGACGAACTCCTGATTTTGCGGCCGCTCGTACCGAGCCGCGTAGTTGATAGCACTCACAATCCCGAGGGCCGCCTCGCCGACCTCCGGCAAGTAGGGATCGTCGCCGACTTCGGCACCACCCAGGAGTGGATACTGATCCTTCAGGCCGAATTCCTGGTATTGCGTCATGAAGCGGATCGCGTCCGCACCGATGAACCAGGCCCAGACAGCGTCAGCATTCGATGCCTCTTGGAGGACACGCTGCAAGTAAGGGCCGAAATCAGTTGTATTGAGCGGCGGGTAGATCTCAGCCGCGATTTGTCCACCGGACTTCTTGAAAAAGTCACCAAAGACCTGTGCGACGGTATGCCCCGTCTGATAATCGGGTGCCATCATCACGACGTTACGGTAGCCGCCCTTCTCGTAGGCCCAGCGCGCCTGGATGAACTCGTACTGTCCTTGGCAGAAGGAAGAGCGGAAGATGTAGGGGCTCCGCACGTTCGGGTCACGCGTGATCGCAGGCCATCCCGCAATGGAAACGATCGTCAACTGCTGCTGCTGATGGAGGTAGTCGCGCACTGCGGTGAGCTCGGGCGTGATGGTGAAACCAGTGATAACATCGACCTTCTCGCTCTCGACCAAGCGGCGGACATGCGTGGCTGCCTGCTCGGGGTTGCCAGCCGAATCGGCCGGGACGAGTTCCAACCGACGTCCGCCAGCAGTATTCCCGAGCTCATCCAGAGCCAGCTGCATACCCTGGATGTGCCGACGTCCGGAAGCGGCCAGATTGCCCGTCTGCGCGACGACCACGCCGATCTTGAACGGCTGAGCGCTGGCCGCAACGGTCGGACTGGCAGCCAGAGTCGGGCTCGCTACCGCCCGAGCAGTCGGCGAGGCCGCCGGGGGCGACGCGGTAGGAGCTTGCGTCGGTGTCGCTGCAGGCGCCGTCGTCGGAGTCGGGGTTGCCTCGCCTCGGCAGGCTGCCAGCAATGCACTCGCAACAACCGACGTCGAGACAACCAAGAAACGGCGTCGATTCATTTGTCTCCTCCTCATTTCTCATTCAGCCGCACGGAACGACAGGGATAATCGGTGCGGTCTCTGGCACCCAGCAGTACTCCAGGCCGTACCCTCCTCTCACCACGCCGCTCGATCGCGTTACGTCTCTAGGATTCTTTCGACGCTGGCTGCTGCAGCTACTCTCCCACAAAGTGACGACAAGCCTCATACCAACACTTTAAAGATACACCTACTCGCTGTCAAGCTCATCCAGCAGGCGGAAAGCTCCCGTCGGCACGGAGAGGGTTGACGCTTGCCCGATGCGGACGTATCCTTCCATCGAGATACCCCTATGGGGTATGACCGTTCTGGACTCGAAAGTGGGAGGGTGACGATGGTAACGCGGGTGTACCGAGTGCCAGATGTCAGCTGCCAGCACTGCATACGGGCCATTACCGAGGAGCTTCGCAAGATCGAGGGGATTCAGGATATCGAGGTCGACCTCACGAGCAAGACCGTCCGTGTCGTCAGCGAGGAGACCGTACCCGACGAACGCATCAGGAGCGGAATTGAGGAGGCTGGTTACACGATCGCGGGCTGAGGGGTCTTCCAATCGCACGGTTACTCCCTCCACCGGGAGCCTCCGCTCCCGGTGTTCCTTTCCGGTTCGGGTCACCAGCCCCCCGATCACCACCCGTCCTACCGGTTGCCCTCGTTCCCTTGGCCGTCAGGTGGCTGCCCATAGTAGTGGGAACCCCCGTGCAAACTGGTCCCAGGACGACGTCCGTCTCCTGATTCGGGCCCCATATCTTAGCTAACGGCTAGTCCCCCAGGCTACCCTCTCCTGGGCAGGAACTCGCACTAGAACTGGGACGAAAGGCACTCGCGGTGCCAGCGCGGTCGTGCCGAAGTGTCACGATGGAACGACCGAGGGTCGGAGCGGAGTGAACCGTGGGAGACACCTGGCGCATTCTCGTGATCGACGACGATCGTCAGTTTCGGTTGACCCTGGTCTCGGCGCTCGAACTCCGAGCAACGGTACGAACCGTCGATACAGTCGATGCAGCATACCGGTTGCTCGATACGTGGCGTCCTCACGCTGTCGTACTCGACCCGGCAATGCGTGCCGGCGATGGCCTCGAACTCCTGGCCACATGCATGGCTCGCAAGAACCTTCGGGTATTCTGTTGCCTCCCAGGGCGCTTCGCCACCTCACTCCAACCAACCTTGCGCACGGTAGCCTTGTTGGATCGCAACTCTCCGGCGCGCTCCCTGGCCCAAGCTATTACGACGACGCTCTCGCAGTCGCATTCTGGTGGGGTTCTTACAGCCCCGACAGCACCCTTCGAAACACGGCCGATCGAGCCGCCATCGGAAGGACGCAACCACGCATCCGCTCAACCGTCCAGAGCATCTCTTTTCTCCAGCGAGGCCGCACGTTAGTCGACGGCTCAGCGGTGCCGCACGACTACACGCACGGGCACGGGTGGCAGCGACCATTCGGTCAGGCGAGGCAAGAGACGCGGCACGAGTGACCATGCCACGATAGCGAGTGTCGTACCTGCAATGCAATCGAGGACGTAATGGTTACCGGTACCGATGACCGCAATCGTCATCAGCGCTGCATAGACGATACCGATGAGGTGCAGGACACGCTGTTTGGAGAGCCGCAGGAGGCCGATACAGACGAACACAGCGAACGCGACATGCAAACTCGGCATAGCGGCGAACGGGTTGTAGAGGCTCGCAATCCCTGGGTGATCGTAATTGACACCGCGTGAGATCGCGAGCGTATCGACGAAGCCGCGCCACGGGAAAAAACGGGGTGGTGCCAGCGGGAACAGGGCATAACAGGTCAACCCGACAGCGAGGATAGCGAGAAACGTCGCGCGCACTTCACCGTATCGATCGGGGACGCGGAAAAACGCCCAAATACCGAACAGCAGTACGGCCGCGAGATGCGTGTAGGTATACACGCCATTCAGGAGCGTCAGCAAAAGCGGATACGCTAGTACGAGATTCTGCACCGCACGCTCGGCTGCGAGACCCAGGGCCTGTTCGATGCGCATGACGAGGAATGCATTCTGAAAGGCGTCGTACGCCCGACCGGCAGCGACACCACGCGTGACATAATAAAGCACGAACAGCGATGCCATCAGGCTGAACTCGAGGATCGCCGCGCGGGAACGGGAGAGCGAACCATCGTGGGTAATGACACGTTTCACACCAACCATCGAGACTCCTGCAGTACGCGGGTCACCGCTCGGCACACATGCTCGACAGCTACCTCTCTCCCCGGTAGTCTTACCATCGCTGTCGTCGTTGCGTCCACCGCAGCGCCCCAGTGGGCGCAATGAGACAGCGTTCGTACGCTATACTGCAGGAGCGGAACGGAGGGGGCGAGACTGTGCAACCTACCATCGCAGAGGCAGTCGACCGGTTCATCGCCGATCTTCGCTTGTCCCCGCGGACTCGATCCACCTACAGCATCGCGCTCAAGAAGTTCCTCCAGCATCTCACCGACATCCAGGGGCTCGATCCCCAGTCTCCACTGGAAGTCCTACGTGAGGATCATGCACTCGCCTTCCTCCGGGATCTCGTCCCGGAGGACATCAAGACTCCCGAGCAGGTTTCGCGTATGCGGACGGCCCAGACCACGTTCGCAGCGGTTCGGAAGTTCTACGCCTATCTCGTCTCGTTCGACCTTCACCCGACACTGTCGACCGAAAAGCTCAAGGTACGCGCGGCTGCGCTCTTGCCGCGGTTTACGCCGCCTCCACCTGACGTCCGCACCGATCAGCTGGAGCGAATCGTCGAGTACGTGCGCCGCTTACCTCCGCACGAAGACCGTACACGCGAGCTCCGCCGACTCAAGGTTCGCGCACTGATACTTTTCCTCTTTCGAACGGGAGTCCGAGTCTCGGAACTCTGCGCACTCCGCAAGCAAGACATCGATCTGGAAACGGGGACAGCACGTATCTACCGCGCGAAGGGCGGCAAGAGCCGAACTGTTCACTTCGACAGCGAGACAGCTGACGCGCTCATCGCGTACTGGCGCGCTCGCGGAGACAGTGGACGCGGGAGCGGGTCGTACCCCGCCTTCAGCGGCCGTGACAGACCCGGTCAGCCCGGCCGACCGATCGCCCCGCGAACCGTTCAAGCACTAGTGAGTCGTCTGTGCGAAGAAGCGGGTGTCGAGTTTCCAGTGACTCCACACTCGTTCCGGCATGGCCTCGCAACCGAACTGGTACGGCGCCGAGTACGGGAATCGACCGTGCAGGCGATTCTCGGGCACGCCTCCCCAGTGACGACACGGATCTACGTCCACCTCACTGCTCAAGATGCAGCCGACGAGTACCATGCGGCTTTCGGGGCATACCAGCGCCCCGGCACGCAGCGACAGGCTGGTGGTGCATGAGAGTGCAAGACGCTCTTTCGTTCTTCATTCGGCTGCTTCTCCTCGTTGCCCTCCCGATCGGCTGCAGCACGGCGCAGCCTGCTCTCGACCACCCGAAGCCTACCCCGACCTCGCCGCCAGCGAGCGTGCTGACACCCGACACCAACGAGATCCGGTTTCGCCCCGAACCGATCATCGGGCAACTCGTCCTGGCGACTCAAATCGGCGAGGACGAGGCGCCGCGCGACGAGCGAGCTTCCGTGCCAGTCGGCACCGAACGGCTCTATCTCGTCGTGCGTGTGAGCGATTTTCCAGCGGGCTCGACACTCGTGGCGGTGTGGACTCGCGGTACGAACGAGATCGGTCGGAGCGAACGGAAGGTCGACGAGGCGATTCGTGGCAGCCGCTGGGTCGCCCTTACCTTCCCGCAAGCCGGGTCGTTGAGCGGGGGAGAATACGCTGTTCGCCTCTATCTCGATGATCGCTTCATCGATTCCCTCGTGTTCTCAGTGGGTGGAGGAAGCGGAACGACCGGAGGACAGCAGGCGACACTCGTCTTCACCGATGCGCTACCGGCGGACGGGAGCCAGGTCCACGCGCTCGATGTCTTTCCTGAAGGAACCACGCGAGTCATCGCTGTTCTCGTGGATGTACCGCCTGACCTTCAGGCTGACCTGTGGAGTCGTTGGACGATCGACGGCCAGATTCTGACCGAAAGCGGTGCCGATGAGCTGCGTTTCCCCTTCGTGCGCACCTTCACACTCGAGCGCGAGGAACCGCTTCCGGCTGGGACCTACACAGTCGAAATCTTCGCTGACCAGCAGTCGATCGCGCGCGGCACGTTCCGAATCGCCGGAGCGAATCCGACACCGAGCCCAGCGGAAATCCAGGCGAGCGTCGAGGACGTCCGCCTGGTGCGGGCAGTCGAGCCGGGTACCGGCGTTCCGGTCGGGGCGGCACTGCGAGAGGTCCAGGCACCAGCGCGCATCTACATCGCTATCCTCGTCCACAACCTCCAGCCCAGCGATGTTCTGGAGGTCATCTGGCAGCGCGCTGGGGTGGAAATCAGTCGCCAACCGCTGCGTGGTCTGGCGCTCTCATCCAACTGGATCGCTCTTCCCGTCGAGCTGCCAGCTGAGACGGGGCCGGAACCGGTACCGTACAGCGTGATAGTGGTGTTGAACGGCGAGACGGTCGCCCAGCGTTCACTCGTCGTCCATCCGTGAACTCATCCCGCCACCGTGGCGCTCGACGATTCAGCTACCGTGGAACTGGACGGAACGTCACTCCTGCGCCACGAGTTCCTCAACGACCCGGCGCGCAGCGACGAGCCAGCGTTCGTCGGTGTCGTCCGGTACCGAGCACCCGTTGGCGAGGATCAGCCCGCGCCCGCCGGTCTGCTGGAGCGCATCGAGCGCTTCGGCACGAATCGCCTCGAGCGGGCCGCGGACCAAGGGGCCGAACTCGTCCCAGCCACCCATGAGGCACTTCTGCGTGCGCTGGCGAGCCTCACGCAGCGAGGGGCCAGCGCGCCGGTCGCTCCAGCTCAGCACGCCGACAGGATAGTCCAGAACATCGTCGAAAAAGAGGTCACGATCACCGTGGACATGGACGATGTTCAGCCAACCGTCGGCGGCACCGCGGAGCGCGAGCAGATCGTAGGGGCGGCCGAGCTCGCGGTACTGCTCGCGAGACATCGCGACCGCCGTGCAGCCCTGGAGCGCGAAGAAGATCCCATCGGCGCCAGCCTCGATCACTCGTTCGAGATGCTGGCGAACGTTCTCAGCGAGGACGGCGAGCGCTCCGTGCACGACGGCCGGGTGCTGCGCCGCGTGCTGCAGGACGAGCTCCGGCTGTGCAGCGAAGTAGAGCGCCTGCGTGAGTGGGCTGAAGACCGTCACGACGATCGGCACGTCGGGGCCAGCGAGGTGGCGGAGCCAGCGAACCGCTCGCACCCATTCGTCACCATAGCGACTCCGCGTGAAGTCGATGGCATCGACGAGATACCAGTCCTCCACGTCGGTGACACAGCGGCGCGGGAATGGATAACGGAGATCCGGCATCAGCTTCGCGATATCCAGGTCGAAACGGCGGACGAAGAACTCGTACGTCAACTCAGCCAGGCGGCGTCCGGAACCGCGCGGACGGAAGTGATGCCAAAAGCAGACCGGCGGGCGATCGACAGCCTGGCCTGCGAGCGCCGCCTGGACGCGTTCTCGCTTCGTCATCGTGGCCACGCGTATCCGTCCTTTCCATCAATCCAACCGTTCGCTCACGTGCTCGGGCAGCGTCACGAGGAGAGTGGGTTCCTCGCTCCGGAGCACGATCAAGAGATCGCCGCGAGCCCGCTCAGCAATCGCCACGATCGCGCCGCCATGCGTGACGACCACCCCACGCAGCAGCCATCCTGGTAGAAGATGCGCGACCGGTTCGAGCGTTGCTGTATCGTAGACCCACACACCGTCGCCGAGTTCTCCGGACAGCGGATACACGACGTAGAGGCGTGTGCCGTCCGGAGACAGAGCCACACGCAGAGCGTTGCCGCTCTCGGCTCGTGCTGCGGGTGCGAGGTACTCGAGAATCTGCCGCCACCAAGTTCGATCGGTCGCAGGTGCCGGTACCGTGTCGCGTTGCCGCGGCAGTCCGGTCACCGCATCGACCGCAGCGATGCGTCGTAGCTGGAGATCGACGAGGTAGAGCGCGTCGCTGTTCGTGGAGGGAAGCACAAGCGTGGTGGCGGGATCCGCCGCGAACCTGGCGATCAACACGCCGCTCGTCACGTCCCAGAGTCCGATCCAGGAACCAGTGCTGTCGCGGCACCAGGCATACCACCGCAGTTCTTCGATTCCGAGTACCCCGCCATCGAGATCCGGATTGGCCAGACAATCGACATCGCCTGACGCGATCGATGCGAACGACCAGCGGCGCACGGCTTCGAGCTCCACTTGCTGCCCCATGAAGGAGGACAGCCGAGCTTCACCGGAACCATCCAGTGAAAGACCGCGCTCGAGCACGATCACACGGTCGCTCCGGGTGACCGCGAGGCGCGGTACGACTTGCGTACCGCGCATCGCCCCCGGTAGCGGTCGCTGAGCCACAATCGTCCCCGACTGAACGTCGAGCACCAGCAGATCCGCTTGCCAGCTCTCACCGAGTCGAGCGGCGCGGTAGACCGCGAGATACGGTCGCCACGGGAAGCCGGCGAAGGCGAAGACCACAGCAGGGGTCGTCGTCGAGCCAGCCTGGAGCGAAGCACGGACCGGTTTCAGGTCGTACCGCTGTTCCTGGCCCGTCAGGACGTCGGTGAGCGCGAGACTGACCTGCCATCGGCCCCCGTACGTCCGACTCACGGTATCGATCGGCACGGCTGACCGGCGCACGAGATAGGAGCGCTCCCCCACCCGCACGACCGTCTCACCGAAGAAGCGCACGACACTTCCTGTATCAGGATCGAACCGAAGCACCGTAATCCAGGAGCTGCCACGGAGGAGCGCTGCATCCTCGCTCACCGGCGGGGCACTCAGGCGTGGCGCGACGAAGACTTCGGTTTCAGCACGGGACACCTCGACCCCGTTACTGGCTTGCACAGCGAGCCACCAGGTTCCCGCCTCGTTGAAGGGTACCGCGATGACGTACCGTCCAGCTTCTTCTTCGGTCGCGGTGCGCACCTCAGCGATCGCGCCCGCAGCGCCAGCACGCGCGTTTCCCGCCGACTGGACACTCGCCTGCAGCCGCAGACCGCTCACGGGGTTTCCCCATGCATCGACGACGCTCACTTCTACCGTCGCGACATCACCAGCAGCCAGTGCCGCGGGACGAACGACGAGCGATGTCACCCGCAACGATGCTGGTTGGGCCATGAGCGGTACCGGCGATCCGATCGCGAGGATCGTCAGGGAAAGAAGCACCAGCCACCGAGCCGATGGTCGCATCGTCGTTCAGCCCATGCGAAGAGAACGGAGCACTGACTCTCACCAGCTATATGGTTGGTATGTCCGCTCATGCGCTTCAGCCAGATAGCGACGGAGAAGATCGACCGCGGCAGCGATATCCTCGACATGCGCCATCTCGTTCACCGTATGGACGTGGCGCGTGGGGATGGAAAGCGTCACCGCTGGCACACCGGCGCGCGCACGCTGGAGAGCTCCCGCATCGGTTCCGCCACGCGGCAATACTTCCAGCTGGTACCGAATGCCGTGGCGAGCAGCGATCTCTCGGACATGCTCGATCAGCGGACGACTCGGGATATGCGACGAATCGAACACTTTGATCGCGACGCCTGCGCCGAGCCGGGTGATCCGATCGTGCGCCTCGATACCTGGAACGTCGCCAGCAATGGTGACATCCAGGGCGATCGCCACATCCGGCTCGAGGCCGAAGCCGGCTGTCTGCGCACCACGCAGCCCGACCTCCTCCTGGACCGTCGCCACAGCCACGATTTCCGCTTCGTGTCGCTCGAGATGACGAAGGGCCTCGAGCATGACGAAGACGCCGACGCGATCATCCAACGCCTTGCTCAGCACAGTCGGCCCCAACCGCACGAAGTCGCGAGCCAGCGTGACCATGTCGCCGATTTCGACACGCGAGCGGACTTCCTCGGCGGGGAGACCGAGATCGACATAGAGGTCTTCCAAGGCTGGCGCCTTGCGCTCCTCCGTCGTCAACAGGTGGATGGGCTTCGTCGCGAGCTGGAGCGCGCCGAGGAGCGGCTCGCCGGAGCGTGTCCAGACGTGGACGCGTTGGGCGACGAGGACACGGGCATCGAATCCACCGACCGGCTGCAGCCGCAGGAAGCCGTTGTCGTCGATATGGCGAACGAGGAAACCGATCTCGTCCATATGCGCGGCGAGGAGGACACGCCGGGCGAGCCGGCCACGACGGATCCCGATCAGGTTTCCCATGGCATCGACGCGCAGCTCGTCGACAACAGGTTCCAGAGCAGCCCGGACGACCTCCGCGACGCGGGTCTCGTGACCGGCAATGCCCGGTGTCTCGCACAGGCGCTGCAACACGCTCCAATCGAGTTCCATCGGGTACCAGCTCCTCCATCATTCAGCGAACGCACCGACGCTCACATCCTAGCATCCGGCGTCAACGCTCCCAAAGCACAGCCTCGTTCACCGGACGTATCCTGGCGGGTAGGATGGAACGCAAGCGGGCCAGCCACGGGAGGGAGGTCGAGGGGTGGTGCAGCAGCGGACACGCGATGAGGTACCGGTCGAGGAGACATGGAACCTGGCCGACCTGTTCGCGACACCGGACGACTGGGAACGCGAACGCGAGGCTTTGTTGCGTGACCTCGCGCAACTCGAAGAGCTGCGCGGTACGCTCGGTGCTGGCCCGAGCCAGGTCCTCAGGGTCCTGACGCTCGCCGACGAACTGGACCAACGAGTCAGCAAACTGTACGCGTATGCCTTGCTGGCGCGCGACCAGGACACACGCGATACGGTCGCCGCCGAGCGCTACGAACGAGCGGTGCACCTGGGCACGCTGGTGGGACGAGCATCGGCCTGGATCGCGCCCGAACTCCTGGCAACGTACGACGACGACCGGCTCCTCCGTCTACCCGAGGAAGAACCCGGCCTCGTCCCCTTCCGACGGCTGTTCGAGCGCTTGGTCCGGGAGCGGCCGCACATCCGATCAGCCGAAGTCGAGGAACTCCTCGCCGAGACCACGCCGCTCGCTCAAGCACCGAGCACCGCTTTTACCTTGCTCGACAACGCTGATATTCGTTACGGGACCGTGACCGACGTCGATGGCAGCACCGTCGAGCTGACGAAGGGTCGCTATCTCGTGCTGCTCGAGCGTCGTGACCGGCGCGTCCGCCAACAGGCGTATGAGGTCTTCAACGCACCGTATCTTGCTCACCGGCACACGCTCGCAGCGTTGCTCAGCGCAGCGAACCAGCGCGATGTCTTCTATGCCCGAGCACGGCGCTACGAGTCGGCACTCCATGCAGCACTACACCCGGACAACATTCCGATCGAGGTCTACACGACACTGATCCAGCTGGTTCGGCAGCATGCGTCTCTCCTGCAGCGCTACCTCGCACTGCGGAAGCGCGTACTCGGGCTGGAGCGCCTGCGCACGTTCGACCTGTACGTTCCACTGGTCGAACGACCGGAGCGATCGTACAGCTACCAGGAAGCGCGCGATCTCGTCGTCGCCGCCTTGCAGCCACTCGGTCCTGACTACGTCGAGCCGCTCCGGCAGGGTCTGGCGAGCCGCTGGGTCGACGTGCACGAAACCGTCGGGAAGCGCTCCGGTGGGTACAGTCTCGGTGTCTACGGGGTGCACCCGTATATTCTGCTGAACTGGAACGGAACTTTGCGCGAGGTCTTCACGCTGGCACACGAAGTCGGGCATGCGATGCACTCGTACTTCAGCTCCCGGGAACAACCGCACCCGACGGCTGAATACACGATCTTCGTCGCTGAAGTCGCCTCTACCTTCAACGAGCGGCTGCTCATGCGCTCCTTGCTCCAACGCGCGACCGATCCACGCGAGCGAGCTGCGCTGGTCAACGATGCGCTGGATACGTTCCGCACCGCTCTGTTCCGGCAAACGCTGTTCGCTGAGTTCGAACTGGAGACGCATCGTGCCGTCGAGCGTGGTGCCGGGCTGAGCGCGGACGGTCTCTGCGACCTCTACGGCAGCCTGATCGCCGACTATTATGGGCCGGACCTGGAACTGGACAACGAGGTGCGGCACGAGTGGAGTCGCGTGCCGCATTTCTACCGGGCGTTTTACGTCTATCAGTACGCGACCGGCCTGGTGGCAGCGACTGCGCTCGCACGGAGGGTCCTGAGCGGAGACGAGGACGCGCGGCAACGCTACCTCCGGTTCCTGGCCGCAGGATCATCGAAGGACTCGCTCGACCTGTTGCGCGACGCCGGTGTCGATCTGACGACGCCGGAGCCGTATCTGGCTGCTTTCGCGACGATGGAGCAGGATCTCGCCACCCTCGAAGAGGCGCTGAGGCGACTCGGGATGCTGCAGCCAGCCTGAGGAGGGTCGTGCGACCCGTCAGGAAGGAGTGCAGTTCGCCGACCGCTTGTGCTAGCAGCGCACGCCGAGTCGCTGGGTCGTTCAGTGGCACGCGACTCCCGTCGACCCCGGTGCAGCTCGCACCGCATCACTCGCGGGCTGGCTACTCTCGGCGCGCACCGCGATATGGAGCGCCACGGTACCGGCCATGAGTTTCCGGACCTGCACGGAAGCGAAACCGGCTGCTCGCAGGAGCGCCGCAAGCTCCCACGCCGTGGGGAAGGCTGCTGTCGAGCGTGGGAGATAGCTGTACGCCGCCCGGTCACCACTGACCAGGCCACCGAGCCAGGGGACGAAGCGGTCGAAATAGAGTCGAAGCAGGGGCGCGAGCGGTCCCTGGAAGGGCGTCGTCTCCAGAATCACCAGTACCCCGCCGGGGCGTACGACGCGGGCGAGTTCGTGGATCGCTGCCTCGTAATCAGGGAGATTGCGCAACCCGAAGCCGATCGTACAGGCATCGACCGAGGCATCGCGGAACGGGAGGCGCATCGCGTCCCCGCAGAGGAGCGTGACCCGATCGATACCAGACGCGGAGCGCTTGCGAGCGGCATGCCGGAGCATCGTCCGACTGAAGTCGAGCGCGACGACGCGCCCAGCACCCTGCGCAGCGAGCTCGAAGGCAAGGTCCCCGGTACCCGTCGCGACATCGAGCACGACTGCTGGCTGGTGGGCGAGGGCGGCACGGGCGGCTGCCCGGCGCCAGGTCACGTCGCGGCCGAGCGTCATGAGCCGGTTCATCACGTCGTAGCGCGGGGCGATCCGGTCGAACATACGCCGGACTTCAGCCGGCGGTTGCAACGCGCCACGGGGAGCCATGCCGTCTCCTTTCCCCTGGGGGCAATGCTAGCGTAGCGGATCGCGACTGTAAGTGCCGACGAGTTCACCGATGGCCAGAACATGCCCTTCGAGGGCACGCAGGACGTCGTTCCGCCATGCTCCGGGCGGGAGACCGGTCGGACGATCGAGCGCGTACAGCCGGAACACGTACCGGTGCGGTCGACCAGGCGGTGGACACGGTCCGCGGTAGCCGAGCGTTCCGAAGTCATTCCGGCCCTGTCGCGCTCCGCTGTTCAGTGTTCCGTCAGGCGGCACAGCCGGCGGGAGAGAGCGTGTTGCCGCGGGGAGGTCGTAGAGGAGCCAGTGGGTGAAGATCCCACCGGGAGCATCGGGATCCTCGACGACCAGGACGAAGGCAGTAGTTCCGACCGGTGGATCGGACCAGCTCAGGGGAGGAGATCCATCGGCACCATCGCACGTGTATTCGGCAGGGATGGTACCGCCTGACACGAACGCCGAACTGCTCAGACGCATCCTGGCCGCTGGCAACGAGGTCGTCGGGCTCGCCTCGGTGACGGTACAGCCGAACCCAAGCGTCGCACCGATCAGCGCACTCGCAAGCAACATTCGGAACCACTGCGAATACCGACGGAAGCGGGTGCGAGGGAAACGACGTTCCATGGCTCATCCGGGTGGACACATCCGACGGGCGTACCACTTTTGAGGGTACTGCACGGGCCGAAGAACGACAGCGTTCGTCCCCGGCGGGCTACGCAGCTGAGGCACCTGAACGAACTCCGCACAGCAGTGGATTCCGGCGACCGAGCCACAGTAGACTCCGAGAGTACACTCCGGCAGTCGGGTTACCCCGAGGAGGAGCGATGGAAGCCCAGCAGCAATCACGGAGCGTGATTCACCGGCATCCGGAGCGCGCGGTGCCGGACGAAGCGGCGGAGATTCTCGCCGCGGGGATGGTCGCGCATGTCGGCTTCTGCGGGGACGGGCAACCGTTCGTCATTCCGATGTCGTACCACTATGACCCGCGGCGACCGGACCGGTTGTATCTCCACGGCGCGCGGGAGGGCCGCTTGTTGCAGCTGCTCGCCGCTGGTGCACCGGTGTGCATCGCGGTGACCCTGGTCGATGGACTGGTTTACTCGCGGAGTGCCTTCAACCACTCGATGAACTACCGCAGCGTCGTGTGCTTCGGTCGGGCCAAGGTCATCGAGAACGAAGCTGACCAGCGGACGATCTTCGAGGCGATGACGGAACGGTACTTTCCCGGGCGCCGCGTTGGGGTCGACTATCAGCCAGCGACGGCACAGCAACTCGCGGCAACGCTGCTCGTCGAGGTCGCGATCGAGGAGTGGAGCGCCAAGGCTCGCCGTGGCGGGCCGAGGGGTCCTTACGATGCCGATCCGACGGCGCCAGGCACGGCCGGTGTCGTGCCCCTGAAGGGGTAACGTGCACGGACGACATGACGTGCCCTTACTCCTCCAGCGGCTGACGACCGCGAAACCCGGCATCGAGTTCATGCCAGAAGGCGACCGTCGGCTCGTCGACCTTCCAGCACAGGTAGACTTCACGCCCGTCACGCAGGCTCGGGAAGTCGACCAATCCCATGTCCAGGTCCTTGACTTCCACACCGAGCTCGTGCACGGCCCGGACCTTTTCGCGAATCGAGCGCACGAGCGCGGCGATGCGCTCCTCGTGCGCCTGGAGCTTTTGCGCGCTGCCATTGAGAAAGGCGAGGGGAGCGATCCGCCGCAACTCGTTCAGCTCGCGATCGAGTTCGCGCTTCTCGGTCTGCAGCGCGACGAGGATGCCGCGCAACCGTGGGACGAGGGCACGGGCTTCTGCGACCGTGAAGTAGCGCCGGTTCCGCCGTTCCATGATCGGGCTCCCCCGAGCTGCCAGGCGGCTGGCCTGCGTCGTGATGACAGAACCTGCGCGCGAAAGAACGAGAACGCTCGCCGGTGCCGCCCGGCCGGGCAGTGAGTTTATCATCGAGCGGGCGTCGCGGCGCTCGGGGGAATTCGGTGGCACGACTCTCGACCATGCGAGAAGCGAAGGCTAAGCGTGGAGCTGTGGTAGGCCACGTCCTGCTGGCGACGACAGCCGTCTTGTGGGGTTCCTCGTACATCAGCACGCGGCTCATCGTCGGTGAGGTACCACCGCTCCTCCTCGGCTTCCTGCGTGGGCTGCTCGCCGTTCTCGTCCTCGGTCTGATGGCGCGATGGAGCGGGGTGCCGCTGCGCATGCGGTGGTACGACTGGCTCCCGCTCGCCGGGCTCGGTGCGCTCGGGGTCGGGTATTTCTACCTGGGACTCAACCTCGCCCTCCAGTGGACGACGGCAGTGACCGCATCGCTCCTGAGCCTTCCGTATCCAGCCTTGACCGCGCTCGCCGCCTGGCTGTTCCTGCGCGAACCGCTGGATTTCCTCCAGGTGGCGGGTATCGCGCTCGCCGGTGCCGGCGCGACCTGGCTGACGCTCGAGTCAGCCCAGGACACGGTGGGTGGCGCTTGGCTCGGCAACCTCCTGGCCCTCTCGATCACGGTCGCCTGGACGGTCTATACGCTCCTCGGGCGGCGCATCCTGCCGAGATGGTCGCCGCTGGCGGCGACGTTCCACGTGATGCTGGCGGGCACGCTGCTGCTCGGTCTCGGCGCTGGACTGGAGTACCTGAGCGGCGCACACCCTGTCTGGACCGGGCGGGCGATCCTGCTCACGCTCTACCTCGGGATCGTCTGCACCGGCATCGGTTACGCCTTCTGGAACAGTGGGTTGCGACTGGTCCCTGCAGCGGCAGCGAGCGCGTACATGTACCTGCAGCCGGTCACCGTACTGGTGCTGGCGATACCGGTGCTGGGTGAACGTCCATCGCTCACCACGCTCGTAGCCGGTGCGCTCGTGCTGACCGGTACCGCATTAGCAGCCCGGCGAAGCGGCCAGGATTGACCGATCCGGTACACTGAAGCGACGACTCCGGGCCTCGGAGCGGAGGCCCAAGCGCGACAATGGGGGACAAAACGCACGATGGGGAAGCGGAAGACAGCGCTCATCACGGGGATCACCGGCCAGGACGGTTCGTACCTCGCTGAGTTTCTCCTGGAGCAGGGCTACCGGGTCGTCGGGATGCAGCGCCGCTCCAGCACGGAGACCCTCTGGCGAATCGCGCATCTTTTGGACAAGATCGAACTCGTGCAGGGGGATCTTCTCGATCAGCTTTCACTGATCGAGATCGTCCGGGAGTACCAGCCGGACGAGGTCTACAACCTGGCGGCACAGTCGTTCGTCCCGACCTCCTGGCAGCAGCCAGTGCTCACCGGGGAATTCACTGCGCTCGGCGTGACGCGCCTGCTCGAGGCGATCCGGTTGGTCAAGCCGGACACGAAGTTCTACCAGGCCAGCTCGTCCGAGATGTTCGGCAAGGCAGTCGAGGTTCCCCAGAACGAGCGGACGCCCTTCTATCCGCGGTCACCGTACGGAGTGAGCAAAGTCTATGGGCATTACATCACGATCAACTATCGGGAGAGTTATGGGCTGTTCGCTGTTTCTGGGATCCTGTTCAACCATGAGAGCCCACGACGAGGCCTGGAGTTCGTCACGCGCAAGGTGACGCACGGGGTGGCCAAGATCAAGCTCGGCCTGGCCAAGGAACTCCGCCTGGGCAACCTGGACGCGCGCCGCGACTGGGGCTACGCGCCGGACTACGTGCGTGCGATGTGGCTGATGCTGCAACAAGACCAGCCGGACGACTTCGTGGTCGGTACCGGGAAGACGTACTCGGTACGACAGCTCTGCGAGATCGCTTTCCGCTGCGTGGGGCTGAACTGGGAAGACTACGTCGTCGTCGATCCGTCGCTGTTCCGGCCGGCGGACGTCGATCTCCTGGTCGCTGACGCAACCAAGGCACGGACGGTCCTCGGCTGGCGACCGACGGTGAGCTTCGAAGAGATGATCGAGCTGATGGTCGATGCCGACCTGCGCTTGCTCAAAGGGGAGCGCGTGCCGCCGGGGATGGTAGCACCGGTCGTCCGGCCGTAACGCCGCTTCAACCGAGTCTGGCGACCGGAACGGCGCGCCTGCCGGGTAGGAGCGATCCGTGCTCGGCTCGGTCTCTGCGCACGGTGGGGAGGAGCATCAGCGAGGGGTCGACACCCTCTGGTGCGGCGATGGAGTCGGCTGAGACGGTGACACCTCCTCGAGATCCGGTCAGAACCGGAACGGTACATCCCGAGTCGAGCGAGGAGCGCCGGAGATCGCCTCGCTGGGTACCGTCCGGTGACGGGAGGCATTCCGACCATGACCGTGGACTGGGAACACCGAGTGCGAGCACCGCTCCGCTTCGCCCGTCTCGTATCGGCATATCTACCGCTCGGACTCGCGAACTGGCTCATCCGGCTGGGAGGCGCGCCGGGCCAAGCTGCCAGCGGATATCCAGCGCAGCACGGTACGAGCTGACAGCGTCCCCTGCGAGTGGCTGATCCCCACGGACGCTCCTGCCGATCGCGCACTCTTGTACCTGCACGGTGGGGGGTTGGTCTTCAGGCTGAGCGCACAGCATCTCGCGATGGTGAGCGAACTGGCCCTGCACCTGGGAATCCGAGCGCTGCTCCCGGAGTACCGGCTGGCGCCGCGCCATCCCTGGCCGGCAGCCTCGGAGGGCTGCCTGCTCGCCTACCGGTGGCTGCTGTGCCAGGGTTCTCCGGCGCACCGGATCGTGGTCGCCGGGGATTCGGCTGGGGGCAATCTGGCGATCGCACTGGCGATGGCGCTGCGCGATGCAGGAGACCCGCTTCCGGCAGCACGCGCGTGCTCGTCGCCGGTCGGGGACCTTTCCAGTACCGAGGAGCGCGGGCTGGCCTTCGTCGACCCGGTCTTGCATCCGCAGGCGATCCGGCGGTTCGATCGCGCGTCTCTCGATGAGCACGACGCACGCCAGCCGCTCATCTCGCCGGTGTATGGCGACTGGCATGGTCTGCCACCGCTGTTGATCCATGCGGGCGAGGACGAACTCCTGCGCGAGGATGCCGAGCGACTGGCCCAGACAGCACAGCAGGCTGGCGTCGAGGTCGAACTCGCGATCTACCCACGAATGTGGCATGTCTGGCAACTGAACCGGGAGCTGCCGCAGGCACGCGACTCGCTCGACAAGGTCGCGCGATTCTTCCGCAAGGACCTCGAGGCAGAACGCGCAACGAGGGTAACCAGCTAGAAAGGCAAGTCAGGAACCGCCGAGTCGGACTCACCAGCTTCGGGCAGCTCGACGAAGCGAATGTCCCAGACGTCCGATTCGAGCCCAGCCAGGAGCGCACTCCGCCCGAACGCGGGCCGGAGGACGACGAGCGCGTGCGTCGCGCGGCTCATCGCGACGGCTGCAGCTCGCCGCCAGAGGCGGACCGATTCCTCGACCTCCTCGATCGGTGGATCGGAGAAGCTGGCCGGCGGAGGCTCCCAATCGGGAACGAGGAGGAATACTGCTGGGAACTCCAGTCCCTTGGCATTGTGCCAGGTGAGGATCTTGACAGCGGCATGAGCGGAGAGCTGTTGGCCGTGCCCGACGCGCTCACTCGGGATCTGCGCGTCCCGGAGGGCCGTCTCGACCTCGCTCGCGTCCTGGTTACGCGGCACCAGCACCGCGCAGGAATCCCACGGGAGGCGCTGTTCCTGTCGGAGACGACGGAGTTCCTGGGGTAGGAGCGTCTTCCACGTTTCCCAGCGGGCCAGCGAGAGGACGAGCGGTCGGCCGCGACCGCTCCGCTTCCGGTCGAGCGGCGGTTCGGTTCGGGTGCTGCTCTCCGGCAAGGCGTGCCGGTAGGCGCGGACAGCAACCGCGATTTCCGGCGGGCAGCGGTGACCGGTGCGTAAGGTGAGTCGCGCGACCTCGTACCGCGCGTTGCCGTTCGCAGCGTCGCCACGCTCGAGTTCCTGCACGATGAGTTGCCAGCCGAAGCACCGCGAGTAGATCGACTGTTCCTCGTCCCCGACGAGCAAGAAGCGGCGGGGATCGAGACACAAGGCCTGGAGGAATCGGATGGCGACGGGGCTGAGATCCTGCACTTCGTCGACCACGACCGCGTGATAGCGCCGCACCTCCGGATCGCTCCGGGCACGGTCGAGCGCGAGCTGGCGGAGTTCTTCATGCAGGAACAGATTTTCAGCGCGCAGTAGATCGGTCAAGGTCTCGTACAACACCCAGATCGCCTCACGCTGGGCACGCTGGAGTGGCCGGCGCCGACCGGTGCGGTCGGCATCGAGATACTCTTCCAGGCGCGTCAGACCGCGCCCGACGATCACTTCCGTGATCTCGCTCAAGAGGTACTCGGCGGTTATGCCCCGGAGGCTAGCAGCAAGACGCCGGTCGCGCTGCGGGTCAGGACTCAGCGGGCGCTCGAACGCCTGGACGCGCGCCGACTGCACCCACGGACGGGCTTGCAGGTCACGCAGCACGTTCGCCTGGGGGATATCAGGGCACAGCTCGGTGACGAGGGCATCGAGTGTCTTGACGTCGGTGCGGAACCGCGTCCCTGGCGAGAGGCTCGAGAGGATCACGTGCCTGGCGAACTCGGCAAGGGTGCGCGTGAACGTGACGAAAAGAAACCGCCCCTCGGCATCGCCGAGCTTGCGAGCGAACTCCTCGAGTGCGCGGATGGCGACCAGTGTCTTTCCGGTACCAGCGCCACCGGTCACGACGAACGGTCCCTCCCGTGTCGCGATCGCCTGGAGCACCTCGCACTGGGAATCGTCCAGTACCAGTTCGAGCCGTGTGCGTCCAGCGAGAAGATCCTGAACCGAGCACGATGCATCGAAGAGGTAGGTCGCCTCGTCGAGCACCTCATCGAGTTCGACCCCGCACGCCAGGTCGAGCACACGGCGGGTGAGTCGTTCGTTCGGGAGGCGCTCCGCGATCTCGAGCAACTCGTCCTCCGTGCGGCACGCGAGCAAGGCGTCGTGGAACTCGGGCGGCACGCCGAGCCGTTCCAGCTCGGGTTTCGTGAAGGGACGCTGCAAGGGACGCGCCGGTGGCTCGGCCGGGCTCTCGTTCTCGGGGGCTGGAGCAGCCTGCTGCAACGCGAGGTCCTCATCGTGCGGCTCTGTCACCAGGATGTGCCCCTTGCCGAGCGGCAACGCATCCTGACGGTAGGCGTCCTTCCGGTGCTCGATGCCGAGCAAGATGACGAGACACTCCGGATCGATCCGGTAGAAGACCCGGTAGTCGTTCACCCGCCAGCGATAGACATCGGGATACTGCTCCAGCCGCACTTTGTTGTTCGTGCCGTCGGGATGCGGATCGGCACGGAGTTCGGGCAACCGCCGCCAGATGAGCTCCTGAATTTTCCGGGGAAGACCGACGAGCGAACGCCCGAACGACTCGGTCATGGCGAGGCGGTACTGTTCGCACATGCGACGCCTCCGGGGGTCGGTTGCGCACTGCGTGCATCACCGGTCAGTTTCTCGATACGAACGTGCTTTGTCAACTGTCCGGCGTGATCCGTTTCGTCCACGACCGAGGCTGTCCGCTGCGGCAGAGCGGGCGTACAGTGGCAGCGACGGGATGGCGAGGTCGAGCCCAGCGGGACGGAACCGGTCTGACAGGGGAGCAGGAGGGTACTGCTCGCCGAGGCGGCGACCGTGCGTCCGGGTGGGAGAACCGTCCACTGAGGGGGACAGACTTTCATCCAGGGAAATCGCGGCGACGGCAGCAGGCAGGTGGTTCAGCGTGCTGCTGAGTCCTGCATCGCTTCTCGAGGAGCACGATGGGTAGTCCCGAGAGCATTGACGACTTCCGCTTCAGCCCCCCAGCCGGAGGGCAGACGGCTCACCACAGGAAGGCCGACGGCTGTGGCGAGGCTCCGCGCCACTGGGTCAGGCGTTACGACAGCGACCTCCACATCGTGCTCGAGGGCGTTGCGGCTGATGTCCTGGAACAGTGGGAGGTCGCTCCATTCGACGATACCAGGTGGAACGATCAGAACCACGTCGCGCCGTGCAGGCGACGCGATCCAGACTGGGAGATCGCACAAGTGGGAGCGATTCTCCAGTGCGAGGATCTGCCGGGGTGGCGGATGGCGGAGTTCCTCCAGGACCGAGAGCACGACGATCTTGAGCGCGGCGAGGGTGGGCACAGCGAGGAGGAGCCCGAGGATCCCCGCAACGCTCGCACCGGCGAGCACACCGAAGAGGACAACCACGGGATGCAGGCGAACGAAGTGTCCGACCAGCTGCGGGATGACGAAGTGATCCTCCAGAATGCGGAGCACCAGGTAGACGGCGGCGACGACCAACGCCAGCTGAAGCGCGGACCATCCGAACGGCGCGGTTCCCTGGGTCAGAGCGACGCTGACGGCGATCGCGCCAGCGGTCCAGGGGCCGACGAAGGGGATGAGCTCGAGGAGACCAGTCGCGACCGCGAGCGCGAGCCGGTACTTGATCTGCAAGATCGTGAGCGCGACGTAGGTCGCCGTCGCCACGATCGCGAAGAGGACGAGTTGGGCGCGGACATAGGCACGGAAGGTTGCGTCGACCTGACTGAGGATCCGACCGACCGTCCGCTGGTGTCGGCGCGGGGCGAGGGCGCGTAGACGCGCGACCAGCGATCGGCCCTGGAGGAGACCGTAGAAGCTGACGAGGAAGAAGACGAACGACTTGATGAGCGCCTCGACGGTGGCGAGGACCAACGGGACAGCCGCCCGGCTGAAGCGCTCGGCAAGCGCCTGAGCAGCGGCATCAAGGCGATCGAGGACGGCAGACGTGTCGATGACGATCTCACCGATGCGGATCTCCGGACTTCGTGCCAGCCGTTGCTCGATCGTCTCGACGATATCGGGGACCAGGTGCGCCAAGGACTGCACCTGCTGGCCGAGCGAGGGCGCAACGAGGACACCCGCGAACACGAGTGCACCGAACAGGACGACGTACAGGATGACGATCACGAACGCGCGTGGCAGGCGACTCCGACGCTCGACCCAATCGACCAGCGGATGGACGAGGTAGGCGAACACCGCTGCCACGATGAAGGGTGTCAGGATATGGGCGAGATGGAGCAGCAGATAACCGAGGACGAGCGCAAGCAGCGCGGTGATGACGAGCAGCTCGCGCGATTGGCGGATCCGATCGATGACCTGCATTCCGCTCGCCTCGATCCTTTCGATCCGTGGCAAAAAGCGGAGAAGTTACCCGCTGAGCATTCTACAACGGGACGACACTGCCTTCGTCGCTCGCTGCTCCGGGCATTGTCGGCAGGGCACGAACCAGCTGCTCGACTGTTCAGCGGACAGCACGACGCGGCCCAGCGAGCAGCCCGCTCGTCACCAGCGCGAGGAGCGCGAGCATGAGCGCCAGCACGAAAACGGCGTCGAAACCGAAACGATCGACCACCAGTCCACCGAGCATCGGCACGAGCGCCACGACTCCCAACACCGAGTTCGTCACGCCGACGAGGGTCGGACGTTCATGCGGGCGTGCCAGATCGAGAACAGCAGTGAAGTTGGCCAGCATCTGCGCAGAGAGCGCGGCACCGTAAGTCAAGAAAACGAGCGAGAAGGCGATGAAGACGAACCGCTCCACGTCGCCGATGAGGCTCAAGAAACGATCCCAGCGCACGAGAACGCCGAGCGTCACTGCCAGGAGCGGCATAAGGAGACGCAGCATGGCAGTGACCTGCAGCAACTGTCGATTCCCCCAACGGGAAACGACCCAGCCCCACAGCGGATTCGTCGCCACCCGTGCGATGGCCGAAAGAGCGAGGTAGGTTCCAGCCGTCTCGGCGGGCAAGCCGAGTCGATGCTGGGCATACACGATGAAGAAGGGATCCGCGATCGTCGAAAGAGCGAGGAAAGAACGGAAAACGAGGAATCGCCGGACCGACCGGCGAGCGAGCACCGCCGGCACATTGTGAAACCAGGCACGGAGGGAGCGCGGCTGGGCAGGGGCAGGGCGCTCCGCGATCCACAGCGTCGTGTACGCAGCCAGGGCGAGAGCCGCGAAGGAAGTGGCGAACAAGACGGTGAACCCAGCATCGCCACTCGCGAGTGCCCGCTGGACGACCAGACCAGCTAAAAGTGCCAGGAGCGCGCCCCAAAAGTTGCGCTGGCTGAAGAAGAAACCGCGTCGATCGGCCGGGATGGCACGGGCACTCAGTTCGACGAGCGGCACGAAGGCGAAACCAGCGGCGAGGTTGTATACCGCATAGCACAGAAAAAAAGCGATCAGGAGCTGCCGATCGGAACCGAGACTGCCAGCGAGGAGGATGGCCGCGAGCAGACCGATCGCGAGCGCACGCACCACGCCGCCCCAGGCAGCCCAGGGGAGCTGCGAGCGACGTCCTTCGACCAGTGCGGCGGCGACTGCTTGCGGCAGGAACCACAGACTGACGCTGAGCGCTGGCACGAGTCCAACCAGCACCTGGCTCTCGCTGAGCCGATCGACGAAGACAGCCAGGACGAGGACCGGGTGAATGAGTGCATCGCCGAGCAGAAGGAGACCACCGTTGGCGACACCGAAGAGGAAGCTCTGTCGGACGCGTTGGCGCTCGGAGCGAACCGGGCTCCGAGCTCTCACGTCCTCCGCTGCTGCAGGTCGGGCAAGCGGCGGAGTATCGGACATGCTCCCTCTCGTCCCAGCGCGCTGCCGCCAGCTGAGCACAGCACCATCGTAGCCCAGAACCGGAGACCAGGCGAGTAGAAAACGGCCGAGGAGCCGCGCGCCGTGCGTGGGGAGGCGCTGCCGACCGTCACACCCCTGGCGCACCGAGCAGGAGCGCCGACGAGCTGGAATAATCGATGAAGCGTGGTGATACGGCATGGGAAGGAGCACCCGTGCTGCGACCGCTGCACCGCTGGGAACATCAGGATCACCCGCTGCGAAGGTGGGATCTGGCGGAAGACCCGTTGGAGCAGTTTCTCCGCTGGTACCGCGAAGCGGAAGCAGCGGACCTGCGGTATCCGAACGCGATGGCGGTGGCGACCGCGACGGCGGACGGCAAGCCATCGGTTCGCATGGTACTGCTCCGGCAAGTGGACGAGCGGGGTTTCGTTTTCTACACGAACTTGGAGAGCCGCAAAGGACGCGAGATCGCCGAGAATCCGCATGCCGCACTGCTCTTCTACTGGGAACCGCTGGAGCGGCAAGTGCGGGTCGAGGGATACGTGGAGTTGGTCGCGCCGGAGGAAGCCGACGAATACTTCGCGACACGCCCGTACGGTAGCCAGATCAGCGCCTGGGCATCGCGACAGAGTGAGCCGATCGCCTCGCGAGAAGAACTCGACCGGCTGCATCGCGAGTTCGCCGCGCGCTTCCCCGAGGGAAACGTGCCGCGGCCACCCTATTGGGGTGGATACCGGGTGATACCGGAGCGCTACGAGTTCTGGCAGGGACGCCCCGATCGCTTGCACGACCGGTTCCGCTACGAGCGGCAACCTGACGGCAGCTGGGTGATCGTCCGGCTGCAACCGTAGGAGGCCGGATGACAGCGTGCACCTTTTGCAGCATCGCCGGAGGCGAACTTCCCGCTGTGCTGGTGTACGACGACGATCGATTGCTGGCCTTCCTCGACCACCGGCCGCTCTTCCCCGGTCATACCCTCGTCATTCCTCGCGCCCATGTGCCGACACTGGCCGAACTCCCGGAGGACCTCCTGTTACCCTTGTTCGGGCTGGTCCAGCGATTGACGCGGGCGATCCCCCTCGCGCTCGAGGCGCACGGGACGTTCGTCGGGATCAACAACCGGGTGAGCCAGAGCGTACCGCACCTCCACGTGCATGTCGTCCCGCGACGACGCGGTGACGGCCTGCGCGGCTTTTTCTGGCCGCGACAGCGGTACGCGTCCAGCGAGGCGATGCAGGAGGTCGCGGAACGGATCCGTCTCGCGCTCGCGCAGGCGTGAGGCAGCGCAGGTGTCCCACCGACCGGGACACGGAGGCATGCTTCCGCTACACTGGACAGAAAGAACGGACTCTGGCATCTCAGCGACCCAGCCGAAGGGGGTAGCAGTATGAAGCCGGCAGTTCTGGTCATCGACATGCTGAACGATTTCGTGACCGGTCGGCTCGGCAACGAGCGTGTCCGGAGCGTCGTTGTGCCTCTGCAAGGACTCCTCGAGCGGGCGCGGGCTGCAGGGATACCGGTGGTGTACGTCGGGGACGCCCATCTGCCGAGCGATCCGGAAATGGCTGTGTGGGGTCCGCATGCGATGAAGGGGACGAAGGAGGCAGAGACGATTCCGGAACTCGCACCGCAGTCGAGCGACATCGTGTTAGAGAAGCGGACATACAGCGCCTTCTACGAGACGGGGCTCGACCTGCTGCTCCGGTCGCTCGGTGTCGATACCGTCGTGATCACCGGTCTGCATACGAATATCTGCTGTCGGCATACGGCTGCCGATGCGTTCGCGCGGGCCTACGCGATCGTGGTTCCTGAGGACTGCGTCAACGCCTTCACGGAAGAGGAGCACCGCGAGGGGATCGCGTACCTGCACCGCGTGTACGGTGCGCGCATCACGACGAGCGAGGAACTCGCGCGCGAATGGGCAGCACGCCAGACGCTTGTCGGTTGAGTCGCGACGCATCGGCGCACGGCCTTTCCGCAGCGGACACTGTGGAAAGGGTCGCCAGCATCGGTCGAAACCGGATTAGGCCGACCGCGGCACAGCAGTGAGAGGGATGCGCTCGCAGCGAGTACGCTACGACGTCGTCATCATCGGAACAGGAATGGGCGGTGGGACGCTCGCAGCCGGGCTCTGCGACACCGGGCTGCGCGTGCTTCTCGTGGAACGCGGCGACTTCCTGCCAGTGGAGGCAGAGAACTGGCAGGTCGATGCAGTCTTCGGCGCACGCCGGTACCGTACCCGCGAGACCTGGCTCGACGGCGAGGGGCGGCCGTTCGTCCCGAACCTGCATCCCTGGGTCGGCGGGAACACGAAGGTCTACGGCGCCGCGCTGGTACGCCTGCGGCGCGAGGATCTTGTACCGGTCGAGCATGTCGAGGGAATCTCGCCAGGCTGGCCGATCACCTACCAGGACCTCGAACCGTATTACTACCTGGCTGAGCAGCTGTATGGCGTGCACGGCTGCACCGGCGACGACCCGACTGAACCGCCACGCTCTTGCCCCTACCCGTACCCACCCGTCCCGCACGAACCATTGGTCGCGGAACTGGCCGAAGGGTTGCGTCAGGTAGGCCTCCATCCCTCCGCGCTCCCGCTCGGGGTCGACTTCGGCCCGCAGGGCAGGTGCGTCACCTGCCAGACCTGTGACGGGTTTCCTTGCCAGATCCATGCCAAGGCGGATGCCGACATCCGGGCGGTCCGGCCTGCGCTCCGGTATCCGACCGTGCAGCTGCTGACACGGACCGTCGCACGCCGCCTCCTCACCGATACGACCGGCCGGCGGATCCGTGCCGTCGAGGTGGAAACTGGCGGGCAGGTCTCCGAGATCGTGGCCGAGCAGTTCGTGGTGGCCTGCGGGGCAGTCCACTCGGCAGCGCTCCTGCTCCGTTCGGCAAACGACAAGCACCCACAGGGACTCGCGAACCGATCGGGTGTCGTCGGGCGGAACCTCATGACACACCACAACACGTTGCTCATGGCGATCGACCGGGGGCGTCCCAATCCGACGACGTTCCAAAAGACACTCGCGGTCTTCGACTTCTACTGGCGGACGCCGGACTTTCCGTATCCAGCTGGCTCGATGCAGCTGATCGGCAAACGATCGCCAGAGACGATCACGCTCTCGTTCCCCGGTATCGCAGCGGAGGACGCTCGTGAACTGGCCGCTCACAGCGTGGACTGGTGGCTGCTCTCCGAGGACCTGCCCCATCCGGACAACCGGGTGACGGTCTCGCGTGGCGGGCAAATTCGGCTCGACTGGCGACCGACGAACTGGGCGGCGCACGCGGCGCTCCTGCGCACCGCGCGTGCGGTATTGGAGGCGTGCGGATATCGCGAGTTCCTCGTGCAACCGATCGAGATCGACGGCGTCGCGCACTTCTGCGGAACGGTGCGCTTCGGAGACGATCCCGCGACATCCGCCCTCGATCCCACCTGCCAGGCGTGGGAGATCGAGAATCTCTGCGTAGTCGACGCGTCAGTGTTCCCGTCCTCGGGAGCGGTCAATCCGGCGCTGACGGTCGCAGCGCTGGCACTCCGGGCGGCCGATCGGTTGCGGCGGCAGTTCGGCATTCGAGCACCGGTCCGCGATACGATCGCACGGCTGGCCGGTGCAGTCGGCGGTGACTGAGGCCGAGCTGGACAGCCGCTCCCGCGCAGGCGAAAGCCAACGGCACCTTGACGAGGCAGAACCCTGGACACAGTTGCGCAGTGGCCCGCGGCACGCGATAGTGTGGTACGCCACGGGATGGGGGGTAGGGCATGTGTGCAACCGCGAGACTCCCGGACGTCATCGCCGAAACGTGCCGGGCATGCAGTGTTCCGGGCATGGCGGTGGGAATCATGACCGAGAGTGGTCGCGAAACGTTCGTCTACGGCGTGGCGAGCGTCGACACCGGGTGTCCGGTCCGTCGCGACACGCTCTTCCAGATCGGCTCGATCACCAAGGTCTATCTCGCGACACTGGCCATGCAGCTGGTCGAGGAAGGAAAGCTCGCCTTGGACACGCCGGTGGTCTCGTACCTTCCGGACCTCCAGCTGGCTGATCCGGCAGCGCGCGAGACCATCACGCTGCGTCACCTCTTGACGCACACGAGCGGACTGGAAGGCGATCGGTTCGACGACTACGGCTACGGCGACGACGCGCTGGCACGGTACGTTGCGGGGCTGCGCGCAGCGCGGCAGATCCATCCACCCGGCCGCTACTGGAGCTACTGCAATAGTGGTTTCTCGCTCGCTGGACGCGTGATCGAGGTAGTGACCGGACAGTCCTTCGAGGAGGCGATGCGGGAGCGCGTCTTCAGACCACTCGGGTTGGAGCGCACATTCCTCTTCGCTCAAGAAGTCCTCGGCTATCCCTTCGCCTCCGGTCACCGGACAGACGCCCGGGGCCGCCCCGAGGTGGTGCGTGACTTCGTCTTGCCGCGGAGCGTGCATCCGGCTGGTGGTATCTGGGCGACGATCGACGACCTCTTGACCTTCGCCGCGTCACACCTGGGGATGCAGCCGGCAGGCGCGCGGCTGCTTTCGTCCGAGGGTCGCGCGCAACTCCAGACGCCGCAGGTGACGGCCGCGAACTGGGCAGACGCCTACGGACTCGGCTGGGCTATCTGGTCGATCGGAACGACACGGGCGATCGGGCACGGTGGTTCGACCAACGGGTTCCAGGCGCACCTCACGCTCCTGCCGGAGCAGCGCGCGGCGGTGGCGATCCTGACGAACCACGAGCGAGGGAGTGCAGCCTACGTCGAGATCGAGACCTGGCTCCTGGCCGAGCGGTTCGGTCTTCGCCCGGCGTCACCACGGCTGGTCACGCTACCGGAACCGGAGCTCGCTCGTCTGGCCGGCACCTACGTGTATCCGCTGGCGCGGATCAGCGTGCGGGCAGCGGCTGGCGGGCTCTGGCTGGAGGCGGTGCAGACGGGTGGGCTGAGCCGGCAGCAGCAGGAACGGCCGCTGCCACCGCTGTTCCTGCGACCGATCGGCCGGACGGTCTTCACGAGCGGGCCACCGCGTGCCGTGCCCAACCGGGTCGACTTCGTGTTCGAGAACGACGCGACGCACCCGCGGTGGATCCGCGCCTTCGGCCGGCTGGCCGAGCGGACGAGCGACTGAGCCTTCCAGTGCGCTGCCTCACCAAGCGGTCCAGCCGCCGTCGACCGGCAAGGTCACGCCGGTGATCATGCTGGCGGCATCGGAAGCGAGAAAGACGACCGCTGCGGCGACCTCCTCCGGCGTCGCGAGGCGGCCGAACGGGATGCGGCGCAAGACTTCCTCGCGAAACCCAGGGATCCGTTCGAAGTAGGGGCGGGTCAACGGCGTCTCGACGAAGGTCGGTGCGACGGCGTTTACGGTGACGTTGTAGGGAGCCCATTCGATCGCCAGCACCTTGGTCAGTTGTGAGACCGCCCCCTTGCTCGCACAGTAGGCAGCACGGTCGGCCATGCCGACGAGCCCCATCGTCGAGCCGATGTTGACGATCCGACCGGCGCGCTGGGCGACCATGTACCGTCCGACCGCCTGGCAGCAGAAGAAGAGTCCCTTGGCGTTCGTCTCCATGATCGTATCCCAGGCGTCCTCGGTTACCTCGAGCGCGGGCTGAGGAATGTTCAGTCCAGCGCTGTTGACGAGGATGTCGATGTGACCGAATCGATCGTAGACTTCGTCGGCCATCCGCCGGATCTGCACGACGTCGCGAACGTCGACCGCGACTGGATAGGCCTGTCGGCCGCGCGCTTCGATCGCCTGGCAAACCGCGGCAAGCCGGTCCAGCGAGCGGCCAGCGACCGCGACATCGGCGCCCGCTTCGGCGAGAGCGAGCGCACTCGCATACCCCAGGCCAGACGAGGCACCGGTGACGAGTGCGACCTTGCCGTCGAGCCGCCAGTCCAGCAATGTACGATCCTCGATCATGTCCCGCCTCCATTCTTTCCGTGCCTGAAGGCAGTTTCGGAAAACGGCCGAAACGGTGCAAGAGGGAACAGATCGGCTGCGTGCCCTGAACAGGGTTCGGGTGATCGTGCAATCTGTTGCGTTTTTGTCACGCTACGGTGACAGCGGAGTCGTATACTGAAGCTAGGCCCCGACGATTCGAGGCCGGGAATCCGACACCCGAAAGGGGAGTAGGAAGCCCGAACTGAGGATCGTCGGGGTCGTTTTGTGTTCGGCCACACACTGCGTTGAGCCTGCTGTGCGCGAACTGCTCTCGTGCAGCCGGGATTCCGTCGTTACTTGCTTTCCGTCACTGCTGGGACAGCGACACCAACTCTGTCAACAGTTCCAGCCGGCCGTGCCGATCGGACTTCGTCTCGCAGGGGCGAACGTCCAGTGCGGACGCGCGCCGGTGCCGCCGACCGGCCGACCCATCCGCGTCAGGCGTGACCGATGCCGGCGTGCGCTTCGATCACCTCGAGCAGCGAGGCGAAGTCCCGGTCGGCCTTGCCCGTCGCGATCGCCTCGAGGGCATGCTGGCGGACGAGATCGGCAATCGGGAGCGGTGTCGCAGTCGCTTCAGCGAGGTCGAGGGCGAGGCGTATGTCCTTCAGCCCCAACGCGAGGCGGAAGCCAGGCGGATCGAAGCGACGCTCGAGGAGCGTGCGGCCATAGCGCTCGACCAGGGGCGAGGAATAGACAGCGGCAGCGACCTCGAAAAAGCGCTGGCGCGGGACGCCCGCCTTCTCGACGAGGACGAACGCTTCGCTGAGGAGCTCGACCAGCGACAGGATGAGGAAGTTCCCAGCGAGCTTGACGGCATGCGCCTGCTCGGGGCGCTCGCCGATGACGAACTGTTGCGGCCCCAGCGCGGTGAGCGCTGGCTGGAGTCGCTCGATCGCGGACGAAGGCCCGGCGACGACGAGCCGCAATGCACCCTGTGCAGCAGCGTCGGGTCGCCCGAAGACGGGTGCTGCCACGTAGTGCTGGTGGCGCGTCCGGTGACGCTCGGCCAGTTCGGCCGAGTAGCGGACGCTGAGGGTGCTCGAGGCGACATGGATACCGTCGCGCGGGAGTCCGGCCAGGATTCCGTGCGGTCCAGCGACGACCGCCTCGGTCGCGGCATCGTCAGCCAGCATCGTGAAGACGACACCGACCTCGGCAGCCTCGAACGGTGTCGCCGCGCGGACCGCGCCCAGCGCGACGAGTTCGTCCGCCCGTTCCGGGGTTCGGTTCCAGACCACCACGCGATGTCCGGCGCGGAGCAGAGCCTGCACCATCCCGCGCCCCATGTTCCCCAGCCCGACGAAACCGATGTCCATCGCCTGGCCTCCCTTCCCGATCGCGGTCCGATGCGCGAGCCGACTGTGCGAAGCGTACCGCACATCCACAGAGCGGAGGGCAACGAGGCGAACGCAGCCAGCGAGAGCTGGCTCCGGCCGTCAGCGATGCGAGCCTCGAAGAACACGCGCGAGGGCATCCTGCGCCAGCGCGGTGTCGAACCAGACGGTACAGTCGCTGGCCGGGCGACGCGCTGGTGGCTCTGGAACGGTAGCTGGAAAACCGAGATAGACGAAACCGAGGAGAACTGCACGGTCGGAGAGGCCGAAGAACGCTTTCACGGCCGGATCGTCGATCGCGCGACCGGTGCGCCAGATCGCGCCGAGACCGAGCGCGTGAGCGGCCAGCAGCATGTTCTGGATAGCTGCCGCACCCGCGGCGATCTCGTCGAGGAGCGGCCGGTTCGGATCAGGTTCGACCGCGACGGCGACGACGACTGGCGCGCGGAGCGGCTTCTGCCGGATCACCTCGCGCTTGTCGGGAGAGAGTGCGGGATCACGCGCCAGCACGTCGCCGAGCGCGAGGCGCGCCGCACCGGTCAGGACGAAGAACCGCCACGGCTGGGTGAGGTGGTGGTTCGGAGCCCAGACGGCTGCTTCGAGTACTCGTTCGATCAGCTCGCGCGGCACCGGATCCGGCCGCACCCTTTTGACACTGCGTCGCTCGCGGATGGCGGTGAGGATAGCTCGTGCCTCGCTGGTCATACATTCGCTCACGGTGACTGCCTTCCCGAAAATTCCGAGCAATACACTCGGGTTCGAGCCTAGCCGCTCGGCGGACCGCGGTCAAGCAGGAAATGGTGAGCGGCTCGACGCATGGAGCTAGCTTCGGGCTCGTGCTCGCTCGGCTGCGCGCACGAACAGCGATCAATGCTGCTGGTCGAAGCACGACAGCGCTGACGAGTCAGCCTGGGTGAGCGGGTACACCAGGCTCAACCGAGATCCTGCGGTCGATACTGGAGCGCCTCGGCGACGTGTACCGCGGCGATACGCTCCGAGCCAGCCAGATCGGCGATCGTGCGCGCCAGTTTGAGTACCCGGTGATAGGCGCGGGCCGAAAGACCGAGCCGCTCGATCGCGGCGCGGAGCATCCGCTCGCCAGCGTCGTCGAGCTGGCAATAGCGGCGGATCTCGGGCGGTGTCATGTCGCTGTTCAAGCGTCGGGGGTCGCCGAAGCGGCGACGCTGCACCGCGCGTGCTGCCTCGACTCGGGCTCGCACCGCTGCCGAGGGCTCACCGGTACGGTGGTCAGCGAGCTTCTCGTACTCGACGCGCGGGACATGCAGATGAATGTCGATCCGGTCGAGGAGCGGTCCGGAGATCCGTTTCCGGTATCGGTTGACCTCGTGCGCGCTGCAGGTGCAGGGACGGAGCGGATCGCCATGATAGCCACAAGGGCAAGGATTCATGGCAGCAACTAACAAGAAGGAGGCAGGGTACGTAACAGCGCCGCTGGCCCGCGAGATGGTGACGATACGGTCCTCGAGCGGCTGGCGCAACACCTCGAGGACCCGTGGGCTGAATTCCGGTAATTCGTCGAGGAAGAGCACCCCGCGATGGGCGAGCGTCACTTCGCCCGGGCGCGGCCAGGCGCCGCCGCCGATCATCCCAGCGTAGCTCACGGTGTGGTGCGGCGCACGGAAGGGACGGTGCCGGACCAACGGCGATCCGCTGGGGAGGAGACCAGCCACCGAGTAGATCCGGGTGACCTCGAGTGCCTCCTCGCGCGTGAGCGGCGGTAGGATGGTGGGAAGTGCCCGGGCGAGCAGCGTCTTGCCGGCGCCCGGTGGGCCGACGGCGAGCACGTTGTGGCCGCCAGCAGCTGCGAGCTCGAGCCCTCGCTTGACATGCTCCTGGCCCTTGATCTCGGCGAAGTCGATGCCCGACGCTGGGTCTCCGTCCAGCTCGACCGGCGTCGGACCCACCGGCGCGATCGGTCGACTACCGGCCAGGTGCGCGATCAGCTCGCCGAGATGCCGAACCGGGATGACCTCGATCCCCTCGACCAGTGCCGCTTCGGCCGCGTCCTCGGCTGGTACGATCGCCCGGCGTAGACCGTGCTCGCGGGCAACGCCGACCATCGGCAGAACGCCGTGCGTGTGGCGTACCGTCCCGTCGAGGGAGAGTTCGCCGAGCACGACGGTGTCGTCGAGGTCGGCCGCGACATGCCCGGAAGCCAGGAGGATACCGAGCGCGATGGGCAGATCGTAGGCAGGGCCTTCCTTCCGGATATCGGCCGGGGCAAGATTGACCGTGATGCGGCCGCTCAACGGTATCCGCGCGCCGGAGTTCCGGATGGCTGCGCGGACTCGTTCCCGCGATTCCTGGACAGCGGTGTCGGGGAGGCCGACGATCGTCAGACCGGGATTGCCGGGACCGATGAAGACCTCGACCTCGACGAGCACGCCATCGAGCCCCACCACTGCGCAGCTCCGGACCCGCGCGAGCACGCTCCACCCTCTCTCCCGCTGCAGCGACACCCGCGCTTCATTCTACCGGCGAGTCGGATTGTCCGGTACCCTCGGCGGGAAAGAGAACGATCCCGCACCGCGTCATCGCCGCCAGGGTGGGAGCCAGCCGGGCCGCCTCGGAGGCAGCGTACACATGCGGTTCGGGGCGGGGCACACCCGCAGCGACGAGCGCCTGCCAGACGATACGGAACGCGTCCTCCCGCGGCGGATCGGCATAGACGACGAGCGCATCGACGTCGCTCGCGACCGTCGCTCGCCCGCTCACCCAGGAGCCGAAGAGGACGACACGTTCCAGCGGCAAACACTCCGCCAGCGCAGCGACCGCCTTCTGGAGGCGCGCGAGTAGTTCCTCACGCGTCAGTTCCGGCCACGATACGCGCACAGAATTCCACGACTCGTTGTGCATGGGCGAGAGCCCGCTCCGCTTCGCTCCGCGTATACAGTTCCCGCGGTGCACCGCTCGGATGCACATCCGGATATCGCGCCGCGATGTATCCCTTGTCCAGCTCGAGTGCAGCCTCGATGAGATCTTCGGGCACTGGAACTTGCGCGGCGAGGGACCGGAGCAACGCCGCGACGGAGTTCCCCCAGGCTTCCGCGCCCTTGCGCTGGAGAGCACCCTTGACCGCCTTTTCGGCGGCTTGCTGGGCGGCGAAGACGGTCCAATCGTAGAAGCCACCGGAACAGGCATGCCGCGCCAGCGCGAGGTCGCCCTCTGCTTGCTCGAGCCAGTCTCGACTGCGTTCCATCCAGTGCCTCCACGAGGCTGAGGATACCAGATGGGAAGCCCAGCACCCGTGCAGTGCGCTGTTTCGTCCCGGTGCTTCGCTCCGAGCGCGCGAATGGATACCTCGAGCCGAGCGGTATACTGCCAACATCGGTCGCTGCCGAAGCGATCCAAGCGAGGTCACGCCTCACCGTTCGGGTGGCACGGTTGCCGTTACAAATGCGTTACAAAGCGTATGCGACTCCTTGACACGGGTCGTATCAGCATGGTATATACGACCGTAGAGAGCGGCGAGCACGGAGAACGGCTCGCTGAGTACAGGAAGGAGGGGAACCATGCTGGAGCGTTGGAATCCGGTGGCCGAGGCTGAACGGATGCTGACCGAGATGAATCGCCTCATGTCGGAGGTGTTCGAACGACCGCTCGTGCGGGCACGGGTACTGGCCTGGAGGCCAGCGACCGATGTCTACGAGACCGGGGACGCACTGGTCGTACGGCTCGCCGTACCGGGGGCGAAGCCCGAGGACCTCGAGGTGACGGTCGAGCAGAACGTCGTGACCGTCCGCGGGAAGTACGGCTACCGCCTCAGCGAAGACGAGGCCAAGCAGGCGACGTGGTACCGGCGCGAGATCACGACCGGTGAGTTCGCCGAGAGCATTACCTTGCCGGTACCGGTCAATCTGGAAGGTGCCAAGGCGACCGTCGAGAACGGTATCGTCACGCTGACGTTCCCGAAGGCCGAAGAGGCTCGCGTGAAGCGGATCCCGGTCCAGATTTCCGGTAGTTGAGGCCCTGGGGAATGACAGGAAGGGAGGGAGTCGTATGCCGCGCGTGCGAACGGACGAGGAGATCCAGCAGGACGTCCTGGACGAACTTGACTGGGACCCCGAAGTCGAGGTGACGGACGTCGGTGTCACCGTCCATGACGGTGTGGTCACGCTGACCGGAACGGTCGACAGCTTCCTGAAGAAGTGGGCGGCCGAACGGGCTGCGCTCCGCGTCGAGGGTGTCCGGGCGGTCGTCAACCACATCGAGGTCGTGCCGCGTGGACTCGGCGTGCGGACGGACGAGGACATCGCGCGTGCGGTGGCGACCGCGCTGGAGGAGAATCCTGCCATTCCGCATGACCGGATCAAGATCCGGGTCGAAGAAGGCCGGGTGACGCTCGAAGGCGAGGTCGACTGGCACTACCAGCGACGCGAGGCGGAAGAGACTGCGCGCCGTATCAGCGGCGTCAAGTCGGTCATCAACCTCATCACCGTGCGGCAACCGACGGTCGCGCCGGACGACATCAAACGACAGATCGAGCAGGCCTTCGTCCGGCACGCTGAAATCGACGCGGAGAACATCCAGGTGCGGGTGGAAGAAGGCGGCCACGTCATCCTCTCGGGCACAGTCCGCTCCTGGGCCGAGCGGAAGGAGGCCGAGGAAGCAGCCTGGCGCGCACCCGGTGTGACCAAGGTGACGAACCTGATCCGTGTCCAGGTGCCGTGACGGATCGATCAGCAGCGCCGACCCCGGGTCGATGGCCCGGGGTCGCTCGTTTCGCATTCGGTGAGGGGGCGAGCACTTGCCACAGCCTCCGGCTTTTGTGCCAGTCGAGTGGTGTTTGCCCTCGATCGCCTGGCTGTCCTTCAGCGTAGCGCACGAAACCGTTGACCGAAACCTGCACTCGCTGCACGATCGAAGGCTCTTGACGGCTCAGACACTTCCGACGTACTCTAGTGGCGTGGCTTCATGCGGTAGTGTCGAGCACTGGAGGCAGGGAGCCGCTCTACCGTAGCGAATCGGGTCGAACGTTTTTGATGCGCGACGCAGGAGGTGGCGCGGCGGTTAGTATTTTCTTTTTCCGAAACGTGGGGGTGCTGATGAGAGAACCGCCGACTTCGGTCAGTGTTCCCGCGCGTGCGTTTGCAGGTAGCGATTCTGTCTTGTGGAAGGGAGGTGTCCCTGAGGGAAGCACCGATGATCTCGCCTCGCTGAATCGGCGCATTGGAGGAAGGCTCTGAGGAGGAGACGACGATGGCAGAGAACTTCGGCCTGTTCGAACGCAAACTGTCGCGCCGGTCGATGCTCCGTGGCGGACTGCTCGGTGCAGCCCTGCCTGCAGTGAGCGCGCTCCTCGCGGCCTGCGGCGGTGGAGCGACACCGACGCCGACTACGGCACCGGCGGGGCAGACGCCAGCCAGTGGACAGACACCGGCCGCTGACAAGACTCCAGCGGCGGCGCAGACGCCAGCAGCCGCCCAGTCGCCGACCGAGAAACCGGTGGTGTTCGCAATCCTCCACTTCAGTGTCATCGAAGGGACGACGTGGTCCGGTGCGCACAACCGGGCAGGCAAGCGGCTGGCCGAGAAGTACCCGAACGTGAAGTACATCTATCGCGAGCAGGTCAGCCCGGATCAAACCGTCCCGTTCGCAGAGGAGATGATCGCCAAGGAAGGCGCCAACATCATCGTCGGGAATGCCGAGTTCATCGGCATGCCGCTTCTCGATATTGTCGATAAATACCCGGACAAGATCTTCGTCGCGGTGACGACCAGCGATCTCACCACCCGGCCGAACTTCATCCGCATCTTCCCGCGCCAGTATCAGTCGCTCTATCTCGAAGGGCTGATCGCCGGCGCCCTCACCCAGACCGGTAACGTCGGTATTGTCTCCGCCTACCCGAACCTGCAGGTCCTACGACGGCAGGCAGGCTTCATCCTCGGAGTCCAGGAGGCTGCCAAGCGGCTGAACAAGCAGGTTCAGATCCACATCAAGTACGTCGGCGACTGGTACCTCCCAGCCGAGGAACGCGCGGTCGCCGAGACGCTTGCGACACAGTACAACTGTGACGTGCTGACGCAGCAGACGGACTCCGGGTCGACCCTGGACGTCTGCAAGGCTCGCGGCCTCTGGTTCGTCGGGAAAGACATGGACACTGTCTGCTTCTACAAGTGGGCGACGACCGATACGGTCGCCATCTCGTTCGATACGCGCTGGGAAGTGGTCTACGACAAGATCATCCAGGCCTACATGAAGGGCGAGAAGCCGTCGGAGATCATCTTCCCGGGCATGGAGTCGAAGATCACGCTCGCCGACGGGACGGAGGTGACGACGACCGACATCATGAACGACTGCAAAGTCGGGATTGAGGCGATCAGCCCGAAGGCCAAGGCACTGCTCCCGCAGGAGATCGTCGATCTGGTTGCTGAGCGGCGTGAGGGAATGCGCAAAGGCGAGTGGGATCCCTTCACCGAGCACGCGCTGGTCAGCAACGGAACAGGGCTCGAGGTAGAGGGTCTCCCGATTCCGCCCAAGGGGACAGTGGTCAAGGCGGCTGGCGAGAAGCCGACCGACGAGTTCCTCTTGCAGAAGATCAATTTCGACCTGGACGGCGTCAATATCTTGCCGTAAGGACGGAGGACATTAGGGAAGCGCGGGCGGGCAGCGAGGACTGACGGGCGTTGGACGGTCCCGCTGCTCGCCCTCTTCGCAGAGTGACGAGGCAGGGAGTCGTGACGAAACCACTATCCGAGCCCCGAGCAGGACGGGTCGTCCTCGAAATACGCGGGATCACCAAGCGCTTCGGTTCGGTCGTCGCCAACGACCACATCGACCTCACGATTCGCGCTGGGGAGCTGCACGCGATCCTCGGCGAGAACGGTGCTGGCAAGACCACGTTGATGCGCATCCTGTTCGGCGAATTGCAGCCGGACGAAGGAGAGATCTACCTCAACGGCCAGCGCGTTCACTTCCGGAGTCCACGCGACGCGCTCCGCCACGGCATCGGGATGGTGCACCAGGAACGGAAACTGATTCCCGCGCACACTGCACTGGAAAACATCATTCTCGGCCACCCGAAGACCGGTGCGATCCTCAATTTGCGCGAAGCAGAGCGGGAAGTCAGCGCACTCTGCGAGCGCTATGGCTTCCGGATCCCCTTGCACGCCAAGGTCTGGCAGCTCTCCGAAGGCGAGAAGCAGATCGTCGAGATTCTCAAGGAGCTCTACCACGGGGCGCGCATCCTCATCCTCGACGAGCCGACTTCGGTCCTCACGCCACCTGAGATCGTCAAGCTGCTCGAATCGCTCACCCGGTTGGCCAAGGAAGATCTCGCGGTCATTCCGTTCATCACGCACAAGCTTCCCGTGGTGCTCGAGTATTGCGATCGCGTGACGATCCTCCGGCGCGGGCGCGTCGTCGGCGAGATGGAGACGCAGCAGGCGACCGAGCGGACGCTGGCTGCTGCGATGGTCGGTCGTGAGGTGCTTCTCCAACTCGAGCGTGTCGAGGTACCGCTCGGTGAGCCGGTCCTAGCAGTCCGTGACCTCTGGGTGCGCGACGACCGCGGGCTCTTTGCCGTGCAGGGCCTCTCGTTCGAGGTACGCGCGGGCGAGATCCTGGGGATCGCTGGCGTTGCCGGTAACGGGCAGGAGCCGCTCGCCGAGGCATTGGCGGGACTCCGGGCGGTCGAGCGCGGCACGATCACGCTCGAGGGCAACGATATCACGCGGGCTCCAGCGCTTGACCGCTGGAAGCGTGGTCTCGGGTACGTACCGACGGAGCGCCGCACGGTCGGATCGATTCCGACGTTCTCGCTGGTCGAGAACGTCCTCCTCAACTATCACTTCGAGCCAGCGTTCTCCCGCTGGGGCGTGCTCGCGATGGCACGAGCGCGTGAGCTGACCGAGCGGATCCTCGACGAATACAGTGTCGTCGCGAGTGGCCCGGATGCACCGGCCAAGTCGCTGTCTGGTGGGAACCTGCAGAAGGTCATTCTGGGGCGCGTGCTCTCTCGTCGCCCGCGCTTCCTCATCGCGTGCCACCCGACGCACGGACTGGACGTCGGTGCAGCCGAGTTCGTGCAGCGGAAGATCCTGGAGGCCAAGAGGACTGGTACAGCGGTGCTCCTCATATCGGAAGATCTCGATGAAATCCTGGCACTGAGCGATCGTATCGCGGCGATCTACGAGGGGCAGTTCACGGGTGTCGTACCTGCCCGAGATGCGACGAAAGAACTGATCGGCGAGCTGATGGCTGGATTGCGACGGGAGCGCGTATGAGGGCAGTCATCGGCGGTTACGCCATCCGCATCGAGCGCCGGGCCGATGTGCGCTGGTGGCATACTGCACTAGCATCCGTTCTCGCGATCCTGGTCTCCTTGTTCTTGGTCGGTATCGCTTTCGTCCGGGTAGGTGCTGATCCGCTCGAGGTGTACAGCGAAATCATCAAGTATGCGTTCCTCAGCGAGTTCGGTCTGCCCCAGACGATCAACCGGGCAACCTTCGTGCTTCTGGCAGCCTTCTCCTTGATCGTCCCGCTACGGGCGGGTCTCTGGAATATCGGTATGCCGGGACAGATCTTCGCGGCGACGTTGGCAGCGTTCGGGGTCGCCTATGCGTTCGGTGCGAAGACATCGGTGAACGCACAGATCTCTGGAGTCCTCGTTATCCCGTTGATGCTCCTGGCTGCTCTCGCCGCGAGTGCGGTCTACGGTGCGATCCCGGGTTTTCTCCGTGGTCGTCTCCAGGTCAACGAGATCGTCACGACGATGATGCTGAACTGGGCAATGGTATGGATCGTCGCCCATATGATCCGCGAAGGTGGGCCCTTCATGGGCCGGACAGCCGAGGGCGAGGGCTTCACGCTGCCGACCGCCCTGCGGGTACCCCAGGTCTTCGACCTCCCAGTGACGGTCTACGCTGCTGTCGTCCTCTCGGTACTCCTCACCGTGTTCCTTACCAAGACGACGCTCGGGTACCGTATCCGAACGTTCGGCGAAAGCCCGCGGGCTGCCGAGTATGCCGGTATCGACGCGACCCGGATCAGTACGCTCGTCTTTGCGATCGGTGGCGCCTTCGCCGGGCTGGCAGGCTTTCACTATTTCCTCGGGGTTCCGGGTGTGTACAAGATCCCGAAGAATTACGCGGACTTCGGTGATTTCAGCTTCTACGGTCTGATCACCGGTCTCATCGCGCGGAACAACCCGATCGCAGCCATACCGGTCGCTATCCTGTTCGGCGGCGTTTCCGGTGGCGCGCGCTTCATGCAGGGAAAGTTGCGCCTCGCCTTCGGGATCGACTACGCGTTGCTCGGTGTCTTGATGATCATGATGGTCGCCTTCCAGGCCCTGGCGCAGTTCTCACTCCGCATCGAACGAATCGTTCCGGCACCAGCTGCTCAGCTAGAGAGGGGCGAAAGCCGTGTCGAATCTCCTCATCATTAGTCTGGCGGCTGCAGCAGTCTTCGCCATCGCTGCGCTCGGCGAACTGCTCGAACAGCGAGCTGGAATCCTCAACGTCGGACTGGAAGGAGTGATGCTCCTCAGCGGAACCTTCGGGTTCATCGTGGCGAAGACGAGTGGAAGTTACCTCGAGGGGTTTCTCGTGGCGATCCTCACCGGAGCAGCGGTCGGATTGCTCCACGGGTTTTTCTCCATCACGCTCGGGAGCAACCAGGTCGTCAATGGTATGGCGATCTGGATCCTCGGCTTCGGGCTCACGACCTACATCGGCTACCCCTACACCGGGCCGCTCGGACTGACCCCGTTCCCGACGATGGGTGGACTCCCTGTCTTCTTCTTCGTCGCGCTGGTGCTGGCCGTGGCGCTCTGGTTCTTGCTCTACAAAACGCACCTCGGTCTCAAGTTGCGCTCCGTGGGCGAAGACCCCTCGGTCGCCGAGGCCTCGGGTATCTCGGTCACTGCGATGCGCTATCTTGCGGTCCTCCTGGCTGGTATGCTCGTCGGTCTGGCTGGCGCCGTCTACTCGCTCGTCTACAACCCGGTGTGGAGTTACAACTACCTGCAGGGTTGGGGCTTCATCGCGCTCGCCCTCGTCTTCTTCTCGCTCTGGAACCCGTTCTTCGTCATCGCTGGTGCAGTCTTCTTCGGCGTACTCTGGCAATTGTCACTCTACCCAGAACTCCTGTTCCCGAACGTCTTCTCGCGCTACATCTGGCGCGCTATGCCGTTCCTGATCACCATCGTCGTCTTCGTCCTGCTTTCCACTCGCTGGTTCCGCCTCCGCTGGGGCGCGACCAAACCGGAAGCGCTGGGCGTTGCCTACCAGCGCGAGAGCTGACAGGACGAGGGTACACGACCAGCTATCAGCCTAGATGCAGACCGGCTCTCCTCTCCACCAGTACGGGCCCGGCGTTCACGACCAGGGCCCTCACGGCATTTCCTGATGGCGTGCTGATGGAGCCTCGGGAATGTGACCGAACCGTTGCGCTCCTTGCGCCGGCTGCGTGATCGTCTCCGTTCCGGTTGGCGTTTCGAGGATCCGCCAGGGGCGCAGGAGGCGCGCCTGGAGCACCTCGCGGAACGGTGGAAGAGTTGCTTGCCCGAGCAGGGTGCTGCTTCCCTGGGTCTTCAGGATTTCGATTTCCTCCGGTCGCAGCTCGGTCAACAAGGAGAGCCCACCGGTTCCCACTCCGACAAGAAGATAGCGCTCACCGAGCCGGACGATATGCACGACACCGCTTCCGGCCAGCGAGAGCGTATCGACTAATTCGAGGAGCTGGGTCCGGGAGCTACCGGCTGCTACCCGGCGATTGAGCGTCCGCAGGAGACGGATCGTCGCGTAGGCAGCGATCAGGACGATCAGGGTCGGCACCAGCATGGCACCGAGGAGATCCCACGAGGAGACATCCGGCGTGCCGACCGTCACTCGTTCCGACTCGAGTTCCGCATAGCCGCGAGCGAGAAAACCGTCGCTCGCTGGTGTGGGAGGCGCTGGCCCAGCGGGCTGCCCGGAACGACCCGCCCAGACCAGCCCGACGAGGAGCGCAGCGCCGAACACCAGGAGCGGGGGTACCCAGCGACGGTGCAGAACCGAGCGCACGACGCTCACGGGTTTCCGCCTCCACCGAGCCGCTTCTCCGGCGAGACGATCTCGGTGATCCGCACGGCGAACTTCTCATCGACGACGACGACCTCCCCGCGTGCGATCAACGTCTTGTTGATCGTCAGCTCGACCGGTTCGCCAGCCAGCCGATCGAGCTCGACGACCGAACCGGGCCGGAGGCCAAGGATGTGCTTAATCCGCATTCTCGCCGACCCCAATTCGGCCGTCAGTTCGACCTCGACATCGCGCAAGAATTCGAGACTGCGGTGTCCGTCACCGATCGGCTGATCGCGCAAGTCAGCGAAGCGGGCCTCCTGTACCGGCGTTTCCGATGGTCGAACCGCACCGGACTCTCCAGGGGGCCTCAGGGTGTCGTCATGGTCGGCCATAGTGCTGTGCCTCCTTCCCGATCGAGCGCGTCAGGGCGTGGCCACTCCTCCGTGACCGTACCAGCGATCCGCACCGCGAGCGAGCGACCGCGTTGTCCGGGGAACGCGTAAAAGCAGGGTTCGTTCTCGACATAGACAAGCAATGGGAACGAGATGTCCTGGTCGAGGACGAGGACGTCACCGGCTTCGAGTTGCATCAGCTCCTCGACCGTCAGGCGAGCACGGCCAAGCTCGACCCGCATTTGGAGCGGTACCTCTTCCAGCTGCGCCGTCAGGTCGGCGATCACCTGGGCACTCGTCCCGCGTCTCGGATTGGCGAAGAGGACGCGGGCATTGAGGCGCGGCAAGATCGGCTCCAGCGTCGACGACGGCAAGACCACCTGGCACTGACCTTCGCTGTCGAAGAGACGGAGTTCGTGGCGGACGATCAGCACGATCTCGCTCGGCATCAACCCCTGAATCTGCTGGCCGGAAAGGACGACCTCACACGGCTGCGGGTACAAGCGGATGACCTGTTCCCAGGCATTGGCCAGTTCCTGGAAGAGGCCGTTGCCGAGTTCGCGGAGGAGCAGGAGCTCGATCTCGGTGATCGTGGTTGCGGTGAAGGGAGGACGTTCCTCGCCAGCGCCACCGAGCAGACGATCGACCAGCCGCGAGGCAGTCGCGAAGTCGATTTCCAGGATGGCCCGACCGACCAGTGGCTCGAGCTCCGCCAGGAAGAGCACGACCTGCGGCGGCAAGTTATCGACGTAATCCCCGAGCGTCATTTGCTCGACCGGGCCGAGCTCGCTGTGGACAGCTGAGCGCACCTGCCCGGAAAGGTAATTCGACGCGAAGCGGTCGAACGCTTCGTGGATACTCTGGATCGAGCGGATGTGGTCTTTCGAGAACTTATCGGGGCGCCGGAAATCGTACGGTATCGGCTTCCCGCGCTCGCGTCGGGTAGCACGGGGCGTCGCCGTTCGGACGCGACTCGCAGACATGGGCGTCTCCCTCACTGGATGACGAACTGGGTGAGATAGACCTCCGTGATGTGATAGTCCCCGAAGGCTGGCTGGAGCTTCTCGGCCAGCTCTGCCTTGAGCTGTTCCTTTCCTTCTGGCGTGGAGAGTTCCTCCGCAGTCTTCGAGCTCAGTACCATCGTCAGGGTGTCCTGGATTTTTGGCCACACGTGCTCCAGCTCCGTCCGCAGGGGATCGGTCGCGCTGCCGCTGCCTCCATGACCACCTCCACCGCTTCCGGCAGTCAGCTTCTCGTAGGTCTTCTGGTCGACCGCGACCTCGACCACCACCTCGGTTTTGAGATATCGGTAGCCACCCGGATCGGCCAAGTTGACGATCCGCTCACCCAGCGACACTGTCAGGTGCTGTTCAGGTTGCGCTGCGGAACCGCTATCGGACGGCTGATTGATCGTGATGTTGAGGACGAACGGTGCTGCACCAGCACCACCGAGCAGGAAAAAGCCGGCGCCGGCGAGAATCAAGACGAGCGGGACGAGCACGAACAGGATCCGTTTCGACAGCAATCGCTTGAACATCCGCTACCCCTCTGCTCACGGCACCGCACCGAAAGCCGCCTGCAGGATCACGATATCGACTCGCCGATTCTTGCGCCGCCCCTCGAGTGTATCGTTGGGCGCGCGCGGTCGGAACTCACCGTAGCCGGCAGCGCTGAGTCGCTCCGGAGGCAGGCCGGCGACATCAGTGAGATAGCGCACCGTGTTCACCGCGCGCATGGCCGAAAGCTCCCAATTGTCCGGGTACGCAGCGGAGGGTGGCGGCGTGTTGTCGGTATGGCCTTCGACCCGGATCGCATTCGGCAGCGGCTCGACGATCGCCGCGATACCGTCGAGCACGCGCTGCGCCTCGGGTCGTAACTCGGCCTGGCCGGGTGGGAACAGGACAGCGTCGGACAGGTGGATGACGATGCCTTCCGCAGTCAGCTCGACCTCGGCGTCCTGGCGGTCGAGGCCGAGGCGCGTAAAGAGCGAGGCGACCTGCGCGCGCACACTCAGGTACGCGTTGAAGCGCGGATCCTGCTCGAGCGGCGTCACGAGCGACTGACCAGGTGGCGGCGCCGACAGGACATCGAGATTGAACGCTGCGCGCAAGGACGAAGCGACCTGCTGGAACTTTTTGAGGTCTGCCTGCGAGATCGAATACATGACCACGAAGAAGATGAGCAAGAGCGTGATCAGGTCGGCGTAGGTGATGAGCCAGCGCTCGAGGTTCTCGTGCTCGCCCTCGTGGTGCTTGCCGCGCCGGCGCGCCATCGATCACTCCCCTCCGGGAGCCATGGCCCGCGCGCCGACGGCCGCAGCCTTCTGCTCGGTTGCACGGGCCTGCGGCGGCAGGTGCACGAGCAGCTTCTCGCGCAGCATGCGCGGATTCTCGCCCGCCTGGATACCGAGCACGCCCTCGATGATGAGCTGCTTTTCCGCCACCTCCTCCTTGCTGCGCAGCTTGAGCTTGTTGTGGAGCGGGAGCCACAGGAGATTCGCCGTCGCCACACCGTACAGCGTTGCCAGGAAGGCGACAGCGATGGCTGGCCCGAGCGACTCGGGATCCTTGAGCGAACTCAACACGTGCACCAGTCCCATAACCGTGCCGATGATCCCCATGGTCGGGGCGAAACCGCCCATGGTCTGGAAAATGCCGTAGCCGCGGGCATGACGCTGTTCCATCGCCTCGACGTCGGCGTATAGGATCTGCTCGGTCAGTTCGGCATCTGTGCCATCCACGACGAGCATGATCCCCTTCTTGAGAAAGGGATCCTCGATCGGGTGGTTCTCGAGAGCGAGCAGCCCGTCACGGCGCGCGATCTCGGCCAGCTTGACGATTTCCTCCACGAGAAGTGCTCGGCGATCCGGTGGTGTCTTGATCGCTTTCATGATCAGTTTCGGCAACCCGAGCATGTCCTTGAGCCCGTAGCTCGTCATCGTCGCACCGAACGTTCCACCGAAGATGATCATGTAGGCAGTGATCCCGATCAGCGAAGAGAGATGCCCACCTTCGAGGACGAAGGCTGCGATCAGCGCTCCGAATCCCAGCACAATGCCGAGAATGGTAGCAAGATCCATGGGCTCGCTCCCTCCCGCCTAGCTCTCGCGGTGCAGGTCGGGCACCGCGGAGCGCACGCTGTCGCTTAGCGTGCCGATGCTCCGTCGATAGGCCAGCACGCGCTCGATGACCTCATCGACCGACTCACGAACCATCAAGCGACGGCGAGTCACCAGAACGATGACAGTCTCCGGTACGGACTCGACAGTCTCGATCAGCTCGGCATTGACGACGACGCGCATTCCGTCGAGGCGCGTCACATCGATCATCATCCCGCTCCCTCAGGTGGCGGCGAATCCGACCGCCGTATCGAGGATTTCGGCAGGTCTCCCTCCATCGCTGTCTGGCCAAATAGTCCTAGGGCAGGAGCCCGAACGAACTGTCCGAACAGCGATGCGGCCGCACTAGTGTTTCGGGACACCGGTCTCGGCGCGAATCCTGACAGGTGATCGATGCTGTCCTGCTCGTACTCGGGTTAGGCTGCGGCAGCAGACGCTGCTTGAGCGGGTGGGGTGGTGCCGAGCGCGATGGGCAACAGACCGGAGCGGGCAAGAGAACAGGTTCGGCGACGCGCCAAGCTGCTCCTGGCTGCAGGTATCGTTGGGCTCCTGACGAGCGCCTGTGCGATGACCGCGAACATGGGCTCCACGCAGATCCAGGTGCAGAGCCAGCCAGCGAACGGGAGTAACAACCCGGTCGCCGCCGGGCTCGAACTGGTGTTCCTCCTGACGCTGGTCAGCCTCCTTCCGACTATCCTGATCGTGATGACCTCCTTCACCCGGATCGTCATCGTGCTCTCCTTTGTCCGCTCGGCGATCGGCGTTCCGCAATTGCCCCCCAACCAAGTCCTGATCGGCCTCTCGCTGTTCCTGACCGTCTTCGTCATGGCACCGACCTGGCAGGCGATCAACCGCGATGCCTTGCAACCGTACCTACGCGGAGAAATCGACCAACGTACCGCGTTCGAGCGAGGACTCCAGCCACTCCGCGACTTCATGTTCCGGCAAACGCGCGAGCGCGACATCGCCCTCTTCATGGATCTCGGCAAGTTGCCGCGACCACGCAACCCCGATGACGTCCCGACCTGGGTCCTGGTCCCCGCATTCATCCTGAGCGAGCTCAAGACGGCCTTTACGATGGGGTTCGTGCTCTTCATCCCGTTCCTGGTCATCGACCTCATCGTCTCGAGTACCTTGATGGCCATGGGGATGATCATGGTCCCGCCGGTCGTGATCTCTTTGCCGTTCAAACTCTTGCTCTTCGTGATGGTTGACGGTTGGGACCTTCTCGTCCGCTCGCTCGTCACGAGCTTCGGTACCGGCTAGAGGGGGAACCGTGAACGAAGCGCTCTTGTTGGAACTCGCCCGCGCAGCGATCACGACGACGCTGCTCGTCTCGGCGCCGATCCTGCTCACTATCCTGGTCGTGGGACTCCTGGTGAGCGTCCTGCAGGCGGTGACGCAGGTCAACGAGCAGACGCTCGTCTTCATCCCGAAGATCGTCATCACTTTCCTGATCCTGCTCTTCGCCGGTTCGTGGATGGGACGCCAGCTCGCCAGTCTGGCAACCGAACTCTTCCTGCTCCTACCGGTGTTGCGCCGCTGAAGGAGTCACGATGGAGGTCAGTACGCCACTGATTCCGAGTTCGATCGCCCTCTTTGTCCTCATCGTGACGAGGATCGGGCTCGTCCTGACCCTCCTACCGGGGTTCGGTAGCCAGGCAGTTCCGCTGCCCGCACGCGTCCCGCTGGCCGTCGTCCTGGCGTTGGTCTTGTCCCCGTTCGCGCCGGCGGGAGATAACGCGTTGAGCCTGCCGTTCGTTTTCGCCGTCGCGCTCGCGCGCGAGATCGTGATCGGTCTCGCCCTGGGACTCGCCGTCGCGGCCGTCTTCGCTGCCATCGAGATGGCGGCGTCACTGATCGGCTACCAGCTCGGGTTCGGGCTCGCTGCAACGTTCAACCCAGCCTTCGGTACACACGGCACGGCACTGAACACGCTCTATCTCACGCTCGCGGCCCTGGTGTTGTTCGGGACCAACGGACACCATCTTCTCATCGGAGCCTTGGCCCGGACCTTCGCGCTCCTCCCCCCGGGGACCAGGATGCCCGACGCAGACACGCCGCTCGCGCTCATCGGTCTCACCGGAGCGATGTTCGCCGATGCACTCCGGATCGGTCTTCCGATCGCGGGATCGCTCCTCGTCGCCGATATCGGACTCGGACTCCTGAACCGGATGGTTCCGCAGATGAGCGTCTTTTTCGTCGGGCTGCCGGCCAAGATCCTCCTGGGCTTTTTCGTCCTGCTGCTCTCGATCCCGTTCCTGCTCCAACTCCTGGCCGGCGTGACGACTGACGGTCTCATCGGCGCCGTGACGCGCGTGCTCCTGGCTGCGAGGTGAGCGGTGGCGAGCGAGCGGACCGAACGAGCCACACCGCGCCGACGACAGGAAGCCCGCAAGCGCGGGCAAGTGCCACGGAGCAGCGACCTCACGTCGGCACTGGCGTTGCTCACAGGAGCATTCTTCCTCCCCTGGTACGCAGCGTCAGCAGCTGGATCGCTCTGGACCTACCTGCAGCGAAGCTTCGCTGGCCCGCTCCCGGCCGACCTGGTGGCTCCAGACCTCCTCGACTATGCCTGGACGAGCGGGACGATGTTCCTCCGATTGACCCTCCCGGTTCTCGGACTCTTTCTGCTGGTCGGCGTCGGAAGTACGCTGATCCAGACCGGCTTCGTCTTCGCTCCGGCGGTCCTCAAGCCCGACCTCCGCCGAATCGATCCGATGGCTGGCTTCCAGCGGCTCTTCTCCCGCCGTGGCCTGTTCGAGGCGGGCAAGGCGTTGCTGAAGATTGCGATCGTCCTCGCGGTGACGTATCCGATCGTCCAGCGCGACCTCTCCCGGTATGCCGACCTCACCGGTGCTGAACCCGCGCTGATCGCGCGGGCGATCGGCACCAGCATCCACGACCTGGCCCTGCGGATCGGCGCGGCCTACCTGGCACTGGCCATCCTCGACTACGGCTTCCAGCGCTGGGACCTGGAGCAACGTCTCCGCATGACGCGCCACGAGCTCAAGGAGGAACTCCGGCAGACGGAAGGCGATCCGGAGATCAAAGCACGCATCAGACGACTCCAGCGCCAGTACGCCATGCAGCGGATGATGGCCCAGGTGCCCAAAGCGACCGTCGTCGTGACCAACCCGACGCACCTGGCGATCGCCCTCCAGTACGACCCGCTCAGCATGCGCGCGCCGGTCGTCGTCGCGAAGGGAGCAGGAGCGGTCGCCGAGCGGATCACGGCGCTCGCGCGCCAGCACGCCATACCTGTCCTGCGCAACCAGCCACTCGCGCGGGCACTCTACCGCACGGTCGAGGTCGGTCAGGAGATTCCCGTCACGCTCTACGAGGCGGTCGCCGACATCATCGCCTACGTGTACCGCCTTCGCCGCGCGCACTTTCCGGTCCCGCCACCAGGCAGCGCACCGGAACCGACCGGATGACCTGAGAGGGGACGAGGATGGCGAGCGCACCGGTATCGAACCGCACGCAGGCTGAACCAGGGAGCGGACTTCGCCGACTCGTCCGCTATAGCGATGTCGCACTCGCTGCTGGTGTGGTAGCGATCGTCGCCCTGATGATCCTGCCTATCCCAGCGCACGTCCTGGACATCCTCATCACCACGAATATCGCGCTGGCCCTCACGATCCTGCTGGTCTCGCTCTATATCCAGGAGCCGCTCCAGTTCTCAGCCTTCCCGACTGTGCTGCTCTTGGCAACGCTGTTCCGTCTGGCGCTCAACATCACCTCGACGCGGCTCATCCTCCTCCAGGGAAACGCGGGCGAAGTGATCAATGCCTTCGGTCATTTCGTCGTCGGTGGGAACTACATCGTCGGCGTCGTCGTCTTCGTCATTCTCGTGGTCATCCAGTTCGTAGTCATCACCAACGGCGCCGGTCGAGTCGCCGAGGTCGCGGCGCGCTTTACGCTCGACGCCATGCCCGGTAAGCAGATGTCGATCGATGCCGACCTCAATGCGGGGCTGATCACCGAGGAAGAAGCGCGCCGGCGCCGGCAAGAGATCGCACGCGAGGCGGACTTCTACGGCGCGATGGACGGGGCGAGCAAGTTCGTCAAGGGTGACGCGATCGCTGGGATCGTGATTATCCTGATCAACATCCTGGGGGGTATCGCGATCGGCGCACTCCAGCGCGGCATGCCGCTCGGCGAGGCACTGCGCACCTACGCGCTCCTCACGGTCGGCGACGGGCTCGTCTCCCAGATCCCGGCACTCTTGATCTCGACAGCGACCGGTATCATCGTCACGCGCAGCGCGTCCGACGCGAACCTCGGGCTCGATCTCGCCCGCCAGATCTTCAGTGCGCCACGGGCGCTGGCGATCGCTGGCGTCCTGCTCGCGGTCCTCGGCCTGGCACCCGGATTACCAGCCCCGCCCTTCTTCCTCGGTGCGGTCGGCATGCTCGGGGCCGCACTCGCCCTCCGCCAGCCGCGCCGACCGGCCGCGACCGAGTCGCCACAACCGGCACCGGAGGCCGAGGAAGTCCTCCCCGAGGTGACACCGGTGGATCCGCTGGAACTGGAAATCGGATATGGCTTGATCCCACTCGTCGACCAGACGGCTGGGGGGCAGCTCCTCCGCCGGATCACGCTCCTGCGCAAGCAGATCGCCCAAGAGCTCGGCTTCGTGATGCCGACGGTGCGCATCCGCGACAACCTGGCGCTGCGTCCGAACGAGTACCGCATCCTGGTGCGGGGTGTTAAAGCCGGCGAAGGTGAAGTCTATCCGGATCGCCTCATGGTGATGACGACGACGGGCGAAGCACCCCAACTCGATGGCATCGCAGCGCGCGAACCCGCTTTCGGCCTCCCGGCGGTCTGGGTCCCCGAGGGACAACGTGCAGCGGCCGAGGCACAGGGCTACGCCGTCGTGGACTCGGCTTCGGTCATCACGACGCATCTCAGCGAAGTCGTTCGCCGCCACGCCGCTGCACTCCTGCGGCGCCAAGACGTCCAGCGCCTGCTCGACATCGTGCGGCGAGAGCATCCAGCTGTCGTCGATGAACTCGTGCCGCACCTCCTCTCCTTGAGCGAGGTGCATCAAGTCCTGCAACTCCTGCTCGAGGAACAGGTACCGATCCGGGATCTGGTGACCATTCTCGAGGTCCTCGGCAACCATGCACGCACCGTGCGCAACGTGCACGTCCTGGTCGAGCACGTCCGCCACGCACTAGCGGCGACGATCACGCAGCAATACGTCGCCCCGGACGGCACGCTGGGTGCGATGGTCCTCCACCCAGAACTCGCGAGTGAACTCAGCGAACGCATTCACCACAGCGACGAGGGGCCACAACTGGCCCTGCCTCCGGAACGGCTGCAAGCGCTTCTGACAGCGGTCGCGCAGGAGATGGAGCGCCTCGCCGCGCTCGGCTATCAGCCGGTCCTGCTCGTTCCCGCCGGACTGCGCACGGCGGTGAGCCGGAGCCTGCGCCGCTCGCTCCCGAACCTGGCGGTACTCGCCTATCAGGAAGTCGCACCATCCGTTCGCGTGCAGGTACTGGGGACAGTGAGGGGGTAAACGATGCTGGAGACACGGACCTACCGGGCTGAATCGATCCAGGCAGCGTTGTTACTGGCCAAAGCCGACCTCGGTCCCGATGCGGTGATCGTCGATGTGCGCCACATCGGCCCACGCACCCTGCGCGGAGAGGACGGTGTGGTCGAGCTGATCGCTGCACCGGCTCAGGCCGTCGTGCGACCAGCCGAAACGAGGCGGCCAGTCACGATCCCGGGCTCGACGGGCGATCCGCTCTTCCTGAGTATGACCGCACTCGGGTTAGGTCCACGCTTTACAGAAGATCTCGTGCGCACGTTTCGTCGGTATCGAGGAACGGGGGAAGCACTGCGGCGAGCACTTGCTGGGCGGATCGCCCACTACATTGCCGTCGCGCCGTGGCTCCCGGTCGGTGGACGCGCGATTCTGGCTCTGGTCGGTCCGACCGGCGTCGGCAAGACCACGACTGCGCTCAAACTGGCCGCGACGGCTCGCGCCGACGGCTTCCCGGCGCAGGTGATCAGCCTGGCTGGTGACGACGGCCACGATATGCGTCTGGAGGTACTCGCCCGCGGACTCGGTGTGCCAGTCATTCGAGCCGCGAATGGCACAGAACTGCAACGGGCACTGCGTTCCAGCACTGCACCGTTCACCCTCATCGACACGGTCGGCACCAATCCATACGACCCGCGCGCGATCGCGGCACTCGAAGCAGCATTGACGACCGCTCCGCTCGTCGTGTGCGTCACCCTGCCGGTCAGCGGTGATCTCGACGAGACGCTCGAGGCGGCACGGCGCTACGCACCGCTCCGACCACGCGCACTGATCCTGACCAAGCTGGACGAGACACGGCGCCCAGGTATGGCGCTGGGCATCGCCGAGCGGCTCGGACGTCCACTCTTGGCGCTGACGACGGGACCATCCATCCCACAGGACTTCGTGAGCGCCTCGACTTCCGCACTAGCCGAACTGGCCGCCTGGACGCTGGAGCGGCTGGAGCGCCGGCTGCGCGTCACCGACCGGTCCTAGGACTGGTGACCAGCCCGTTCTAGGAACGGAGCACTCCGGCTTTTGGGTCGGGCAGGACTGGGAAGCACCACAGCGCCTTCGATAGGGTAGGAGGTACAGGGTGGGATTGGAGGTTCGTGGTCAGAATGCAGAATGTGAAGCCTCGATATCAGCTCTCGATACGACCGCTGTTCGTGCTGGTGAGCCTCACAGGGTTCCTTCTCGTCTATGTCACCGGCGTCCTACGCGACCAGCCACTGCTCTGGGTCACCATCAGCAGCACGGTCACGTTGATCCTCCTGCTCCTCGCTGGACTGGCGATCGAGAGCCTACTCGATCACGGGTCTCGTCCGAACGAGGAGCCCGCGGTCACGTACGAACCGTCGACTCGTCCGCCAGATCGAACCGACGAGCGGCAACTCGTGTGACGAGTTGAGAGGCACCCGTGATGGCGATACCAGCTCGGCAAGAAGGGCGACTCCGACAACGGTTGCGCCGGCTCGATGTGTCCAAGGACGAGCGGGCTGAGTTGGTGGAACGCTATGCGCCACTGGTCAAGTACGTCGTCGACCGGCTACGCCTGTCGCTGCCGGCCAGTGTCGACCGCGACGATCTCATCGGGTACGGGACGATCGGGTTACTGGAGGCGCTGGACCGCTTCGACGGTTCGCGCGGCGTCAAGTTCGAGTCGTACGCGGTCATGCGCATTCGTGGGGCGATCCTGGACGCGCTCCGCACGCTGGACATCGTGCCGCGTAGTGCGCGGAGTCGAGCACGCCAGATCGAGCAGGCAACGCGCGAACTCTTCGCCGAGTATGGACGCATGCCGACGGAGGACGAGCTGGCCGAGCACCTCGGCATGACGACGAGCGAACTCCAGCAGGCAGTCAGCGATGCTGCTTGCGTCTTTCTCCCGCTGCAATCGGCCCATGACCCCGATGACCTGACACTGGAGGAACAACTCGCCGATCCGGCTGCCCTGGAGCCAGCCGAGGTCGCGGCCGATCAGGATATCAAGGCGCGCATCACTGCCGCATTGGCAACCCTGAGCGAGCGCGACCGCCTCATCGTCTCGCTCTACTACTACGAGGAGCTCACGATGCGCGAGATCAGCCAGATCCTGCAGATCTCCGAGTCACGCGTGAGTCAGATCCTGAACCGGATCCGACTTCAGTTACGGGCGCTGTTGCGCGAGCGCGGGGTCGGCGAAGCCGACGTGGAATAGGGGGAACGATGGATTTCGGACTTCCAGAGATGCAGCTCATCGCTCTGATCGGCTTACTCGGCATCGCCTCGCTGGCAGCCTGGAACTCGGCGATCCTCTGGCGCCGCCAGCGCGCGCTCGAAGAGGCGCTCGCCGACCTGGCAGAGCGCGTCGCAGCCTGGGAGCACGCTGAACCTCCGATAGCGAGTGACCGCGAGAGCGACGAACCGGCACCGCAAATCGCGCAACTGGTCGAGATGCTCAAGGCGGCGGACCGCTCGGCACTCGACGCGCTGCTGCACCCACCGTTCGACTTGCCGCGTACACCGGCATTCGAGGTCGACGACGTCCCTGCGACCGGCCCTCACTTCGGTTTCAGGCAGCGCAACGAGCGAGCGACCCGGGAGGCGTGAGCCGTGCGCTGGGTGGACGACCTGGTACCGCGCGATGGATCGGAAACGCTCGTCGAAGAGCGCCTCCCGCCGGTGATCGAGCCGGTGTTCACGCGCTGGCACGTGCTCGGCATCGCGATCACTGTCGCGATCGCGCTCTGGCTGTGGCTAACTGGGAACTCGCGTGCCGAAGCGTATCCGGTGCGCGTGATCCTCTCGCACGTCCCGACGGTCAGCACGTTCGGTCCACCCCAGGCAACCGGAGTCGCACTCATCACGTTCAGCGAGGGTGACGTACGGGCCGATCTCGTCGACCTCCCCGTATTGGGCAGCAACGACCGTTATGCGTTGTGGCTCCGGCGCTCGGATACGGGTGAAACGCTCCTCCTCGGGAAGTTCGATGCGTCATCGCTTCCGGTCACGCACGTCGACCTGCTTCTCCCGGAACCGATCCCGGAAGCAGGCTGGGATACGGTCCTCGTCACGGTCGAACCCGAACCGGATCCGGACCCTGCGCCTGACAGCCGGGTCGTGCTGGTCGGCGCATTGCCGGGAACGCCGGTCGAACTCGACCTCCTACCGCCGACCCTACCCCAGACCGGAACTGGGCCAGCTCGCACTGATACCTGGGGGCTCGTCGCTGTCAACAGCCTGCTCCTCATTGCGCTCGGCGCGATACGCGCTCGGCGGAATCGAGAAGCAGAAACGAGGGGTACGCCATGATCCGGACGATCTATGAAGCTGCTGCTGGCATGATGGCGCAGTTCGCCCGTCAGCTCACGCTGAGCACCAACCTCGCCAACATCGACACTCCTGGATACAAGCAGCAGGAGAGCACTATCCGCGACTTCCAGCAGATGTTCCTGCTCCGTCTCGCCAATGGGCAGGCCAACCCGGTCGGTACGCTTTCGACGGCCGTGCGCTGGGACCAGCCACGGGTCGACACTCGGCAGGGCGCACTGGTCGAGACCGGCCGTCCGCTCGATCTGGCCATCGCCGGGAACGCCTTCTTCGCGGTGCAGACGCCAGACGGGGTCGAATACACCCGAGACGGTCGGTTCCAGATCGATGCGCAGCGCAGGCTGGTCACTGCTGACGGTTACCCAGTGTTGGGTGAGCAGGGGCCACTCGTCCTTCCACCAGGCGACATCTGGGTCGAGCCCGATGGCACCATCCTCGCCGGCGATCAGGCCATCGGTCGCCTCCTGCTGCTCGAGTTTCCCCCCGACGCCGAGTTGACACTGGTGGCTGGCAACCGCTATCGGACCGACGCGCAAGGCGTGCCCTCGCAGACTGCCGGTGTCAGCCAGGGGTTCATCGAGGCCTCCAACGTCGATCTGACCCAGACGCTGACGGATATGCTAGCGGCGACACGCAGCTACCAGCTGGCAGCTCGGACGCTGCAACTCGCCGACGAGACGCTCCGGCTAGCGGTGAACTCGGTGGGCCGCATCAGCCAGGGATGAGGTGAGGCACGATGGAAGCGCTGTACTTTCCGGCAGTCAGTGGCGCGCGAGCCCAGCAAGTACGACTCGACACCATCGCGCACAACCTGGCGAACCTGGAGACCGATGGATTCAAAGCCGTGCGGGCCGAGTTCGCCGCAGTACCACCGCAGCAGTACCTGGTCGCACGAGCTGGCGAGGCTGTCCTCGGCCCGGTGCGTGTCGGTGCCGGTGTGGAAGTCATCGGCACTACCCGGCAATACACGCTCGGGCCGATCGAAGTCACCGGCGATCCCTTCGACCTCACCTTGAGTGGACCGGACACCTTCGTCGCCACGCAGCTCGCCGACGGTACGATCGCCTACCGTCGCAGCGGCCGCCTCAGCCTCGACGGAGCCGGTCGACTCATCTTCGAGGACGGAAGCCTCCTCCAGCCACCCGTCACACTCCCAGCTGGGACGCAACTCGACCGGATCGCACCGGACGGCACCATCTACGCGCGGACAGCCGATGGCACCGGAACGCAAGCGATCGGACAGATTCAGCTGGTGCGCTTCCCCAACCCACAGGGACTGCTCGCAGCCGGACAGGGTCGCTGGCTGGCGACCGAGGCAGCCGGGCAACCGGAAACCGGCATTCCTGGGGAAGCGACCTGGCCACCGGTGCTGAGCGGAGTCCGCGAGCATTCCAACGTGGACCTCGTCGATCAGATGACGCAGCTCATCATGGCGCAACGTGCCTACACCGCGAACCTCCGCGCGCTCCAGACGATCGACGAACTGATCGAGATCGCCACGCGCTTGCGGCAGTAGTAGGAAATCCAGCACGGCCCCTTCAGAGCCATCCGAGCTCTGCCGATAGAGTAGGATGAGCGGCGAGCGGATGCCGCAGCGAGAGCGAACCCGAGGGAAGGGACGATGGTCAACCAGGTCGGCAGTATCGGGCACGATCCCTCGATCCAGCGGATCGAGACGCCCGAGCAGCAGGCACGGCAGCCAGTCGCCCCGCCGGCTCGTCCGGATCGCCCGTCGCAGGCAGCGGAGTTGACGCCGGAACTCCAAGAGGTGCAGCGGGCGATCGAGGTGGTGCGGCAGGCACCGGACGTGCGCGAAGGGCGCGTCGCGGCGATCCGGAAGCTCCTGGAGGCCGGACGCTACCAGGTGCCACTGGAGGCGGTTGCTGATCGGGTAGCGAACGAACTCCGGCCGACGCTCGAGAGCGAGTAGGCGCTGGAGGAGACCAGACCATGGGCAAAGCGCCGCAGGGAGGCGGCAGCAGCGACGAGCTGGCTGCCATCGGTGAGCTTTTGGCTGCGCTCGCACAGGCACTGGTGGCGGGAACGCCCGAGGAGATTACCGCATTGGCGCGACTCCTCGAGCAGCGTGCGAACGAGCTGCAACCGACCACCGCGGACGCAGCGCGCCTGGCAGCGATCGCGACGCTACGCGAGCGTGCCGCTTCGCTCGTGCAGACTCTTTTCGTCACGACCGACCGCTTCCTCGCCCGGGCGATGGAAGTGCAAGCCCGAGGTCAGAGCTACCGGCCGAGGCCGGGTGCACTACCATCAGGCACATCGATCGGGAACGGCACTGCCGCGAGCTTGGCCGACTACCGCAACAGCCTGTCAGACCTGCGCGCATAGGGGTTCAGCGCGAGGCGGCTACTGCCGATCATTTTCCGAGAAGAGGTCTCGGCGGAGGGATTGCGGCGATGGTCTTTCGGGCACTGGAGACAGCGTTCCGCGGCCTCATGGCCCAGCAACGCGCCGTCGATACGACGAACCACAACATCGCCAACGCGAACACGCCGGGCTTCGCACGGCAACGCGTGGCTCTAGTGCCGAGCGCACCGTACACGGTGCCTGCCTTCAACCGCTCCGGCTTGGCCGGGCAGATCGGAACCGGTGTCCTGGTGGCGAGCATCACGCGCATCCGCGAGTCGGTCTTCGACCAACAGTACCGCGTACAGTCGCAAGCGCTCGGGGAAAGCTCGACGCTGGTCGATGCGTACGCACAGATCGAGGCCGTCTTCAACGAGCCGACCGCATCGGGGCTGGGTGCCCTGCTCGACCGCTTCTGGCGGGCCTGGCAGGCGGTGAGCAACCAGCCGGAAGACCTGGCAGCGCGGGCTGCCCTGGTCCAGGACGCTACGACGCTCGCGGCGAACCTCAACCGGATGCGGACGCAGTTGCAACAGCTCCAGAGCGACGCGGCGGTCAAGCTGACGCTCCAAGTGAGCGAAGTGAACGGCATCGCACAGCGCGTTGCAGCGCTCAACCAGCAGATCGTCGCAGCGCTGGCGACGGGGCAGACGCCGAACGACCTCCTGGACCAGCGTGACCTGCTCCTCGACAAACTCGCGAGCTTCACCGGTGCGACGATCCGAACCCTTCCGAATGGGGCCGTCAACATCTACCTCGGTGGCTACCCGCTGGTCGATCAAGAGCAGTCGTTCCCCCTGACCGTGCAGGTCGCTGGAGGCACCGCCAGCATCGCCTGGCAGGGGACGAACAGTCCCGTCGCATTGGAGCGTGGCTCGTTGCAAGCGCTTCTCGATATACACAACTCGACCCTGCCGGGCCTAGTGGGCAAGCTGGAGGCGATCCGCGACGCCCTCGCCAACGAAGTGAACGCACTGCACACGACCGGCTACGGGCTCACCGATCCAGCGGGACCACCACCAGCGCGCCCGTTCTTTGTGATCAACCCGGACGGCTCGCTCGAGGTCGAACCGACGATCGTCGCCGATCCTCAGTTAGTCGCGGCTGCCGATGCAGCCGCCGAACCCGGGAACAACGCGATCGCCCGGGCGATCGCTGAGCTTCGCTCCAAGCTCGTCCTCAACGGCAACACCGCAACGATCAACGATTTCTACAACACGCTCGTTGCGGAGGTCGGCGGCGCATCGCAGACCGCGCAGGTGACCCGTGACAACCAGCAAGCGCTCGTCGACGCGATCGACCGGCAACGCAAGGAGATCATGTCAGTCTCGCTCGACGAAGAAATGGCCAACCTCATCAAGTACCAGCAGGCATACGGGGCGGCCGCGCGGGCGATCACGGCGGTCGACGAGATGCTCGACCGGATCATCAACGGTATGGGCCTGGTGGGACGCTAGCGACGGTGCAGTAGGGTGGAAGGATAGTGTGGGATGCGCGTCACACACGGTATGCTGGTCGACACCTTGCTGAAGAACCTCTCCGGAAACCTGGCACGGATGGAACGGGTGTACCAGCAGATCACCTCGGCCCGGCGCATTTCGCGTCCCTCGGACTATCCTGTCGGAACCGCAACGGTGCTCCGTCTCGGTTCAGCGGCACAAGAGATCGAGCAGTACCTGGCGAACGTCGAACAGGCCCGAACCTGGCTCGACCTCACCGATCAGGCGCTGACGACGATCGGGCAGTCGCTGCAGCGCGTCCGCGAACTGGTCGTGCAGGCTGCGAACGACACGCTTTCGGCCGACGACCGGCAGGCTATCTGGGCCGAGCTGACCGCGCTGCAGGAGCAGATCGCGACCACTGGCAACTACGCGCACGCCGGACAGTACCTCTTCGCCGGCAGTACGACGCAGACGGAGCCGTTCGATCTCTCGACCGATCCACCGACCTATCGAGGGAACAACGACCAGCTACTGCGCCTGATCGATCGCGGCGTCACGGTGGACATCAACGTCCCGGGCAGCGTCGCGATCGTGCCAGTTCTCCAGGCGGTGAAGCAAGCGCGCGATGCGGTCGCGTCGAACGACCCGAACGCGATTCGTGCCACCCTCGCGACGATCGATGCCGCCCAGACACAGCTTCTGGCAGCGCAGGCCTCGGTGGGCGCGCGCGTCAACCGGCTGGACGCCCAGCGTGACCGTCTGCTCGACGCGCACACGAGCACGCTTCGGCTCCTGAGCGAAGCCGGTGACACCGACATGGCCGAAGCAGTCACCCGGTTCTCGAAAGAGGAACTCACCTACCGAGCGGCGCTGCAGGCGGGAGCCCGGGCGATCCAGCCGACGCTCCTCGACTTCCTGCGGTAAGCCCGAGAGGAGGAGCGATGGCTCGACCGATTCAGAACGTGGCCACAGAAGTCGCCGAGCGGACGATCATCTTCCCCAACGGCCTCATCGGTTGCCCAGAATGGCGGCACTTCGCTGTCGAGGCTCCCGACGAGCTCCCGGGCCTTCTCGTGCTCCGCTCGCTCGACGAACCGGGGATCGAATTCGTGCTCGCGCCAGTCCCCGAGCTGGTGCCGGACTTCCTCGATCAACTGGCGCAGGTGGACCGAGCAGCGCTGGCAGCGCTTGGTGTGGGAACGGCAGCGGAGGTCGAACTCTGGGCGACCTTGAGTGTCCACGAGGACGGAACCGTTACCGCGAACCTCCTGGGGCCGCTTGTGCTGGACTTCGCCCGTGGCTGCGGGATCCAGGTGGTTCTCGCCGATTCGGGTTGGGGCACTCGCCACCTGATCGTGACGGCATGAAGGGGATGGTGCGATGCTCGTGCTCACCCGGCGACCAGGCGAGGCCCTGCTGATCGGCCAGGACATCCGGCTCGTCGTGCTCGGCGTCGAAGGCGAACGCGTCAAGCTTGGCATCGAGGCACCACGGGAGGTCACGGTCGTCCGTTCCGAGCTCCTGGAGGCCGTCCGCGAGGCGAACCTGCAGGCTGCACGAGCACCCGCGCGCGTGCTGGAGCGGCTGCAGCGAGCGCTCGCTGGCTCGCCGACCGAACGACCTTGACGACCCCTACCTGCTATTCGCCGAGAGGCCGCGTCCCTCGCCCTTCTGTCCTGCCGCGCAGCATCCGCCACTGCATGACGAGCTGGAACCCTCACGGGCCGGCTCGCTACCGTTGCGGGTGGCGACCTGCCGCCACGTTGCGTTCCCAACTCGTTCCCCAGTAGAAGAAGCGTCCTGCAACCGGGCCACGCGCTCGCTCGTTGTATCCAAACAGGAGAAGGCCGCACGGCGGCGCCCCGAACGAGCCACCGCGTCTGGCTCGGCGAGGAACCGCGACCGACCAGGTGGGGTTGTCTGGCAGATAGGATTGACCAGGGAGCGAGAGTATGACGGGCTACCTGCCGTGGCGAGTACTCGCCGAGCAGTGGGAGACTCACTGGGTCGGCTACGTCGTCGAACTCCCCGGCTGCCAGTTCGCGGCGGCTACGCTCGATGAACTCCTGCAACGGGTACCGCTGGCGATTTCCAGCCATGTAGCGTGGTTGCGCGGACACGGTTTGCAGGGGATGAACCGGCCCTCCGACGTCTTTCTTCTGACCGAGCGCGCTCAGGCGCTTCCGGGTCAATGCGGACCGCTCTTCGACGCGGACCGGCGGAACATTTCGGCCGGCGAGCTCGACGTCGCGATCCGTGTCGGGGAGGCCGCTATCGAGGAACTGCTGGCACTCGCCGTACGCGCCCACGACTGGGACACGCTTCCGGAATCGCAGCGACCGCCCGGTTGGCCACCCCCGACCGTTCTCCGTCACGTCGCTGAAATGGACCGCTGGTATGCGGCACGCCTCATGCCGGATATCGGCGCGTTGGCACTGCCGGACGATCCGCGCGAGGCAGTCCGCCGCGCCCACCAGGCGTTCGTCTCCGGGATCCGAGCGTGGTGGGCGATCTGGAGAGACCGGGTCGTCGAGCGCGACGGTGAACAGTGGACGGTTGCCAAGGTGCTCCGTCGTCGCACTGGGCACCTGCGCGAGCACGCCGAGCAGCTGCTCGCCTGGGTCAGGGTTGCCGGCCAGTCCAACCGGAGTTGAGCAGGATGCCGCAGACACGGACTCGTGTCCGAGCGCATCCCGTGCAACAGTGGCAAAGCGCGACCGCTCAACAGAAGAGGCGCCACGTGGCGGGATCGCGACCGGCAGCAGCGTAGTCGAAGTCGGCGGCGAACGGCTGGACGGTACAGCGCCCCTCGAGGACACGCACGGCGACGTAGCGGGAGAGCGCCGTGATCGGCGCCGCTGGATCGCGGAGTTCCTCCAGGGTGAAGAAGCGCGCATCGTCGATCTCGTGACCATCCGGTTGCGGCTCACCGGCGAGCCAATCGAGCAAGAACATCACGTAGGTATCATTGCGATCGCCATCGCAGCGTGTCCGCAAGCCGACGATGCCGTGCACTGCCGCTGTGATCCCAGTTTCCTCGGCGACCTCGCGCACGACTGCCTGGTCGAGCGTCTCACCGGGCTCGACGAGTCCGCCGGGGAAGAGATAGAGACCACGGGAGGGCCCATAGCGCTGTCGGACGAGCAGGATCGCCCGCTCGCGTTGGACGATGCCACCGACAGCGACGACGTGTCCCACTATCCCTGACACTGCTCACTCCCTCCGAGGCCATTCTGGAAGAGTATGGACGATGGATGCCACAGTCGGCGAGTAAAGTGAGCAGGAGCGGGGGATGAGTGCGTCCGACCGACCGTCCTGTCCAGGCTCGGGTTGGCGGGCATGGGCCACAGCGACTCGAAAGGGAACCCGGGCGAGAAGGCCGGTCATGGCTGAGGAACGAGATCACGCGGGTTGTGGATCTTCCAGACGCCATCTTCGTAAACCAGATGGAACATATACGTCGAGACACGTGGGCCGAGACGCTGGACGACGATGACGGAGGCCTCGTTGCCGCGGATTTCGGGTTGGTCGATCTCGAGGATCTCGATACGCGAACCGATCTCGGCTGCCGCCTGGACGACCGCCATGAACTCGTCGAACGACTCGCCGTCATTGGTCGCCCGGGAATGCATGAGCCAGGCCTCGCCAGCGCGACCGTGATAGATCGCGTCCAAGTAGCGCGTGACGACGGCACGGACCTCGTCTGCTGGGTCGGTGAACGGGGTGGGAGTTGGAACCGGCGCAGCGCGAGAGCAGGCGAGGAAGAAGACGCTTGACAGGGTGAAAAAGAACCAGGCAGCGAGAACTCGACGCATCGAGCGACCTCCCGGTGCTCTCCTGCAGAGCCAACGATAGCCGCTCACTCTTGACAAAGTCAACCGATGAGCATAGAATGGCTCTAGCATTGGTCATGCCCCGATATCCAGAGTACGGCAGTGTCGAGCAGAGCGAGGAGGTCGTTCGATGGCTGTGACGGTGTCGCGCCGCACATTCCTGAAATTCGGTGGCGCGGCAGCGGGAACCGCAGTGGGTGCCTTAGCTGGCCTGGGCGTGGATCTGCGTCCCAAGCAGGTGCGGGCACAGCAGCTGCGGATCGCGAACGCGCAGGTGTTCCCGAGCGTGTGCCCCTACTGTGCAGTGGGCTGTGGAACCCTCGTGCACGTGGTCAACGGGCAGATCGTCAATATCGAGGGGAACCCGAAGAGCCCGATCAACAAGGGGAACCTGTGCCCGAAGGGAGCAGCGCAGTTCCAGCTGCACGTGAATCCCAACCGGCTGACCAAGGTCCTCTACCGGAAGCCTTATGGCACCCAGTGGGAAGTCGTCGACCTCGACTGGGCGATGGACCGTGTCGCGGAACTGGTGAAGAAGACGCGCGACGAGACGTTCGTCGAGACGCTACCGAACGGCAAGCGGGTGATGCACACGACGGCGATCTTCTCGCTGGGTGGCGCGACGATCGATAACGAGTGGAACCACATCCACCAGAAACTGATGCGTGGCCTGGGGATCGTCCGGATCGAGAACCAGGCACGGATATGACACAGCTCGACCGTCCCCGGTCTGGGGACTCGGCTCGGGCGCGGTGGTTCGACCACCTTCCCCGGTGACCTCGTCAACGCGGACCTGATCATCATCATGGGTTCCAACATGGCCGAGAACCACCCGGTGGCATTCCGCTGGGTGGCGGAGGCGAAGCGACGCGGTGCGAAGCTGATCCACGTCGACCCGCGCTTCACGCGCACCTCGGCGATGGCGGATCTCTACGTGCCGCTCCGCTCCGGGACGGATATCGCCTTCCTCGGCGGACTCATCCACTACATGATCGAGAACGAGAAGTATTTCAAGGACTACGTCGTCAACTACACGAACGCGGCGACGATCATCCGCGACGATTTCCAGGACACCGAGGATCTCGAGGGGGTCTTCTCGGGTCTGAAGGAAGCTCCCGAAGGGACGTTCCAGAAGTACGTCTACGACAATGCGACGTGGCAATACAAGCGCACGCAGCCGTGGGATGCGGCCAAGGCGCGTGAGGAGGCGAAGAAGGCAGCGACCTTCGCGGAGATGATCCAGAAGATGGTGCCGCCACCGGCCGAGAAGGATCCCACCCTGCAACACCCACGGACGGTGTTCCAGATCGTCCGGCGTCACTTCTCGCGCTACACGCCGGAGATGGTCGAGCAGATCTGTGGGACGCCGAAAGAGCTGTTCCTCAAGGTGGCCGAGATGCTGGCCGAGAATTCCGGCCCGGAGCGCACGACGACGTTCGTCTACGCGATGGGCTGGACGCAGCACACCTACGGCGTCCAGAACATCGGTTGCGCGGCGCTCCTGCAGCTCCTGATGGGGAACATGGGCCGACCAGGCGGTGGCATCCTGGCCTTGCGCGGGCACGCCACGATCCAAGGCTCGACCGATATTCCGACGCTCTACCATTCGATCCAAGGGTACATGGCGCACCCGGACGCACGGCGCAATCACGATACGTTGCGCGACTACATCCTCACCGAGACGCGGCCGACCGGGTACTGGGCGAACCTGCCCAAGTTCATGGTGAGCTACCTCAAGTCGATGTACGGCGCTGCCGCCAAGCCGGAGAACGACTTCGGCTACGACTGGCACCCGAAGATCAACGGCGACTACTCGTTCATGGCCAGCTTCCACGCCATGGCGCGGGGCGAGATCAAGGGTGCGTTCTTCTTCGGTCAGAATCCCGCCACCTCGATCAACGCGGGGCTCATCCGCCGCGCCCTCGCGAATCTGGACTGGCTGGTCGTCAAGGACAACTTCGAGACCGAGACGGCCGCCTTCTGGTACAAGTCGCCGGAAGTCCAGAGCGGCGAGATGAAGCCGGAGGAGATCAAGACCGAGGTCTTCCTGTTCCCCTCCGCACAGGTGGCGGAAATCGAGGGGACGTATACCAATACGCAGCGACTCATCCAGTTCCACGAGAAGGCAGCCGACCCGCCCGGCGACTGCCGTTCGGATGCGTGGTTCACGCACCAGCTCGCACTGCGCTTGAAGAAGCTCTATGCCGACTCGACCCTGCCGCGCGACGAAGGGTTCAAGAACCTGACCTGGGACTACGACTACGAGCCAGGCAAGTACCCGACGAACACGCGCATCCAGGGTGAGCCGGACGTCATGAAGATCTGGCGCGAGGTCAACGGGTTCAAGACCGACACGGGCGAACTCCTCAAGGGGTTCGGCGACCTCAAGGACGACGGTTCGACGACTTGCGCGTCGTGGATCTATTGCGGCGCCTATCCGGAGGAGGGGAAGTTCCTGCCGGCGAGCCGCAACCCGGATCCGGACGACAAGCCGGGTACCCACCTCGGTTGGGGCTACGCCTGGCCAGCCAACCGGCGCATCCTCTACAACCGGGCTTCGGCCGACCCCAATGGCAATCCCTGGTCGGAGCGGAAGAAGTACATCTGGTGGGACGCTGGACAGAAGAAGTGGGTCGGTAACGACGTACCGGACTTCCCGGCGACGAAAGCGCCGGACACGCCGGCCAAGCCGGGTGCGACTGGCCTCGATGCCCACGACGGCAAGAGCCCGTTCATCATGATGGCCGACGGCAAGGGCTGGCTCTTCGTGCCGACCGGGTTGCAGGACGGACCGCTGCCGACGCACTACGAGCCGATTGAGTCGCCGGTTCCGAACTTGCTGTATCCGAAGCAGCAGAACAACCCGATCGCCAAGTACTACGAGCACGAGCGGAACCAGCTGGCTGCAGTCAGCGACCCGCAGTTCCCGATCGTGCTGACGACCTACCGCCTGACGGAACACCACCTCTCCGGCGCGATGAGCCGCTGGCTGCCGTGGCTGGCGGAGCTCCAGCCGGAGCTGTTCGTCGAGATCAGCCCGGAGCTGGCGCAGGAGAAGGGGATCAAGAACCTCGACTTGGTGCGCATCACCTCGAAGCGCGGCACGATCGTTGCCAAGGCCCTGGTGACGCCGCGGCTGCGGCCGCTCACGGTGAACGGCAAGACGATCCACCAGATCGGTATGCCGTGGCACTGGGGCTTCATGGGGATCGTGGTCGGCGACGTGGTCAACGATCTCGGTGCCTGGGTGGCCGATCCGAACGTGCAGATCCACGAGATGAAGGCGCTCACGGTCAACGTCGAGAAGGCGAAGTAGGTGGAGAACGGAGGGGGAAGCCGGTGCGGCGGGACACCACCGCACCGGCCATGCCCTGGGGGAGATGAGCGATGGCCGAACCGATGGGCTTCTTCACCGACACGTCCGTCTGCATCGGCTGTAAAGCCTGCGAGGTGGCCTGCAAGGAGTGGAACCAGCTACCAGCTCGGAACGGCGGCAAGATCCAGCTGAGCGGGCAGTCGTACGACAACACGGTCTCGCTGAGCGGCATCCAGTGGCGGCACGTCAAGTTCGTCGAGCAGTTCAGCCCCGACCGGTCGACCGGCCGCTGGCTGATGATGAGCGACGTGTGCAAGCACTGTGTGCAGGCAGCGTGCCTCGAGGTCTGCCCAACCGGTGCCATCATCCGGACGGAGTTCGACACCGTCGTGATCCAGCAGGACGTCTGCAACGGGTGCCGGGCCTGCATCGCGGCCTGCCCGTTCGGCGTCATCGAGATCAATCCCGAGACGAACACCGCGATGAAGTGCACCCTCTGCTACGACCGGCTGCAGGCCGGCATGGTACCGGCGTGTGCGCAGGCCTGCCCGACACAGTCGATCCAGTTCGGGCCGATCTCGGAACTCAAGCAGCGTGCCCAGGAACGCTTGCAGCAGCTGCACGAACAAGGCGTCACACAAGCTCGTCTCTACGGGCACGACGAGTCGATCTTGGGCGGCTTGAACGCGTTCTATCTTTTGCTCGACAAGCCGGAAGTCTACGGCTTGCCCTCCAATCCGCAGCTCCCTTCACGGAACGTCGCTCCCTCGGCTGCCTTGTCGGCAGCAGGCGCAGTCGCGCTCGGTCTTCTCGGGCTCGTCGGTCTGCGCAAGCAGCGGATGGATCGGCTCGCAGCGGAGGCACGTGGCGAAGGGGAGGGCAGCCATGCCGGATAGCTTTTTCACGCACTCGCCGGAATGGCGGTGGTGGATCGTCTTCTACTTCTTCATCGGCGGCATCTCCGGCGGCGCATTCGCACTCGCTGCGCTCTTGCGCCTTTTCGGGCAACCGGGTGACCGTCCGGTTTCACGTCTCGGGTACTACATCGCGTTTCCCGGTAGCCTGATCAGTGGTCTCTTGCTGATCCTCGACCTGAAGCGGCCGGAGCGCTTCTGGCACATGTTGATCCAATCGGAGACCTTCCGACCGGCGTTCAAGTGGTGGTCGCCGATCTCTGTCGGATCGTGGGGACTGCTCGCCTTCGGCTTCTTCTCTTTCCTCGCGTTCGTGGGTGCGCTCGCTGAAGTCGGTATCCTGCCACGTGGGCTCTCAGCATTTGTCACCGGGACGCTCGGGGCCATCGTCAATGTCCTCGGTGGTCTCTCCGGGTTCTTCTTAGCCGGCTATACTGGGGTGCTCCTGTCGACGACCAATCGGCCACTCTGGAGCGATACGGTTTGGCTCGGGTTGCTCTTCCTCGTCTCCGGCTTCTCGACTGGTGCAGCGCTCTTGATCCTGCTGAGCTGGCGGAGCGATTCGCCGGCGGTCCGGTGGCTGAAAGAACTCGATTCCTGGACACTCATCCTGGAACTCGTCGTCCTGATCGTCCTACTGGCATCGGTCGGCACGGCGGTGCTCCGGCCGGTTCTGTTCAACGCCTGGGGCGTTCTCTTGCTCGTCGGTGTCGTCCTGGTCGGTATTCTGGTCCCGTTGCTTCTTCACTTCCGGCCGCTGCTCGGGCGGTTGACGGTGCCGAGTGCGGCCGTGCTGGTCCTGGTCGGAGGGTTCATTCTCCGTGTCGTGATGTTGCTCTCGTCGGAGGCTGTGTGAGGTGGGGCGAGCAAGACGAGTGGTCAGCTGGGCACTCCGGATCCTGGCAATCACGGTGCTCTCGGGTGCACTCATCGCCTGTGGGCCGGAGGCATCGCGCACACGCGGCGGCGGTCCGGGTGCGGATATCGGTAATCGCGGGAGCGAAATCCAGCTCCATCCCTTCGGCCCAAAGGTGATCTACTCGAATACTCCGAAGGAGGGCGAGGCCAGCCAGGTCGCTGGGATGCCGGTCGAATGAGTACGATCGTCGACAAGTTCGAGCAGTTGGCGGAGCAGGACGCTGTCCTGGCTCCGCTGGCCCGTCTGTATGCGCTGGCATTACGGTTCGCCGCTGCGCCGGGAAGCCAGCTGTTGGCGAGCGTTCTCGACGCGCAGCCGGTCACGGATGGTGTGACGCCGGCTCTGCACGGGCGGACGCTCGTCGTCGACGTCGGACAGGCGACGCAGCTCGTCACCGAGGCAGCCGAGCTCCTCACCCGCAGCGGGATCGCAGCCGGTGATGACCTCGCTCTGGCCGTACGATCCGGTCGGTTGGTTGTGCTGGACCTGGTTCGGGTAGGGATCGTTACCACTCCGGAACGTCTCGAGGAGCTTGGACAGCGAGCTGGCGTTTCTCCGGGGGTCGTCGCCACGCTAGCGCAGACTGTGGCGATACCGTTTCTGGTCACGGCCGCCCGTGCGATCGGCGGGCAACCCGCCAGCACGTGGCACGCCGGCTACTGTCCCCTTTGCGCGGCCTGGCCCGTAGTCGCCGAGTTCCGCGGGCTGGAACGTGACCGCTGGTTGCGGTGCGCGCGGTGCGGAGCCGGCTGGCGCTTCCCGCACCAGCACTGTCCGTTCTGTGGGAACAGTGACCACCGGAGCCTGCGCTATCTGGCAGAAGAAGGGAAACAGGACGCTCAGCGTGTCGAGGTCTGCGAGGTCTGTCACGGGTACGTGAAGACATTCGCGACCCTGGGCGCCTGGAGCCACGGCGAGGTGCTCTTGCAGGACCTGACGACGATCGAACTCGACCTCGTCGCGGTGGAGCGCGGCTACCAGCGGCCAGGGAGCCTCGGGTTTCCCTTGGCCGTCACGGTCGTCGCACGGGAGCTCGTCGCCTGACACGGTTCCGAGCCAGCACTGTGGCGCCCCACTCGCACACTGGGTCCGTCCGAGGCCGGCGAGGTGCACAAGCCGAAGAGGTAGCGCCCCATGGGACACAGACTCGATCCCCCAACGCTCGTACGCCCAGCAATTTTCTGCCAGGCTCTCTTGCAGGCGCTCCAGGTGAGCGAGGAACGCCGGAAGCGACGCAAGCGCGACCAAACACCCGACCAGCTCGGCCAGGAGCTCAAGCGCTGGATCCTCGAGCAGGCCATCGCGGCCGATCCGGAACCGGAGCAATTCGAGCAGTGGCTGCTCGAACTCGTACTCCGCACCCCCGGTAGTGGTGGCCTCCGGGCGATGTGCCAGGAAGTTTATTCGGAATACCAGCTCGCCCAGTACGATCCGGACTTTCGGACGTGGCTCGCGCTGGGGGCGCCGAGTGCGGACAAGCCAGCGAAGCGGTGCTGAATCCGGCTGCCGTTCTGCATCGCCAACGCGATCACCTGTCTCCCTTTCGGTCATGCCGCCTGGAGGCTCGCTAGGGAATGTCGCTGGCACGGCTTAGAGTAGCCCTCACACGTGCACTCCGACGGAAAGCTGGGACGGTACCAGTGACGCACCGTCCCAGCTCGACCATCCTCGCGCCGGTCGTGCTATCGGAGGAAGGCGAGTCCTGCCGCAGCACTCAGGGCGACGACGACCACGACGAGTAGGGCGGGCACACGCCAGTCACGCAGGGCTGCCCCGTAGATCACCAGGCTCGGCAGACTCACTGCCGGCAGGGCGAGGAGCAAGGCCGCTGCTGGGCCCGTGAGTCCTTGCTGGATGAGCGCTGCGGCAATCGCCAGCTCCGTCCAGGTCGGGATCATGAAGAGCACCCCGATGAGCGTCGCGAAGAGGACGGTCGCGGCCGTGTTCCCGCCGCTGAGCGCCGTCACGACCGGGGCGACCCAGCCGATGACCGTCGCTGCGACGAGCAGCATCGGCACGGCAACTCGGGCGATCCGCCAGGCGGTCGCGAGCCAGGCGGCGACCAGATCGGCCGGAGACTCGATACGCCGTCCGCGGAGATGGTCTTCGAGGGCAAACGCGCGCAGCGAGCGCTCCAACCAGCGGAGACCGCGTCCACTCCTCTCGCTGGCGACGACCGGTGGGCGCCGCCGCACCGTCAGGGCGACGAGCCAGGTGCCGAACACCGCCAGGACGGCACCACCCACGATGCGCAAGAGCGCGAAGTCAGCGGGAAGGAGAGCGGTGGCGAGGAAGAGCGTGGTGACGTTGAGCAAAGGTGCCGCCACGACGAAGGCGAGCGTCGACTCGAGCGAAGCGCCACCACGATAGAGGCTCGCACCGACCGGCCCGGCACAGCACGAACAGAAGGGGTAGGCGACAGCACTGGCACTCCCCAGGAGGTGCGCGCGGAGACCACGCAGCTGGTAGACCTGCTTCAACCGCTGGCTCGAGCACAACAGGACGAGGAAGAGCGCGCCGATGAGCATGCCGAGCAGCGTGGCATGCCAGACGACGAGGAGGAAGTTGACCGCTTCACCGAGGGGACGGAGCCAGGCCGGCAGCGCATCGACCGCGAAGGTCTTGGCAACGCCGGCCTTGCCAGCTGCCGCAACGCGCTCGGCCTGGACGATCCGGTACGTGAAGAGGTCGACGATCAGCACGGCCATCAAGATAGCGGCGAGAGCCGTGCGGGCACGCTTCAGGTCATCCCGAGCGGACACTGACTCGACAGAACGCAATACGCGATAAGAGGCGACGCCACCGACGAGCGCCAGGACAAGCACGAGGATGTGCCAGGGTGTGTAGGAGAGGAACGCGGAGGGCGAGCCGAGCTTCTGGTAGCTGGCGGCATCGAGGAGAAAGGCACGCCGCATATCGACGATGGTCGCGAGCGTGACCACGACGCTCGCGACAAAGGCGATCAGCGCGATCAGCAGGGCTGCACCCGAACGCTCCACCGCAGGCATCGACCGACCGGATAGGGTTCCGCCCATCGGAATCCTCCTCCCGAGACAACTGAACGACCCATGGCGCGCGACCGCGCGGGTCGCGTGCAGGATGCACCTGTTTTCCGTGGGAGAGGTCAAACGCGACCGGACCGGCCGCCAGAGGAGGATCAGGGACCACGCGGGACGCTCGGTCCGGCGTCCTGAACCAGGAGCCAGGCCCGTCCCGGTGTCTTGTACCGTTGCCCGCGTCGGTCGTCCATCGGCACCGGATCGACTTTCGAACCGAACCGCTATCAGCATGCTAGTCGGTATGGAAAATGGTGTCAAGCGCGACGCAGGGGGAAGACCCACCGAGCGTGGCCCTCAGCCCGACAGAAGGTCCTGGTGTTGTCACGAGCGCTCGGGTGACGCCCGCGAGCAGGAGCACGCTCGGCAGCCGCGATACTCGGTCGTACGCACGGTCAGGCCGCGTGCATCAGGGCACCGCTCGTGTGACGACACATGGGCCACCCGATCCCACCGCGAGCGCGGGAAGGTAGTCTCGTTCCGCCCCGCACCGACCGGGCGGGCCAGGCACGCATGACCCGACGGGTCACGCACGCGTGACCCCTACAGGGGACGACGGTGAGCAATGGGGGCCGGTCGGCGATGAGGCAGATCACCGTCGGCAATGCGTGTCGCCCGGAAAACACCCCTCACCCCGCCTCGCTCCGCTCGGCACCCCCTCTCCCACGGGATCGTGGGAGAGGGGGCCGGGGGATGAGGGGGACTTCGACGCATGCCGCGCCCTGCGGCACGCCAAGGCACGGGAATGGGTTCCGATTCCCGGCCCTTCGGGCCGGGCGGGTCAGGCACGCCTGACCCCTACAGGGATGGACGGTGGTCGACAGCACGCGGGTCGGCGGTTTGCAGGCCACTGTCCCGAACTGGCCACGCCTCGTCGGGACGCGGCATGCCACGTTCGCGTTTTCCCCGCAGGGGCGAGGCGTGCCGCGCCAGTCTAGGCAGGATTGGGTGGGAACGGGTTCGGTTTTCCGGGCCTGACGGCCCGGCCGGGTCAGGCACGCCTGACCCCTACAGGGAACGGCGGTGAGCGATGGAGGCCGGTGGGCGACCGGCTGGCGACCGTCGCTGTCGCGTGCCGGCACGACACCCCCGACTCGCTGACGCTCGGCATCCCATCCACGTTTTCCCCGTAGGGGCGACGCGTGCGTCGCCCGGCCGCGCCGAAAGGCGCGGGACCTGGGCCGGTTCCCGGCCCTGACGGACCGGACGGGTAACGCGTCCGTGACCCCTACAGGGACGACCGGAATCGATCGGGTACCGGTGAACGATGGGCAGGCGACCGTCGGCAACGCGTATCGCCTGCAAAACACCCCTCACCCCCCCGCCTCGCTGGCACTCGGCACCCCCTCTCCCGCGCCGTGCGGGAGAGGGGGCCGGGGGGTAAGGGGGGCCGCAGGTCTACCGCGCCGATCCACGCCGCCAGACGCGGGTACGTGGTCTGTTCCCCGGCCCTGGCGGGCCGGACGGGTCACGCACGCGTGACCCCTACAGGGGGCGGAGGTGGTCGATGGGGACCGGTGGCCGATCACCACGCGACCCTCCCGAACCGTCCATGTTCTCCCTGTAGGGGCGAGGCGCGTCGCGCCCGTCCGCGCCGCAAGCGCGGGGACATGAGGTGGTTCCTGCACCTGCCGGGCCGGGGCACGCACGCGTGGTCCGTTCAGGAGCGAAAGTGCAGGGAACGGGCTCCGGGTGTGTCCTCGTGTTTCAGTACTGCGCACCTGCTCATCGGGACCTGTTGCGCCAGTCAGGCGGCAGGGTACGGGAACAGTTCAACCGCGCTGGCTCGCTGCGCCGGAAGCGTCCAGGTGCGCCGCGTGTACTGCTCGTTAGATCGCACTCTCGGGCAGTGTTCGCTCGGCATCCGGTTCTGCCGCTGGGTAGGTCACCAGCCCGTCGCGCACGCGTGCGAAGAGGGGCAACCGATGGGGCTGCAGACGCGTTTCGGAGAGGATGTGGAAGACCGGAATCCCGCGAACGGTCAGCACATCGGCGATGAGGCTGCGATGACAGCGCCACGGGACCGCTTCGGCGCAGAGAAGTGCGACCGGCCCCTCGCGTTCGGCGAGCGCGATCAGCCGGTGGATCGCCGCTGCGAACTCGGCCGTCTGCATGTGATCGGCGAAGCCGCGAAAGCCAGCGTTCTCCCAGGCGGTGTTCACCGAATCGGGACGCGGCTGCCGGCGACCCCCGAGGGCTGGACAGTGGTGATAGGCGATACCGGAACGAGCGAGCGCCTCGGCGAAACGTTCCCGATCGTACTGGGGATTCCGCCTGGAAAAGGGGAACCGCCGCACATCGACGACCGTCCGCACCCGATGCGCACGGAGCAGCGCCAGAAACACCCCGAGGGGCCGACTCGAATGACCGATCGTCAGCATCGCTTTGTGCAGCGTCTCCTGGCTCATCGCAGCATCGCGGAGCAGTCGCACAGGAATGTCGAGTCCGTCACCCGCATCACCAACCGGAGGATCGGCATCCCACCATCGGTGTCGAAGCACTGAACGAAGGCGAACCGCGTCGCCGCTCCCACGCGAGCGTCCGCTGCCGAGTCAGTCCACGGAGCGAGCGCGCGTCTCCGTCCTCCTGGAAGCGTATCAGTACGTTCTCTCTCCGTCGCGGAGGTGGCAGCGCGACTGCCCAGGCGATCTGACCGGCGGGTTCAGCCGTTGCGTACGGTCTGCATCCTGGCAGCCGCCGCCTCGACGGCCGCCAGGATGCGGAGGTACGAGCCGCAGCGGCAGAGGTTGCCAGCGAGATACTGCGCGATTTCCTGCCGGGTCGGGTTCGGACGTTCTCGCAAGAGCGCGATCGTGCTCAGAATCATAGCCGGCGTGCAGTAGCTGCACTGGAAAGCTTGGTGTTCGACGAAAGCCTCCTGGACCGGGTGCAGGGAACCATCGGGCCCCGCAATACCTTCGAGCGTCGTGACGTACGCACCGTCGGCCAACACGGTCAGGGCGAGGCAGCTCGAGATCGGGCGACCCTCGATCAAGACGGTGCACGCGCCGCAGATCCCGATGCCGCACGTCTCACGCACGCTCGTGAGGCCGAGCCGCTCGCGCAAGGTCTCCAGGAGCGTCTCGTCACAGGGTACGGCGAACTCGTGGTCCTGATTATTGACACGCAGGCGGACCGTCTGTTGCATCACCGCCCCTCCTCACGGGCCTCCCGCAGGGCACGCAGCACACGTTCCGGTGTAAGCGGGAGTTCGGTCAAGCGAGCACCAGTGGCACGGGCGACCGCGTTCCCGATCGCTGCTGGGACGGGCGGCAAGGCAGTCTCACCGACACCATGCACCTCAGCTCCCGGGCACTCGAGCAGGTCATGGGACAGCTGGTCGGGCAGATCGAGGAAAGCGGGCACGAGATAGTCCGACAGGTTGGTCGTGAGCGGCTGTCCGTGCTCGTAGACGAGTTCCTCGAAGAGCGCGCTGCCCAGTCCCATGATCATGCTGCCTTCGTTCTGCAGCGCTGCAGTGAGCGCGTTGACGACCTCGCCCGCGTAGACAGCGGCATGGAGCCGCACGACCTTGACCTGTCCGGTCTCCAGGTCGACCTCGACTTCCGCTCCGGCAGCTCCCTGGTGCCAGTGCGACGAGGCGATCCCGTGGCCCGTCTCGTCCAGACCACCCTCGTTGTGGAACTCCGCATGCTCGCGGAGTTCCTCCAGGCCGAGGCCAGCCACGAGCTCGCCCCAGCCGATACAACGCTCGGGCGCACCGCGCACGCAGACCGCACCCGGCACGAGCTCGAGATCCTCCGCCGCGGCCTCGAGCCGCTCGGCTGCGAGCGCACGCAAGCGATCGGCGAGCTGCCATGCCGCTCGCCGCACGGCGTTCCCCATCATGTAGGTCGAGCGGCTCGAGGTGGTGCGGTTGTCGAAGGGCGTCCGGTCGGTATCGGGATCGACCAGCTGAACGGACGTGTACGGTACGCCGAGCGGCTCAGCAGCCAGTTGGGCGAGTACGGTGCGCGCTCCCTGGCCAAGCTCGACGGTCGAGGAGTAGACCGTCACGCGCCCGTCCCGATCGACCGCGACAGCTGCTTCCGACCGGCTGGGCGTGGTCATGCCTTTGATCACGACGGCGAGGCCTTTCGCGCGCACGCGACCACCAGGCAACACGGTCCGCTCGGGGCTCCACGCGATCGCTCGAGCTGCCGCCTCCAGACACTCGCGGAAATGGACGTCGTGGAGTGTCTCGCCGGTGGCGAACTGGTCACCGTCGGCGAGGAGGTTGCGCAGACGGAACTCCAGCGGATCGAGGCCGAGCGCATCGGCCGCGATGTCCATCATCCGCTCGGAGGCCCAGACGATCTCGGTGACTGCATAGCCGCGGAAGGCGCCGGCCGGCGGCAGGTTCGTATAGACGCAGTACGAGTCGACCGCGACATGTGGAATCCGGTAGGGTCCGACGCTGCCGAACCCGCCCTTGCGGGCGACGTCCGGCCCGCAGTCGGCATAGGCACCGGTACTCCAGTAGGCTTCCACCCGCTTGGCCGTGATGCGCCCATCGCGAGTCAGCCCGAGCCGGATCGTGACCACCGTCGCGTGCCGGGTAAGGGTGAGGAACTCCTCGTAGCGGTCGAGCACGAGCTTGACCGGTCGACCGGTCAAGTAGGAGAGCACGGCGACCTGCGGCTCGATGCGCGGGAAGACCTTGCAGCCGAAGGAGCCGCCCATCGGCGGCACGACGATCCGGACTCGCTCCGCTGGTAGGCCGAAGATCTGGGCGAGTATCTGGCGCGTGTTGAACGGCGTCTGTGTCCCGCTGATCACGACCAGGCGCCCGTCGTCCCAGTACGCGAGCGCGGCATGCGGCTCCATCGCCACGTGCTGGGCGGCTGGCACGCGGAACGTCTCCTCGAGCACGAGATCGGCCTCGGCGAAGCCCTGCTCGATATCCCCGGTGTAGAGCCGGAAATGATTGCAGCAGTTGGTGCCGAAGAGCGGCCGCAGACCGAAGTAGACCGCATGCCCACGGAGCGGCTCGTCGGGCCGCAGCTCGTGGACGAGCGGTGCACCCGGCCGCATCGCCTCGACCGGATCGAAGACCGCTGGCAAGGGCTCGTAGTCGACGACCACCTGGCCGGCGGCCTCCCGTGCGGCCCGCGGCGTCTCGGCAGCGACGAGCGCCACCATATCGCCGACGTAGCGCACCCGGTCGGCGGCCAGAATCGGCTGGTCTTCGATCTGCGGCCCATAAACGGGACGGATCCCGGGGATCCGGGCGAGATCGGCCGCGGTCACGACCGCAACGACGCCGGGAACGGCGCGCGCTGCGCTCGTCTCGATACGCCGGATGCGCGCATGCGGCTGGGTGCTGCGCACGACCGCAGCGTGGAGCATCCCGGGCACCGCGACGTCCTGGCTGAAGCGGATGCGGCCAGTGACGCGCTCCAGCGCATCGATCATCGGAACCGCCCTACCGACCGTCATCGCGACTGCTCCCCGCTCGACCGGCTCGTGTACTCCGGTACCAGCGACCGTCCGCTGGACATCGAGGACCGTCCTCGAAGTGCCGGAGCTGGCTCGCCCACCAGCACAGTGGAGAAGGCAGTATCGGGACAACGGTGCTCCACTCGGACAGCAGTCGTCTCATACCGCCCCGTCAACCGAGGATCTCCACCACGCCAGCCGAGCCGTTGACGCGGATCCGCTGGCCCGTCTTGATGACCTGGGTCGCCACACCAGTGCCGACGACCGCCGGGATACCGAACTCGCGCGAGACCACCGCTGGGTGGGAGAGCTGCCCGCCGGAATCCGTGACGAGGCCGGCGATCTTGGTAAAGGCGATGACCCACGCTGGGTTCGTCATCCGGCAGACCAGGATCTCACCGCCCTTGAGCGCATCGACGTCTTCGAGCGTCTTGGCGACGAACGCCGTCCCCTCGATGACGCCCGCCGAAGCCGGTATCCCCTCGATCCGCTGGCTGACTTCGCGCGGCTTGAGCGAATCGAAGAAGCGCTGCGGGTAGCCCCAGAGCGTCTTGTACGGTTCCTGGAACAGCGCCCACTCGCTGGCCGTTCCGACCCAGTCCCGCGGCCGGATCGCGAAGGCGCGCTCGCGCGCCTCTCGGCGCTGGCGGACAAGTTCCTTGGCGTTGGGAAGGTTGGACGGCTCGGCAGCGAGCACCCGCAGCTCGTGGTAGCGGAGGAAGAGTACGTCGTCCGGTTGGTCGAGCAGACCCGACTCGACCAGGCGCCGGCCGATCGCGAGCAGGACGTACCGCATCCGGGCGAACGTCCCCTGGTCGATGTAGAAGTGGTGGTCAGGTGTCAGCGGCATCATCTGGAGCACGCGGTGGAGCGCTGCCTCGACCCGCTCGCGTCCGCGCACGTCACCAGGTGGGATCTTGCTCAAGAGTTCCTGGATCGCCGCGTCCCGATCCTGCCGCAGCCGCTGGATCGCCTCCGGATAGGAATAGTCGGTCTGGAGATAGCCCTGGATCGCCGCGATGATCGGTGCGGGGTTCTCGTACCAGGTCGGATAGACGTACTCGTGGCTATACAGTGCTTTGTGGCCGAACTCACGCTTGTATTCGTCGAGCCAGCGGAGGAACTCGCGGCCTTCGGCCGTCTTCTCCAGCTCGGCGAGGATCTCGGCCGGCGTCTCCTTACTGAAGGCCTCCATCAGCACAGCGTTGCGCTTGACCCGTTCCTTGAGCTCCCAGAGCCCGTGCACGGCGTCCCAGTTGCGGTCACTGTCCGAGACCATGATGCGCTCGAGCAAGGTCGGATCGACCTCGCCGATCACCTCGCGCACCGCCGTCTGGAAGTCGAGCGAAGCCTGGAACTGCGAGAGATTGAGGATCCAGTGGATCCGCCAGTGCCGCTCCTGGATGTCGATCGCGTCTTCGAGGAGCACCATGAGTTCCGGAAGCGTCGCGGTCTCGTAGGGATAGGTATCCAGATACTCGAAGTTCCGCTCGATCTCGGGGCGCAGGCGCTTCTGCCACCACTCGAGCCCCTTCTCGGCGTAGACCGGCATGACCATGCTGTAGTACGGGGCGAGTTCCTCCGCTTCCTTGGGGTCCCGCGGCACGACCGCGGTGAACAGGTAGCCGTTGATCAGCTTGGCCTTCCAATCGCGGCCGAAGGGAGCACCGAAGCGACGATAGAGATAGGCGCAGGTCGCCCACCAGCCGCCGAGCTCGAAGAACATCGGCGAGAGCGGGTTGGGACAGTGGAGATCATCCCACCACCAGAAAAGCTGCTTCTCTTCCTCGCTCTCCCACTCGACCGGGAAGGACTCGTCACCGAAGAACGTCACCGGGAGCTGGACATCCGGTCGTTCCTGGGCCATGGGCTCCCTCCTCTCCGCTCGATCTCTCCGATCCGGTTCGCTCACTCCGGTTCGATCAGGTCGTAGAACTCCGGCACGCGGCTCTCCAACATCGGGACGACCGTATTGAGGATCTTCTCTTGGAAGTACGGTGTCGCCTTGTGGGCCTCGTAGTCCTCCCGACTGCGGTACTGCTCGTAGAGCAGGAACTTGCGGGGGTCGTCCTGCGAGCGATTGACATAATACACAAGACACCCCGGCTCCGATCGGGACAGCGTCACCATTTCCTTGAGGATCGCCGCGATTTCGTCGGCCTTGCCTTCCTTAGCGTAGTAGTGCGCGACGACGACGAACGGCATCAGTCCTTCCTCCCTTCCTTTCCGAAGGCCTTACCCTTCCGGAGCTCGGACGACACGGTTGCGCAGGACACCGATCCCCTCGACCTCCAGCTCGACCAGATCGCCCGGCTGGAGGTACCGCCCCAATTCGAGACCGCACCCGTTGGTGACGGTCCCGGATCCCCACAGCTCACCAGGGTAGATCGTCTCGCTCTGTGAGACATGCGCGATCAGCTGTGCGAAGGTAAAATGCATCCCCCTCGACGAGCCTTCCGACCAGACCTCACCGTTGACCCGCGCGACCATGCGGAGGTTCGAGACATCGAGCTCGTCCGGTGTCACGAGGTACGGGCCGATCGCGTTGCCGGTATCGAAATCTTTCCCCTTGCTCGGCCCCATCCCGATCGGCGCCTCGCGCATCTGCTGGTCGCGGGCGCTGAAGTCGTTGAAGATCGTGAACCCAGCGATATACCGGTCGGCTTCTTCGACCGGAATATCCTTGCCCCGGCGGCCGATCACCATCCCGAGCTCGAGTTCGAAGTCGAACTGCTGCGTGTACCGTGGCATCACGACATCAGCGTCCGGGCCGACGACCGTATCCGGGTCACCCTTGTAGTAGGCAGGCACCTCGTACCAGGCCGGCGGGATCTCGCCGCCGCGACCGAGCGCCCGGCTGGCATTGCGCATGTGTCCCTCGAAGGTAAGGAAATCGCGGATCACCCGTGGGCGGGGCAGGGGTGCGAGCAGGCGCACTTCGTCCAGCCGGTAGCGCGTCCGGCGGCCGAATGCTTCCTCCCGGCGGAGTCCCTCCTCGAGCGCACGGGCGGCAGCGTCCCAACCGAGTGCCCCATGCCCGAGGAACGCCACCATATCGTCGGGGAGGAGCAGCGCAGCCAGCCGTTCCGCGTCGCAACCGGGATCGGTCCGGGCTAGGTAGCCCGCGTAGGCAGCCTGCAGATCGACCAGCCAGCCGTCGGCGAGCGCACCGATGCGCCGCACGGGGCCAGCTGGACTCGAGACGGCGAAAGTCGCGAGTTTCATACGCGTGGTCCCTCTCCTACGCACCAGCCCGCACGGTGTGCGGCGAGCCGCAACGCGCGGGCGACGAAGACACGAACCATCTCGCGCCGATACCAAGCACTGGCGCGAAGATCCGAGACAGTCTCGACGGCTCCAGCATAGGCGTCAGCGAGGGCCGTCACGAGCTCGTCGTCGAACTCCGCACCAGGCACGGCGGCGAGCGCCTCGGGCACCCGTTGGGGCCGGTCGCCAGCAGCACCGACGACGACCTCGAGGTGAGTGACGCGTCCTGCGGAGTCGAGCGCGACGACGGCAGCCACGCCGACCGCCGGGCGATCCTCGTGTGAGCGCGTGCGGAACTTGCAATAGGCTGTACCGGCACCCGCGGGAAGCGGTGGGATTCGGATGGACGTGACGAGTTCGTCGGGATCCCGCGCTGTCTCGTAGGCACCGCGGATGAACTCGGCCACCGGCATAACACGCTGGCCTCGCCAGCTAGCCAGCTCGACCGTCGCTCCCAGCGCCGCCAGGACAGCGGGAGGATCGGAAGCCGGATCGGCCTCGCAGAGATTGCCGACGAGGGTTGCCTGCTCGCGGACGCGCACATTCGCGACGTCGGCGAGCGTCTCGGCCAGCACCGGCCAGTGGGCCCGGACGAGCGGTGACCGTTCGACTGCGCGGTGGGTCAGGAGCGCGCCGAGGCGGAGACTTCCATCGTGTTCGAGGGCGACGTCCCCGAGCTCGGCCAGACGGCGCAGGCTGAGCAGGACGCGTGGCCGGACGAGTCCACTCCGGAGCGTCAGCGTCACCCACACCCCACCGGCGACCGGCACTGCATCCTCACCCGCCTGCGCGAGCACGGCGAGTGTTTCCGCGAGCGTGGTGGGAACAACGACCGTGCAGTCAGCCATCGACGACCGCCTCCTCGAGGCGCGCCAACTCCGCGCCGGCATGACCGCTCTGCTCCTCGAGACGAGCCAGTGCTGCCCGGAGCAGAAGTTCGGCGAGGTGGCGCGCCCGGGGCACGCGAACCCGCTCGGCCATGTACCGGAAGTGCTCAGCAACGCGTTCCGGAGTATAGCCACGCTCGCCGGTGAGCCCGAGCCGGACGAAGCGGTCAACGTTGACCTCGAGAAAGGAGAGCGAATCAGCAGCCTGGAGGAGATCAGCTTCCGGCCAGCCGCCCCATTCGTGCACCGCGACGAGGGCACGGACAGCCTCGACGAGTTCCGGTGCCGCGCCCTGCTCGGTGAGCCAGCCCGTGACGATGCGCGCCGAGCGTTCCTGGTGTTGCCGCTCGTACTCGCGGTTCGGGATCCCTCGCTGTGCGTCCATCGTCGGCGAGTCGGGCCCCGGCACATGCCGCTCCATGTCGTGGGTGAGAGCGGCCAAGCGAAGGGCAATGTCCGCCTCAGGCTCGAGCACGAAGAGCCAGTCGAGCGTACGGTAGAGATGCCGCGCGTTCCAGTAGGGAGCGACCCATTCGCGTGCGCGCTCGAGCAGTCCTCGCTCACCCAGCATCGCCTGCTCCTGTCCTCAGGCCAGCGTCGTGATCGGACGACTCTGGAGCACGAACAGCTCGCTTCGAGCGATCGCCCACTCGACGTCTTGGGGCGACCCGAAGAACGCCTCGACCTGCTCCGCGAGTTCGCGGAGTGTAGCAAGTTCGCGGTCGTCCAGGACACGGGCACGCTGGAGCTCGTCGGGCACCGCTCGTTCCGTCAGCCCACCGTCCTCGGCACGGACGGTCATCGACCGCTTGACCGGGACGATAGCACGGAGGAGCCGGCCACTCGTTCGCTCGATCTCGTAGTGGTCAGGCGTGACCTCGCCCGAAACCAGCGCTTCTCCGAAACCGAAGACCGCTTCGATCACCAGCACATCGCGACGTCGCTGCACCGGATCGACCGTGAAGAGCACGCCCGCCTTCTCGGGCTCGACGAGTTCTTGGACGACGACCGCGACGGCAAGATCGTCGAGCGACCCCTTGCGAGCCCGGTAGAAGAGCGCGCGGGGACTGAAGAACGACGCCCAGCAGGCCCGGACCCGATCGAGCACCGCATCGACTCCGCGGACATCGAGGAACGTCTCCTGCTGACCAGCGAAAGAGGCCTGCTGGGAGTCCTCGGCGACCGCGCTCGAGCGGACCGCGACAGCGATCGGTTCCCCGTGACCGAGTTCCGCATAGGCACCGGCAATGGCGGCGTCGAGCTCGATGGGCAACGGGGCTGTCAGGATGGCTCGACGGAGTTCTGCGGCGGCAGCTTCCAACACCCGGCGCTCGTTAGGGTCGACCTGCTGGAGCAGCGAACGGATCGTCGCAGCGAGTCCTGTCTCGGCGAGAAAGGTCGCGAAGGCAGCGCTGGTCACCACGAAGCCAGGTGGCACGGGAAGGCCGGCAGCCGCAAGCCGGGCGAGACTCGCACCCTTCCCGCCGGCCTGTGCGACGTCGGTACAGGCCGGATCGTGGAACCAGCGGACCAGCGCGACGGTCGCAGCGCGGCTCATGGCGTCACTCCTCGACGATCGCGACGGCGCGTACCGGTGCCGCGGTCGTCCCCACCCACTTGATCGGGAAGGCAGCGACCTTGAAGCCGAAGGGGCGTGGGATCTGGTCGAAGTTCGTCATGTTCTCGATGTGGTAGTACTCGCGCTCCCGCATGACGAGATGCGCCTCCCAGAACTGCTTCCGTTCGAACATCGCCCAGACCGGTGGATCGAAGGTGATGGCATCGATCCCCATCACCTTGATCCCCTGGTCGATGAGCCAGAGCGTCGCCTCGCGGGTCATACCGCAGTGATCAGTGAGGTAGCGCTGCTCGTTCTGGTAGGCACCCGCACCGGTCCAGATGAGGACGATATCGAGCGGCTTGAGGCGGTAGCCGATCTTGTCGAGCGCTTCCTGGATCTCCGCGGCCGTGATCCCGGAACCTTTCTCTTTATGACGGAAATCGAGGAGCACACCGTCGGAATAGCAGTATTCGAGCGGAATCCCCTCCGGGCCGGGAGCCTCGGCGACGAGGTGCTTGCGGGCATCGATGTGCGTCCCGACGTGGTCGTTGAGTTCGAGTCGATAGCTGGCGGTAAGCCAGGTCGCGCCGTACTGCGCAGCACCGATCCGCTCGGCGAATTCCTCCCAGGACTCGTGCATCTCGATCTTGGGAGGCGGAACCCGCGGGAAGGTGATCATATCGTTGTGCACGGGCATGGAGAGATCGATCAGGCGAACACCCACTGCAGTACTCCCTTCCTTCATCCTTCTTCCGGTGCCCCGCCAGCCGGATCGCCCGGATCGGAACCGCGCTCCTGTGCCAGGGCCTCGTACACCCAGCGGCCGGGCTCCTCGATATGGCGCCGCATCACTGCCTCCGCCAGGTCGGGATCGCGCGCCAGAAGCGCCTCCAGGATCGGCTCGTGCCGGGCAGCCAGCCCTTCGATCGCCCGGCGGTGTACCGAGAAGGTCAGAAACGTCGTTGTCGCGAGACTCAAGCTCGTCCAGAACTGTTGGAGAAGCCGGTTGCCGGACGCCTCGACGATGATGCGATGGAAGGCGATATCGGCTTCGATCGCTGTCGCCTCGTCGCCGAGCTCGCTCGCCTCGCGCATGCGGTCGATCTGCTCCTCCAGCGCGAGCAGTTGCTCGGTCGTGATACGGGTCGCGGCAGCACGGGCAGCGACCCCCTCGATCGCCGCACGGATCGGATAGATCTGGACGAGCTCCTCATGCGTGAAGGCACGGACACGTGTGCCCCGGAACGGTTCGCTCGTCACGAAGCCGAGGAGTTCGAGGTCACGCAAAGCCTCCCGCACCGGAGTCTGGCTGACGCCGAGTTCCTGCGCGATCCGCGTCTCGACGATACGGTCACCGGGTTTGAGCGTGCCGCGGAGGATGGCATCGATCAGGTATTCCTTGATTTCCTCGCGGAGGACTCGCCGCGCGATCGGGCGGGGTAGCGAACGATCGGTCGACGCTGTGTTCGACTTCGGCATCGGTCGCCTCGCTCTGCTTCCATGAATCGATAATCGATTCTTTTCCATGGTAGCGTCATCAGCCGATCGTGTCAAGTCGAGCGGGGCTGCAGCGCTTTGAAGCGCTGCATCGTCTCGACCATGGCGCGCTCGGTCGGCAACCGCTCGACGCTGGAAGCGCCGAAGAAGCCGACGACACCGCGCGTCCGCTCGAGCACGTAGGCGACATCCTCGGGTTCAGCGATCGGCCCACCGTGGCAGAGCACGATGACGTCCGGATTGACCGCCTTGGCAGCATCGCACATCGCCTGCACCCGTTCGACCGCTTCGTCCAGAGTGAGCGCCGTCTTGGCGCCGATCATCCCCTTCGTCGTCAAGCCGACGTGCGGCACGATGATGTCCGCACCGGCCTCCGCCATCGCTCGTGCCTGATCGGGATCGAAGACGTAGGGAGCGGTCAGCATGTCCAGCTCGTGAGCGATCCGGATCGTTTCGATCTCGAGGTCGAACCCCATGCCGGTTTCTTCGAGGTTCTGGCGAAAGACACCGTCGATAAGGCCGACGGTCGGGAAGTTCTGCACGCCGACGAAACCGATCTCCTTGAGCTGGCGCAGGAAGACCGGCATCAGGCGGAAGGGATCGGTGCCGCACACGCCCGCGAGCACCGGAGTGTGCCGGACGACCGGGAGCACTTCAGCCGCCATCTCGACAACGATGGCATTGGCGTCCCCATACGGCATGAGGCCAGCGAGGGAACCTCTCCCCGCCATGCGATAGCGGCCGGAGTTGTAGATAATGATGAGGTCGGCACCCCCGGCTTCCGCGCACTTCGCTGAGAGACCGGTACCGGCTCCGGCGCCGATGATCGGCTTGCCTTCAGCTAGGGTCGCCCGCAACTTGGCGAGCGCTTCGGTACGCGTCATCGGTCGCCAGCTCATCGTGCACCCTCCTGACTCGTCGATCCGCCTTCGTCTCGCTGCTGGCTGCGGATCAGCTCGTCGAGGCGCGCTGCCATCGCTCGGGCGAAGGCTGGGTCGTTGATGTCGGTCTCCCACTCGTGCACCTCGATGTGCGGAGCGAGATTCGCCTTCAACGCCTCGATCAGCGCTCGATCAGCCTCGGGATCGTAGAACGGCTTCCCTTCGACATCGATCGCTGAAAAGCCGCGCAGCGGGATGAACACCGCGACTGGCCCGCGGGCGGCATTCACTTTGCGGGCGATGATCCGACCGAGTTCGGCACATTCTTCCTTCGTCGTCCGCATCAGCGTCACCGTCGGATTGTGTTGGTAGAGACGGCGGTGCCGGAACCGCTCCGGCACCGTGTCCAGCGGGCCGAAATTGACCATGTCGAGCGCACCGAGCGAGACGACCTGCGGGATCCCCACAGCGCCGGCAGCCTCGAGTCGTTCCGGCCCAGCCGAGAGGACACCGCCGACGAGCTCGTCGGCCAGTTCCGTCGTGGTGATATCGAGCACGCCAGCCAGATACCCGCTCTTGACGAGATTTTCCATCGCCTGACCACCGGTTCCGGTGGCATGGAAAACGAGCACCTCGTACCCACGCGCCTCGAGTTCTTTGCGCGCTTCGGTGACGCACGGAGTCGTCACCCCGAACATCGTCGCGCCGATCAATGGTTTGCTGGGAGCACTCGTTTGGAACGTCTCATACGCCTGCGCCATACCGGCGATGGCAGCCGCGGCATTGGTGAGAATCCGCTCGCTGATCCGGTTGATGCCGGCGATATCGACGACGGGATAGAGCATGGCGATATCGCTCGCCCCGACGTAGGGGCGCGTGTCACCCGATGCCAGTGTCGAAACCATCAGTTTCGGGACACCGATCGGCAACGCCCGCATCGCAGTCGTGGCGAGCGACGAGCCTCCGGAGCCACCGAGGGCGAGGATGCCGTGCAGGCGACCTTGGCGGAACAACTCGAGCACGATCGCCGTCGCACCGCGCGCCATCGTGGCGATCGCCGCCCCACGATCGCCCTGGGCTGCCAGCGTCGCCACGTCGGCCCCTGCCGCGCGGGCGACCTCCTCCCGTGTGATGTCCGGTTGTGCCTGTGGTTCGCCGAGCACACCGGCATCGACGAGCACCACGTCGCACCCACGTTCACGCAGGCGCTGGCACAAGTACTCGTACTCCACCCCTTTGGTGTCGAGCGTGCCGATCAAGACCACCGTCGGCATCGGTATCACCTTCCCCTCACGCTGCCCGCCGGGCGCTCACTCCCAGGTACTGCTGCTGGAGCGCTGGATCGGCAAGCAGTGCCTCGGCGCTCGTCTCCAGGACGATGCGACCGGCGAGCATGATAGCGATGCGGCTGGCGATCGCGGTAGCGACAGCCAGACGTTGCTCGACGAGCAAGATCGACAGGCCACTCGCCGCCAGCTGCCGCAGCGTGGCGACGAGCTGATCGACGATGACCGGCGCCAGCCCCTCCGACGGCTCGTCCATGACGAGCAGCCGCGGATTGGTGAGAAGGGCGCGCGCGATCGCGAGCATCTGCTGCTCGCCGCCCGAGAGCGTTCCAGCCACCTGCCGACGCCGCTCGGCCAGCCGGGGGAACAGGTCGTACACCCGCTCGATCGTCCAGACATCGTCACCGGACAGGCCTCGCCGACGGGGCAGGAGCCGCAGATGCTCCTCGACCGTGAGTGAGGGAAAAATGCGTCGTCCCTGCGGCACGTAGCCGATACCGAGTGCAGCGATGCGATGCGGTGGCTTCCCGACGAGCTCCTGGCCGGCGAAACGGATCGAACCGCGAACACTCGGCAGGAGTCCCGTCAGCGCCAGACAGAGGGTCGTCTTCCCCATCCCATTGCGGCCGAGGAGCGCGAGCGGCTCGTGCCGTAGCGTGAGATCGATACCCTGCAGGATATGACTCTGGCCATAGTAGGCATGCAGGTCGCGGATCTCGAGGAGCGACGCGTCAGCCATACCCGCCTCCGAGGTACACGGCTTGGACGACCGGGTTCGCAGCGATCTCGTCCGGCGCTCCTTCGGCGATGACGCTTCCTTCGTGCAGTACAGTGACCCGTTGCACCACCTGGAAGGCGACATCCATGTCGTGCTCGATGAGGAGGACTGTCATCCGAGGGTCGAGTCCCTGGAGGAGCGCCGTGAGCTGCTCGCGCTCACCCGGAGAGAGACCAGCCGCTGGCTCATCGAGAAGCAGGAGCTTCGGACGGCTGGCGAGCGCCATGCCCAGCTCGAGCTGGCGCTGCTCCCCGTGCGAAAGCGCGCCGGCCAGTGCCCGCAACGCATGACCGAGTCCGACTCGTTCCGCGAGTTCCTCGACTTCGCGAAATTCGGGATCGCTGCGGCGCGGGAGCCGCAGACTGAGCCGCCAGGGGCGAACGCCGCGTACGGCGAGGTACAGGTTCTCAGCGACGGTGAGCCGACGAAACACGAGTGGCGTCTGATAGGTCCGCGCCAGACCCAGCCGGATGCGCTGGTACGGCGGAAGATGCGTAACGTCGCGGCCGAAGAAGCGGATCGTCCCAGCGGTCGGACGGAGTTCACCAGTGATGACGTTGAAGAGCGTCGTCTTGCCCGCTCCGTTCGGTCCGATGATCGCCCGGCGCTCACCCGGCTGAAGTGCGAGCGAGACCTCGCGGACGGCGACGAGCCCGCCGAAGCGGCGACTCACGCCCTGGAGTTCCAGGGCGTGAGTCGCCGTCTGCAAGCGAGGAGACTGCACCGCGATCATAGTCAGGATCCGAACGTCTGCTTGATCTTCTCACAAGTCGGATTCTCACGAGTGAACGAACCGAGCGAGAGGTACTTGTCCTCGGGAAGACCGAGCGTTTGGTTCACTCCTTCGACGACCTTGACGAGCTTATTGTACAAGTTGCCGTCGGGCCCCTCGGCGACCTCGGTCACGAAGTTGTTGGCGATCGCTTGCCGGTTCTTGTCCAGCTTGATGTGGCCAGTCGGCCCATCGAACTCGACCTTGGCGAGTGCTGCCTGGAGTTTCTTCTGGCCGTCGCTGAGATCACCATTGACCGCTTCGAGACCGAGGAGCAAGCCCTTCGCATTGACGTAATATCCCCAACAGAAGAGCGAAGGCGTGCTGAGCCCCTGTGGAAACTGCTTGCGGTACTGCTCGACCCACGCTTTCCAGGCAGGGTCAGGATTGTCAGCCGCGACTGGCCCTGCCCCGGGAATACCGATGACCCGGGAACGCAGCGCTCCCTTGGTCTCGAGCACGTTCTGGTCGATCGTCGAACTCCCCCCGATGAGAGCAGCCTTGCCACCGAATTCTGAATAGGCTTTGAGGAAATTGACGGCATCGGAACCGCCGAGGATGACATAGATAGCATCGATATCGCTCGGCATCGAGCTGATGACCGAGCTGTAGTCTTTGGTCCCGATCGGCACCCAGAACTGGGCTACGCAGTCACCACCGAGACGACAGAATTCGAGCAGGAAGCCAGCGACCTGACTGTAGGGATACGAGTAATCCTCGCCCAACGTGGCAACGCGGCGATAGCCTTTCACCTGGTAGCAATAGGTCCCGAGCCCGGCCATCCATTGGACACCATCCGTGGAGAACCGGAAGAAATTGGGCGCCGGGTCACGCAGCGTCGTATCCTGAGCAGCCGAGGTCCCATTGACGATCGTCTTGTCCGGGATCGTCTTGGCATAGTCACGCAATGCCAGACCTTCGTCACCCGAGAGTGGTCCGACGATACAGTCGACCTTGTCCTGCTCGATCAGCTTGCGGGCCTTCTCGCGGGCGACTTGCGGGGTCGCATCCGTGCTCTCCTTCACCAGTCGAATCTTCTTGCCGGCGATGGCGCCGCCGAATTCAGCGACAGCCAGCTCGACGCCGCGCACAGCTTCCTCACCGTAGAGCGCGAAGGCTCCCTCGAGCGTCGCGAGGATACCGATCACGATCTCGCCTCCAGCTGCTCCGACGGTGATCGTCGGAGAGGCTGCCGGTGCTGGCGTGGTCGCGGCTGCAGCGGTCGGAGACGGAGCAGGTGCTGCCGTGGGGCTCGCAGCCGCTGGTGCGGGCGTCGGAGTCGCCTGTTGCCCGGCGCAGGCGGCCAGCAGCGCCGATGCGGTCACCGTCAGGCCGACGAAGCTCGCTCGGCGGAGGAACGTACGCCGACTGTAGCGCAGGTCTTCTCTCGTCATCGTTTCCCCTCCTCATCTGCTCACCCGTACGACCGGTACTGACCGGAGCGAAGTCACTCATACCCCCTTTCACTCCATCCCAGCTCGTTCGACCGGAGCGAGCCGTACCTGCAACCGACGCTGGAGCGCGCGTACGATCTGCAGCCCGATGCCGCTCAACCCTTCGGGTGAGAAGAGCACGATCAGCAGAAAGACGAGGCCGATCACGGTGTTGAACCGTTGCGTGAAGGAGCTCGCGAAGTTGGTGACGAGGATGAAGACGAGCGCCCCCAGAAAAGCACCCTCGGCGTAGGCCAGCCCACCGATTACCGCGATCACCATGATGTTGATGAGGCGCGTGAGATCGATCGTGGTGGGAGAGATCGCGCCGTTGTACCAAACGAGCAGCAGCCCACCGAGCCCAGCCAGAAAACCGGCGACCGTGAACGCGGCGACCCGATGGAGCGCGTTGTGGAACCCTAGCGCGGCGAGCCGGCGCGGGTCATCACGCAGCGCCTGCAACGACAGTCCGAACGGCGTCCGCGACAGGTAGCGGACGAAGGCATACGCCAGGAGGCCAACGAGGAGGGAAACGTAATAGAACGGCACACGCTCCGTGAGCCCCTGACCGAACAGCTCGGGTGGGCGGATGCCGAGGATACCGGTATGACCACCGAAGAGGGAGCGATTTTGGTTGGCCAGTGCGTAAACCACCATGCCCAACGCGAGCGTGATCATCAGGAAGTAGATGCCAGTGGAGCGGACTGCGATCACGCCGAAGAGGAAGGCAACGAGCGTGGCGACGAGAAGCCCACCGAAAACGCCAACCCACCAGGGCTGGCCCAGGGTCACTGTCAGGTAACCGTATCCGTAACCAGCGAGCCCCGCCAGCGTCATCTGGGCGAGCGAGACCATCCCACCATAGCCAGCAAGCAGGCAGAGGCTGAGCGCGATCATCCCGAAGATGAACGCCGGAGTGAAGACACGTCCAACGAAGTAGGGACTGCCCCAGGTGGGAAAGCTGAGGAGCGCGAGGAGGACGAGTCCACCACCAAGCACACGCGGTCTCATGCTGCCCTCCCGAAAAGCCCCTGCGGACGAACCGCCAGCACGATGACCATCAGGAGAAAGCTGACGATTGCGGCATAGGTCGGGAAGAGCGCCAAGCTGTACTGCTCGACCAGTGCGACGAGGAGCGCTGCGACGGCTGTTCCCGGAAGGCTCCCCATCCCGCCGACAATCACCACGATGAGCGAAGCGAGGAGGTAGCGAGCGTCTTCGCCGGACGAGATGGACAGCACCGACCCACCAACGACACCGGCCAGTCCGGCTAGGCCAGCTCCGAGCGCGAACATCAGCACGAAGAGCCGCTGGACATCGATCCCGACTGCCGCGACCATATCCCGGTCATCGATGGCAGCGCGAACGGTCATACCGAACCGCGTCCGGGTAAGCAGGAACCAGAGCAGGAGGCCGAGCACGATGGCGAAGGCGAGGACGAAGAGCCGGTACTTTGGATAGCCGATATCGAGCAGGGGAATCCGGACGCCACCAGTGATCGCCTCGGGTGGGGAAAAGTCGTAGGTGAAGCCGCCCCACCGCGCGAGCATGAGATCAGCCGCGATGATCGAGACCCCGATCGTCACCAGCGCCTCACGCAAGTCCTGCCCGTGGATGGGGCGGAGCAGGCCGACCTCGAGGACAAGCCCAGCCAGCGCGGCTGCTAGGAGAGCAGCCAGCGCCCCCAGCGGCCAGCTCCCGGTACGGTCAGCGACGCTCCAGCCCACATACCCGCCGAAGAGGTAGAGCGAGCCGTGGGCGAGGTTGACGACACGGAGCACACCGAAGATGAGCGTGAAGCCGATCGCAACGATGAAGTAGAGAGCCGCCAGCGTCAGGCCGTTCAAGGTGACGGTGACGAATTGCGGCCAGCTCATCCGGGCTCCTTTCGTGCATGCCCCGCCGTGCGATCGCATTGTGTGGCGATCATAGATCTGCGATTATCGATTATCATAGGAGTCGGACGAGAGGCTGTCAAGAGTACGGACACAGGCGGTATCGGCAGAGACGAGTCAGCGGGGCAGGAAACAGGAAACCGGAGCGAGCGTCGAGGCCTGCGTGCATGCCGGCAGCGAGACACGTCGAAGCGGACGATGGCAGATACACAGCTGCTCACTGGCGAGTGGTGGATGAGGCAGACCTGTCACGGCATCGTGCGTCACGGCAGTCTGATATGCCTAAGACCAGTGACTGAACGAGCGCGAAGGGAGAGTGATGATGGTCGCAGTCAAGCGGATCCAGCATGTCTCGATCACGGCACCCCTCGATGGGACAGAGCGAGCTCGCGCCTTCTACGGCGGCGTACTCGGTCTCCGCGAGAAGCCGGTGCCGGAGTCGCTCGCTGGGCTCAACATCTTGCTGTGGTTCGACGTCGGGTCAACCGAGCTCCACATCGTCGCCGAGGACGACGACACGCGCGGGCGCTCGCGCCGGCACGTCTGCTTCGAGGTCGAAGACCTGACAGCCATTCGCACCCGGTTGACGGAAGCTGGCTACCAGCCCTACGACGCAGCACCGATTCCCGGTCGCCCGCGCTTCTTCTGCCGCGATCCGTTCGGCAACCTGCTCGAGTTCATGGTATTCGCAGTGCAGTGAAGTGCCAGTAAAGAGATCAGTCGCGTCACCCGGCGCGAAAACACGAGCACGGTCATCGACGAGACACGCCGGCTGGCCGGTCGGATGCGCTCGCAGCGGAAGCTCCTGACCGCCTTGTCATGGCCGACCGCTCGGCCCATACTCCTCTGAAGCGATGCGGAGTGGCGCCGGCCACGGCCGTCCGGCGCCGTGCGTTCGTCGAGGAGGTGGAGCGATGGATCTCGGTCTCCGGGGCAAGGTCGCGATGGTCGCGGCCGCAAGTCAAGGACTCGGCAAGGCGGTCGCGCTCGGTTTCGCCCGCGAGGGAGCCAATCTCGCGATCTGCAGTCGCAACCAGGCGGCGCTCGAGGCGGTCGCCGCCGAGGCACGCAGCTTCGGCGTCGACGTGCTGGCAGTTCCGGCAGACCTGACCCGGGCCGAGGATATCGCGAAATTCGTCGAGAAATCCATCGCGCACTTCGGCGGCATCGATATCCTGGTGACCAATGCCGGTGGCCCGCCAGCCGGTACGTTCCAGGACTTCGCCGACGATGCGCCGTGGCAGGGGGCATTCGAACTCACCTTGCTGAGCGCCGTACGCTTGATCCGCGGTGTCCTCCCCTCGATGCGTGCTCGCGGCGGAGGCGCGATCATCGTGATGACATCGTCATCGATCAAGATACCGATCCCGAACCTGATCCTGTCCAACGTCTTCCGGGCTGGTGTCGCGGCCCTCGCGAAGACGCTCGCCGAGGAGCTGGCGCCCTACAACATCCGCGTCAACAACGTGCTGCCGGGTCGCATCGCGACAGAGCGGCTCCTTTATCTCGACCAGGTGAATGCCGAGCGAGCCGGGGTGAGCGTCGAGGAAATGCGGCAACGGACGATCGCCCAGATCCCGATGGGACGCTACGGCGATCCCGAGGAATTCGCGAACGCGGTCGTCTTCCTGGCCTCCGAGCGCGCCAGTTACATCACCGGTGCCTCGCTCCAGGTCGATGGCGGCTACATCCGATGCATCTACTGAGCACACCGGATACGGCTGATCGGGGCCGGGAGACGCTCGTCTCTCGGCCCCTTTTCGCGCCATACGGACGTGGGATGGGCGATCCGCTGCTCATCCGAGGGGCCAGAGCGGAGAACGCCCCAGACCAGCGAGCGTGAGGAGCAGCACGGCCAATTCCACGGCCAAACCCGCGAGCAACACGACCCAGTCGCGTCGCCGCAATCGGAGATCGCCGAACCGCAAGCGGGTGCCTCGCGCGCCCACACCGCGCACGGCGAGGACCCAGGCAAGCTGCTGCGCTTGCCGGAACGTGGCGGCCAGCGCGACCGAGAGGACCGGCAGCAAGGCCCGTAGCCGCGCCATTCCACGCTCCGGTATGACCCAGCCGCGCGTCTGCAGCGCCTCGGCCGCTGTCGCGAAGGTCTGGGCGAACACTGGCACGAAGCGGAGCCCGATCGCCAGCGCAAGCCCGATACCGGCCGGCAGGCCCAGGCGCACCAGGCTCTGGACGAGCGCACGCTCGCTGGTCGTCGCGAACCAGCTTAACGCAAGCAACGCCAGCGCCACGAGACGGAGCGCTGCAGACAATGCCGCGAGCACCGCCGGGACGGTGAGCACGACCGGGCCGATAGCCACGAGCACCGGTTCACCGCTCCGGTCGAAGAGGGGTCGCAGGAGGAGCACGAGTAGGAGCAGCGGGGCGAGTGCCCGCCAGAGCTCGCCGAGGCGACGCCACGGAAAGCCGCCCAGGGAGCGGAGCAGCAGGTGCAGGAGTAGGGTACCGGCGAGCAAGGGGAGTGGACTTTCCCAGAGCAGTACCGGTATGGCGGCCCCGAGCGCGAGCGCCAGCTTGACGCGCGGATCCAGCCGAGCGAGGAACGGCAGCGCTCCGGTGCTCCCCGACGCGTGCACGGTGGCAGCGGTTCGTCGGGACGACGGATCCGGATATCGGGGCTGCACAGCCTGACGCTGCTGCGTCCCACGCACGGCTGGGCCACGCAGCGCGGCGACGAGGTCGGCCGGCTCGAGCGCTGGCGGGAGTGCGAGCGCGTGGGCAACCGCGGTAACGGGCAGCGGCTCGAGGACGCAGGAACGCAAGAGTTCAGCATCGCCGAGCACGGCAGCGGGCGAGCCATCGGCGCGGATCACGCCGTCATGCAGCAGGACGACTCGCCGTGCACAGCGGGCGACGAAGCGGAGGTCGTGACTGACGAGGAACACGCTGCCGCCAGCCGCCGCGTGCTCGACGAGGAGAGCGGCGAGAAGCACTCGCCCGTTCTCGTCCAGCGCACTGGTCGGCTCGTCGAGGACGAGGAGTTCCGGCTCGCGGGCAACTGTTGCGGCGATGGCGACCAACTGCCGTTGACCGCGGCTGAGGAGGGGAAGCGGCAATTCGGCGACGGCCCGGAGTCCGAAGCGTACGAGCGTTTCCTCCGTGCGGCGGGCGACAGTCGGTGCATCGAGTCCCAGCTGCTGGAGCGCGAAGGCGATCTCGGCCCGCGGAGTCGCGCGGACGAGCTGGTGATCGGGGTTCTGCGCCACATAGCCGACGCTCCGGGCCAGCTCAGCGACCGTCCGGTTCCGGGTATCCTGCCCAGCCACGAGCACGCGGCCTTCGGTCGGCCGCAAGGCACCGATGACGTGCCGAGCGAGGGTCGTCTTCCCTGAACCGTTCGGTCCGACCAGTGCCACGATCTCGCCTGGGGCGATCACGAGGTCGATGCCGCGGAGAACCTCGGGCCCACCGTCGTAGCGGAACCGCACGCGCTCGACGCAAAGCAGCGGCGAAGCTCCCGGAGGCGCAGGCGGAGCGGGAGCGTCCGGTTCAGCTGTCCGGATGGCTCCCCCGGCGGCTGCCCGAGCGCTGCACCGCTGCAGCACCGCGACCGCCTCGTCGACAGCGCGGAAGAGCGGCGGAGGCTGACAGCCGGGTACGTCTTCGAGAGCGCGAGCCAGCTCGGCCAGTTGGGGCGGCGCGGTGCCGAGCTGCGCCAATGTCGACCGATCGGTGAAGGCGACCTCCGGTGGTGCATCGAGCACGAGCCGACCAGCAGCCAGACCGAGGACGCGTTCGACGAGCGGCAGGAGGAAATCCGTGTCCCGCTCGGCCAGCACGACGGTCAACCCGTCGGATGCAACGAGCGTTGCGAGGGCTTGGAGCAGCTCCTGCTTGCCGCGCGGGTCGAGCTGCGTCGCCGGCTGGTCGAGGACGAGCAACGCCGGTCGGCGTGCCAGCGCGACGGCCAGCGCCAGACGCTGCTTCTGCCCACCGGAGAGCTGGCCCGCTGGGCGGTCACGGAACTCCTGGAGACCGACCAGCTCGAGGGCACGGGTGACACGACGGCTCACCTCGTCCGGTGGAAGGCCGACCAGCTCGAGCGCGAAGGCGACCTCGTCGGCGACGCTCAGGCCGATGAGGTTCGCTTCCGGGTCCTCGAAGACGATGCCGACCCGGTGAGCGAGCTCCAGAGGGCTGACGCTCGTCGTCTCGCAGCCAGCAACTTCCAGCCAGCCGCGGACCGTGCCACCGGTCTCGTGCGGCACGATGCCAGCCAGCGCGAGACACAACGTCGTGAGGCCACTGCCACTCGCACCGACGAGGCCGACGACCTGCCCAGTGGGGACAACGAAGTCCAGCTCCTCGAGCGCGGCAGGCGCTTCACCAGACGGAAGGAGCGGCGGATACCGGTAGGTGAACCGCTCGGCGCGGATCGCGTACGGAACCGGTGTTTCGCCCCGGCTGGCCGCTCCAGGGCGACACGGCTGCTGGGCAGTCATGCGCGGTCGGTCCTGGCTGCGCTGGTCGCATGCACCCGGAAGACCGTCACGCTTCACGGCGGAAGCGGGACGGTACCAGACGAGCGAGCGCGACGCCGAACGTCTCGCGGAGCAAGACCGTCAGGGCGATCCCGCCGACGGCACCCGACACGACCTGCCACACGTTGAACGGAACGTTGGCCGTCGCGGTAGCGAGACCGATCCGGAGCACGGCGATTTCCCAGAGGAAGTAGCCGACGACGATGATGACGCCGCCGATGATTGTCGCCAGGATCATCCGCCAGACGCCAGCCCGCCAGCCGATCCAACCGGCCAGGAAGCCCTGCAGGCCGTGCAGGACGAACGTGGCTGGTGCGTATTGCCCGTAGCCGCTCGTCAGATCGGCCAGCATCGGGCCGAGCGCGCCGCTGATACCACCGACGATCGGGCCAAAGAGGAACGCGCCGGTGTAAATGGCGATATCGCCGAGATGGATGTAACCGCTCGGAATCGGCACCTGGATGAAGCGCGTGGCGACGAAGACGACAGCGATCATCACGCCGCTCAGTGCGATCGCGAGCGGGGTGAGCACGAGACGCTCTCGATCCGGTCGTTGCACCATGCGAACCCGCCTCCTCTCCACAACAGGCAGCCTACCGGGCAACGAGCGGCTCGGCAACGACCAATTGGCACCGTCCAATCGGTAATCGGTAACCTGCCAGTCCAGCGTATCCCTGCAGGCCGACTGGCGTCGCGCAACCGGACGAACTATGGTTGTGCGTGAACGGCGAGCCCGCTCCCGGAGCACATTACGAGCCTGAGGAGGCGGTCTCCTACGTTCCGGCGGAAAGAGACGAAAGGGCGAGTAGGGATGACACACGCCGTCATCGTGGTGAGCGGGCTCGAACGGCGATTCGGGGAAACGGTCGCGCTCGCCGGGATCAGCTTCACGGTCGCGGCCGGTGAAGTCGTGGGACTCCTCGGTCACAACGGGGCAGGGAAGACGACCACCATCCGCTCGCTGCTGGGACTGCTCGCGCCGCACGGTGGCACGGTCCGCGTCTTCGGCCTGGAGCCGACGGTCGACGGCGAGCGTGTCCGGGCTCGCACCGGGGTGGTGGGTGAATCGCCCGGGCTCGACGAGCGGCTGACCGCTCGCGAGCTGCTGCGGGTCTTCGCCGATCTGTACGACGTTCCACCCGCGCTCCAGCGGACACGCATCCCGGAACTGCTGGAGCAGTTCGGGCTGACCGAGGCTGCCGACCGCCGGGTGGGAACGTTCAGCGCCGGGATGCGCCAGCGGTTGGCTTTGGCCCGCTGCCTGCTGCACGACCCGGAACTCCTGCTCCTCGACGAGCCGACGACGGCGCTCGATCCGGTGGCAGCACATCAGGTACGCGAGCTGATCGCCGAGCGACGACGCGAGGGGCGGACGATCCTCCTGGCGACGCACAACCTCGACGAGGCGGAGCGTCTCTGCGACCGGGTGATCATCCTGGAGCGCGGCCGGGTGCTGGTGGAAGGCCACCCGCGGGAACTCGCCGCTGCGCTCGGCGTTCCCAGCCGGCTCACGCTGGAGGTCGAGCCACTCTCGAGCGAACAGGCGCTGGCTGTGCTCCGCGGCTGTGGAGTGGTTGCCCAGGTCGAACCGCAACCCGGGCGGCTCACGGTCGACCGGGTGACGCGCCGGCAGGTCCCGGAACTCGTCGCGGCCCTGGTCGAGGCGGGTGTTCCCGTGTACGGCGTGACGGTGCAGGCACCGTCGCTGGAGGACGTCTACCTGGCGCTCCACCAGCGGGCTACCCGGAGGTGAACGATGCGGTGGTCACGCATCCGCGCCATCGTGCGGAAAGACCTCACGGCGATCCGGCGCAGCCGGGTCGTGGTGGTCCCCCTCGTGCTGGTACCGTTCATCTTTTTCGTCGCGATGCCGGTCGCGCTCGGCCTCGTCGCACGCCTGGTGCCGGTCGATCGAGGGGACGCACAGGATCTCGAGCGCCTGCTCCGCGCATTGCCCGGGACGGAGCGCGAGCGCTTCCAGGCACTCGAGCCCAGCCAGCAGCTGGCGGTACTCCTCTTCAGCTACCAGTTCGCGCCGCTGCTCCTGATCGTCCCGCTCGCGACGACGATGGTGATCGCCGCGGACGGGATCGCCGGCGAGCGCGAGCGGCGGACGCTCGAGGCACTGCTCGTGACACCGATACGCGACGACGAGCTCTTCCTCGGCAAACTTCTCGCGGCAGCGCTCCCGGCGATCCTGATCAGCTGGGGCGGAGCGCTCGTCTCGGCGCTGCTCGCTTCGATACTCAGCGGCGTCGGGCCACCGCTCTTGCCCAGCCTGTCCTGGCTCATCTTCGCTGTCCTCGGCGGGCCGGCTGTCACGCTCCTGGGTCTGGGAGTGATCACGCTCGTTTCCTCGCGGGTGCGCGGGATGCAAGAAGTCTCGCAGGTCAGTGGCCTGGTCGTCATCCCGATCATCGGACTCGTCATCGCGCAGTCGAGCGGCCTCGTCCTGCTCGACTGGCCGCTCGCGCTGCTCGCGTGCGCCGTCGTCTGGGCGCTCGCACTCGCTCTCTTGTCGGCGAGTCGCCGGTTGTTCCGTCGCGAAGCGCTGTTACGGCTCGGTTGAGCGCGCGAGACGCAGTGGGTGACGCGCCTTCGCTTCAGCGACCGCCGCAGCTCCGGCGGAGAGCGCCCCGAGGGCGAGGAGCCCCCACCAGACCGGCTCGTACCGGCCGAGCAGGGTATAGAGCGCGCCAGCACCGAGCGGGGCAGCGGCGCGGGCCAGCGTCACCGGCACGGTCATCGTCCCGGCGATCGCACCGTAGGCCGCGCTGCCGAAGAGTTCGGCCGGACGGGCAGCACGGACGATGGTGATCATGCCGTTGGCCATGCCGAAGAGCGTCACGAAGGCGAGTACGCCGGCCTGTTGCTGCCCGGCGAAGAGCAGCACGAGCAACGCGCTACCCTGCGCGAGGAAGACGGCAGTCGTCAGGATCGGATCGGGCACCCAGCGGCCAAGCGGAGCGACCAGTACGCGCCCGGGAATCTGCATCAGCCCGACCAGCCCGGTAACGGTGGCGGCGAACGCCGGGCTGTAGCCGTGTCCGAGGAGGTAGGGGAGGAGGTGGACATTGACGGTGACGGTCACGAGTGCTGCGAGCGTGAGCGCGGTCGTGAGCGACCAGAACGTGAGCGTGCGGAGCGCAGCCCGCGCTTCCCCAGCAGCCGCTGGTGCTCGCTGGGCCGGTTCGGTGGGCGGCGGACGCAGCAGCAGGGCATGAGGGAGGACAGTGGTGGTCGCGAGTGCGGCAGCCAGGATGACCAAGGCTGAGCGCCAGCCGAACCGCTCGATGAGCCAGCTGTTGAGCGGCGTGAAGATGACACTGGCCAGACCACCGACGAGCGTGAGCGCGGTGATCGCCTGGCGACGACGCTGCGCGAACCACTTGGCGAGGGTCGTGAACGCTGGTTCGTAGAGGACGAGCGCCATCGCCAGGCCGAGTCCAGCCCAGACGGCGTAGAAGGCTGGCAGGTGCGTGACTCGTGACCAGGCCAGGAGCAGCAGGGTCGCGGCGAACGAACCGAAGGTCATCGGCAGTCGCGGACCGATCCGATCGAGCAGCCGGCCGACCAGCGGCGCGGCGATCCCGGAGACGAGCAGCGCCAGCGAGAAGGCGCCGGTCAAGGAGGCGCGTGACCAGCCGAATTCACGTTCCATGGGGACGAGAAACACCGCGAAACCGTAGTAGAGGATGCCCCAGGAGACCGTTTCGGTCAGCGCGAGCGTCGCGACGATCACCCAGGCATAGCCGCGATCACGCTCGAAACGGAGCACCGTACCCCTCCGCGTGCGGATGATCGCACAGGAGCGCGAGACTGACGAGCCGCATTCCTTGCGGCCAGAACGCGGCGTCCACCTCGAAGCACCGCGGGGCCCCTGATGCCCAGTCCACGTCGCTAGCGGACGAATCGTTCACTGGTGCAGGGCTGCATGGTGGGCGCCCAAGCGATACCGGCGCTCGCCGCTCGAAAACGGTGCATGCTCCGCACCGTGCGGTCGCGTCGCGGGACCCGGGCAACCAGCAGGCGTGCGATTCACCGCACAGCACGCCGCACGAGTTCGACGATCCGTTCCTCCTCGGCCGGTGTCAGATCGACGATAGCGAAGGCGATCGGCCACATGTTGCCGTCGTCGAGGTGCGCGGCGTCGTTGAAACCGAGCGTGAGGTAGCGCTCGTCGAAGCGATCGGGACTGCGGAAGAAACAGACCACCTTGCCGTCCTTCGCGTAGGCCGGCATCCCGTACCAGAGACGCGGTACGAGTTCGGGAGCCGCCGAGCGGATCAACGCGTCCAGCCGCTGGGCGATCGCCCGCCACGGCTCGGGCATCTCGGCGATCTTCTCGGTGACGAGCGCTGCACCGTCGGCCTTCACAGCCGAGGGCGCGGCTCGCCGAGGACGCGAGCGGTTACCCTTGTCCTGCTCGTTCGCGCCTTCCGACATGGCACCCATTTCCTTCGTCGAGCTCCGACTTTCGGTACCCTACCACGGGCATACGGTCCCGGCGAACCAGTGGCGAGCGAAAGAACCTCCGCAGTCGCTGTCGATCCACCACCAGGCTGTCAGCGGTCGAGCTGACTGCGGACCGCATCCAGGATGGCATGCGCCTCGACAAGTGCTCGTTCGGCCTCCGGGCGCGTGTACGCCTCGGCAGGAGTCAGCTCACCGAGCGCATCCGGGTAGCGGGTCGGTACGTACAGTTTGTCGAGCGCCAGAGCTGCCTGCTGGAGGGGTTCGAGTTCGTGGCGGAGCGGTTGCGGAAGCTCGACGATCAACCGGTAGACCGAATGTCCCCAGGGGTCGAGATCAGCGGCGAACCAGAGCGCCTTCAGCGCCTTCTCGGCAGCTTGTTGGGCGAAGAAGCAGGCCTGGGCATACTTGCCGGCCACGAAGAGCGCGTGCGCTGCCTCCAGATCGTCCTCAGCCTGGCGGAGCCAGCGTTTGGCCTCACGCCGGCGCTTCTCCACGCTCATACAGCACACGAGCCTCCCGCAGAACACCTCGCAGGAAGGGGAGGTCCGCCCGCTCGGCGAACTCGGCTGGAGTATAGACCAGGACATCGACCGACCGCGGCGCGTCAGCGAGGAGCGCGAGGACGCGTCCGATACGCTCGAGCGGCTCGAGCTGAGTGTCCCAGACGACGATGAGGTCGAGATCGGAACGTCGGCCGGCGGTCCCCCGGGCATGAGAACCGAAGAGCAGGATGCGCTCCGGATCGAGCTCACGCACGAGACGCTCGACCGCAGCTGCGAGCCACGCCTCGACCGTTTCGTCGGCTATCCGGGCACCCCAGGACATCCCCTCACGCCTCCTGTCCCGGACCGAGCATACCCGATATCCCGGGGACGATCGTTCATCGTTCCGCAACGACTCGACCAGCTGCACATGTTACGCTACCGAGCAGGGACTCGACTGACGCGAGGTGGGACGATGAGCGCGCGAGCACGACCGATCCGGGTCTTGATCGTCTGCACACACAATGCTGCCCGATCCCAGATGGCCGAGGCACTCCTGCGCTGGATGGGTGGCGATGCCGTCGAAGTCCATTCGTCTGGTACGGAACCAACGCAGGTGCATCCGCTGACCGTTCGGGTTCTCGAAGAGATCGGCGTCGACGCGAGCGGGTTGCGGGCCAAATCGGTCGAGAAGTTCCGCGGGCAGGCGTTCGATTACGTGATCACTGTGTGCGATCAGGCTCGCGAGCGCTGTCCGTACGTTCCGGGCGGGGAGCAGATCCACTGGTCGTTTCCCGATCCGAGTGCGGTCGAGGGCAGCGAGGAGGAGCGACTGGAAGCGTTCCGGCAGGTTCGGGACGCCATCGCCCAGCGCCTGCGGCTGTGGCTGAGCGTCACTCTGCGCGACCCGAAGCTCCGCCAACTACCCCTGCCGTGATCGTCAGCGGCGAAGCAGCAGGGGAGATCTGCAACAGGTCGTAGAGGTCAGTCCGCCGCATCCGCAGGAGATCTTTCGCACGCACCGGATTGGTCGGATAGCGCGTGGCGAGGTTCGTCGTATCGACCACCCCCCAGGCGAGACCAGTCGATCTCGGTTCGACCAGCTGTTCGCTCGCCCGCGTCTCCGGCACCGGGCCGAACAGGCCGCTCCAACCGGTTCCATCGGGTTCCGGCAACGCCGCGTAGGCGACGTACGTCATGTTCTCGAAAGCGCGGACGCGGGCGAGGTGGAAGTGCGTCGGATCCTCGCCGGTCACGGCTGGGGACGGCAGCGGTACGGCCGTGGGGCCGAGCCCGCGCACCGGTGGTAGGAGCGGGCCAGCTGGCGCAACGATGAGATCGCAGCCTGCCAGCGCGAGCACCCGCACGATCTCCGGGAAGAGCAGGTCGGTGCCGGCGAGCACACCCACCCGGCCGAGCGGGAGATCGACGACCGGCGGGCCGGCGTCACCGGGGAGCAGAAACGCTCGCTCGTGGCCGATGACGTGCACCTTGCGATAGTGCGCGAGGAGACCGTCCGGCGCAACGAGCAGCACAGTCGAGGCACACCCAGCGGTCAGTCGCTCGAGCACCCCGACCGCGAGCAGCGTCCGGTGCCGTCGCGCCAGGCGACGGAGCGTGGCGACGAGGTCGTCGGTGAGCGGGACGGCCAGCCGCTCGGCCGCGGAGGCATCGTGGGGGACTCCGGTGAGCGCGTACTCCGGAAGGACGACCAGCCGCACGCTACGCGGGAGCGTCGCGAGCGACTCGTCGATCCGAGCGACGTTGTCCGCGAGGGAACCGGGTAGCGGTTGCAGTTGCACCACAGCCACGCGGCTCCGGCGTCCGGGTGGGAGCGGCCGGTGGCCATAGAGTCCGTGGAACTCGAGCGGGTTCCAGAGATAGGCGTTGAGCGTCAGGGTGTCGTAGAACTCGGGACGGCGCGCTCCGAACAGGCGGGAACGATCAGCGCGAGCCGGCTCGAGATCGACCTCCCCGAGCACGACCCCGTCGCCGGTATCGAGCCGGCACTGGATCGTACCGTCCGGCGCGATGATCGCCGAACCGCCGGAGAACTGGACACCCCGCTCGCAGCCGTAGCGGTCGGCAGCGATGAGGTAGCAGCCATTCTCGAGCGCTCGAGCCATCCAGCTCGCACCGGGCCCCTTTTCGAGCAACCAGTTGGTCGGGAAACAGAGCACGTCGGCGCCCTGCAGGGCGAGGAGACGAGCTGGCTCGAAGTAATCGGCGTCCATGCAGATGAGGATGCCGAGCCGCCCGAGCTCGGTCTCCCAGACCGGCAGACCATGATCACCGTCCTTCGCCCACTTCGGTTCGCTGATGAAACTGTGCGTCTTGCGATAGACACCGAGGACCCCGCCCGGACCGATGAGGGCAGCGCTGTTGTAGAAGATGCCGGTGCGGGGATCGACTTCGGGCAGGCCGACGACGAGGTAGCATGCGTGCTCGCGTGCCAGCGCCGCGAAGCGCTCGGTCGTCGGTCCAGGGACCGGCTCGACGAAAGGAGCGATTTCCGCCCGGTCGTACCAGCAATAGCCGGTGGTCGCCATCTCGGGCGTCACGACGAGGCGCGCACCGGCGCGCACAGCCTCGGTGCAGAGCGCGAGCAACCGTTCGCGGTTGCGCTCCTTCGCTCCCAACTCCGGCTCGAACTGGATCGCCGCGACGCGATAGCGGCGTGGCACGACTGCTCCCTCCGCGCACTCAGGCACTCACGAGGAGATAGTTTCGCACGGTATCCCCCTCGAAGTCGATGACCGCGGCACGCAAGGCACCGTCCTGGTATTCGCTGCCGGGATTGAGACAGAGGGTCCGGCCGAGCCGTTGCGCACCGCGTGACTCGTGGATGTGGCCGTGCAGGCCGAGCTGGGGCTGGTACCGTTCGATCGCCTCCCGCACCGCCGTGCTGCCGACCGGTACCGTCTCGACGACCCCACCGACCACGACCGGCTTGAGCGTCTCGTCGAGACGGGGCGCCAGGTCGAGGCCGCTGCCGTACGGCGGGCAGTGGACATTGAAGACCGCTGTGGGAAGATCCTCCGGCGGGATCTGGGCAGCGACCGCGTCGAGACGGCGAGCGAGCTCTTCTTCGGGCACGTCGCGGGGACAGTGCCACGGGGTCAGATTGGCCGCACCCACGCTGGCGAGCCAGACTCGCCCGAACAGCGGAACGGCCCGACCCTCGAGGAACTCGGCCCCAGGAAGCTCGCTGAGGAACGGGTCGAGTTCGAGGGGATCGTCGTTTCCGCAGTTCCAGAGGAAGCGGATACCGCGCGGCGTCAGCCGTTCCTGCACGAGTGCGGCCCATCGCTCGAGCCGCTCGCGCATCAGTGCGAGAAAGGCCGCGTCGCGACGGGACGGATCGTGCTCGAGCGCGGCGTAGCTATCCGGGTCACAGCGCAGGACATAGGCACCGCGCGCAGCGAGGTCGTTCGCGTAGGTCTCCGCCTCGGCATCGCTCATGAGGCGGTCGACCGCGCCATCGACGGAGGCCAGCCAGTTCCCATTGGGCTGGCGGACGAGTGGGACGAGCACCTTACCGGTCAGATCGCCACCGATGAGGACAGCGTTCGCTTCGTAGACGAGCGCGGCGTTCAGGAGCTTGCGAAAGACGAGATCAGCTCCGTGCAGGTCGGTCGCGAAGAGGAGGCGAGAGCGGGTGGGACGCGAGGCGGTGCGGCGGAACCAGCGCATCGCCGACCTCACTCCGCTGGGACTTCACGATAGACGAGCGAGAGATCGATGCCCTGGCGACGCCGGACCTGCCAACTGACGAGGAAAATCACGAGTCCGACGAACCAGTAGAGCGCGAATCCGACCAGACCGAGCCGTGCCAATCCGAAAGCCGGGTTGGTCAGGAAGGCCCAGAAGAGGAAGGCGAAGTAGAGGAGTGTCCCAGCTCCAGCGATCTGGATCAGCGGCAGCCCGAAGAGCTGGACGGCCGCAGGCGACCGGCGGAACGAATCGGGCCGCAGCAGCGGCCAGAGCAGGCCAGCCAGCGCAGTCGTACCGAAAGCGAGGAGATACCCGAGCGTGCTCCCGCCGAAGAAGGTGGCCGTATCGCCCCAGAAGGTAAAGACGATCAGGAACAGTTCCGCACCGATCGCGCTCAACAGGATCGCGACCACCGGGCTTCCCGTCCGCTCGTTCACCTCAGCCAGCTTCTCCGGGAGCAAGCGGTCGAAAGCCCAGGCGAACATGCAGCGGCTGTTGGCGAGATGGTTCATGATGATCGCCGCCATCGGCCAGGCGATGAAGGCGAGGGCCATGAGCCAGACGAGAACCGGGTTGTCGGTGAGGAGGCTCTGGAGCAACTGCCAACTGGGTGGTACCGTGAAGGGGTAGGCATCCGGAGCGTTCGCGAAGACGTGGTTGAAGGCGGCGAGGAAATCGGGCCCGAAGGTCTTGGCGGCTGCCCAGGCCATGAGCGTGATCATGGCAGTGCCGGCGGCCAGAGAACCGAGGACAGCCCGCGGCAGGGTTCGCCGCACATTCTGGATCTCGCCACCAGCATATTGGACGAACCACATGAAGAGCAGCGCCAGCGCATTGAGACCGGTCGCGTAGAACGTCTGCCGGAGGTCGTTCCAGGAAGCCGGGAGTTCCAGCCCCGCTTGCTGAGCCGACTGCTGGAGTGCAGCCGGATCGAAGAATCGCTGGGCGTGCGCGAGGAATTCGGCGTGGGAAGCGAGCGCGACGACGAGCACTCCCAAGGCGAGCGAGAGGAACGCGACCAGGAAGAGCGTGCGCTGGACGAGCAGGGCACGGCGCAAGCCACTGACCAGCACGGCGGCGAGCAGGACATTGACCACGGTGCCGATCAGGAGCGTGCTCCACGGCGTCGCCAAACGGTCGGCCAGCTGCGTGAGGGCTGTATTGCCGAAGAGTGTCCCGGTGATCGAGAGGCTTGCCGCGATTCCCTGGGTCGTGACCCAGTTCGCGTAGGCTCCCATCCAGGACATGTTCCAGAGCACGACGGAGCAGTTCGCGGCGAAGCCGAGCGCTGGATGCAACGTGCGGCTGATGTAGACATAATCCCCACCGGACCGCGGCATGGCGAGACCGTAGAGCATGTAGACGGTGCCGGGAAAGAGGACGAGCGGAGCCGTCATGAGGACCGAGAGCGGGAGGTTCAGGCCCGGGAAGAGCCAGGGCATGAGGACGATCTGGGTGGCCGTGATGACGAGATTGATGATCAAGAGATTGCCGATGAAGGCATCGACTGCGGAGATGCTCCGGACCAGTCCAGACGACTGCCGGACAAAGAGCCGAGCCGACATTGCCGTTCTCTCCCTTTCCTGATGTTTTCTGCGCTGTTCCAGCACGGTAGCGCATGCAGTCGACCGTCTTCAGAGTAACTCGTCCGCGCGGATACTGCAAGCGGTATCGCCGACCGACTCCGACCGGACCGTTTCGGCGTCACGAGCGACGCGCTCCCAGCACAGCCGGAAACCGTGAGGGTGCTCAGCGTACAAGGGGGTAAGGCTGGTCGGAACGAGGGTCGATTCGACCGTCATGCGCACTGGTCATGCCGAAAAGGGTTCGACAAGTGGCACGGGATGTTTCCGGCAGCTCGTCTCCGGTGCGTCATGTTGCAGGAGCAGCAGGGAACCGAGGAAGGCAAGTGCGACCAGACCGAGAGCGCGCACCACGGCCGACAGTGTCGCCGAGCCGACGCGCCACGCCGGTTCGCGCGACGGGACGGAAAGGGCAAAGAGGAGACCACACGGAGACGGGTGCGTTCGCGGATCGCACCTCGGCGGACCGCCTCTCGTGACGATCGTGAGCGACGACACGCTTCGACTGGAGTCAGCACGCGCCCGTCCATGCCCCCGGAGCACCCTGCCGCTCCTCCTGCAGTCGCTCCCATCCGCAGCCCACCGATCGGCCAGGATGGGAGAGCGGCGTGGAGGAGGCGCACCATGTTATGGGAAAACTCGTTCAGACGAGCCTGGTCACTCTCACACGAAGCGGGGCGGTGAGCCGGCACGCACCGCCCCGCTGGTGCTCGCACACCGTTCGGTTCACATGAACGTTATATCGTCGACATTGGAGATCGTCTGGAGGATCTCGTTGTAGTAGCTCCCATCGGAGGCCTTCGCGACACGGCAGATGTAGACCGTGTGCACCGGCCCCTGCGACTCGGGATAGAAAGTGAACAACCCAGCCGGCGCCTCGACGCGCACCGACTTGATCGCCCGCAGGAACGCCTGCTTGTCCTCCACGTTCCCCTTCACCGCCGCGATCGCCGCGCGCGCCACCAGACCACCGAGATAGCCGAGGTAGTCGACCTGCCCGGGGCGCCGGTTGTACTTCTGCTGGAACTTCTGCACGAACGCCTTGTTCTCCGGCGTATCGATCGAAGCGGTGTACACGGTCCCGCTGACCAGCCCGACGGCCGCATCGCCCATCTCGGCGAGGATCGAGTCGTCGGTCGTCGCACCCGAGGCGACCAGCGGGATCTGGTCCTTCAGCCCGAACTCCTCGTACTGGACGACGAGCCGGATGGCATCGCTCGAGAGTCCGTGGAACTGGAACACGGCATCGATGTTGCCAGCCTGCTGCTGGATGCGCTGGAGGTACGGCCCGAAGTCTTGCGTCCCCATCGGCGAGTAGATCTCATCGACCCAGGTTCCACCAGCCTTGGTGAAGCGCGCCTTGAAGGCGGCCAGCTCCTCCTTACCAGCAGCGTAGTCGGCAGCGAAGCCCATCATCCGCTTGTAGCCGAGCGTGTTATAGGCATAATCAGCAACCGGCGAATCGTATTGACCGTTGGCGTAGGAGACTCGGAAGATATACGGGCTGCGCATGTTGGGATCACGCGTCAGCGCTTGCAGCGCCGCGTTGGTGACGATCGTCGGCACCGCGTTCTGGTGGATGTAATCGCGCAATGCTGCCGCCTCGTTACTGAGCGTGATCCCGAGCAGGAGATGAATCCGCTGTTGCTCGACCAGCTGCCGGATCTTGGTCAGTGCCTGCTCCGGGTTGCCGCCCGAGTCCTCGACGATCAGCTCGAACGGCCGCCCACCGATCGTCTGACCAGCCTCTTCGAACGCGAGCTCGATACCGCGCCGGTTCGCTTCACCGTTCGGACTAGCCGGGCCAGAGAGCGTGAGCAGTACACCGATCCGCATCGGCTCCTTGCTGACCGTCGCGGCTGCAGTCGGTGAGGCAGCCGCTGCCGCTGTAGGCGTCGCTGCGCTCGTCGGAGTCGGCGCAGGTGCTGCAGCGGTCGGCGACGCAGCAGGAGCCTGGGTCGGGGTCGGCGTCGCCTCCTGGCCACCGCACGCAGCCATTAGCGCCGAGACCCCGAGCAATCCGAGCGTTCGTCGCAAGAACGCACGTCGCTGCATCCGTTCCATCGCTCCCTCCTCACGTAGCTCGAACTCGACTCTCCCCGACACCAATCACCGTCAATGTCCACGAGCCGCCAGGAGATACTGGCGGGCATGGTCGGCGAACGGCACGGGTGCGACCGTTGCCCGGATCGGCACCTGAACGTGCCGCTCGACGAGCGGCTTCTGCGAGCCTCCGTTGGGCTCGCCCCACAGCAAGGTTACACGCGTCCCCGGCTGGCTGTAGGCAGGATCGACGACAGCGAGCGAGAGGATCGCGCCGAAATTGGCCGAGTAGCCGCACGTCGTCGACACACCGATCCGCTCGCCGTGCTCGTTCAAGACAGTGTCGTATTGCCAGAGCGCATAGCGCGGGAGCGGCCAGTCAATGAACTTGGCACGCCGTCCCGGCGGCTCGGTGAACATGGTCCGGATCGCCTGCGTGACATCCTCGCCGTCCCAAACGAGGGTCACTTTGACGCGATGCGGCTCGTTCGCCATCCGCTCGAGCGCCGCACGCCCGATGAAATCATGGTCGAACTTGACGAGATGTCCGTACCCGAGATCCCAGGGCGTGAAGTAATAGTCTTCGATGTTCGGCGAGTAGAAGCTCCCGCCGATCGAGCCGATCGCTTCCTCGCTCGTCGCCGGCAGCCACTCGCGGTAGGCCCGGAGTTCCGGGCTGGTATAGATCGCCGGCACCGGCGAGGGAATCCATCCGACCCCCTCGATCCCGCTCGTGATGTAGGCCTTGGAGCCGACCCGCCGCAGACCATACTTCTGCCCCGCCTCGGGGATCGCCTGGCGCACCACCTCGCGATCCTCCCACGGCCCGAAAAGCTCGGCGCCCGGCACCCCAGCCATCCCGTGACGCAGGAAGAACACCCGGCGCCCGGCGATCGTCGTCTCACCGATGCGGAAGTACTTCACCTCGGGCAGCGGCCCACCGTTGAGCTCCTCGAGGAGCGGGAGCGCCTGCGGCCCCTGCACCTCGAACCGGTAGACCGTCCGCGGCCGGTTGGGGTCAACGACCGACCAGGCGTCCTTTTCGACCGTGACGTCGTAGCCGCCCGTCTCGGCATGGAACTGCACCCAGTTGTTGATGCCGGGCCGCGACACCAGCTTGAGCCGACCGTCCGGCAGATAGAACAGAATACCGTCACCGATAACGTACCCTTCGGGGCTGACAGCGACCAGCTGCTTCGCCTGCCCCGGCTGGAAGTTCTTGAACGAGTTAACACCGACCCGTTCGAGCAAGGCGATCGCATCCGGCCCGCTGAGGTAGAGATTGGTCATGTGGTAGGACTGGTCGAACAGCGCAACCGTCTCGCGCCAGCTGTGCTGTTCGTCCCGCCAGTTGGTGAATTCCGGCGGCAAATCCGGAAACGTTCCGAGCAGCGTCAGCGGCTGGTTATAGAGGTGATCGACGATGCTCGGCACGCGCTTGAGCAATGCCTGGAGGCTCGACACGGCCTGCTGCGTCATCGACTTCTCTCCGTTTCACGACTCGATAACCCCCACAGAATCCACGGGGGACACCGAGCCACGAGCCCCGCAGAGTCCTTCAGTCTTCAAGTTATCGACCATTCACCGTTCGGTCAAGGCAAGTGTTCCGATATCCCGAACACGAGACTCCTGTGGCACCGCGAGACTGGTTCCCGGCCCGATTCCCGTTCCTCATGCTGCTCCGGGACGAAGATGACGATCGGTGCGTCAGCCGTCATCGTTCGCGGAGGAAGCCCCGCGCCGGTCGGCAGAGGTAGCTCCGTGCATCATTGGGATCACCGCCCTGGTAGACCGGCCAGTTCGGATACCGGCAGGCCGGGAGGGTGCGAGCGACCGGCTCCGTCTGGGAGAGCACGAGGTCTTCCGCCGGCGGGATGCCCTGCTCGACCCACTGCGCGAGGACCGTCAACCAGTCGGCCCGGCTGGGCGCGTTGCCGCCACCGTGATTGGCACCCGGCACGACGTAGAGCCGTGCGAACGCATCGACCGTCTCGGCCCCCAGCGTTTCGACGACCCGCTGGAGATACTCGATCCCCGCATACGGGCTCTGTGCGTAATCCGCCATGTATTCGACGAGGATCAGCTTGCCACCACGCGTGGCGAAGCGAGAGAGATCCGGGTCGGTCGAATCGACGATGTGGGAGACCTCCACGATCCGCTCGCGCCAGCGCAGATCGTTGGGATCGAATTCGTATGTCTGAAACGTCGGATCGCGGACGATGGCATAGCGCACGAACTGTGCACCGAAGTTGACGATGATCGAACCACCAGGATCCACCCCTTCGGGCTGTACTGGCGGCGGTGGCGCCGGCCCCATGACCCAGATATCCCATCCACCCGGCAGGTCCTCGTTGCCGACTGGCCATCCCGGATAGGACCGGACACCGTTCGCCAGCGGATACTCGAGCTCCAGCCGCGAACGGAAGAGCCGCACCGCTGCCAGCTGGGCATCGGTGAGGCACCCGTCCCGACGATCACCGGTGCAGCGGAGCGCGGCCGGGTCGAAGGTGCACGCCGCGTAGTCGATGAGGAGGCCGTCCAGTACCGCGTCCGGCCCACCACAGGCCGCGCGTTGCGCCTGCGCGAGCAGATGGATCCGCTCACGATCCATCCAGCCGCCATCGCGCAAGGCGCGGCCCATGCGGTTGCCAGCCAGCTGCAGCAGGGTGAAGTTGACGACCGGTACGATGCTCAAGACACCGTCGTAGTCGTCGGGAAAGCGCTGAGCGACCGTGAGTGCCTCGCGCCCGCCTTGCGAGAGCCCGGTGAAATACACCCGCTCCGGTGCCGCACCGTAGAAGGTGCACAGCAGCGTCACCGCAACGTCGTGGGTCTTCTTGAGCGCAGCGTACCCGAAATTCTCCAGCGCCTCGTCGTTGAGCGCGAACGCAGCGTTCATCCCTACGTGACCGGAGTCGCTCGCGAACGTCGCGTAGCCACGTGCCAGCGGTACCGGCACATCCGGCAACGATCCGGGCACTGGATCGGTTCCCGTCGGCACGAACCCGTTGTATCCGCCTCCCCCAAAGTGGAGAGCGCGCCCGTTCCACCTCGCTGGGAGGTTGACACGGAACCGGATAGGCGGCGCCGTTGCATCGACCGGCTCGATCACTCCCTCGACGCGACAATAGGCCGGAAGCCGGCCGTCGGACGGAACGAACTCCGCTTGCTCCACGCGCGCCCCACGGGTCGGTAACGCGATCGCCGGTGCCGGGATCGACAAACCAGCCAGTGCTGCGCACCGCCGTTCCGGTCCTGCTTCGCCCACTGCCCCCCCTCTCGGCTGCCCCTCCGAGACACTGATCCATGCGCAAAGACGACTGCATGATGGCAGGACTGCCCTCATCCTGCGCGGCGCAGGCCGCCGGCGCAAGGAGATCGTTCAGGACTGAAGAACACAGCCTGAATGCCCATTCCTCGATGCTGCAGCCGACCATCACGGTGTCGAGATCGCGAGCTCTTTTCCGGTAATGAACTCCAGCAATGCTGGCGACCCGTCCTCGACAGCACGCAGGGCCCGCTGGATGGCCGGCACGATCTGACTCGGCTCGGTGACCCGCTCGCCGTAGCCGCCCATCGCGCGGGCGAAGGCTGCGTAGTCGCCGCTGATATCGGTCGCGCGGTACTTCTCGGTCGCGACCGGCATTACCGGGATCTCGATCGCCATCGAGAAGTTGTTGAAGAGGATCGAGAGAATCGGGATCCGCTCGCGCACTGCCGTTTCGAAGTCCATACCGGTCATGCCGATCGCCGCATCGCCCCAAACGTTGACACAGAGCATGTCGGGCCGGGCGAGCTTGGCACCCATCGCCAGGCCGAGACCATAGCCGAGCTGGGTCGACTTCCCCCAGCCCAGGTAGGTGAGCGGCCGCTTGGCGACCCAGAACGGCGAGAGTTGGTCACGCGGGCTTCCAGCATCGTGGGTGATGATCGTCCGCTCGACATCGAGCGTGTGCATCAGCTCCCAGATGACTCGGTACGGTGTCAACGGCACTTCGTCCGAGGTGAGTTTCGGCAGCCACTGAGCGAGCCACGCTTCACGGACGCGCCGGATTTCGGCGGCGACCTCCGGTAAGCGCCCGCGCGGTCTACCACCGAGTCGTTCGCTGACCGCTTCGTAGAGCGCCGCCAGCGTGAGCTTGGCGTCCCCGAGCAAGGCGTGCGTCACGGGAACGTCCTTGTTGAGATCGGCCGGATCGAGCGTGGCATGGACGATCGTCTTCCCCTCGTACGGGATACGCACGCCGTAGTTCGTCTTGGTGAAGCTGCAGCCGATACCGAAGATGACATCAGCTTCCCGCAGGAAATGCGAGACCGTCGCCGGATAGGCCCGACCACCCGAGCCGAGCGCGAGTGGGTGATCCTCCGGAAAGGCGCTCTTACCCTGTAGACTCGTGCAGACCGGCGCCTCGAGGAGTTCCGCCAGCGCCCTGAGTTCTTCCCAGGCCTGCGCGTAGTGCACCCCTTGCCCGGCATAGATGACCGGGCGCTCGGCAGCGACGAGCACGGCCGCAACCTCGTCGACTGCGACCGGATCGGGCGCGACCCGCACCCGTGGCGCCGGGCGATACTCGAGCGTACCCGTGAACTCCTCCTGGACGAGATCGCGCGGCAGCTCGATGACGACCGGGCGCGGCCGACCGTTCTTGAGCTGTGTCCAGGCCCGCCGCAAAACGTTCGGCACCTCGCTGGGGAGCACGACCTGCTCAACCCACTTGGCGATTTCGCGGAAATTGAGGAGCGCGCTGAAGTTCGGTGGCAGGTTCAGCATCGGTCGTGGGTACCCTTCGGGAAGAACGAGAACCGGAACACTGTCGGCATAGGCCTGCGCCACCGCACCGAAGGCATTCTCCGTGCCCGGGCCATGCTGCATCGCGAAGACACCGATCCGCTGCCCCGAGGTCACCCGGCTCATCGCATCGGCCATGTGGATACCGACGCGCTCCTGCCGAACGATCACCGTCCGGATATCGGCGCGGGCAGCCGCCTCCAGGACATCGTTGACCGGGTACCCGATGATGAGGTCGACCCCCTCGCGCTTCAGGATCTCGGCAACTGCGTCTGCGACACGCATGCTAGCCCCCTTCGGCTCTCTCCCGTCGTCCGGACACTGCACCGCGTGGAGGGGCGAGACGGGTTCGGGGCGACAATGGCGATGCCGATCGCTCAGCAGCCGGGGTACGAACCATCTTTAGGCCCCACCGTCCCTCGGTGGAGTCTAACACGGTCGCGTTGCACGGTCGGCAGGCCCGGTGGATAGACCGACGCCCGCCCGGACGTCACCCGACTGCAGCGTCTCGCCGCTTCCGGCCGGTACGCCAGGTTTCGCTTCAGTTACGATAGATTCTGGTGAACGAGAGGAGACCGGGTGACCGGATCCCCGGTACCGGGAGAGGGCTCGGTGGAGCGACGGCCTCGCCGAGAACGGATCTTGGCGGCCCTGATCATCCTCATCCCGCCACTCGCTGCAGTCCTGCTCTTGGTACCTCGCTGGCGAGCGATCGCGGTGCGGGGGCTGCTGGCCTGGGGGCACGCTGTCCTCGCCCTCGCTGCCTTCCTCTGGTTCGCCGCTGTCAACGCGCAACGACTCGACGAGGGTGACCGGTACGCCGACCTCGGTATGCTCTTCCTGTTCGTCTGGGTCGTCAGCGCCCTCGTGATCCCGTTCGGGCTGGCGATCCGCCAGCTCATCGCTGGGGGCAGCACGAGCGCCGCCCCACGCCCCTGGCAAGTCGCGCTGCACTTTCGCTCCGACGACAGGAGCGAGAGTCTGGTCAGGCGGGTGGAACAGTGGCTCGCCGAGCAGCGAGGTGTGCGAGCCGTGGACGGTGGCTGGATCGTCATCGAGCCGACGGTCGTCGACGAACAGAGCATGTGGTCCTCGTTGCTCGTAGTCCGCGGGGCACTCGCGCTGCTGCCGGACAACGACGGAAGGACGATGACCGCGCTCTACCGCGTGTATCCCCCGTCACGCTGGCCCCTCGCCCGGGACTTCTGGTCGCGTGCCGTCCGCCGCCAGGCGCTCCTCCTCGCCGAGCGGTGGAACGCCCATGCTGAGCCGACCGAGCCTCCGTCCCTGGCTCCGAAGATCGAGCGAGCACTCGAGGAGGGCCTCCGACTCACCTGGGAGCTGGACCGCCTGGCTGTCCGCGGCACCGACCTGATGACGCTCGCGGGAGTGGCTGTCGTGACGCTGGGTCTGGTCGTCGCTCTCGGGCTGCCACTGTTTCCGACCATGGACGGCGCACTCGTCGGCGCGGCTGGGTTGCTCGCCGCTCTTTCGAGCGCGGCGATCATCAGCGCGGCCTGGTTCGCCTACCGCGTGCGCGTGTCGCTCCGCGCCTTCGCGGCTGGCAGCGATCGATCACCGCGGATGTCGCTCGCCGCATTCCTCCGGCGTCGCCCGCTGGTGCTGCTCCTCGCCGTTACTGGCGCAACCGCGTTCGTGGTCAGTCTCGGCTGGGCCTTGTCGCCCGAAGCACCGGAGTGGGCAGCGATCGTGAGCGTCGCGGTCCTGGTGCTCCCGCCGCTCGTCGCGCTGTGGCTCGGTACCCGGCTGGCCGAGCAGTAGTGTCTCTCCGACCGGATGACCGCCTGGGGAAAGCCTGGCACTCTTCAGGTGTGTGCGCCGCAACGGGGAAGCTCCCGCGTAGCCTGGCGCGCTTCGCTATAGTAAACGGCAAGACGTCCGCCGCGGGTGTGTCGAGCCAGCCGCGCCGCGAGAAGGGAGCTGACGAGTGGGTGCGACGAGCCAGCTACCACAATCGCTACCACTGACAACCGAAGCTCGACCGTGGCTTCGCCATTACGAGCCTGGTGTGCCCCCACAGCTCGAGATCCCGGAAACGACGATGCCGGCATATCTGGCGCTCAACGCGGGACGCTATCCCCGCCGCGAGGCGATCCGTTTCTTCGGTAAGGCAATCACCTATCGGGAGCTCGACGAGGCCGTCAACCGGTTCGCCAACGTGCTCGTCCGGCTCGGCGTCCAGCCAGGTGACCGGGTCGCGCTCGTCCTGCCCAACTGCCCCCAGATCGTCATCGGCTACTACGGTGCCTTGCGCGCCGGCGCAGTCGTCGCACCCTGCAACCCGCTCTACGCCGAGCCGGAACTCGCGTACCAGCTGCGCGATGCCGAGGTCAAGATCGTCCTCTGCCTCTCGCTCATGTTCCCCAAGGTCCAGACGATCCGCGACCAGGTTCCGACGCTCGAGCACGTCATCGTGACGAATATCAAGGAGTATCTGCCACCGCTCGCCCGCGTCGGCTTCACGCTCTTCCGCGAGCGGAAAGAAGGACACGAGGTGACGTTACCGGAGGACGGTCGCACGCACTGGCTGCAGCCGCTCCTCCAGAACGCTCCGGCCACACCACCGGGCGTCACGAGGGAGCCAGACGACCTGGCTGTCTTGCAGTACACCGCTGGGACGACCGGCATACCGAAGGGCGCGATGTTGACGCACCGGAACCTCGTGGCGGTCACCTTGCAGACGCACGCGTGGGCGCGCAATATCGAGGAGCCGGACGGTTCCGACGTCGTCCTCGGTGTTATCCCGATTTTCCACATCTACGGTCAGACGGTCGTCATGAACTTCCCGATCGTCAGCGGCGGCTGCATGGTGCTCATTCCGCGGTTCAACCTGAAAGAGGTCCTCGAAGCGATCGACCACGAGCACCCGACTTTCTTTCCTGGCGTGCCGACCATGTATGCTGTCCTGGCGAACGCCCCCAAGGTCGAGAAGTACAACCTGCGCTCGCTCAAGGCCTGCATTTCCGGCGCCGCGCCGCTCCCGGTCGCTGTCCAGGAACAGTTCGAGCAGCTCACCGGCGCGCGGCTCGTCGAGGGGTACGGTCTTTCGGAAGCGCCGGTGACGCACTGTAACCCGATCCTCGGCGAGCGGCGTCCTGGGACGATCGGCCTGCCGCTTCCGAGCACCGAAGCGATCGTCGTCGACCTCGAGACCGGAACGCAGATGCTCCCACCGGGCGAGATCGGCGAACTCGCCGTGCGCGGTCCTCAGGTCATGCAGGGTTACTGGAAGCGGCTGGACGAGACGGAGCGCGTCTTCCGCGGCAGCTGGTTCCTGACCGGCGACATCGCACGCATGACCGAGGACGGTTACTTCCAGATCGTCGACCGTCGCAAGGACATGATCATCGTCGGTGGCCTCAAGGTCTTCCCGAGCGAGGTGGAATCGGTCCTCCTGCAGCACCCAGCGGTCAAGGAAGCGGTCGTGGTCGGGATTCCCGATCCCTACCGCGGCGAGACGGTCAAGGCGTACGTCGTCCTCCGCGAGGGGGCTCAAGTGGATGCCCGAGACCTCCTGGCCTTCTGCCGCGAGCGCCTGGCCCCGCATCGGGTGCCGCGCGAGATCGAGTTCCGGGCGGAACTGCCGAAGAACCTGATCGGCAAGGTGCTCCGGCGCAAGCTGGTGGAGGAGGAACTGGCCAAGCGGCAGGGCAGCGCCCCCACCGCGCCCGAGGGGTAGGCGGACTCAGGAGCGCGCCACGGCAGCCGCCGGTGTCCGCCGGCGCAGCAGCCAGACGAGCGCGACCGCGCCAGCCAATGCGGTGACCAGCGCGATGACTTGTGCTTGCTGGAGCCCCCAGATCCAGACGGCTTCCTGGCGGACGAAGCTGATCCAGAAGCGACCGATACCGTAGAGCACCCAGTAGAGCGCGAAGAGCGAACCGTCGGGAAGCCCCCGGCGGCGCAAACGCCAGAGGATGGCCAGCACCAGAAAGTTGACCGCCATATCGTAGAGCGGATAGGGGTGGGTCGGGACACCGAGGAGATCGGCCGGGAGGAGCGCCTTCGGATTGGTGTACCGGAGCGCGAAGGGGCAATAGCCGAGCCCGTCGGCTGGCGTCCCGGCGGCAACACCAGCGCAGGCCAAGCAGGTGCACGGGCCACCCCAGGCGTCGCCGTTGATGAGGCAGCCGAAACGCCCGATGCCTTGGGCGAGCAGAAGCCCCGGTGCGACCGCGTCCGCGACCGGCCCGATCGGCACGCGGTGGCGCCAGAGAAGCACGATCGCTGTCACCGTGCCACCGATGATCGCTCCGTAGACGGCCAGCCCTCCTTCGGTGAAAGCGAGGATCCGCCAGGGTTGGCGGAGATACTCGCCGAGATGGTCGAGGACGAAGAACAGCCGGGCACCGACGATGCCACCCAGAATCGTCACGATCGCGACGAGGTCGAAGTTGGGGAGCGTGATCCCTTTGCGGGTGAGCTCCCGGCTGGCCAGCCATACCGCTGCCAGAATCGCCAGCGCCGTGAAGAGCCCGTGCCACGTCAGGAGGACGGGGCCGATCCGCGCGATATCCGGATCCATTCCGATCGTGACCGTGAACATCGTCGACTCCTCTCAGCTGCTCCACCCAGCTCGAGTCTACCACCGATACCCCGGGCGGGTATAACGGTCACCGCGCGACACGGACGCGCACCGCACGGATCGCGAGCCAGGGCTCATCATCACGGTCGCTGGACTCACCGAGATTCGACAAGGTCACCGTGACCGGCACATCCTCCGGCAGACGGTCGAACGCGACGATGACTGACCGCCGTGCCCAGTCCGGGCCTGGGAATGCGTCTTTCCCCTGCCAGAGGATCCGGTCACCGAGCGCGAGCGCGAGAATGGCTGGCGGGTTGCCCCGACTCTGCCGTCCCTCGATTTCGATGAGCAGTCGTTCGCTGCCCGCTGGCACGACGAAACGCACCGTTCCACTCTGCTGGCCGAAAAGCAGGGCTGCGTTCGCCAGGTCGCGGGTGAAGCCCGGCAGCGCACCGTCCCGATAGGGGAGATAGGCCCCCTCGACCTCCTCCGGGGCGAGCTCGAGCGCAGGCGCTTCTGCGAACCGACGCAACTCCGGCGGTGTCGGCTGCACGATCTCGAGAGAACCGAACAGTACAACGACTGCTGAAGGGGTCGGCTCGGGCGTCGGCGTCGGTTCAGGGGTCGCAGTCGGCACCGGAGTTGCTGTCGCAGTCGGGGTCGGAGCGACGGTCGGAGTGGCAGTCGATCGCGTCGCCTGGGCCACCGGCGATGGAACCGGCGTGGGTACGGGCTCGCCTCCGCCCAGCTGTGCCCAGGTCAGGACAGCGAGCACCGCCACCACCGCCAGCGAGAGCGCTGTCGCACCACCAGCGAGCGCGAGCAGGCGAGGACGTCCCACCTCGACACCGCTCCTCATCGCCACCGCGGCAGAGCGTCCAAGCACCGGTGCGCGTCCCGGTTGCTGCGCGGCAGCCTGCAGCGCAGCGAGCATCGCCTCAGCCGAGCGGTAGCGCGCTCCTGGATCCTTCGTCAGCGCCCGGAGCACGACCTGCTCGAGTGCTGGCGGGATATCGCGACGCCAGCGCCGGGGAGGAACCGGCACGGCGTGCAGATGCTGGGCGAGGAGTTCTTCGGGCGTTTGCCCGGGATAGGGGAGGTGCCCCGTCAAGAGCTCGTAGAGGATGACGCCGACTGCATAGAGGTCGCTCGCTGGGGTAGCTGGCTCACCGCGCACGCGCTCCGGGGCAACGTAGGCTGCAGTACCCACGAGTTCGACCGGGCCACTGAGCGTCGGATCATCGCTGCGCCGCGCGATCCCGAAATCGGTCAGCTTGGCCCGTCCCTGACGATCGAGGAGCACGTTGGCCGGCTTGACGTCGCGGTGGACGATGCCGGCCCGGTGGATCGCCGCGAGTCCCTGGAGGATGTCGACCGTGATCCGCACCGCCTCCTTGACGGGAAGCGGCGCGCGCTCGCGGATGAGGCGCGCCAGGTCACCGCCATCGACCCACTCCATGACGATGTAGCGGCGTTCGCCATCCTGTCCCGCGTCGAAGACCTGCACCACGTTCGGGTGGGAGACGGCGGCGGCTGCCCGCGCTTCTCGCTCGAAGCGTGCGAGATCGGTCGCCTGGGAGCTAGTGAGACGCAGCACCTTGACTGCGACTGGGCGATCGAGCACCAGGTCACGGGCGAGATAGGTCGTCGCCATCCCACCGCTGCCGAGTGGGGCTTCGACCCGATAGCGACCAGCGATGACCGTCGGCGGCGAGCTCGACACGACAGAACTCCCGAACCGCGCTCGTCGGGGCCGATTGTACGCGGGGCACGTCCGGCATGACGACCTCAGGGTGCCGCCGGATCGAGCGGGACGTTGTCGATCAGGCGCGTGGTGCCGACCCAGGCGGCGACGAGCAGCAGTGCTGGTCGCTCGACCCGCTCGACTTCTTCGAACGATTCCCGGTCGCTCACGCTGACGTATTCGAGGCGCACCGGGGTGCCAGCGAGCCTCTCGCGCACCGTGCGCCGGAGCGCTTCAGCCGCGCGCTCGCCAGCCTGGAACTGCTCGAGCGCTGCGAAGAGGGCACGCGGCAACGCAGCAGCAGCTTGCCGTTCCTCCGGATCGAGGTAGACGTTACGGCTGCTCATCGCCAGCCCGTCGGGCTCGCGCACGGTCGGTACCGGGACGATCGCGACGGGTAGCGCGAGATCGCTGACCAGGCGCTGGACGACCAGCACCTGCTGCGCATCCTTCCAGCCGAAGTAGGCACGCTGCGGCTGGACGAGATTCAGGAGGCGCGCCACCACGGTGGCGACACCGCGGAAGTGGCCGGGTCGCGCCGCCCCCTCGAGCCGCTCGGCGACCGGCCCGCGCACGACGACCGTCGTCGCGAAGCCGGGCGGGTACATCTCCGCGACCGCTGGAGCGAAGACGAGGTCGACCCCTTCCGCTCGCAGCAAGGCGAGGTCGCGTTCCAGGTCGCGCGGGTACCGCTCGTAGTCTTCCTCTGGCCCGAACTGGAGCGGATTGACGAAGATGCTCACGACGACCCGCTCGTTCTCGACACGCGCCCGCCGGACGAGCGCGAGATGCCCGTCGTGGAGATACCCCATGGTCGGGACGAAACCGACCGAGCGACCAGCCTGCTCGGCTCGCCAGCGACGGAGCTCAGCCACAGTCCGAGCCACGTGCATCGCGGCCTCCCTCCCGTCGAGCGCGGTACTCCTGCGCGATCGCCTCGACGGTCTCGGCATCGAGATCGCGCGGCAACCCGAAACTCTCCGCCTCGCCAGGGAAGGCACCGTTTCGCACGTCTTCGGCATAGCGCCGGAGCGCCTCGCTCACGATGCCCGCCAGGTCAGCGTAGGCGCGAGCATGGCGTGGGAGGGGGCCAGGAGTGAGACCCAGGAGGTCGGTCAGCACCTGCACCTGACCGTCGCAACCCGGGCCAGCTCCGATCCCGATCGTCGGGACCTGCACGACCTCGCTGACCGCGCGGGCGACCGGTGCCGGGATCAGCTCGAGCACGATCGCGAACGCGCCGGCTTCCTCGAGCGCGAGGGCGTCCGCAAAGAGCTGGCGTATGGCAGCGACACTGCGCGCCTGCACCCGGTAGCCCCCCAGCGCGTGCACCGATTGCGGCGTGAGCCCGAGGTGGCCCATCACCGGAATACCGGCACGGACCAGGCGTGCCACCGTCTCGACCACCGGCCCACCGCCCTCCACCTTGACGGCCTGTGCACCGCCCTCCTGGACGAGGCGACCAGCGTTGCGCAGCGCCTCTTCCGGCGTCACCTGGAAGGTGAGGAACGGCATGTCAGCCACGACGAGCGCCCGGCGAACAGCACGCGTGACCGCGCGCGTGTGGTGGAGCATGTCGGAGAGCGTCACCGGGATCGTCGTCTCGTAGCCGAGAACGGTGTTCCCGAGCGAGTCACCGACCAGGATGACCGGGATACCGGCCTCGTCGGCGAGCCGTGCCGTCGGATAGTCGTAGGCTGTGACCATCACGATCCGTTCGCCACGCCGCTTCATCGCGACCAGATCGGCGACCGTGACCCGCTGCGTCATCGTGGCACCTCCTCGCCATGCTGCCCCGCAGCCAACCACTGGGCGAGCGCCTCGAGCGCGGCCAGGCGCTCGGGGTCAGCGGCTGCGCGTTCGCGCGCGAGCGGGAGCATCGCCCGAGCGAGCGCCCGATAGAGGGCAAGCTGTTCTGGGGCGGCCTGTGCGAGCGCCTGCAGGTGTCGCTCGAGCGTCGCCCGGTCGGCCCGCGCCACCGGCCCGGTGAGCGCCTGCGGCAAGCCGAGCCACTCCAGATTGTCCAACACGCCACGCAGGAGTGGCAGGAGATGGCGTACCGCGTGCGCTCGTTCGAAGCCGGCTGCTCGGGCGAGGAGCTCGGCCGCCGTCCCCACCAGCGCGACGAACCCGTTGGCGGCGATCGCCGCCGCGGCATGGTAGAGCGGTCGCTGGGCTGGGTCGAGCGCGAACGGCTCGGCACCGAGCCGTCGAGCCAACCAGGTCAGTTCGGCGGCGAGCGGTGGATCGGCATCGATGGCGACGCCCACGCCGCGCCAGGCTGAGGGATCGGTCCGGCCGGCGAAGGTCTGAAGCGGATGGAACGCGCCCGTCTCAGCGCCGGCGCGAGCGGCCGGTTCGAGCAGCTCGCGACCGTAGGCACCAGCCAGATGGATCACTGCCTGACCGGCTCGCCAGCGAAGCTGGCTGCAGAGCGGAGCGATCGCGCTGTCCGGCACCGCCAGGACGACGAGCGCGCCGCGATCGACCGCAGCCTGCGGATCAGCGACCGCCTCGGCACGAGGCAGCTGGGCTGCCAACGCCTGTGCCCGCTCGAACCGGCGGCTCCATACAGCGGCTACGACGATCCCAGCGACTGCGAGCGCGGTACCGAGCGCAGTCGCGGCACCACCGGCCCCGAGCAGCGCCACCGGCTGCCTAATCGACCGGCTTGGCGACGACGATGATGCGGTGGTCATCGATCCCGTACGGCCAGCAGGTCACCAGCGTCACGCGCTCCTCCGGCATCGGGTCGAGGAACCGGCCGGTCGCGATCCGCTCCTCGAGCGGAACGCCGACCTCCTTCCGGTAGTGGATCTCCGTGACGCGGTACCGGAACACGCCAGCGTCACTGGTCAGGATGACCTCGTCGCCGAGCTTGACATGTTCGAGGGTCCGGAAGACTTCACCCTTCCAGTCGTTATGCCCCGTAATGACGATGTTCCCTCCCTCGCCGGGGTTGGCCGACGTGTTATGATGCCCAGCCGCGTACTCGGCAACCTCCCACTCGATCACCTGCACGCCCTCGATTTCGACGACCTTGTATCCCACCTCGACGACCGGTGCGTCGATGCCGACCGATGGAATCTGAATCCGCGTCGGCGGCGGCAGCTTCGGCTTCGGGGTTGGAGTCGGCACGGCGGTCGGCTCGACCGTCGGTTGTACCGCGGCCCCCAGACCAGGCGTGGCCGTGGGGGATGGTGCTGGAGTCGGTATCGTCGTCGGCACGGCTTGCAGTGGCGGCGGTGGGGTGGTCAGCGTCGCGACCTGGCTCGGTGGGGGTTCCGGAGTCGGCCGGGTCGCTGCCGTTCCCATCGCCGCCACCGCGAGCAGGAACAGGCCGATCAGGATCAGGATTCCACCGAGGAGGGACAGCTGGACACGCCCCGAACGATCCTGGGCTGCTGGGGCTGCACGACCGAAGCGAAACCACTGGCGCGCCTGTCTTGCACCCGCATCGTGACCAGGCATCGAGAGCTTGCGTAAGGGGCGCCGCTTCTCCAAACTGGTTTCCCTCGAGCGATTGGGAACCGCGTTCCCGCTTCTCGACACACGCTAAGTATACCCGTGGCCGACGAGATACCAGGTTTGTGCCTCGCTCCGCCGTGCCCGGTTGCGACACAGCCAACCTTCGGGCACACTCGGAAGGACGGCCGCCGACAACCGGAGGGAGACCGCCATGGCAGCCCGTGCGTACGTTCTCGTCCACTGCGATGTCGGGAAAGCGCGAGCTGTGAAGGAAGCGCTCGAGCACGTCCCTGGCGTCTTGCACGCTGATATCGTCACCGGTGACTACGACCTGATCGTCGTCGCCGAGCAGCCGACGGTCGAAGAACTCGGCCGGCTCGTTCTCGAGCGGATCCACGGCACGCCCGGCGTGACGGCAACCAGCACCCACGTCGTCGTCGGCTGACCGGATCCGCTCGCACACCGATGGCATCCGACGCCCCCGGCAGCGCGCCCGTTCAGCAATGCCGATCGGGTATCTTGCGTTCCGCACCATTCGCGTCATCATTAGCAATGAAGTCAGTGGAATCAGACGAAGATCGGGGGAGCGGATGAGCGGCGCATTGCGGTTTCCGAGCCCGTTCGAGGTCGGCACACCACCCGGTGCGGAAGGGTGGGAGCAGCTCTATCCGTACTATCTCCTCTTCAGCGAGGATCGGCGGGAGGAAGAGGAACGCCGCCTGTGGTTCTTCAACGGGATGCATTTCCCCGAGGCGATGACACCGTTCGACATCATCACCGCCGAGGCCGGGTACCTGGCGATCGGCGAGATGAGCAGCCGCATGTTCTGCATTCCGCCAGCGATGGGGATCGACTTCCGCGTCCTCAACGGCTACGTCTACATCAGCCCCACACCGGTGACCGATCCGGCGCAGATCGAGCAGCGAGCAGGCTGGTTCCAGGAACGCGCTGGCTATTACTATGCCAACTGGCGCACGCTCTACGACGAGTGGAAGCAGAAACTCAGCGCTGAAGTCGATCGCCTGGTCGCGATCCGCTTCCCGGAGCTCCCCGAGGTCGAACCAGCCGAGTACGTGTTCCAGCGGCGCGGTTACGGCGCCTCGATGGACAACCTGGCCGCCTACCATGACCTCATCGACAGCATCTTCCGCGTCTGGCAGATCCACATGGACATCGTGATGATCGGGTTCGCCGCCTACTTTACGTTCTACGACTTCTGCAAGAAGGCGTTCCCGGAGATTTCCGACCAGCAAGTGACGCGGATGGTCGGCGCGATCGACGTCAGCATGTTCCGCCCCAACGACGAGCTGAAGCGCCTGGCCAAAGTCGCGCTCGAGCTCGGCGTCCACGACGTCTTCCTCGCCAATGGATCGGGCGAGCAGGTCTTCGCCAGGCTACGGGCGAGCGACGCTGGACAGCGCTGGCTGGCCGAGTGGGAAAAGAGCGCCGACCCGTGGTTCTACATGAATACCGGCGACGGCTTCCAGCATCACCACCGGGCCTGGATCGACGATCCCACGCCGTCGTCAGCGTGCTGGCCGACTCTATCCAGCGGCTGCAGCGCGGCGAAAACCTCGACCGCGATACCGCCTCGCTTCGCGAGGAACGCGACCGGATCACACAAGGCTACCGCGAACTCCTGGCGACCGAGGAGGAGAAGCAGGCATTCGATCAGATCCTGGCACTCACCCGCGATGTCTATTACTCGATCGAGGACCACAAGTTCTACGTCGAGCACTGGTACCAGAGCCGCTTCTGGAACAAGGTACGCGAACTCGGCAAGCTCTTCGTCGCCGGCGGCTTCTTCCAGGACATCGAGGACATCTTCCTCCTCCACTACACCGAGCTCGAGCGAGCGCTCATGGACCTCTTGCTCAGCTGGAGCATCGGAACCGTCGCGCGCGGGCCGAAGTATTGGCCGCCGGAAATCGCCCGACGCAAGCAGATCATGGAGCGCCTGCGCGCCTGGGCACCGCCGCCCGCGCTCGGCGTGGTGCCGGAGGTCATCGGCGACCCAGCGATCATCATGTTGTGGGGAATCACGCCGGAGCGCTTGCGGGCGTGGCTTGCGCCCGAGGAGGGGAACGTCCTGCGCGGCTTCGCCGCCGCACCCGGCGTCGTCGAAGGACCCGCGCGTGTCGTCCTCAGCATCGAGGAACTGCAAGAGGTCAAGGACGGCGAAATCCTGGTCTGCTCGGTGACCGAACCGAGCTGGGCACCCGTTCTCGCCCGGGTCCGTGGTATGGTTTCCGACATCGGCGGCGTCATGTCGCACGCAGCGATCGTTGCCCGCGAATACCGGATCCCGGCTGTCCTCGGTACCGGCGTCGCCACCAAACGGATCCGCACCGGGCAGATGCTGCGCGTCGACGGTGACAACGGCGTAGTCACGATTCTCGACTGACGACCTCGCCCTGGAGAGGAGTACGGGGAACGATGCGCGACGCACCATTCGTCTTCGATTTCGCTGCACTCAGCGAGCACGACCGCCCGCTCGTCGGTGGGAAAGCCGCGAGTCTCGGCGCACTCCTCGCTGCCGGGTGCCCGGTCCCGCCGGGCTTCGCCCTCACCACGGCAGCGTACCGGTATTTTCTCGAGGCGAACGGCCTGACTGGCCTCTTCCGTCTCGACCACTTCGACGGAGCGAATCTCGACGAGGCCGCCGCCGCGCTATCGCGGCGCGTGGAGGAGACATTCCTCGCGGCCTCGCTTCCGGACGACCTGGCGAACCAACTCGCCGAGTCGTACGCGCGGCTCGGGCAGCTCGTCGGCAGCGAGGCACCGGCCGTCGCCGTACGGTCCAGCGCCGCCGACGAGGACAGCCAGACTGCTAGTTTCGCCGGCCAGCACGAGACCTATCTCGGTATCCAGGGCTTCGACCAGCTCGCCCGGGCTGTGCGCCGCTGCTGGGCGAGCGCCTACACCCCGCGCGCGATCGCCTACCGGATTCACCGTGGGCTTTCGCTCGAGGACGCCGCTGTCGGCGTCGCCGTGCAGGTTCTCGTCGAACCGCGGGCAGCTGGTGTGCTCTTCACCTTGAGTCCACGCACCGGTGACCGCTCACTAGTCGTCATCGAAGGCAGCTGGGGGCTAGGACAAGCGGTCGTCGCTGGCGAGGTGACACCGGACGAATACGTCGTCAGCAAAGTCACGCTCGAAGTCCTGCGCAAGCACGTCAACCCGAAACCGTTCCGCTATCGCCGCGGTGGGCCAGACGGCTCGCTCGTCCGGGAGGAACTCCCGCCAGAGCAGGCCAACGCACCGTGTCTCGACGACACGGAAATCGTCGAGCTGGCACAGCGCGCCCGCGCGCTGGAGAAGCATTTCGGTTACCCGATCGACGTCGAGTGGGCGATCACCGACGAGCCAGCGAAAGGAACGATCTACTTCCTCCAGTGCCGGCCGGAGACAGTGTGGAGCCAGAAAGAGCGTCCAGCCGTCACGATGGCGATCAACAACCCGATCATGGCGATCGCCCAGACGCTGGTCCGCCCCGCCGGGAACACGCGGAACTGAGCGGGGAACCGGAGCGGGATCGTCCGCTTCGCAGCGCGAGCAAGCGCGGCGCTCGCCGGTCGGCGAGCGCCGCCTGTGTCCGCTGGAGCGAGATCACTGTGGTGACGCCAGCCGCTCGTCCAGGAACTGCACGTGGTAGGCGGCAGCGATCACCTCGGGGTCGTCGGCGAGCTGCTGATGGAACGGGGCCGTGGTCGCGATCCCCTCGATCACCAGCTCGTCGAGCGCGCGCCGGCCGCGAGCGAGCGCCTCGGCGCGATCGCGTCCCCAGACGATGAGCTTGCCGATCAGCGAGTCGTAGAACGGCGGCACCTCGTCGCCCGGGCCGAAGCCGAAGTCGCAGCGGACGCCCGGCCCAGCCGGCAGCTCCATCCGCTCGATGACGCCGGGTGAGGGGAAGAACTGCATCGCCGGATCCTCGGCATTGATGCGGAATTCGATCGCGTGGCCTCGCAGGGAGACCTCCTCCTGCGACCACGGAAGCCGCTCGCCAGCCGCGATCCGGATCTGCTCCTTGACGATGTCGATACCGGTCACCAGTTCAGTGACAGGGTGCTCGACCTGGATACGGGTGTTCATCTCCAGGAAATAGAACGAACCGCCGGAATCGACCAGGAACTCGATGGTACCGGCGTTGGTGTACCCAGCGGCCCGCGCCAGGCGGACTGCCGCCTCGCAAATCTGCGCGCGGAGGCCAGGCGAGAGGGCCGGCGAGGGTGCCTCCTCCCACAGCTTCTGGCGTCGCCGCTGGATCGAGCACTCGCGCTCGAAGAGGTGCACGACGTTGCCGTGGTGGTCAGCGAGCACCTGGACTTCGATGTGACGCGGGCGGTCGAGGAACTTCTCGAGGTAGAGCGACCCGTCACCGAACGCAGCGTGCGCCTCCTGCGCGGCGATCTGGAGTGCCTGCTCGAACTCCGCCCGGTCACGGACGATCCGAATGCCGCGGCCGCCGCCACCCGCTGCCGCTTTGACCATGATGGGGAAGCCGATGCGCTCAGCGAACGCGAGTGCCTCCTCCGGCGTCACCTTGTCGGGCGTACCGGGGACGATCGGCACGCCAGCGGCATCGGCTAGCTTGCGCGCTTCGGCTTTGTCCCCCATGAGCTGGATCGCTTCGGGACTCGGACCGATGAAGACAAGACCAGCGTCGCGGCAGGCGCGAGCGAAATCCGCGTTCTCAGCGAGAAAGCCGTAGCCGGGATGGATCGCTTCGGCACCGGTCTCGCGGGCAGCAGCGATGATCGCCTCGCTGTTCAGGTAACTGCGGGTGGCAGCCGCTGGTCCCATCAAGCGAGCCTCGTCGGCATAGCGGACATGCCGCGCCTGGGCATCGGCTTCGGAATAGACGGCGACGGTCCGGATACCGAGCTCGCGGCACGCCCGCAGCACGCGGATCGCGATCTCACCGCGGTTGGCGACGAGCACCTTGCGGAACATCAGCCCATCCCTTCGCATTTGTGTCGACCGACAAGCGGATTTGTACTCGATTACAAAAGCTCAACTCTTGACAGGCGAACCTTCTGGGCCTTAGCATACCCTTGTCGCTCGTCGCTGTCATCGTGCCGAATCCAAAACAGACACGTGCCTCGAGGGCCAAAACGAGTGCGAGAACGGCTGATGGGGTTCGTCTCTCGGTGAGCGAGCGAGGAGGACCGCAATGAAACCGGCACCCTTCGCCTACGAACGCCCGTCGAGCCTCGAGGAGGCTCTCGCCGTCCTCGGCGCGCATGGTTCGGAGGCGCGCCCCTTGGCAGGCGGGCAGAGCTTGATCCCGATGCTGACCTTGCGCATCGCTCGGCCGAGCTTGCTCGTCGATCTGGGACGCTTGAGCGAACTTGACGCATTGAAGCTGGACGACGGTGTACTGGAAGTCGGGGCAATGACCAGGTAGCGGCGCGTCGAGCGGGATCCGCTCGTCCGGGAACACGTCCCGCTGCTGGCTGATGCGCTTCGTCTCGTCGGGCATCCTGCCATCCGCAACCGCGGCACTGTCGGTGGCAGTCTGGCACACGCTGATCCCTCAGCCGAACTCCCGGCAGTCGCGCTGGCCCTCGACGCGGAGATCGTCGCTCGGGGTAACCAGGGCACACGAATCATCCCGGCACGTGACTTCTTCCTCGGCCCCTTCACGACCGCGCTCCAAGACAGTGAACTCGTCGTGGCTGTTCGCTTTCCCACACCCCGGGCCGGTACCGGCTGGGGGATCGCTGAGCTCGCCCGCCGCCACGGCGACTTCGCGCTCGCCGGAGCAGTCGCTGTGCTCGAGTGCGGGAGCGATGGCACCTGCACACGTGCAGCCGTTGCGCTCTTCGGTGTGAATTCCCGGCCGACACGCGCCGCAGCGACCGAGCAGGTACTGGTCGGCAGCACCCTGAGTGGCGATGTGCTACGGGAGGCTGCTGCGCGAGCGGTGGAGGCGATCGACGAGCCCCTCTCCGATGTCCACGGTTCAGCAGCCTACCGACGTCAGGTCACTCCGGTCGTCGTCCGACGAGCGCTCGAGGCAGCAGCCCAGCGAGCCAAGGCCTGAGCGAGCGGGAGGGTGAGAAGAGCGATGCAGCGCGTTACGATCAGCTTGACGGTGAACGGGCAACCAGTCTCGGCCGAGGTCGATGCCCGCATGACGCTGGCCGATTTCCTGCGCGACCAGCTGGGGCTCACCGGCACCAAGCTCGGTTGCGAGCATGGCGTCTGCGGAAGCTGCACGGTGCTCTGGGACGGCGCGGCAGTCCGCTCCTGCCTCGCCCTGGCTGCCCAAGCTGACGGAGCGACCATCACGACGATCGAGGGGTTGGCCACCGACTCGACCATGCACCCGGTCCAACGGGCGTTCTGGGAAGAGCATGCGCTCCAATGCGGCTTCTGCACCCCGGGCATGGTGCTGACGGCCGTCGCGCTCTTACAGGAGAACCCTGCGCCGAGCGAGGCGGAAATCCGTGAGGCGTTGAGCGGCAATCTCTGCCGGTGCACCGGATACCAGAACATCGTGCGGGCCGTTCAGATCGCTGCCGAACGGATGCAGAGTGACCGGGGATCCTGAAGAGGGGAGAATGACCATGACGCTCCAGCTGATACCGCGCGGCAAATGGGTCGGAGCCCGCGTCAAGCGAGTCGAGGATCCACGCTTCCTGACCGGGGAAGCACGCTATCTCGCCGATATCCAGATTCCGGGAACGGTGCATGCTGCCTTCGTCCGTTCGCCCTACGGGCATGCCCGGATCCGGAGCATCGAGACGAGCGCGGCCAAGGCGCACCCCGGTGTCATCGCGGTGTTCACTGCGGAGGACGTCGCCGCGCTCCCGCCACTCGCGAGTGGCCTCCCAATCGAAGGGCTGGTACCGACACCCCAACCGGTCCTGGCTAAAGACAAGGTGCGCTTCGTCGGCGAGGCGGTCGCCGTGGTGGTCGCCGAAAACCGCTACGTCGCCGAGGACGCAGCCGAACTCGTGCAGGTGGACTACGAGCCGCTCCCAGCCGTCACGCACGCCGAGCGCGCGATGGCACCAGATGCGCCGATCCTGCACGAGGATCTCGGCACGAATATCGTCTACCGGAAGGTCACCACGCTCGGCGATGTCGAGGGAGTATTCGCGCAGGCTGATCGAATCTTCCGGCGCCGCTTCCACACCAATCGCTTCGTCGCCTCGCCGATGGAAACGCGAGGTTGTCTGTCGATCTACGAGCGTGCGAGCGGACAGCTGACGTTCTACTCGTCCACGCAGATGCCGCACATGCTGCGACTCTTCCTGTCGCTCTTCCTCGGCATTCCCGAGCACAAGGTGCGTGTCATCTCACCGGAAGTCGGTGGCGGTTTCGGGCAGAAGATGACGATCTACCCCGAGGAAGTCGTCATCGCCTATCTCGGCAAAGTTCTCGGGCGACCGGTCAAGTGGGTCGAGGACCGGCGCGAGAACCTCGCTGCCGCGACCCACGCGAAGGAACAGATTATCGAACTCGAGGCAGCCGTCCGAGCCGACGGCAAGGTGCTCGGGATGAAGGCGCGGCTGATCGGTGACGGTGGGGCGTACTCCTTCAACACCGCGAGTGCACTGATCGAACCCCTGGCAGCTGCTGGCATCGTGCCCGGCGTCTACGACATCCCAGCCTACCAGCACGAGGTCATCGCCGTCTGCACGAACAAGGCACCGGTCGGTGCCTTCCGCGCTGTCGGCTGGACAGCTGCGCAAACGGCTCGCGAGCTGTTCTTCGACGAGATCGCGCGCGAACTCGGGCTCGATCCCGCCGAGTTCCGGCGCCGCAACCTGATCACCTCGTTCCCGCATACGACGGTTACCGGGATGGTCTACGACAGCGGCAGCTATCGCGAATCGCTCGAGCGAGCACTGGAGCTGGTCGGCTACGAGGAACTCCGGAAGCGGCAGCAGGAGCTCCGCAAGCAGGGACGGTACCTCGGCATCGGGATCAGCCTCTACGTCGAACCGACCGCTTGGGGCTCGGAGATCGCCCTGCAAGCCGGCTTCCCGTTCCCCTCGCACGACAACGCGACGGTCACGATCGATCCGACCGGCAAGGTTCGCGTCGCGGTGAGCGTGCATAGCCACGGACAAGGGCACGAAACGACACTGGCCCAGGTCGCGGCCGAAATCCTGGGAGTCTCTATCGACGACGTCATCGTCGAGCATGGTGATACCGACCGGGCGCCCTGGGGCATGGGTACCTATGCCAGCCGGAGCGCGGTGATCGGTGGCGGCATGGTGGCACTTGCAGCGCAGGAAGTCCGGCAGAAGGTCCTGCGCGTCGCCAGCCGCCTCCTCGAGGTGGCACCGGAAGATCTCGAGATCCAGGACGGCACGATCTTCGTCCGGGGCGCGCCCGACCGCTCGCTGAGCATGTTCCAGGTCGCCTTCGCCGCGTACCTCGACGGCCGTGTCCGAGCGGAAGGGGAAGAACCGCTCCTCTCGGCAACCAAGTTCTACGATCCGCGCGCCACGTATTCGAACGGCTGCATCGTGACCGTCTGCGAGGTGGACGGGGAAACTGGACTGGCCCGTCTCGACAAGATCGTCGCGGTCGAGGACTGCGGCACGATGTTGAACCCCATGATCGTCGAAGGTCAGGTGATGGGAGCGATCGCCCAAGGGATCGGCGGCGCCTTGTACGAGGCGATGGTCTACGATGAGAACGGGCAGCTTCTGACGGACACCTTCCTCACGTACGCACTACCAACGGCGACGGAGGTACCCGAGCTCGTCATCGACCACCTGGAGACCCCCTCGCCGGTGACGATCGGCGGGATCAAGGGGATCGGTGAGGGTGGCTTGTTGGCCACGCCGGCGTCCGTCGCTGGGGCAGTGCTCGATGCGATCTGGCCAGCGGGACGCACCATCGAGCAGTTGCCGCTGACACCGGAGCGGGTGCTGGAAGCACTCCAGGCTGAGAACGAAGGATGAGAGGAGGCTCGACGATTCGAAAGGTTGCCGGACAACCGGCATGGGATGAATGGGACGGTTCCGTTCCTCGGCTCCATAGTGAGGAACGGTGTGCTCGGGATCGGAGGGGAATGTGATGCAGCGAGGAGGATATTCGATGAACCAGTCCACGCGTCTGACGCGACGCACGGTCTTGCGTGCGCTCGCCCTCGGTGGCGCAGCCACCGCGGCAGGCAGTCTCCTCGCCGCCTGCGGTGGCAGTGGTGCAACCCCCACTCCGGCAGCCAGCGGAGCTCAGCCCACGACGGCAGCGCCCGCGGCGACACCGACCAGCACCTCAGCAGCCACTACACCGACTGCAGCTGCCGCAGCTTCGCCGGCCGCAGCTGAGGAACTCTGGGAGGTCGTCGCCTACTATGGGACGTACGACGTCTCGACCAAGCAGCCTGGCCGTCCAGCGAAGAGCCTCGAAGGACCGAAATACGAGAAGTGGACACGGCCCAAGGCGAACAAGCCGTACATGATCGGCGTCTCGTTCCCGCACCTGAAGGACCCGTACTGGCTCGCCGTCGACTACGGGATCGTGGACGAGGCGCAGATTCTCGGTGTCGGTATCGAGCTCGTGGCTGCCCAGGGCTACAATGACCTCACGGGGCAGATCAACCAGGTCGAGAACCTGGCCAACCGAGCCGACATCGAGGGAATCATCCTGGCCGCGATCAGCTATGCCTCGCAGGACCAGCTGGTCACCGACATCGTCAAGAACAAGAAGAAGCCGGTCATCGAGGTGATCAACGACATCCAGGCGCCGGACATCATGGCCAAGGCGCTGGTGTCGTTCTACGACATGGGCTACGCAGCGGGCGAGTTCGTTGCGAAGGATTCGGGTGGTCAGAATGTAACGGTGGTCTTCCTGCCCGGTCCAGCTGGTTCCGGCTGGGCACCGGATACGGTCGACGGCTTCAAGGCAGCCGTCGAGGAGAAGGTGCCCGGTAAAGTGCAGATCCTGGATGTCAAGTGGGGCGACACTGGTAAGGATGTCCAGGTTTCGCTCATCGAGGATGCACTCAACGCGTATCCCGACGTCACGTACCTGGTTGGGAATGCTGTCGCGGCTGATGCAGCGCCGGACATCCTCGCCAATCGCTCGAAGAAGCCGAAGATCGTGTCGACCTACATCATCCCGCCGCTCTACGACAAGATCGCCGAGGGAAAGGTGGCTGCGGCACCGACCGACTTCACTGCGCTCCAGGGTCGGATGGCTGTCGACATGATGGTACGGATTCTGAACGGCGAGAAGCCAGGTGTCGACTTCCCGTTCCGAGCTGGGCCGATCATCAAGGTCGTCACACCGCAGAACTACAAGGACTTCAAGTACGAGGACATGTTCGGTCCGCGCGACTTCCGCCCGGTGTTCTCTGTCAAGCCGAAGCCGTAATGGACGACGCGTATGCCGGCGCTGTTACGGGCTCACGAGATCAGCAAACGGTTTCCCGGTGTCCTCGCTCTCGATCGCGTCTCGTTCGAACTCCAGGCTGGCGAAGTGCATGCCCTGGTCGGTGAGAACGGGGCCGGGAAATCCACACTGGTCAATATCTTCGCTGGCTCTCTGCGACCCGACAGCGGCACGATCGAACTCGAGGGGCGACCGGTGCAGATCCGGTCGCCCCACCATGCCCAACAGCTCGGTATCCGGGCCGTTTTCCAGCAACTGAGTCTCGTCCCCGCCCTGACGGTGGCAGAGAACATCTTTCTCGGGCGCGAACTCACCGCACCAGTGGTACTCCGCAAACCCGCGATGCAAGCGCAGAGCCTCGCCCGCCTGGGGCTCTTCGACGCTGGCATCGCACCGACGGCACGGGTGCGCGACCTCACGGTACCGCAGCGCTATCTCGTCGAGATCGCCAAAGCCACACTCGAGCAGCCGAAGGTGCTCATCCTCGACGAGCCGACCGCCTCACTGACCGACCGAGAAACGCAGGTCCTGTTCGGGCTCGTCCGGGAACTCCGCGAGCGTGGTGTCGGCATCATCTGGATCACGCACCGACTCGAGGAACTCTGCGAGATCGCCGACCGCGTCACCGTGATGCGGGACGGTCGGCACGTGGCGACGCTCGCGGTGGGCGACACGACGACCGACCGGCTGATCACGCTCATGACCGGTCGCGAATACGAGCAGATCTACCCCGTCCTCCAACCCGTTCCCGAGGACGCCCCGGTGGCGCTCGAGGTTCAGGGATTGCATACCGTCCACGGCTTGCGGGGCGTGCATTTCACGCTGCGTGCTGGGGAAATCCTCGGTGTCGGTGGACTGATCGGCTCCGGAAAGCAACTGATCGGTCGCGCCTTAGTCGGGCTCGAACCGGCGACTGCAGGCCAGATCGAGCTCGCCGGCCAGCGCGTACCCCTCGACGAGATCAGTCCGTATGTCATGCTCCACCGCGGGCTCATGTACTTCCCCGCCGATCGTCGCAACGAGGGGCTGCTCACCAACCGCTCTGTCCTCGAGAACATGACGATCGCAGCGCTCGAGCAGTTCGAGCTCCTCGGTGCACTGCTGGACAAGCGACGCGAACGTCGAACCGTCCTGGACTTCATCCGACGACTCGCGATCGTCCCGCCGAATCCCGACATGCGCGTGCGCAATCTTTCCGGTGGCAACCAGCAGAAAGTCGCGCTCGCCCGTGGATTGATCCGCGAGACCCGCGTGTTCGTGCTCGATGAGCCGACGCAGGGAATCGACGTCGGCGCGAAGATCGCGATCTACGAGCTGCTCCACGAACTCGCACGGCAGGGGGCGGCGGTGCTCTTCATCACTTCCGACATCTTGGAACTGCTCCATGTCTGTCACCGGGTAGCAGTCATGTTCCAAGGTGAGCTAGTCGCCATCGTACCGCACGAGGAGGCAACCGAAGAACGCCTCTTGCAGTACTACTTCGGGCATCTACGAGAGGAGGTCGGGCGAACCGGTGTCGACGCCGCGTGAAGTCGCGACCAAGCGATTCGCGCCCGCCGGGCGCTTCCACTGGGTGCGAAGTACGATCGAGCAACTCGGGCTCCTACCGGTCCTGCTCGTCCTGCTCTTGATCTTCTTCTCGATCGCTTCGCCGAACTTCTTTACACGAGGCAATCTTTCAACGATTCTGACGCAGGCACTCTTCCTCATCATCGTCTCGGTTGCGCAGACGCTCGTCCTGTTGACAGGCGGTTTCGATCTCTCGATGGGATCGTCGATCGCCCTGGTGAGCATCGTCGCCGGTCTCCAGCTGCTCGACCATCCCGATGCACCAGCGACGGGACTGCTCATCGCGATGGTCGCTGCGATCGCTGTCGCTACTGGTATCGGGGCAATCAATGGCCTCTTCGTTGCGATCTTCCGCGTGCCACCCTTCATCGTCACGCTCGCGATGATGACCGCGATATCGGGCCTCGCGCTCAAGGTGTCGCGAGGGGTACCGGTATTCGGACTGCCAGGATACTTTTCGAACACGCTCTACACCGGCAAGGTCATCGGTCTGCCGGTACCGTGGCTGGTGACCATACTCGTTCTGGTGGTCATGTATCTGGTCCTCCACTGGACTCGCTTCGGTCGCTACTGGTATGCGATCGGGAGCAACGCCGAGGCTGCCCGGCTCTCGGGTATCACGGTGCGGTTCTACCTGTTTCTGGCATACACGATTGCTGGTGTCCTGGTCGGGATTACCGGGTTGCTCCTGACCGCTCGGGTTGGCTCGGGCGAACCGACTTTGGGAGCGAGCTTTCCCTTGGAATCGATCGCTGCGGCTGTACTCGGTGGGGTATCGATCCGCGGCGGTGAGGGAAACCTGTTCGGCGCAGCGATCGGGGCCATCTTCCTGGTCATGCTCCGCAACGGTATGGACATCATGGGCATCAGCACCTACACCCAAATGATCATCACCGGCGGGCTACTGGTGATCGCCGTGATCATCGATAACTGGGTGCACCGCGAACGCTAAGAAGGGAAGGGGGAATCTCATGGCTGAGCACACGATCAAATCACCGTTACCGGGTATCTTTTACCGGCGTCCCAGCCCGGATGCTGAGCCATTCGTGAAGGAGGGCGACACGATCGCACCGGGCACTGTGATCGGCTTGGTCGGCGTGATGAAGACGTTCCATCAGATCACGTCCGATGTCGGGGGCAGAGTCGTCCGGTTTCTCGTCGAAAACGAGGAGGCGATCCGTCCCGGCCAGCCGATCGCTGTCGTCAGCGACGAGGCTTGAGCTCCGTAGAAGCGGGAAGGAGCGCGCAGTCATGACGGGTCATGCAACGCAACCGTCGGGGGTCATCTTGGCCAGCTATCCCGAGCGGAACGGGCGGCCGAGCGTCGTCTACCGCAACGCCGGTGACAGTTTTCTCCTCGTCGAGTTCGGCGAGATGGTGTTCGACCTGACGATGAGCTTCCGCGTCCTCGGGCTCGACGATGCGATCAAGCGCAGTCGACCAGCCGGGTTGATCGAGACGATCCCGGCCTTACGGAGCGTCCTCATCAATTACGACTGCCGGCAGATCTCGGCCCGGGATCTCATCGACTTCGTCGAGGAGCAGTACGAGCATCTGCCCCCCTTCGAGAACCTCGTCGTCCCGAGCCGGATCGTCGAGCTCCCGATCGCCTTCGACGACAAGTGGACGCGCGAGGCGATCGCCCGCTATGTCCAGTACCAGCGAGCCGACGCACCCAACATCATCGACGGCACGAACTCCAAGTACGCCGCCATGTACAACGGGCTGCGCGACGAGGAGGAGTTCTTCAGCTACATCATGGCGACCGACTGGTGGAACGCGGCACTCGGCTTCTTCCCGGGGTTGCCGTTCGCCTATCCGCTCGACCCGCGATACGCGGTCGTGTTGCCCAAGTACAACCCGACGCGACACTGGACACCAGCCGGAACCGTCGGCATCGCTGGGCCCTGTCTCGCGATCTACCCGGTCGAGTCGGCCGGTGGATATCAGATCTTCGGTCACACCGTGCCGATCTACGATCCGCAGCAGCGCAATCCAGCCTTCCGCGAGAGCCCCGTCCTCCTACGCCCAGGCGACCGCCTGCGCTTCCGCCCACGGGTGACCGACGACGAACTGGAGGCCATGATCCAAGCGGTCTACGACGGCACGTACCAGTACCGAATCGACGAGACGGCGACCTTCGATGTCGGCGCCTATCTCCGCTTCCTCAAGGAGGTCGAACCGGAAGCGGAGGCGTTCCGACGCCGTCAGGCCGAGGCAGCTGCTCGGGTGCCGGTTCCGTGATGCTCGCCTGAACGTAGGGGAAGGTTGGTGTGGTCATGCTCGAGGTACGGAACGGCGGCTTCGAAACGACGGTACAGGACTATCCTGGCCGGATCGGGATGTTGTCGCTGGGGTTCGCTCCAGCTGGTCCGATGGACGACTACGCGTTCCGTTTCGCCAACGTACTGGTCGGAAATCCCCCCGGTGCCGCGGGCCTGGAGATCACCGCGGGCGGTCTCGTGGTCGCGTTCCACGACGAACGAGCTATCGCCGTCTGCGGAGCCGACATGGGCGCGCGACTCAACGGGCAGCCGATCGAACTCTGGCGTAGCTACCTCGTCCGCGCTGGTGACGTCCTGGAGTTCGACTATCTCCAGGGCGCGGGCTTCCGCACCTACCTCGCTGTGAGCGGGGGGATCGATGTCCCACCGGTCCTCGGCAGCCGAGCGACCTATCTGCCGGGTGCGATCGGCGGTCTCGAGGGGCGCAAGCTGCAACAGGGCGACCGTTTGCCGCTCGGTGAGCCCATGACCGATCCAGCCCAAGCAGCCGGTCGGCGAGTTCCCGCCTCGCTCGTGCCGACCTACCCCGGCTACAACGAGGTGTGGGAAGTCGAAGCAACGCGCGGTCCGCAGGCCGACCCGGACTATATGACTCCGGACGACATGGCTTTCTTCTTCTCGCACCATTGGAAACTCGATGCCGCTTCCAACCGAACCGGCTACCGACTGGACATCCACAAGTGGCAGTGGGCCCGCACGAGCGGTGGTGCCGGTGGCGGTCACCCATCCAACATTCTCGACAACGGCTATCCGGTCGGCGCGGTGAACGTCTGCGGCGACCAGCCGATCATCCTCTGCATCGACGGGCCGACGCTGGGCGGCTTCATCTGCAACGCCGTGGTCGCCAAGGCAGCGATGTGGAAACTGGGACAGATGGTTCCTGGCTGGAGTTACATCCGTTTCAAGGAAGTCACCCTCGAAGAAGCGATCGCACTGGTGAAGAAGCAAGACGAGACGATCCACGAGAGCAACCTCGAAAGGAGCTGATCCATGGCCCGCGTCATCGACATCAACTGCGACATGGGCGAAAGCTTCGGTCGCTGGACGCTCGGCAACGATGCGGCACTGATGCCCTCCATCACCTCAGCGAACATCGCCTGCGGCTGGCACGCCGGCGATCCGGCCGTTATGCGGCAGACGGTCGAACTCGCCGTCGCACACGGCGTCGGTATCGGTGCTCATGTCGGCTTTCCCGACCTCCTCGGCTTCGGCCGTCGCCGCATCGACGTCACGCCGCAGGAGGTCTATGACTATACGCTGTACCAAGCTGGTGCCCTGCAAGCGTTCGCGCAGGCAGCCGGCTCGCGGCTCCAGCACGTCAAGCCGCACGGAGCGTTCTACGTCATGTGCTCGCAGAACGAAGAACTGTGTGAAGCGCTCTGCCGGGCGATCAAAGCACTCGGCAACGGGATCGCGCTCGTGATGATGGGCGATATCGCTCCGCGGGTCGCTGCCTCGGTCGGTATCCCGATGGCGCGCGAGGGTTACATCGATCTGAACTACAACCGGCAGGGGCAACTGGTGCTCGAGCGTCGCAAGCAGGCCTGGGATCCCGAGGAGGTCGCCCGGCGCGCCGTGGAGCTGGTCCTGCACGGTCGTATCCCGACGATCGAGGGGGAGACGCTCCAGGCCGAGGTGGAGACGATCTGTATCCACGGCGACGCGCCGAACGCGCCGGAGATCGCCCAGCGAGTGCGCCAGCGGTTGGAGGAAGCTGGTGTCATCGTCCGGCCACTCGGCACCGGAATGACGGCGAGAGCCTGAGTGGGACGGTAGGAGTTTCCGGATATCGAGAAGGGTAAGGAGGGAGAGGTCGCATGCAGTCGGTCGTTCTCGCCGATCTGACGATGCCGCGCAGCTGGCGGGCCAACGCGAATGCGCGCCTGTTGACGAGCGCTGCGCTCGTCGTGGCCGGGAGCGTCCTCACGGCACTGGCTGCGCACGTATCGATTCCGCTGCCGTTCACCCCGGTTCCGATCACGGGGCAGACGTTCGCGGTGCTCCTGGTCGGTGCTGCTCTCGGCAGCCGGCGCGGTGCAGCCAGCATGGCGCTCTACCTGGCCGAGGGCCTGGCCGGACTGCCGGTCTTCGCGGGCGGGAAGGCTGGTCTAGCCGTCCTCCTCGGGCCGACCGGTGGATACCTCATCGGCTTCATCGCGGCGGCGTTCGTCACCGGCTGGCTGGCCGAGCGAGGCTGGGACCGCCGGCCGCTGACCACGGCCTTGGCGATGGTTCTCGGGAATCTCGTGATCTACCTCTTCGGGGTCTCCTGGCTCGCTGTTTTCGTCGGCATCAGCAAGGCACCGCTCCTCGGTATGATCCCCTTCTTGCCAGGGGACCTTCTGAAGATCCTCTTGGCCACTGCCGCGCTGCCGGGTGCCTGGTGGATCGTCCAGCGCAGCGGCATGGCTGGGCTCACCGCACAGCGGTAGCGCACCAGCGCGAGCGGAATACCTCGATCGGGAGCCGTCGGCAGTCACCGGCGGCCCCGGTCTCGTTCGGCTGCCGAGAGCCTCGAGCGCGCGGGACGCTCCCTTGAGTACTCCCGGTTTCGCTTCCACGAAACCTCGCACACATGTGGCACAGTCCGCTCAATGCCATGCACAGAGCGGCTCCACCATTCACCGTGCAGCGAGGGAGCGGGAACGCCGCAGTCGCTGCCAGGAACGATTCATCTAGAGGCGGAGGCTGAAGAGGCTGGGGTCTTCACCAAGCTGCCGGAGAAGCTTCTGCGTATACCGTACGATATCCTCGGAGCTGAGGCTCGTTTCCACCCAAAGTTGATTGGGCAACGCATGTCCGGAAAGGAAGTTCTTTCCACTCGGGTGCCTCGGCTCAGTATGCACGAGATACCGCGTCGGGCCGAGGAGTATCGGGCACACTGCACTCGTCAACTTCCCCCGTGTAACCAGCCATTCGGCGACTTCGACGAGCAGTGACTTCCACGTCTTCAGGTCGCGCTCGCTGCCGTCCGGAAAGCGAAGGCACCGCGGTGGGGGATCACCGAGTTTCGGCCGTAGCCCAGCCAGCGATCGCCAGCTATCGGGCGGCGGCGGAGGGGGCGACGGCGTCTCGCGCAGGAACAGCGGCCGCCAGAGCGCCTCGGCCAGCGCGACGGCGATCGCTGGGACGGTGCGCTTGCTGTCGGCCAGGTCGATAGCGTACCGGGGCTGTTTCAAGTCCCTCGGATCGTAGAGGAGCCAGCGGCACCCATCCGTCACACCGACGGCGCGCGGGGCGGCTCCCTGGCGCTGGAGTTCCCAGGCATAGCTCAGCGCTGCCGAGTGACCGATCTCCAGCTTCTGGCCCAGCCGCTTCGCCTCCAGCACCAAGACTGGCTGCCCATCGACCCGGAGGACGTAGTCGGCGACCCCGCTCCCCGCACGCACTTCGACCTGAACGGCCGCTGGATCGTCGGTCGCCCAACCGAGCGTCTGCAGCAAGGGATCGATCAGCGAGACCCGCGTCTGTGCCTCGCTCGTCTCCAGGAGTCCTCGGTACTCCTGCATCCGCTGCCGCAAGCGCTCGATGAGCGCACACAGGTTCTCCAACACCATTGCACCTCTCGGGTGAGTGTAGCGGACGAGCGGGAAATCGCTCAAGAGCGGAGTGTCCGATCCAGCCGCTCCAGCGTCCAGGCACCGGAGCGCATGCGACGCAGCGACGGGTGGACGAGTCCGCCTCGTGCTGCTCGGCGGTGCGGGAGGAGTCAGCGCAGGAGCTGGTCAGGATCCGGCGCGGAACGACTCGCCAGGGCGCGCCAGCGCAGCAGCGCCGGGCGGAGCCGCTGGAACGCTTCGACGATGACCTGCCGTTCGGCCTCGTCCAGGGCCGCCGGATCGGTCGTATCCAGTAACTGGCGCAGGCGCTCGAGCGCGGCGACGAGCTCGCTGACCGGTGAGGCACGCCGGGTCACCGCAGGAGTTCGCGGCGATGGGCGTGGGCTGGAACGCACGAGCGAGCGCAGCTGCCCGATAAGTTCCTCCGGCGGGAGTGCCGCGAGCTCTGGCCGGGTACGGAGTGCGCGGGCGAGTCGCTCGATCTCCGCTTGCGCGAGGCCGTCCTGCTCGATCAGCTGGGCCACCGCGATCTGCAGCGGCTCGGGGAGTCCCTGGAGCGGTCGCGTCTGCTTTTCCGAGAGTCGACCGGCCCGGATCGCTTCCTGCACCGGTTCCGGCAGCTTCTCCGTGGCGAGGAGCTGGAACAGCCGGCTGCGCTTGATCCCGACCGCTTCGGCGACCTGCTCCCAGGGCACGTCACCGAGCTGCTGCTTGAGCCGACGGAGCGCGGCGGCACGGTCGAGCGCGTTCAGATCCTCGCGGAGGATGTTCTCCATCAGCTGCTGGACGAGCCGCTGCTCGTCGCTTACCTCCCGGACGATGGCCGGGATGCTGGTGAGGCCAGCCAGCTGCGCAGCCCGCCAACGACGCTCGCCGTGGATGATGACGTACCGGTCGCGCGTCGCGTCGTAGCGCACCGCGATCGGCTGGAGGACACCCTGCAGACGGATCGAGGCTGCGAGCTCCTCGAGCCGCTCCGGGTCGAAAGTACGCCGGGGCTGCTCCGGATCCGGCTCGATCCGATCGAGCGCGATCTCGCGCGCTTCGGTCAGCTCGCGCGTGCCGCGTGCCTGCGGCGAGGTGTCGGCGAGGAGGTCTTCGACCGTGAAGCGACGGCGACGGGTGGTTGTACGGGAGATGGGCACCTCAGACACGGCTCGTGCTCCCGACCATCTCGGCGATGGCTGCTGCAGCTTGACGGTAGGCCGCCGCCAACGGCGAGCGCGGCTGGTACTGCAGGATCGAGGTATGTTCGGCTACTGCCTCGGCCCCCTTGACGGAAAGCGGGATACTCGGCAAGAGCGGGAGATCGGGAAAGCGCTCGCGCAGCGTCGCCAGCATGTCAGCAACGAGGCGCGAGGAATGGTGCACCTTGGTCGGCAAGAAGCCGAGGACGGTGAGGCGCGGGTTGAGCCGGCGCACCCGGTTAACCGTCTCGAACAGACGCCGCAGCACCATGAGCGAGAGCGGGTGCGGCTCGATCGGAATGACGAGGGCCGTGGCAGCGACCAGGATGTTGACGCTCAGGATATTGAGCGCCGGTGGGCTGTCGATGAGGACGTAGTCGTAGGGCAGGGGTTCAGCCGCAGCGAGCGCGTGCGCCAACCGCCGCTCGCGCTCGAGTGCGTTCAAGAGTTCCAGCTCGGCGGCAGCCAGATCCGGATGGCTGGGGACGAGGTCGAACCCGTCGATCCGCGTCGACACAATGACCTCGCTGAGGGGAAGGGGATCTTCGACGAGCAAGTCGTAGACCGAGACTGCCAGGCGCGCGATGTCGATCCCGAGCGCCATCGTGAGGCTGGCTTGCGGGTCGAGGTCGAGGGCGAGGACACGGTGTCCCCGCTCGGCGAGTGCAGCTCCGACGTTGAGCGTGCTGGTCGTCTTGGCAGTCCCACCCTTCTGGTTGAAGAACGCGATGACTGGCGTCACGACCCGCTCCCGCTGTACGGACACCCGCAGAGGAAGGCTACCAGAGGTCAGCGCCGGTGTCCAGGAGCGCAGGACGGTTCCCATCCCCTCCGGCACCTCCACCGCCCCGAATTTGTCTCGAAGCTGAACCAGAGCGGAGACACGCTGAGCCCAGCGAGCGGCACCTGATGCTGCCCGACGAGCGCGTCCCGATGCCGAAGGTCGGGTGCATGCTGGTCACTCGAACTGCACGACCACCGCTGATCCGCGGCAGGCTGACGCGTGCCTCACCCACCTGGACCGAGAGAACGGGCAAGCTCCCTTTCCCGCGCCTGTCGGCGCGGCTGGGCGAGGCACGCCTCGCCCCTACAGAGCGTGGCCAATGAGGGACGATCACCTGCGCACCGCCCACCTGCGGCCGAGAGACCACCGCCATCCCTGTAGGGGTCAGGCGTGCCTGACCCGTCCGGCCCGCCAGGGCCGGAAACCGCCCCCGTTCCCGCGTCTGCTGCGCGGACAGGCCAGGCACGCTTCACCTCTACACGGGAATGGGCCATGGCCGATCAAGAACGGTTCCCTACGCGTTGCCCACCGGCCCGAACTGACCACCGCGGTTCCAGTAGGGGTCACGCGTGCGTGACCCAGCCGGGCCGTCAGACCCGGGAACGAACCACGTACCCGTACCTTCCGGCGTGGATCGGCGCGGTAGGCTTGCGGCCACCCTCACCCCCAGCCCCCTCTCCCGGACGGTGCGGGAGAGGGAGCGGCGAGCGCCAGCGAGCCCGGGGTGAGGGGTGTCGTACCGGCACGCAACACCGACGGTCGCCTGCCGGTCGCCCACCGGCCCGCATCGACCACCGTCACCCCTGTAGGGGTCAGGCGTGCGTGACCCAGCCGGGCCGTCAGGCCCGGGAACGAACCACGTACCCGTACCTTCCGGCGCGGCCGGGCGACGCACACGTCGCCCCGACCAGGGTGCGGCTGGTAAGGGATGCTTGCCTATGGATCGATCACCCACGGGGAAGAGACCACTACCATCCCCGTAGGGGTCAGGCACGCCCGACCTGTCCGGCCCGGTAAGGCTGAGGCGCCCGCACTGCGCTCGCACCGCGAGCCCGGCTGGGTGCAGTCTGCTGCGCCCACACGCGGACGACGGCTCACCCGCCTGCAGCCGCCGGCGCACCACCGCCGCACTCGAGGTGCGCGAACGCTGCGTTCACGAAGGCAGCCAGCGCCACCAGGAGGAAGAGGATCAGCACGACGAGCAACACCAGCACCAGCCGCCGGATCCAGACGACCTCCCAGGGTATCGGCTGGGGAGACTGACTGCTCATCACGTACCCACCTCGTACGACCAGTCACCGTTCCCGAAGGCATCATGCGTCACATAGGGATACCACACCGTACAGAGGGGCAGTTCAGCTGTGGCAAGAAGCAGATCTTGCCGGACCGATACACACGAACGAACGGTTGGCCTACACCACCGGCTACACCGTAGCCGCTTTCACCGAGGTAGCGATAGAGTGGGTCGTTGACACGCACTTGCACCCAACTCTGCCAGCGGGTAATGCTCGATCCGTCTCCGCACCAGTAAAGATAATGTTCGTAGCTCCACAGCACATAGCCGAGCGAGGGAGAGCGGGATCTAACGTACTGCATCCGCGTCCAGCATCCGGAGGCAGCGACAGCGAAGTCGCCGATTCCCGAACTCGTCGAACCGGTCCTCGCCGGCATACTGCCAAAACGGATCATCCAGATAGACCTCGGGCCAGCTGGAAAAATACGTGATAACCGTACCGCTATAACAATATCGAAGCCAGTGCGTATACCTCCACAAGAGTGCACCCACGAATGTCGAACGCGCGGTCACCGTATATCCAACAGTCCGGCACGACGCTGTTACCGGAGCAGCCAGTTCACTTCGGCCCTCGACCACGCTCGTCTCGATGTTGACGTGCCGATACAGTTCCATCACTGCCCGCTGCTGAGCCGGCGTCAACGCGCGCCAGGCAGCGACGAAATCCGGTGCCGTCACGAGCTGCTGCCGGAGCGCGACTGCCTCGGCGAGCGAGACCTCGTCTCCCTTCGCACCGGCGCCGAGCGGGAGCACGGTGAAGAGGACGAGCGCTGTCAGCACAGCGGCAAGCCGACGCCATGACCGATCCATCGCACACCCCCCGTTCTCTCGGTCGACACAGGTGGGTTACCCCAACCAACGGAGTATCAGAGAGAGATGTCAACCCCCTCCCGCAGGCGCACGGCCCTATAGGCGCCACCCGTTCCACACAGGCGCTGCGGTTCCCAGCGCGACGGACGGCACCGATGGCTCCAGCGAGTCGACGCGGTCGACCGGCCGCTCAGTTTGCCGATAGGGGGACGCGGTCGAGCACTGTCCGCTCGAGCGCGAGGCGGTCGCACACCTGCCCGAGCAGGTCGCGGAGCACGGGAACTGCCCGGTCGCTGGCCTGTACCGAAACCGAGGCGACCGTCTCGCCGAAGACGAGCACGAGCGTGAGTTCGTGCGACCGCAGCGACTGAACCGGAACCGCGACAGCCCGGAGGGCAGCTGGCAGCGCCTCCGCCGCCAGCTCGTACGTCACCAGGCTCCATCCCCGGAGCTGGTCTGGCTCCTTACCGGTCACCGCCCGACGGACCGAGAGCGGCCAGCCGTCGACCTCGACGACCGTCCCCTCGGTCAGACCGGCACGCGCGAGTTCCGCAGCGTTCTGGGTGGCGAGCGCGTCAGCAGCCGCCGCTGCACGCTGGGCGTCGGCGAACCGGTGGAGCGTCACCGCGACGTGCAGCCATTCGACCTCGGGCTGTCGTTGTCCGGCCAGCTGCCAGACGACCCGCGCTCCCTCGCGGTAGGCGCTTGCAGTGGCAGGAGCCACGCCGGAGAGCGGGAACGCAGCGACCGGCTCGACCGGAGCAGCTTCGATGCTCCAACCAGCCGGGGACACCGGCGGGCCGAGCAGGTCCGAGAGCGGTCGGCTGGTCCCACCCCGCGCCGCTGTCCAGTACCAGCCGAACGCCAGTGCCAGCACCAGCAGACCGGCGACCGCCACGACACGATCCAGTCTCCCACCCCGGCTCTGTCCGTTGGTAGACCCGCCCATGGCACAGCTCCTCCCCGCTCAGCCGATCCACATCGCGGCCCGACCGTTCGCCGGCGTCCACGCCCCGGAACGCTGAGCGAGGCACGGGACGGTGGAGAGCCAGGACTTCGGCAGGAGCAGGACGTTGCGCTACGCGCCGCCGGCGTTCGTCCAGTTCCACTGCGAGATACACCCATGGTTACTCCCGCACGTCGCTGCATCGCCTCCTGGCCCGACGTCGTGCTGGTCATGCCCATACTGGCCGGGGAAGAAGGCACCGTATTCGGCGAACGGGCAGAACGACCCCGTCACCTCGTCCACACGGTAGGCCGAGGCGACGACCCACGAGCCAGCGCTGACCGAGAGCGGCGGGAAGAGACCGATCCCGAGGACGAGCAAACGTGCGAGGAACGTCCGTCGGGCGGCAGACGATCGGTCACCCACGCGGCACCCCGGTGCTCGCCGCATGCCGTGCCCCTTTCCTGGACTCACGAACTGGTCGAGCGATACCCCTACCGATAGCCTACCAGAGAGAGTCGTCAACACGTCACTCAGGGTAGCCGGAACCGCCATGCACAGCGCGGCGAGCCGAACCGGCGAGCCCTTCCGGAAATGCGGCAGAGCGAAAGAGCACGAGAGCAGCTGTGCGCTGCTGTTCAGGCAGAAGCGTTCACCGATCGCAAGCACCAGCGTAGCGGTGCCCGAGTAGGCAGAGCAGGAACCGAACGATCGACCCTTGCCGATACACGCAGCGACGCGAGCGCGACGCAGCGTCAGCCCGCAGCTCGACGGCGGTCGAGCGCACCAGCAGGTCACTCTGGCACTGCACGATCGAAGGTGGTCGGACGTCCCCCTTCGGGCCAGCCGGAAGACGCTCCTTACGGCACCAGGGCCACGCGGCTTTCGACCTCACCCGCCCGCAACCGTTCGACCCAGGTCAGGATCTCCTCGAGCGGGTGCGTCTCGACCCGCGGGCGAACCAGGCCGCGCGCGATCACGTCGAGCACCGTCGCCAGCTCCGCCCGCGTACCCCAGAAAGAACCGAGCACGGCGATCTCCTCAGAGATATCGCGTAGCGCGAGCAACGGTCCACCGACGCTGGCCAGGCCGACGAGTACCACCCGACCACCGCGCGCCACCAGCTGCTGGGCCAGGAGCTTCGTCTGGTCGTTGCCGACGAAGTCAGCGACGAGCGTGATCGGCCGATCGAGGGGCGGCTGCTGCGGATCGAGCTGGCGGCTGTCCAGCGCGACGGCTGCGCCGTGTCGCCGGGCGAGTTCGAGCTTGCGCTCGTCGATATCGACCGCGAGCACGACAGCGCCCAGCGCGCTCGCGATCTGCACCGCGTTGAGGCCGAGTCCACCGACGCCGAGAATGGCGACCCCCTCACCGGGTTGCAAGCGACCGACGGTCAGGAGCGCATGGTAGGAGGTCAACACCGCATCGGTCGCCACCGCAGCCACGGCATCGGGCACAGCGTCAGGAACCGGGACGAGCGCTTGGGCGGGCACCGCGACGTAGTCAGCATACCCACCGTCGCGGGCGATGCCCATCCAGCGGCTCCCGGTACACAGGTTGTCGCGGCCAGCGCGGCAGTAGGCGCAGTTGCCGCAACCGACCGGCCCGAAGACCGCATACCGCCGCCCGATCTCGATCCCGGTCACGTCCTCGCCCAGCTCGACCGCTTCGCCGCAGATCTCGTGGCCGAGCGTGAGGGGTGCCGGGATCGGGAAACCACCGAGCTCGTCGAAGATGATGTGCAGGTCAGAATGGCAGAGCCCGGCCGCTCGCACGCGGAGCAGCACCTCGCCGCGCGCCGGAACCGGGCGCTCCACCTCGACCAACCGGAAATCGCGTGGGCCGAAGTAGCGCGCTGCACGCATCGTCGAGCCCCTCCCCTGTACCACGAACCGTGCCTCGGCGGAGGAGTATAGCGTACCCATCGCTGGACAACACGCCTCTTTGACAGAAGAGATAACGAAACCATAAACCGGTGAACAGCACCGGCGATACCAGGCAAGTAGACGAGAACAAGCACTGGCTGCAGTCCTGGCGGGCCTCACCTGAGAAGTGACGGCTCGGCGAGGATCGCATCGAGTGCTGCTGCGAAGACCTCGAGCGTCCGCTCGACATCCTCGTCACTGTGCGCGAGCGAGACGTAGCACTTTTCGCCCGGATTCACGAACAACCCCCGTTCGAGACAGGCCAGGCCGAAGCGGACTGCCCGGTCGCGGTCGGCACGGAGCAACTCACTGTAGTCGCGCGGCTCCTCCTCGGCGAAGACGACCTGGAACAGCGGCCCGTCGCCGATGACCTGCAGCGGGATACCCCGCGCAGCAGCCAGCTCGCGCAAGCCCGCCTTCAGCCGCTCGGTGATCCGATAGAGCTGCTCGTAGACGCCAGGCTGGCGCAGGACGGCGAGGGTCGCGAGGCCAGCGGCCGCCGCGAGCGGGTTCCCGTTGAGCGTCCCGCTCAGGTAGGCGAGCGGCTCGCCACGCGCACGGCGGCCGAAATCGGTCACACTCATGATCTCTCGCCGACCGGCGACCGCTGCCAACGGGTAGCCGCCGCTGAGCGCCTTGCCGAAGGTGGCCAGGTCAGGGACGACGCCGTATCGCTCCTGTGCCCCACCGTACGCGAGACGAAAGCCCGTCACGACTTCGTCGAAGATGAGGAGGATGCCGTGTTGCTGGGTGAGTTCCCGCAAGCCGCTCAGGAAACCGAGAGCTGGCGGTAACGCGCGCTGGAGCGGCTCGCAGATGACCGCCGCGAGCTCGTCGGCGTGCTGCTCGATCAACGTGCGGGTCAGCTCGAGATCGTTCCAGCGCGAGACCAGGACTGTCTCGGCGACTTGAGCGGGAATGCCGGCCGAATCGGGGCGTGGTACCGGATAGTCGGAGGGCTCTGGCGGGAAGGTGCTCATGAGCGCGTAGTCGTGCGTCCCGTGGAAGCCGCCCTCGAACTTCAGCACCTTCGTGCGACCGGTGTAGGTACGCGCGATGCGCAAGGCGTGAAAGGTCGCTTCCGATCCCGACGAAACGAACTTCACGACCTCGGCACAGGGCACTGCTCGGACGATCTCTTCAGCCAGCTCGATCGCCGCCGGGGTCAGTGTGTAGAAGGTCGAACCGAGCGCTGCCTGCCGCGAGACCGCTTCTACGATTGCCGGATGAGCATGCCCGAGGATGAGCGGGCCGGAACCGAGAACGTAATCGATGTACTCACGCCCATCCACATCGACGACCCGACTGCCGAGCCCGTGGGAGAGAAGGATCGCGTGCGAATCGGGCAAGACGAAACTGGTGAGCGAGCTACCGAGCACGGATCGGCCGCGCCGGAGCCACTCGTCATGCGCCACGCTACGCCTCGGCACCGCCCGCTCCCGTTCCACTGACCGACGTTACCTGGGCTTCCGCCTGATTGCGCAACGTCCGGCGACGCCGACGTCGCACCACGCGACGGCCGACTACCGCCCCGCTCTCCGAGGGGAGCGACCAGTTGTGGAGCCACTTCAGCACCCGCGGAACGACGTAGGTCGTTGTGCCGACTACGCCCGGGATGCGCTGCAGTTTTTCGGTGATGAACCGGTAGAGCGCATCCACCGAGGGGACGAAGACCTGGATACTGATATCCCGGTCACCCGTCGTGAGGCCGACGTAGGCGACCTCCTCCATCTCGACGAGCTTGTGGGCCACTTCCTCGAGTCGTCCCGGCTCGACCTCGAGGAAGATATCAGCCGTGACATCGTGGCCGAGCGCCGAGGGGTTGACGATCGCCACGAGCTTGATCACTCCGTCCTGGACCAGCCGGTTGATCCGCGCGCGCACCGTCCGCTCAGCCACACCGAGCCGCCGCGCGATCTCCGCGCTCGGCATCCGGCTGTCTTCTTGAAGGAGGTGAATGATCTGGCGATCGAGTTCATCGATCGGTCGTACCATCGTGACCGCACTCCTCTCCCGGTCTTCCTCGACCGCAAACTGCACTCGCACCGTGCCGTACGTCCAGCAGTGCACCGTCGCCTGCTCGTCCTCCCGGTTCTCACACACGGAGGGCTGAGCGCCGGTTCCATCAGTCACGCGCTCGAGTATACCCCCTTCCCATCCCTCTCACCTCCTTTCAGGGCCGGAGAGCAGCGCCGCTCTTCCCAGAACGAGCAGGATCCCGGCGACAACGTCCACACCGACCAGGAAGTACACCCGCACGAGGATCGCTACGATGACCCCGAGCGCGACCGCTGCGAGGCTGGCCAGGAAAGCGAGTGACCCCCGGCGGACATTCGCCAGCCCGGCCAGGACGTGCACGCCCGCCACGAACAGTGCGGCCAGCATCGCGCGCGGAGCGGCAGCGACCTGGAAGCGATAGGCCAGCGAGGCCCAGACGAACCCGAGTGCGATGAAACCACCGACGAGAACCAGCCAGGTGCCGGACAGCGCTCGCTCAGGTGAAGTATCCAGCCGGGGCGACCATCTCCCCACGCTTTCGCTCCCTTCCGCTAGCCGAACTGCCCCGCGTGGGCCATCGCACCGACTGCGACGAGGAGGATCCGCACCGCGTGGGCGAGCGTCACCCCGCTCGGATCTCGCTCCGGTGCGATCTCGACGAGGTCCAATCCGACGATCGGCCCCCGGTGCGCGATGCCACGCAGGAGATCGAATACCTGCCAGTACGTCAATCCCCCGGGTGCTGGCGCATTGACTCCCGGCATGAGACTCGGCTCGATGCCATCGGCATCGATAGTAACGTAGTAACCGGCTGCCTCGGGCAACTGCTCGAGGACCCAGGTTACACCACGCTCGTGCACCGTACGAGCTGAGACGAAGACACTGCCCCACTCCTGTGCCGCTCGGAACTCCGCATCCCGGCCACTACCGGCTCCCCGCAGGCCGACTTGCAGCATCGCCCCGACCCATGGCAACTCGCTCGCCCGGCGCATCGGGCTGGAGAATCCCTCGCGGATTCCTCCGATCTCGTCCCGCCAATCGAGATGCGCGTCGATCTGCACCACACACAACCCGCCGAAGCGGTCGTAGGCCCGCAAGACCGGAACAGTCACCGCATGGTCGCCACCGAGCACGAGCGGCACGGCTCCGCGGTCGAGGAGGACACGAACAGCCGCACGCGTGCGCTCGAGATTCCCGACCGGGTCACCGGGCACGAGCGCGACGTCACCGGCATCGACGAGCACCAGGTCACGCCCGGCGAAGAGATCGCCGTCGAAGTCGAAGTCGTAGTTGCGGTAGTAAGGCTGGAAGGAGAGAGAAGCCTCCCGGATGGCGGCTGGTGCCTTCGCCGACGGTAACTCTGGACCAAGCCCACGGTAGGGGACACCGTACGGAATGCCGAGAAAGGCGATGTGCGGTGTCGTCGGTACAGCGCCGAGGCAGGGAAGACCGAGAACGGTGGGGCGACCGGACTGGACCGGCACGAAGAGGGTTTCGAGGCGGGCCGCATCGTACTCGGCTCTTTCCATCAGCCCTGTCGCGTGCGCTTCACTTCTGCAGCATTGTGGCTGCACGAGAGGCTGTCGTCAAGTGATGCTTCGCTATACTGACTCTGTCGAAACCAGTCAGCGAAGGGAAGCTGGCGGTGGAACGACGACTCACCCCCAGTGAACTGATCCGCGAACGAACGCGCTTTTCCAGCGACCGCCCGCACTGGATACGCCCGAGCTACGACGGCTACGGAATCGTCAATCTTCCCTGGTCGATTCTCGCGGCGTTGGGCGCCGAACCTGCTGGTCAGCCCGTGGCCGACATCCTCTGGCCCGCCGGGCTGGCCAACGCTCTCGACGCCGTGCTGCTGGTGGTGATCGACGGCCTCGGTTACGAACAGCTGGAACGCGCGCTCGCGGAAGGCGACGCACCCGGACTCCAGCACTTGGTGGGTGATGGCGTGTCGTTCCCACTCACCTCGGTTTTCCCCTCGACGACGGTCGCTGCACTCACTGCGCTGGCCACTGGTGAGCCGCCAGCACGGCACGGGTTACTCGGCTTCACGGCCTTCCTCCGTGAGTTCGGGATGCTCACGAACCTCTTGTTCTGGTCACCGCTCGGTCGCTTTCCGAGCTACGCGACTACGGGGCTCGACCCTCGTTCCTTCTTGCCGGTCCGGACGGTCGCCGAACGGGCGACAGAAGCCGGCATCCAGACAACGGTCGTCAGCCCGGAGGCATTCCGCGACACACCGCTCACCAAGATGCAGACTGCCGGCGCGACGTTCCGCGGCTACCGGACCGCTGGCGAGTTCGTCGCGCAGGTGCACGCAGCACTGGCCCAGCCCGGGAAACAACTCGTCACCGCCTACTGGGACACGCTCGACACGCTCGGGCACTTCGCTGGCCCCGATTCACCGGCTTGGCAGGTCGAGTTCCGACAGCTCGACCGCTTGCTGGTCGAGGAACTGCTCGCCCGCCTGCCCCGGCGGGACGTACTCGTGGTGATTACGGCCGACCACGGCATGGTCCCGCTCGATCCGGAGCGGCAGTACCGGCTGGACGATCCGGCCTTGCTGGCCGGACTTGCGCTGCCCCCGGCCGGCGAGCGGCGGGCTGTCTATTTCCACCCACTTCCCGAGCAGGCCAGCGCGGTCGCGGAACGGGTCCGGGCGCTCGCTGGTTCGGATGGTGTCCTCTTCGAGCGGACGCGACTGTTCCAGGAGGAGCTGTTCGGCCCACCGCCTCATCATCCGGAAGCCTGGCACCGGGTCGGCGAGTTCGTGCTCGTTGCCGTCGGACGTGCCAGCTTCCCCTGGGATCCGCCCGGTGCACAGCCCCGGCCGTTCCTCGGCGCCCATGCCGGGTTCGAATCGGCCGAACAACTGGTCCCCTGCCTCCTCTGGCGCCGGTGACCGGATCAGTGCAGGAGCCAGATCCACAGCGAGCCGAGCGTCAGCACGGCCGGTACGACCAGAAGACCGAGGACGATGTATTGCCGGAGCGAGACCGTGATGCCGTAGCGCCGCAGCAAGAACACCCAGAGGACCGTCGCGAGCGATCCGACCGTCGTGACATTGGGCCCGAGGTCAGCACCGAGCAGGACGGCATAGCGAAGCGGTTCGAGCGGGAATGTCGACGGCGCGCTCTGAGCGAGCGCCGTGCGCATGATGAGCGCCATCGGTACGTTGTTGACGAGGTTGGCCCCGATCGCTGTCCCGAAGGTCACGACCAGCACGGCGCGGAAGAACGATCCCTCACCGAGCGCGAGCAGCCAGGCCCCGAAGCGCCTGGTGAGACCGAGTTCCTCGAGCCCGCGCACGACGACGATCATGCCGGTGAGAAATCCGAAAAGTGACCAGGAGATACCGCGAGCGAGGCGTCGCGGATCGAGCTGGCCAGCACGCCAGGCCACGAGGGCCAACCCGAGCGCCCCGCAACAGGCGACCGGGCCGAGCGGGAGCTGCCACCAGGCTGCTCCCACCTCGGCCAGAGCGAGCAGGACGAGGCCGACCAGCATCGGTCGGGCCAGTGGGGACACGTGCTTCTCCAGTGCAGCAACACGAGCTGGGTCGTAGCGCTGGCGTAGTGCCCGGCGGAACCACCACAAGAAGACGACGAGATTCACCAGAATCCCCCCGAGCGCTGGAACGAGGAGGAAGCGGAAGAAGGTAGGGAGATCGATCCGCTCACCCAGCACGAGCACGTTGACCGGATTACTGACCGGTAGCGAGAACGAGGCGGTATCGGCGATGAAGGTCGTCGCGAAGAGAAACGGCATCGGCGAGAGCCCGAGCGAGAGAACGAGCGTGGCGACCACCGGGGTGAGGAGCAAGGCTGTCGCATCGTTCGACAGCACCGCGGTAACGACCGTACCGACCGCGAAGAGGGCGACGTACAGCCGGACGCTCGACCCGCCTGCCCAGACCGCAGCGAGGCGAGCGAGCAAGGCGAAGACCCCAGCCTGCTCGGCCAACACCGTCGTCGTCATCAGACCGAGAAAGAACAGGTAAACGTTCCACTCGTGGAGCAGGGCACGGAACGCAGCATCGAGCGGGACGATGCCGGTGAGCAGCATCGCGAGAGCACCGGCTAAAGCAGCCTGTGCCTCCGAGAGGCGTGCTGGCCGAGCGAGAATGGCAGCGAGCGTCGTGACGAAGATTCCGAGCCCGAGGACGAGCTGCATCGTCCGCCTCCGACACACGGCTCGGAAGCCTACCACGCAGTGGGTGACACAGGCAACCGCGATGCGACCGCAAAAGCGGAAAGTCAGTAGTGCAGCCACAACGCTGGCTCGCGTCGCAAGTATGCTGCGTCGCACCCAGTGCTACACTCGCTCGCGCCAGGACAGCGAGGAACGTGGGGCAGAACGGAGGAACCCGATGACCGGTTATCCGGAACACCAGGTCGCCGACGCGCGCGCACGTCAGGTGCTCGATCGGCTGGCCGCACAAGATGCGGCCGAACGAGCAGCAGGGCTCCCCCAAGACCAGCGGATCCGTGCCCTCACCCCGCCGACTGGGGCGTTCCTCTACGGTGTCCTCCTCGCCGTGCGCCCGCAACTCATCTTCGAGGCAGGGTCGGCAGTCGGCTACTCGACCATCTGGCTGGCTCTGGCAGCGCGTACCTACGGCGGACGCGTTATCGGCAGCGAGATCCGCCCGGAGCGCGTCAGACTGGCGAACGGGCATCTGGCCGAAGCTGGTCTCGCCGAGGTGGCGACCGTCCTGGAGGGGGATGCCGCTGAGCTCGTCCAACGGTTCGATGGGATCGGTTTCCTCTTCCTCGACGCCGAGAAGGACGATTACGGGCGACTGTTCCTGGCCGGTATCGACCGGGTCGTTCCGGGCGGGCTCATCGTCGCGGACAACGTCGTCTCGCACGACTGCCGGGAGTATCAGGAACTCGTCCGCTCGCGACCGGATGTCTACACCGTGACGCTCGCCATCGAGCGTGGGCTCGAGTGGACAGTCAAGCGCTGGTGATTGCCGTGGTGAATGGTTCACCGATCAGTGAAGCGGTTGGCACGGCAGCTCACTGGAACAGTCGATGAGACACCGAACCAGGGGCAGTCCGAAACCGACCGTTCCCTGAGTACGATGCACCGGCCGCCCGCCGGACGAGTCCGGCTGCCGGAAGAATACTGGGCGATTCGTCACTGACCGAAGAGCCGCTCGAGCGATTTCTGGTATACTGGGTCGAGTACGTGCTCCGCCTGGCGGGAGAGCGACACGACGATGACGATCGAAGAGCTGCGAGCGTTTCTCTCTGCTGTCGAAAAGCATCCGGAACTCCGGGAAGAACTGCGCCGGCACGTCCTGACGCAGGAACTGCTGGCTATGCCGGCGGAGCTGTACCGTCAGACCGCTCGACTCGATCGGGTCGAAGAGGAACTGGCCGAGCTGCGCGACGCCGTCCGCGCCCTGGTTTCCTCGAGCCAGCACCACGAGGAGGAACTGCGCGCGCTGCGCGCGATCGCTGAACGCCACGAGCAGCGCCTCTCCGATATCGACGCCCGTCTCGACCGCTTGGTCGCCATCACCGAACGCCACGACCAGCGCCTCTCCGACATCGATGAACGGCTTGCGCGGTTGGTGACTATTACCGAGCGCCATGAGGAGGAGCTTCGGGCGCTCCGCGAGTTGGCCCAGAAGCACGACGACGATCTCCGCTCTCTCCGGGAGCTCGCCCAGAAGCACGACGACGATCTCCGCCAGCTTCGCAGCACGGTAGCATCCCTCACGACCACTGTCGGAGCGATGGTCGAGGCGGATGCCGTGGACGCGCTCCTCACCGTCCTGGAGCAGAAGGGCTTCACGGCCGAAGAGCTTCCGGCGAGTATCGCCGTGAACGGGGAGCTCGACATCGTGGCACCGGTCGTCGCACCGGATGGGCAGCGATACTGGGTCGTGGTCGAGGTCAAGGTGCAGCTCCATCCGCGCGATATCCGCAGCTGGCTCCGCAAGCTGCACTCCCAGTCGTTCCGCGAGCGCTTGGCAGCGGCCGGTATCGAGCCCCCGTTCCTCGCCTACGTGTACGGTCAGCGGGTCTATCGACCTGCTCTCGAGCGGGCACGAGAACTGGGGATCGGGATCCTCAGCCGCCGCGGCGAATACGTCGCACCGGCGAGTCTGGTGGTGTGACTTCCGCTGCTCGACGCACCATCTCGGCGTTCTCGACGCAGCGCGAACCCAACCGACGGAAACGGCGCTTGCACGACAGCAGGACCCTCTCGACCGTGCCGCGTCGAACTTCGACGCAACCATCGACCCGCTCGCAGCCGATCGAAAGGGCACAAAGCGCAGCAGCGTGCACGGGGCCGGCGCGGGCTTTCGTCGCTCCGGCCGACCGGCTACCATGGAGCCGACCACTTCGATGGATGGAGGGGGCCGATGCCGGCAGCGGACGTCATCGTGGTCGGACTGGGCGCGATGGGGAGTGCAGCGGCTTTTGCACTCGCGCAGCGTGGCTATCGGGTGCTCGGTCTCGACCGGTTCGCACCTGGGCACGATCGAGGGTCATCGCACGGAAAAACGAGGATCATCCGCACAGCGTATTACGAGTCACCGGAATACGTGCCGCTCATTCGGCGCGCCTGGACGCTCTGGCGCGAGCTGGAAGCGCTGAGCGGACGGCCGCTTCTTCGCCTGACCGGCGGACTGTACATCGGACGACCGGAGACAGAACTCGTGCGCGGGACACTGGCCAGCGCACGGCAACACGGGCTGGCGCACGAACTCCTCGATGCCGGTGAGGCGATGCGCCGCTTTCCAGGATTGCGCCTCGCTCCGGATCAGGTCGCAGTGTACGAGGAGCAAGCCGGGCTGATCGATCCGGAGGCGGCGGTCGCCGCGCTGCAGGATCTGGCGAGAGGAGCTGGTGCTGAACTCCGGCACTCCACCCCGGTGGAAACGTGGTCATTCGACAGGGACGAGGTACAGGTCGAGACACCCAGCGGAACCTTCCGCGCCGGGCGGGCGATCATCGCAGCTGGGGCATGGATGGGGCAGCTCGTCCCGGAACTCGCGCCATCGCTCACCGTCTGGCGGATTCTTCACGTGCACTTCGCACCGATCGTCCCTGACCGGTACGATGCCCGTCGTTTCCCGTTCGCGTTGTGGGAAGACGAGTCAGGGCTCTACAGTGCGTTTCCGGAACTCCCCGGGCAGGGAGTCAAGTTCGGGCGACACGACAGCGGAGAACCGTGCACCCCAGAGACCGCACGACGAACGGTGACTGAAGGAGAGATCGCGATCCTCCGCGAGACATTGCGTCGCTACTGGCCGGACGCCGGTGGGCCGGTTCTCTGGTACCTGACTTGCCTCTATACGATGACACCGGACCATCACTTCGTGATCGACCGGCATCCAGCTAACCCGAACGTGATCGTGTGTAGCGCGTGCTCCGGACACGGGTTCAAGTTCGCTCCAGCGATCGGAGAACTCCTCGCCGACCTGGCGACCGATCCGCACCGTACTCCGCCGTCACTCTTCCGGCTGAAGCGATTCAGCGATCGGTAGGGTATCCCGCCGAGCCTGAGCGGGCGAAACGGCTGCTCTTCCGGCTTCCCCGCTCGCTGCGTTCGTCTCCTACCCAGCCGAGCCCTGTTCGATGGCGATCGGCCCGCGATTGAGACGGCGACAGACGGTAAACGGATCGAACGTAGCAGCGAGCACCAGAAGAGGCAGAGCTCACACTCGCGCGCGGTTGCGGCGGGTCCCGCTGCTTCAGCTCGCAGACAAGGCGAGGCCGAGGTCATGAAGTGCGCGAACGACCGAGTCGTAGGTCAGTGGACCGACCCAGGCCTTGCGGATCACCCCATCGGGGCCGACCAGATAGGTCTGCGGAATACCGTAGACGCGCCAGTCGCGGCTAGCCACTCCGTCTCGGTCGAGTGCAATGGTGAAGGAAAGGCCGAATTCCTGGACGAACTGCTCGACCGTTTGCGGATCCTCCAGCTGGTTGATGCCCACCACGACGAGACCACGCTGCTGGTACTCGCGCGCGATCCGGTCGAGGGCCGGCATTTCCGAGCGGCAGGGCGCACACCAGGAAGCCCAGAAATTGACGAGGACCGGGCGACCGCGCAGGTCACTGAGGCGGATCTGCCCACCGTCGAGGCGGGGCAAGGTGAAGTCCGGTGCAGGCGTACCGACTGTAAGCGCCTGAGCAGCCAGGAAATCTCCGGAAGACGGAGCCGCCGGCTCGCCCTGGTCGCGTCGCACGTACCAGGCGGCCAGCCAGACGGTGCTCACGAGCACGGCGAGGAGCGCCAGGTTGAGCCCGAGCAGGAGCCAGAGCGGTCGCTCGCGCCGTTCGGCCGGAGCATTCGACCCGCTGGTCGAGTTCTGGGTGTCCATCGTTCGGCCGCCCTCCTGGTACGACCTTCGATCCGCCGCAAAAAGTGTATCCCCGGCGCAGTGACGGATCATCCGTCGAGACCAGGAATCCGGGGTCGACAGCACTCGCTCACTGGCCGAAGGGGTTTACCAGGCGAGTTCGTGGTACTGGCGCTCGTAGTAGATCAGGGGGTCATCGGCCGGGCCGAGCTCGAGGGCGACCACTTCACCGACGAAGATCGAGTGATCGCCACCATCGTAGCGCGCCCAGGGACGACATTCGATCCAGGCCAGGCAGCCTTCGATGCGAGGGATACCGAGTATGCCGGGACGGTGCGGCACCCGGGAGAAGCGCGGATCGGCGAGCGGTGCGCGACCAGCGAACTGCTCGGCGAGAAATTCCTGGTCGCGTGCCAGCAGGTTGACCACCCAGCCAGCTGCCTGCTCGAGGAGTCGATGGCTCTGCTGTTCCCGAGCGAGACAGACGAGCACGAGCGGGGGCTCCAGCGAGACCGGGCAGAAGGCGGTCACCGTCACGCCGTGGTAGCCGGACGGTCCGGCTGTGGTCACGACCGTGACCCCGGCGGCATGCCGCGCCATCACGTCACGGAACCGTTCCGGATCGATCATAGTAGCCTCCGCTCTCCGTCGCGTCGCAGTCCTCGACGATCATAGAGGGTACCGTACTGGCATCGGTGCTCGCATTCGGGCCAGGCAGGTGCGGTAGCCGACTGGCGAGACCTTCCCGCGCAGGCTTCCGCCATGATAATGGCGACGAGGGACGAAGGAGGTCCGCGATGACACGTATCGAAACCGCCCAGGGTGCATTCGTCTACGTCGCGGCGCGGCGCTGGTTCGTCCGCGATATGGGGAGGGGTGACCCGGTCGTCCTCCTGCATGGCATTCCGACCTCGAGTTTCCTCTGGCGGAAGGTGCTCTCTGTCCTCGCCCGCGACGCGCGTGCCATCGCGCCTGACTTGCTCGGTTTCGGATTTTCGGACAAGCCGGCAGCTGGTATCCCTCCCGTTCGCGAGCTGGCGACCGAACTCGCTCGCTTGCTCGATCGGCTCGAGATCGAACGAACAGCACTGGTCGGCCATGATCTCGGGAGTCTGGTCGCCGCAGCATTCCTCGAACACTGGCCGGAGCGCGTGACCCACCTCGTCCTGACGAACACGAGCTTCCGTTTCGAACGCTGGCGCGGTGAAGGCTGGACGCTGCTCTCCGTCCTGCGGATACCGCTCCTCGGGGATCTCGCCATTCAGTTCGCCCGCCCCTGGATGCTCCGTCTCGCGATGCGTCCGTTCCTCGCCGACCCGTCGGTGCTCGATGCCGCGACGCTCCGTGGGTACTGGGAGCCGTTCGAACGATCCTTCCGGCGAATGCTGGTGCAACTGGTGCGCCGGCCGCTCTTCGATAGCGTGGAGCTGGAACGCTGGCGAACAGTGGTCCTCACGCGGTGCGGTACCGGCAAGATTCCTGTCCTGATCGCCTGGGGTGCACAGGACCCCCAGTTTCGGATCGACGAGGCTGAGCACTTGGCACGAGGAGTCAACGGCGCGCGCTTCCTCGCCTTCACCACCGCGGGCCATTTTCTCCCGGAGGAACGCCCGCGAGCGCTCGGCCGGGCGATCGCGGTCTTCCTCGCCCGGCCGGAAGCGCTCCCGGCTCCCCGTTAGCGGGCGAGGTCGAGCGCCTGGAGCGCATCCGCTGCGAACGCGAGCGCGTCGATGTAGGCATCGATGAGCAGCGCCGGGGGCAGCGAGAGGTTGGGTATCGACACCCACTCACCTGCCTCGTAGGCGAGGACCACATCCAGCACACGCCCCAGCTCGCCCGAGCGTTCGAGCAGTGCCGCTTCGACCTCATGCGCCAGGGGGAGCGCCGCGAGCGCGTCAGCCAGTGGCACGTCGAGCGCAGCGTCGAGGACCGAGAGCAGTCCGACGAGAAAGGCGGACTCGCGCGGCCACACACCGAGCGCACCAGCGAGCAACTCGCACATGCGGGCGCGCACGAGTCCCGTGCGGACCAGCTCGACTGGCTTCCGTTCGATACCAGCGAGGACGAGGACCGTCACCCACGTCGCGACGTTCCGCAGGCCGAGGACGAGCAACGCCTGACGGAGCGACTCGACCCGCGTCCGCCGGGCGAACCAGACAGAGTTGACGAGCTTGAGTAACTTATAGGCGAGCGAGACATCCTGGGCAATGAGCCGCTCGACCTCGTCGAAGTCGACTGTCGGATCGTGCAAGCGAGCCAGCACAGTGAGCGCGGCAGTGGACACCGGTTGTCGCCTGCCTCGCACGAGCAGGGGACGGAAGAGGAAGTCTCCCTGGAAGAGATCGGCGCCGATATCGCGGGATCGAGCGAAGGCGGGAAAATCGCGGATATCCGAGACCAGCACGCGCACTCCTCCGGAGCGATACGACGCGAGGTCAGCCATCCGCTCGGCCAGCCAGCGATCGAGCACGCCGCTGCGTCGTGGGGCGTGGCCCAGCCGGGGAAGGCGGAGGCGGACGATGTCGACATCGGCGACGCACGCGGGGACGGGCTGTACCTCATCGAGGTCGAGGAGCAACTGGCAACCGCGGGCGACGAGTCGATTGACTGCCTCGCACCCGGCCGGATGCTGCGCGACGGCTGGATCGAGCACGAGGACGAGTTGCTCGGTCGGCAACGTCGAGACGAGTTGTGGCAGCTTCTCGACCACGAAGGAAGCGGGAAGTGTGACGACGGCGAGGCGCGAACCGGCGAGCGTCTCGAGACCGGTATCGAGGAGCGTCGCGAGGAAGCGTCCGGCCTCTTCCTCGGCGTCGACCCTTGCTTGACCGAGCTGGCCATACCGCAACTCGTAGGCGACCGTTTCCAGATGGCGATCGAAGATCGGCTGACGAGCGATCGCGATCTCGTGCATCGAGGCCTCACGCTGCCAGCGCGAGATCGATTTCCCGAGCGAGCGCGAGCGCATCGAGGTACGACGAGGTGAGGAGCGCTGGGCGCAAACCGAGGCGAGCGGCGGCGAGCCAGTCACCGCGCTCGTAGGCGAGCACGGTGTCGAGAATCACGCCGAGCTCGCCCTCGCGACTCACCAGGGCTCGCTCGAGTTCCTCGGCCAATGGCAAGGCGGCGAGGATCTCCTCCATCGGCTGGTCGAGCAGTGCATCGAGAACCGAGAGGAGACCGACCAGAAAAGCCGACTCGCGGGCAACTCGACCGCGCGCAGCAGCGAGCAGCTCGGCCATCCGCGCCCGGACGGCGGCGGTGACCAGCAGCTCGTGCGGCTTGTCCGGCACGTCAGCCATGAGAAGGAGCGTGACCCAGGCCGAGACCAGCCGCGTCCCGAGCAGGAGCAGCGCCTGGCGGACCGACTCGATGCGGCGCCGTCCGTACCAGACCGAATTCACGAGACGCAAGAGACGGTAGGTGAGACCGACGTCGAGCGAAATGAGTGCCTCCAGTTCGGAGAATTCGACCTCCGGGTCCTGGAGTCGCGCGAGCAAGAGGAGGAGCGCACGGCTCGACGGTGTCCGCGGCCCGCGGACCGGGCGAGGCACCGCGAGGAAGGGGCCAGCGAAGAACGCGACCCGGAGCTCACGACAAGCATCGAACGCCTCGTAGCTCTCGATTTCGGTCACCAGGACCTGTGCGCGTCCAGCGCGCAAATCGGTAGTGAGCGCGGCGAGCCGATCAAGCGAGTACTCACGCAGGCTGACCGCGACGAGGTCAGCCGCGCGAGCCAGTGCGAGCGCTCCCGGATACTCGAGGCACCCATACAAGCCGACCCGGAAGCCGTGCCCGCGCAACGCTGCGAATGCCGCTTCGACCTGCCCAGGCTCGCTCTCGGGTTCCAGGACGAGGAGCGGGACGATGCGATCCGGCGGTGCGAGCGCGAAGAGCGCCTCGTGGAGAGCGAGTGCGCTTCCGGGCGCGAGGCGGAAGACAGCTGGCGCCTCACCGACCAGCGCCGGAAGGCCGACCTCGGCCAACGCATCGAAGAGGAGGCGCGCTTCACTCGTGACGACCGGCATGCTGGGAGGAGAGGACGGACCGGTCTGCGGGAGCGCGCCGGGTGCGGCTTCACGGTCCAGCATCCCGAAGCGGCCAGCCGAGATCTCGTATGCCCAGACCTCGAGGCGCCGCGTGAAGATCGGCTGGCGACGCAGGAAGACTTCGCGCATGAACACCCCGCTCGCTCCCTCGCTCATGAGTAAGGATCGGCAGGGAGCAGGGGGAAGCCACTGAGAAAGGTGTCTCGAATCTTCCAGGACTTCCTGGCCAGACGCCGTGCTGACGACGCAGGAAAGCGTGAGAGCAGCGCACCAGTGAGTGATGGACCGGGACGGTTCGTCCCACACTGGTGGGATTCACGCGCCACTCGCCTCGTTCGGGTCCAGCAGCCAGCCGAGCGGGAAGACAACGAGCATGCCACCGTACTCCACGATGAGCGGCCACCACCAGTCGAGCGCAACAGCGGCGCAGAAGGGTGCGAGGGCAACGACGATCGGTGTGAACAGCGAACGCCAGCACGAGACCGAGACCACCGAATCCGTTGTAGAGCGCGATCAGGTCGCGAAGCGTCGTGGCAACAGCCCATATGATCACTGGCGCCCTTGAGATTCGTGCCACCAGCCCTTTCCCTGACGACTTCTGTGCACCCATCCTGTCCCCCTCATCAGTGGTTCGCCACCCATCCGGCGCACGACGCGCCATGTGCTGGTCCATCGTGCGAGATCCAGGCACGGCTCGCGGGGCCGGTGACGACCTCGCTGCGTGGTTCCTCCCTCGATGCGGGACAACAGCCCTCCTGCCCATCTCGCGCATCGGCACCGGGTGGGAACACCGGTGTACTGGCTGGGCGCCTGATCGGTACAGGAGCGAGGACATGCGACAGGTCACGCTCGCACTGTTCTCGGTGCCCGTCCAGTGGAACACGCACTCTCTCAGCGCCACGAGGAAACTCGCCCCAAATCGGCACCACACAGCGACGCGTTCGGGGCGAGGGCTCCGAGCAGGCGAGCGAAGAGGGGTCAGCAGCGCAGCCGCCGGAGGTGGCCGTCAGCGGGTCGCGAACCAGCTCCGGACTGCCTCGCGCAACGGGGTGGTCGGCCGCCCGATGAGCTGGCTCAGCTGATGGCTGTCGTCGAAGAGCGCGTCCTGTGCAATACCCGCTTCCAGTACGGCGAGCACCTCGGCCACCGCTGGTGGCGTGCCCTGCTGTACGAGATACGCCTTGTAGTCCTCGGGTGTCAGGTTCCGGTAGGTGACGGGTCGTCCAGTGACCTCGCCGACGATCCGAGCGAGATCGTTCATCGTCCAGGCTTCGTCGCCAGCCAGTTCGTAGATCCGACCAGCGTGCCCCTCGGTCGTGAGCACGACGGCAGCAGCAGCGGCGTAGTCAGCACGCGTCGCCGAGGAGATCCGGGCCTCACCGGTCGCACCGACCAGCTCGCCGGTCGCTGCCGCGGCACGCACCCGATCCTCGTAATTCTCCGTGTACCAGCTGTGGCGGAGGAAAGTCCAGGCGAGACCGCTCGCTCGGAGTGCTTCTTCGGTGGCCACATGTTCTTCGGCCAGCGCACGGAGGGGCGTCCGATCGGCATGGAGGATACTCGTGTAGGCGATGAAGCGGACACCGGTACGGACCGCAGCCTCGATCACATTGCGATGCTGGACAATCCGGCGACCGACCTCGGAACCGGAAACGAGGAGCAGCCGCTCGACACCAGCGAGCGCAGGCGCGAGCGTCGCCGGATCGTCGTACTCGGCACGCCGGACCGTGACACCACGGACTGCCAGATCAGCGATTTTGTCCGGCGTGCGGGCGAGCGCGACGATCTGGTCGGTCGGTAGGCGCTGGAGAAGCTCGGTGATCACCAGTCTCCCCAGACGACCACTCGCTCCCGTCACACCGATCATGATGCTCTCCCTTCCCAAGATCGAAACAGCGGGAGAACAGTATAGCGCCAAACTGCCCTGACCAACTCGTGTCCGCGAGGCCGGAGGCCAGGCAGCATTCCGGGGCACCGGCTAGCCGCTCTCGCAGCCGATGCCGTCACGGTCCGGGTCGAACCGATGCGGGTCGGGCGGCAGGACCGGGAAGCGCCGGTAGGGGATATCCGCGCAGTCGAGATCAGGCGGTGGCGGCGGGATGCAGACCGTCGGATAGCTCGGATCGCAGTTCGGCGCGGGAGTCGGGGTGGTTGCCGGCGGAGGTGACGGCGTGGGTTGCGGCGCTGGGGCGGGCTCCTGCCCACCGCCCACCGGCGAGACCGGGCAGGCACCCCAGAGTCCCGCCTGCTCCTCGCGAGCGGCTCGCTCGGCTTCGACGAACCGCCAGGTGTACTTCACGTCGGGCGGGTAGGTGGCGACACCCGCGTAACCCTGACGCACGAGGAGCTCGTTGAAGAGATAGGGGCCGACCCACACGTAACGAAGCAAGCGACCGTAGCGGTCGGTCTCCGAGACGTCGCGCTCGAGCGCTACCTGCTTGCCGTTCAGCCAGTCGGCAGTGAACTGCGAGGCAGTGGGGCCGTAGCATTCGATCTCGCCGTGGACCTCGGGCGTGTCGACGCCGATGAGCCGGACACGAGCCGTCCGGCCGTCGGTGAACTGGACGTCGATCGTGTCGCCGTCGACGACGTTGGTGACGGTCGCCAGCTCGTAGACCGCTGCATCTTGCGGCACCTGTCCCAGCTGCTCGTAGCGCCAGCGGTAGTAGTGCTGCCCCACGTTCCCCGCCTCGACCTGCCAGCCCGGTGGGTTGTCCGGCGTGTAGGTGAGACAGCGCCGCTCGAAGCACTGGACGAGCACGTCGCGCGGGGTCCCGCCGACGCGGACACGCGTCCAGTACGGCTCGGTGATCGGGAAGCCTGTGGCGTAGAAGGGGTTCGGGAACAGCGCATCCTCCCGGAACCGCCAGCTGGTGTAGACCGGCCCACGACTGTTCATGAAAGCCCAGAAGACCGAGGCGATCGTATGGTTCGTCTCCGGGACATGCACGCTCGCGACCACGCCATAGCGGGCGAGCGCCGGATCCTCGCCGACCGTACCGGAGCGATCGAGCGTCTGTGTCACCAGCGTACCGACCGGAAGCGGCGGCGTCACGAGCAGAGGGCCGAACGTGGCATAGGTGGGTGCAGCGGGGTCATCGGGATCGCCAGCGACGTTGACCTGGGCAGGGGGATGTGGCTCGAAGGTCGCATCGCCGAGCTGGAGCTGGCCAGTGATGAGCTCCTTGGCGAGAAGGCCGTTGGTCACGTACCAGGGCGAGGAGCGATCGAGAGCGGGATCGGTGATCTCCATGCGCGACTTGTCGAAGTACTGGACGAGGCGCGTGCCGCCAGGAGCATCGGCATAGGGTTCGCGGAGCGGCCTCGTGAACGGTTCCGGCCCCCACATCCAGGTCCGGCTGACGCGCCCTGCAGCGACGGGCAGGTCGCTCCGAGCCCACGTATCCAAGAAGGCGTCGTGCCCGGTCGGGAGCGCGGATACCGGGATCGGGAACGCGGCAGCGAGCAGGACGAGCGCGACAATCAGCGACCACGCGACTGCTCGGCACACGATGCGGTACCGCGGTAGTGGGCATGGAACGGTCCGGACGGGCATCTTCGCTCCTCGCGGGGGACGGTACCCGGCTCCGTGCTGATCTTCGCCTCGTGCTCCGTCACCGCCAGTATACGCGAAGCGGCTGGACAGCGCCAGACGAACCATTCCGCCCTGACAGCAGTACGCAGCGAGGAGGCGGGCGGGACGGCGTGGAGCGCCGCCGAGCCCTCCCGCGCCGCGAGGAAGCGCCCTGCGATCCGGGCAGGGGCTGCTGGGCCGTTCCTGGGGCGCCAGCCGCCCGAACGGCACCGCGGGCGGTTATACTGCACGCGCGCCGGAAAGAGCGGATGCCGGAAGCGACGTGGACGGAACACGGGAGATACCGAGGCAACGCGGTAGCGAGCAGGCACAGCGCCCGCCGCTCGGGCGTGGGACGACGATCGCGATCGTGAGCGGGGTGCTGGCAGCGACCTTCCTGGCCGCCCTGGACGCGACCGTCGTCGGCACGGCGATGCCGACCATCGTCGGGCAACTCGGCGGACTGGCGCTCTACCCGTGGGTCTTCTCCGCCTACCTCCTGACTTCGACTACGACCATCCCGCTCTACGGGCGGCTGGCCGACCTGTACGGCCGCAAGCGTGTCCTCCTGGTCGCGATGGGGCTCTTCCTCGCTGGCTCGCTGCTCTGCGGGCTGGCGCAGTCGATGCCGCAGCTCGTCCTCTTCCGGGCTCTCCAGGGGCTCGGGGCGGGGGGCATCCTCCCGGTAACGCTGACGATCCTCGGCGATCTCTTCCCGATCGAGCAGCGGGCACGCCTGCAGGGACTGACCAGTGCCGTGTGGGGCGCATCCGCCGTCGCGGGGCCGACGGTGGGTGGCTTTCTCACCGACACGCTCAGCTGGCGCTGGGTCTTCACCGTGAACGTGCCCTTCGGCCTGGTCGCGATCGCCCTCATCGGGCTGGCGCTGCGGGAACAGCTAGCACCGAAGCGACGGACGATCGACTACGCTGGTGCCGCGACGCTGACGCTCGGGCTGACGGTACTCCTGACCGGCCTCCTGGCAGCCGGTGAGGGGAGCGCGGTGCTCTCGCCGCGGTCGCTCGGCGGGATCGCTCTCGGTATCGGCATCCTGGCGTTTTTCGGGTGGATCGAACGGCGTGCTGCTGAACCGGTCATCCCGCTCGACCTCGTCCGGCGCCGGCTGGTCGCCGTGGTGACGCTGGGAAGCGTCCTGATCGGGGCGGGGATGTTCGGGGTGACCTCGTACTTACCGCTCTACGTCCAGGGCGTCCTCGGTGGGACAGCCAGCACGGCCGGGATGACGGTCATGCCGTTCGCCGTCGCGTGGTCGGTCGCGTCGACCGTCTCCGGTCGGGTCATCCTGCGCTTCGGCTTCCGGAGCTCGGTCCTGGCAGGGATGGCAGCGATGCTGGCAGCTGGTCTCGCGCTGCAACTCGTCCCGCGCCTCGAGCGTCTCGCCTGGGCGGTGACGGCAGCCGCCCTGTTCGGGACCGGCATGGGGTTCAGCGCGACGGCGTTTTTGATCGCCGTCCAGAACGCGGTCAGTTGGGCCGAGCGGGGGATCGCGACTGCGCTGGTCGGCTTTTCGCGCTCGATCGGCGGTGCCGTGGGCGTCGCGGCACTCGGCGCGGTCCTGGCCGCCCAGCTGCGGGCGACGACGAGCGCGGGCGTCTCGCCCGACAGGCTGCTCGATCCGGCGCTGCGGTCGACGCTCGATCCAGCAACCCTGGCAGCGCTGCGCGGGTCCCTGGCCGGGGCACTGGGTGCGGTGTACCTAGCGGTCTTGCTCGTCGTCATCGCGGCAGTCGTTCTGGTGGCGCTCGGCTTCCCGCGCCAGGTCGCCGGTGGGCCGGAGCGGGCACGCGGGGTACCGACGGGACGCTGAAGGGAGCGACGACCGTGCGCGCGCTCCTGGCACGGCTCGAGCGCTGAGAAAGGGAACTGTTCCGCATCGGCCTGGCTGGGTGGGGCCTGCCGGCACTCTTCGAGCCGCTCACGGTCCTCGCACCGCTGCGGCTCGCGCTCGTCCTCGTCGCCGTCCTCTGGCTGGCCCGTGTTGCTGGCTGGTGGAGGGAAGCGGGCACGAGGCGAGCCGCTCGCCTCGTCGCCAGCCAGCTGGTCACGCTCCTTCCACCGCCGGTGTGGCTCTTCAGCCTGCGACAGGTAGCCGGGGAACTCCGGGGACGCTGGCGGTATCGTTGGCGGCCACCCACGATCGCGACCTGGCAGTTGCGCGCCCGCTACCGCTTGCCGGTCGACGGTTGCTGGACGGTGTACAACGGTGGCCCGACACCGGAGACGTCGCACTCCTGGTCGCTCTGGGGGCAACGCTACGCCGACGACCTCGTGGTCACCGACGCCCACGGCCGGAGCGCACCGGAGGGTGCCCGACGTCCCGAGCAGTACGACGCCTGGGGCCGACCGATCGTGGCTCCAGCGGACGGTGTGGTGGTGGCAGCGCGCGGCGGGCACCGTGACTGTCCGTGGGTCGGGGTGATCGACCCCTTCGCCTGGAGCCCGCTCGGGAACTTCGTGGTGATCGAGCACGCGCCGGGCGAGTGCAGCCTGGCTGCCCACCATCAGCGGGGGAGCCTCGCGGTCCGACCGGGCCAGCGCGTGCGGGCTGGCGACGTGATCGGGCGCTGCGGCAACTCGGGACATTCGACCGAGCCGCACCTGCACTGGCAGCTAATGGACCGGCCCGATCCGACGCAGGCCGTCTCCTTACCAGTCCGCTTCACCCGGTACTGGCGCGAACGCGACGGCAGGCTCGAACTCGTCGAGGACGGAACGCCGGTCCGGGGCGAGCGGGTGTGCGCCGGTGACACCGCTAACCTGACACAGCACCAAGACACGCGCCGGAGCCAGGCTCCGAACGCCTGAGCGCCGCTGGAGCGCGATGGAAACCGGTGGGCCAGCACAGGGCTAGTTCGCCGTGCGTGCTGGCTGCCAGGCGCAGGTCATCACACGGGCGGTCTCCAGTCGGTGAACCGGGTGTGGTTGCGGAGTCGCGCTGCGCAGGACCGTGGGCAGGACGAGAGTGACATCGAGCAGATCGCCACTGGAGCCCAGGGCATCGGCGAGTCCCAAAACGAGCCAGAACGACTCGAGCGTGGGAGGGCGCGTTTGTGGGTCGGCACGGTGGGACGAGAGCGAGGAGCGACTGCGTGTCCAGCCTGACGGCCAGCGCGATCCGGCGTGGCTCGCAGACCGGGTGCAGGAGAGCTGGGGAGCGACGGGGGTCCTGCGCCAGTGCCCAGAGATGGATGCGCACGGGTCCTGCCTGGAGGAGCAGCATGACAAACGAGGGGAGCAGACTCGATCAGTAGCTGGTCGAGCGGTTTTTCGCGAGGCGATTGGGAACGGGGAGTGGGGCTCGAACATCGGTAACGAGGGCCATGATTCCCTCTGGACACGGTGATGGCGCTGGAACGGCGGGAGCGCCGCATGTCCTCCCTGGATCTCTGTGCAGGTCCCGGTCGGCGACCACACGGCAGGGGGACAGCCGCTCGGGTCGAAACCCTTGCCAATCCTCTCTCCGCACGAGAAACGCAGATCATCGCCCCTTTTCGAAGGCCGACGAGCGTTCGGTTGCTCACGCTTCGCGGCGTACGCGGGTGTCAACCGCGTGGCAAAAGCGGCTAGAAAGGGCCAGAAAGCCCGAGGCCTGAAGCTTCGCTGTGGAGGAGCAGCGACTGTAGAATTTTCTTCAACGCTCCTATACATACATAGAAAACGTATCTGTATTCTCTGTCTCTTCCGTGATATGATGGAAAGAGAAAGAATAGGAGAAGCCAGTGAATATTTCGCTTTGCAACCTCTGTCTTTCTTGTCTGGCAACCGACGAGTCGGGTATCGCACTGCGGTCCTGCTTCTCTGCAGTCGGCAAGACGAGACGCTGGATCGGGGCGGGTATCGGCCTGGTCGCATCGCGATCGTTCGCCCATCCGCTGTCTGGTGCGGAAACCCTGAGGCTGCTGCGCCCGGGATCAGAACCAGGAGTCGTCCGCGAAGAGCTGCTCAGCCACGGTCGAGGCACGGCAAACCGACGAGCGCCCATCCTCGACTCGCATGGGTACCTTGCGGTGCATACGGGACGCAGGTGTGTGTCAGCGGCCGGACCTGCAGGCGGAGCAGACGGTTGCGCGCAGGCCGATACGATGGCGTGGGATACGGTGTGGCAGATGCTGGTGCACGCTTTCGAAAACACCGAAGACGAGTTCGCTGATTGGTTGCTGGCCAGGGAGGCAGGCAGGCTCATCGTGCGCTTGCCGTATACCCCTGAGCGGGTGGCGAAGCTCAAGACCGTCGTCGGCCGCCGGTGGCATCCCCAGGAGAAGTCTTGGACGGTGCCCCATACCGATGAGGCTCTTGCCCACCTGTTGGCCTTCTTTGCCGGAGAGCCGGTCGCGGTCGATCCATGGCTTCGTCCTGGGCGGGTCCCGGCCCATCGGGGGCCATCGTCTGAACCGGCGGTCCTTCAAGACGCGAAGCTCCTTGACCAGGTGCGCTAGGCCGTTCGCGCCCGACACTCTAGCCAGAGAACGGAACAAACCTATGTTGGGTGGATCAGCCGGTTTCTCGTCTTCCACAACAACCGCCCCCGGCCGAGATAGGGGGAGATCGCTCGGTTCCTTTCCAGCCTTGCCAGCGATGGGCATGTCAGCGCCTCTACCCAGAACCAGGCCCGGAACGCGCTGTTGTTCCTCTACCGGGAGGTCTCACACCAAGAGATCGCGTACGTGCACGGGGTCGGCCGGGCGAAAAGGCCGAAGCGGCTACCGGTGCTGTCGACCCGGCAGGAGGTCCAGTCCATCCTCGGTCGACTCCAGGGACTCGACTGGCTCATGGCCATGCTGTTCTAGGGGCCGGGCTTCGCCTTATGGAATGCCTGCGCTTCAGGGTGAAGGAGATCGAGTTCTCGCAGAGCGAGATCCGGGTTCGCAGCGGGAAGGGGACCTGGACCGGGTGACCATGCTGCCCGCGGCCGTAAAGGAGCCGCTCCGGCAGCATTTGGAGCAGGTGAAACAGCAGGACGAGGCCGATCTGACGGACGGCTCCTCCGGTGTTCCCTTACCTGATGCTCTGCGCCGAAAGTACCCGAACGCAGCGAAGGACTGGGCCTGGTACTGAGTCTTCCCGGCCTCGAGGCTCTCCGTGGACCCCCGTTCCGGCACCAGATGGCCGTACCACCTTCATGAGTCGGTGTTGCAAAAGGCGGTCAAGGAGGCCTTCCGGCGAGCGGGGTTCTCAAAGCCTGCCAGCTGCCACACCTTCCGGCACTCCTTTGCGACTCACCTGCTGGAGGACGGCTATGACATTCGGACCGTCCAGGAGCTCTTGGGGACAAGGACGTGAGCACGACCATAGTCTATACCCATGTTTTGGACAAAGGTGGGCAGGGCGTGGCGAGTCCGACCGGTCGGCTGTGACTCCTTTCCTGGCGAACGCAGAGCGTGGGCAGCGCTCCCGGGAGAGACTGCGGGCCGATATCTGGATATCCTGCCAGGCCCGGCAGGATATCCAGGCGATCACGGCCTTGACAGAAGGACCCAAGGGGTGGATACGGTTGGTGTTTACGAGAGGAACCGACCCGAGCTGGAACGGGATAGACTGCACCGTCTATCCCAGAGTTAGGCCGACATGCCAGTCGATTAGGGCCAGAGAAAGGAGGACCTTGTGTCATCGTTAGAAGAGAACAAAGCGTTGGTACGGCGGTTCTACGAGGGGATCGACAAGGGGAACATCGACGCGATGGACGAGTTAGTCGCCGAGGACTACATCAACCACGATCCGCCTCCGTTTCCGGGCTTGGCCACTGGCCGCGCCGGTTTGAAGCAAGCATTCGAAATGTTCTGGAAGGCTACGCCGGGCCGCCACATTATCGAAGACCAGGTCGCTGAAGGCGACAAGGTCGTAACCCGGCTGAGAGCGGTGGGCAAGCATGAGGGTGAGTTGGCAGGGATCCCACCATCGGGTAATGACCTCGACGTAAAGGCGATAGCCATTCACCGGATCGAGAATGGAAAGCTCGCGGAACACTGGTCGGCAGTCGATTCCGCGGCCTTGCTGTCCCAACTGGGTGTCATCCAGCTCCCATTCGCCCCGAAGCATGGTAATGGTGCGACCTAACTCGCGGTTGGAGCCGACCGCTCGCCTGTGGCTCGCAGCGGCTCAACCGCAGTATCGTTCGGCCACTGGGTTATAGCTAGTCTGTCGTATGTTGCGAGTTAAGCATAATAGCAGTAACATGTCAGCGGAAGAGAACAAAGCAGTCTTTCGGCGTGTAATTGAGGAAGGTCTCAACAAGGGTGATTTAGCCGTGCTAGACGATTGCTTTCCTCCACAGTACATCGAACACCAATTCGGTTTGCCGTCCACGTTAGAGGAATTTAAGGATTCGATCCGCTTCCTGCGCGACACCTTCGCGCCCTTCAGCCTCACCATCGAGGAGATGGTGGCGGATGGGGATAAAGTCTGGGCGCGGATGACAGGGCGTGGCACGGACAGCAAAGGGTTGATGGGACGTCCGGCGACGGGCAAATCCTCGTGATTACCGTGTTTGATGAACTGCGTTTGAAGAACGGGAAGATCGTTGAACATTGGGGGTGCCGGATCGCTTTCACCAGATGATCCAACTTGGCCTCCTCCCTCAACCAGCGTAGTAGCCAGCGTGGGGGCACTGCGAGTGTAAGCTAGACAAGCAAGCACGAACAACAGGCCGAGCAAGGGGTTGCGGCGGACGCGCTCCCTTCGGTCACGCGGTCGCTCATCGGCGCAGCTTTTCGGCCTCGGCGGGAGGTGGTGGGAAATATCCCCGCGCGCCGCTGAAACCCAGACCCTCAGGAGGAAACCCGATGCCACAACTCTGAGGAGGGAGCTGCGACAAGGCACGGATCGGACAGGAGATCGTAAACCCCCGCATCGGGCAATGCGTGCGGTTCGTTGAAACCGCAAGCGCGTCCGCCGGTTCGCGGCTCGTTCTCGGGTGCGTGAGTCCGCCCAGTGCGGAACGAGAACCCGAGCATGTGCACCCGCTCCAGACCAATCGGTTCGCGGTGCGTCGCGGCGCACTCCCTTCCGCCTTGCTGGCCTGGAGCGCGTCGTGGCCGCCGGTGAAGAGATCAGCATCCCGCCGGGTATGCCGCACCACTTCTGGGTCGAAGGCAGCGAGCCCGCAGAGTACCGACAGGCATTCGAGCCGGCCCTGAACACGGAAACCTTATAGTTTCTCTTGCCTGGTTCGGCCTTCGCCAGCACCAAGCGTGGGCGTTCGTCACCCTCGTCCTGGCGGGGCTGATCGTTCTCCCCTACTGGTTTCTCGTTTTCAAGCCCTACTGGAACGCTGGCATCGCCATTCGGTTCGCTGACCTTCCGCCAGTCTTCTGGATTCCGACCCTCCTCCTGTTTCCAGGGGTCACCTTCGGTTGGCTCGGCCTACGATCCTGAACGATCCTGGCTGGCCTGCGCCGCCGAGACACCCGAGAGAGTCGGTGCAACAGCTGCAGAACCGTGCTGAGGGAACGGGCGAGGCACAGGCCGGACGATGAGCCGTCCAGCTGTTGCGCGGCTAGCGAAAGGAAGTGCGGAATCGTCATCGAAATTCTCGACCCGGGCAGGATCGGAAAGTCGATCGGCTGGAAGCTCGCTCAGCTGCGACACGAAGCCGGGAGAGACTCGCGTACAGCAAAGAACGAGAAGGCAGCTTGCAGAGGGAGCAGCGAAGGGCCTGCTGTCATCGCATGCGACGATTGCGGATGCCGCCGAGTGCGGAGCTTCTGTGTAACTGCACCGCTGGAGTCGGTTCTCTCCAGGCGCTACAGCTAGCCGGCACAGCAAGCGCACAGGGAACATCCCGATCGAGAGGACGAAAGCGCTGGGCTTCGCGCACGGCACGCCACCTCCCTGGCGGTCTACCACACGTCTTCGCCGGGCGAGCAGATTCGGTCGCCCGTTCTCGAAACCCCGAGATGCCGAGCCGGAGAACACCCTGACGTGCACTGTCAGGGTGAGCCCTTCTCGCCTCCTGCACCGCGCCCTGGTTCGACAGCATGTCCGCGAGCTTCGGGAACAACGAGGCGAGCTGGATCGTCGAGAAGCGAGAGAGGGGTCGACCCTATACTCGCAGGCACTGCCATACCTGGATTGCTGCAGCGTGCATCGCGGGGTACACTCGCGGCAGGTGCTTCGAAACCGGTTGCTTCGCGAGGCGCAACGACGCGCGGTGGTCCCGATGTTGCACAGGGATGCGTGATGCCCTAGCATACTGAGGACCAGGGGATTTTTCCGTTCGGAGGAGCGGGGCGATGCAGGACAGCGCGAATCCGCAACGGACGTGGCGCCAGACTCCTTCGCTCACGCGCCGGCGATTTCTGCGAACAGTGCTCGCGAGCAGCGTGTTGGTCGGGTCTGCTCTCCTTCCAGCGTGCGCCGGAGGGGAATCGGCAACCCCAACCAGTCGACCGGCAACAGGGCCGACGGTGGTGAGTTCACCGCCTGCGACAGGTGAGCGGGTGCGCGTTCCGATCGTGAACCGAGAGATGACGCGCGACGAACTCATCGCTGCAATTCGAGAGGAGGGCAGCCTGGTTGTTGCGAACTGGACCTACACGGCAAACGACAAGATCGTCGAACAATTCCAAAAGTATGTCAAAGATACGTATGGAGTCGACATCAAGCTGATTTATGAAGGGACGCAGGCTCCCAGTACGTATCTCACGAATCTCTATACGGCACTCAAAGCCAACAAACCTTCTCCTTACGACGTGATGGCAATCGAGGAAAACTATTGGGCAGAGGCGAAACTGCAGACGCCGCCGGTCTTGGAGGAATTTCTGCCTTCTCCGCTCGTGCCGAATGCGGAGCGTGTCGACCCCATGTTCCGGCGCTTTCCGACGGCTGTTGCTTTCCAGGCATCAGCGACACCGGGCATCGTGTACAACAAGGCGAAGGTCGACTTCCTGAAGGACTGGAAGGATCTCGCCGATTCTCGTTTGAAGGGAAATTGACGCTGCCGTTGCCGGGTGATATCACCTGCGGGGGTTCCTGCTCGGCCTGGCAGCATCGCTGGGTAAAGACTACAAGAATCCGGACCAGATGAAAGAGGTCATCGATTATACTGTCGAGAAGATCGGCCCGAATGTTCTCAAATATACTACCGATAGCGCCGAGATGCAACAGCTCCTCCGCAGTGGAGCGGCATGGGCAGTCGGTTTTGGAACTCCCTGGCGCGTCTGGAGTTCCTTTCCGGGTACCAGGATACGGTCTTCTTGATTGCGGAATCGGGACAGTATCTCGTGAATGGGTATCTGTGGATTCCCAAGAATGCTCCACATCCCGTGCTGGCCCAGATCTTCTGCGACTGGCGCTTGAGTGACAGTGCACAGTTCCCCAACGATTGGGGCATCGAAAAGGGTGCGTGGGCAGAACTGCAGGAAGGAATACTCGGACCCTCCTATGAAAAGGATATTCCAGATTGGTTCAAGAATGAATATTACAATTATTTCCCCACACTCGAGCAGTTGAAGTCGAAGTACAAGACTGTGGATTGGGATTACTACGCCAAGCATAGCAAGGAATGGTTCGACTATTATTCACAGCGCCTCGGTCTCTAGCAGCTGGCTCGGGAATCCGGGTGAGCGCGACAGCGACAGGACAGAACGGAGGAGTGAGCGTTGGCGCGCGTCGTCGAGCCCGTTCTCGCTCTGGGAAGCCACCTGCCGGGTACCGGATGGCTGCACGAGCGGCGAGCGTTCTTGAGCGGCATCCTGTTGCTCCTTCCTGCCTTCGTCACCTCGCTGCTCCTGTCGGTCATCCCCCTCATCTATCTGGTTCGCTTGAGCCTGACACGAGAAGCGACCTTCTTTTTCAGCCCAGAGTACACACTCGAAAATTACCGCATCATCGTGACTCGTTATATGCCGAATCTCTGGGAGACGATCTATTTGGCCGGCATCTCCTCGATACTCGACCTCGTCGTTGGCTATCCTTTTGCGTACATTCTCGTGCGGCGGGTGCGGTATCGGGATCTCGTGCGGGCGACGATGATGTTCCCGTTGTTCGGTCCGCTCTACCTATCTCTGGGCATGCACTATCTCTTTCTGCCGAATGGGCCGCTTGCTCCCTTCCTCCGAGCCATCGGTGTAGAGGGTACACAGCTTCTCTATTCCCAAGCATCGGTCGTCTTCGCTATGGCGATCTTCACGCTCCCCTTCATGGTGATGAACATCGGGGCGGCCTTATCGAACGTCGATGTAACCCTCGAGGAAGCAGCGACCTGTCTCGGTGCACAGCCGTGGCAGACATTCGTGCATATTCTTCTGCCTCTCAGTCGGAGTGGCATCCTGGCAGGGGTACTTATGTGCTTCGGGTGGAATCTCGGTGTGTACGTGCAGCCACTCGTACTCGGCACGCTGCGCGAGCAGCGTGTGCTCGCCATCGCGTTGTATCAGAAAGGGATGATCCAGTTCGACTACGGCTTAGCTGCAGCGATGGGAGTCGTGCTGATGGCTCTCGCATTCAGCGTCACCTGGCTCTCCTTGCGTCTCTCGCGTGGTGCACTGGGAGCATGAGCGATGAACAGGCGAGCAAGCGTTCCCTATCCGTGGAGGAAGGGACGATCCGAGCACCGATTCGCGCCTCGGTGGTGGGCCATCGTGGTGCGCCATCGGCGAGATCTGATTCTGCTGCTCCAGCACGGATATATTTGGTTGTGGATGCTGATCTTCGTGCTCCCGTTCCTGGCGACACTCGTCTATTCGTTGCGCACCGCTGATGGATGGTCACTGCGGCCATATGCCGCGATATTCGGGAGCTTCAAGGACAACCTCCTCCTGTCCTTCGAGACGACCCTCATCAGCATCGTTGTGAACCTCTTGCTTTCGCTTCCAGCCGCCTATGCGATTGTCCGATTCCCGGTGCCCGGCAAGGGTTTCATTCTTTCGGTACTCAATCTCGCCCTCTATACGCCAGCGGTCGTGATGGGAATCAGCCTGGTCATCGTCTACAATTTCTTGTTCCACATCGCGCAGTCCTTGCTCGGCCTCATCGGTGCCTATGTCGTTGGGACGTATCCGCTGATGTTGATTCCGATCGTGGTGGCGTTGCGCGACTTACCCACCGTCTACGAAGAAGCAGCACGGTGTCTCGGAGCCAACCGGCTGCAGACGCTCCTGCGCGTGGAGATCCCATTACTCGGCGCGGGTATCAGCGCAGGAATTCTCCTGACGTTCGTCATCGTCTTCAACGAATTCCTGGTTACCCTGTTCGTCGCAGGGCCTGGAAACACGACCGCTGCACTGCGGGTCTTCAACTTGACCCGGACGGCAGGCATTCAACCTTCGACAGCCGCGCTGGCAACCACGATGCAGCTCGTCTCCTTCGTCATGGTGGTCGCGTTTTTCCGCTTCTTCGGGTCACGGTATCTGAAGGGCACTTATCTCATCTAGGGATCGCGGGGAACGGAACCGAGGGGCACAATGGCACGCGTCGAGTTGGTCGAAGTCACGAAGCGTTACGGACAGACGATCGCAGTCGATCGTGTCAGTCTGGATATCGCCGAAGGAGAATTCGTCACTCTCCTCGGCCCCTCCGGGTGCGGGAAGACGACGACGTTACGCATGATAGCCGGGCTTATCGAACCGAGTGACGGGGAAATTCGATTCGACGGTCGTGTCGTGAACCATATCCCGCCACACAAGCGGAATATCGGTTTCGTCTTTCAATTTCATGCCCTCTTTCCGCACATGACCGTGGCGGATAACATTGCTTTCGGCTTGAAGATTCGAGGACGCCCCAAGGCGGAAATCGCCCAACGTGTCGAGGAACTGCTCGAGTTAGTGAATTTGCAAGGCTTCGGGACACGTCTGCCCGCACAACTGTCTGGTGGACAACAGCAGCGTGTTGCCCTGGCACGGGTACTGGCAACCGATCCGCAGGTTCTCCTCTTCGATGAGCCGTTGTCGGCACTCGATCGCAATCTCCGCGACCAGTTGAAGTACAGCATTCTCGAACTCCAGCGGCGAACTCGGAAGACGGCGATCTATGTGACCCACGACCAGTCCGAAGCGTTCGCGATTTCTGATCGCATCTGTGTCATGAATGCTGGCCGCGTGGAACAGGTCGGCACGCCGGTCGAGCTGTACCTCCAGCCACGGACGGAGTTCGTGGCGAACTTCGTTGGGGATAACAACGTTCTGCGCGGTCTCGTCGTGCGAACAGAGCTGCGCGACGATGGGCAGCGCGGCGTGCTCATCCGCAGTAATGGCATCGAATTGCACGCAGTCGATCCGCACGGATTACAGATCGGCGACCCTGCTGTCGTTTTCGTTCGACCGGAGAATATCGAGATCGTCAGCGATGACCCGATCGGGAGCCCTGACACACTCCTGGAAGGCCTCATCGATCAGGTCATTTTCGAGGGGCCAACCGTCCGCGTTGTCATCGACGTCCATGGTGTGCCGATCCGTGTGGTCGTGAGTGGGCCGCAACGGCTGACTCTTCTCGGTCGTAACGGGCGACGCGTCTACCTTCGACCGCATGCTGCTGTTGCCATCCGCGACACGTCCGTCGTGGAGTCGAGCGTGCGGAGATGACAGCGGTCGGCACTGATTCGAGCCGTTCGACGCTCTCCATACTGTTACGGTTCCCCGATCTCCGAGACGATGCAGCAGACGCTCTCCGCGGTGGAGATCGGTCGAAGCGAACGAACCGGAGCAGTCCGATGTTGGACTAGCGAACGAGAGACCATCCAGCGACGGCTCGCGCTCTCGATCGAGCATGGTGGAGGGTCTCGTTCCTGCGCTGAGTAGCATCCTGCCGGGCGGTAAACCACGGCAGAGTCGTCACGCCGCGGGGCCTCACCCGTCAACTGACGGTTGGGGCATCGAGCACTCCTCAGAACGTCCGGATGACTTTCTCTAGTCCCCGCGGCCGATCGGGATCCACACCACGCGCCCGGGCCAGCGCCACCGCCAGCAGCTGCCCGGGCACCACCGCCACCACCGGCGACAGCCACTCCGGCACGCCCCGCGGCAGCGGTAGGGCCGCCCTCCCCGCTGGAGCAGCTCCGGACGATCGGAGACAACCAGCAGCACCGCCCGCCGCTCGCTCAACTCCTCCAGCAAGCGCTCCAGATCCGCGCTCACCGCGCCCGTCGGCACGATCACCAGAACCGCCACCTCCTCCCCGATCAGCGCAATCGGCCCATGCCGAAGCGCCGCCGACGAGTACGCTTCGGCACCCACCAGACACAGCTCTTTGACCTTCAGCGCTACCTCACACGCCGTCGCATAGTTGCCCCCGACTCACCACGACAAGCTGCCCCGCCGCACGCACCACCTCCGCGACCACCCCTACGCGCTCGTTCCCCTCCAGCGCCTCCGCAACTGCCGTCGGAACCCGCTCCAGCTCCCTCCAGCGCCCTACCTCACCCCCCAGCGCCGTACTCAGCATCGCCAGCATCAGGAGCTGCGCCGTGTACGTCTTGGTCGCGGCAATTCCCCGCTCTTCCCCTACGCCAAGCGGCAGCACCATCTCAGCCACCCGGCCAAGCGGCGCTTCCGGATCGTTGGTGATCGCCACCGTCAGCGCCCCCTGCCGGCGCCCCTCGGCCAGCACCGCAACGATGTCCGGCGACTGCCCACTCTGGCTGACCCCTACCACGAGCCCACCTGTCAGCTCCGGCGGTCGCCCATACACCGTGAACAGCGACGGTGTCGTACGCACCACGGGCAAGCGATTGTGCGCCCCAAACAGATACTGTCCGTACCGCGCCGCATTCTCCGAACTCCCCGCGCAGCAAGCACGACAAACCGCGGCGCCGCCGCGCGAATCCGCGCCGCCACCTTCTCCACGAGTGGTCACGCGCGTGCGAGCAACGCCTCCAGCACCACCGGCTGTTCGAAAATTTCCCGCTCAACCACCAACATCGTTTCCCCAACCATCCGCTTTCCAAACGATACCGATCGTACACCGCCCGAGATCCCCGTACACCCCCACGTGCGTGGGGACGACCTCCAGGTATCCAGAGGCGTGGCACAGCCGGTTCGGTACACCCCCAGGTGCGTGGGGACAACACTCTGATACGACGCCGATTTTTGGCTCGCACACCCCCGATAGTCTCGTTTCGCCGTCGCGACGCGAAAAACCGCTCTGTAAGCGGGCAAGAGCACACCAGCCTGCCCAAACACACCCCGCTCCAGCACCGTCACCGGCCAGTTCCAGCCGGTCACCGCCTCGGACGCACGACGCACTGCCAGCACGCCGCCACCGCCCCCCCCACGCGGCACGCGCGTCAGCGTGACACCCCGCCGTGCTGGGCGAGGAGGTCCCGCCAGACCGGCCCGTCAGGGTACCGGTACTGTTCCAGCGACTCGCGCTTCATCTCGATCGAGTAGCCGGGCCGCTCCGGCGGCAGGTAACGCGCCTGCCGTACCCGCACCGGGTCGACGAAGTGCTCGTGCAGGTGGTCGACGTGCTCGATCAGCCGGTCCTCCATGCTGCCGCTCACGGCGATGAAGTCGAACATCGAGAGGTGCTGCACGTACTCGCACAGCCCGACGCCACCCGCGTGCGGGCACACCGGCACCCCGAACTTGGCGGCGAGGAGCAGCACGGCGATGACTTCGTTCACCCCGCCGAGCCGACAGGCGTCGATCTGGCAGAACCGGATGGCACCGGAGGCCAGTAGCTGCTTGAAGACGATCCGGTTGGCCACGTGCTCGCCGGTCGCCACACCGATCGGTGCGATGGCCTCGGCGATCGCCTTGTGCCCCAGGACGTCGTCCGGGTGCGTCGGCTCCTCGATCCACCAGGGGTCGAACTCGGCCAGTTCCCGCATCCAGGCGATGGCCTGGGGGACGTCCCAGCGCTGGTTCGCGTCCATCATCAGCTTGCGGTCGGGACCGATGACGTCCCGCAAGAGCCTGGCCCGAGCCCGGTCGTGCACGAGATCCTGGCCGACCTTCATCTTGATGGCGGTGAACCCCTGCTCGATCGCTTGCCGGGCGAGCGCCGCGACCTGCTCGTCGCTGTAGCCGAGCCAACCCGCCGAGGTGGTGTAGCAGGGATAACCGTCGCGCAGGAGCTGCTGCTCGCGCTCGGCGCGCGTGGGGGCCTGCCGGCGGAGGAGTGCCAGCGCTTCGTCCGGGGTGAGCGCATCGGTGATGTGGCGGAAGGGGACGAGGCGGACGATCTCCTCGGGCGAGAGGTCGGCCAGGAGCTTCCAGACCGGCTTCCCGAGCGCACGCGCCCACAGGTCCCAGATGGCATTGACGATCGCAGCAGTGGACAGATGCAGGACACCCTTTTCCGGCCCGACCCAGCGGAGCTGGCCGTCGTTGGCCAGCCGCTCCCAGTAGCGGCCGAAGTCGGCGACGATCTCCTCGAGCCGCTGGCCGACGACGAAGGGCGCGAGCGAGTGGACAGCAGCGACGCAGAGCTCGTTGCCACGGCCGATGGTGAAGGTGAGGCCGTGTCCCTCGAGCCCCGGCGTGTCGGTGTACAGGATCACATAGGCCGCCGAGTAGTCGGGGTCGGGATGCATGGCGTCGGAACCAGCCAGGGTGAGCGAGGTGGGGAAGCGGACGTCGAAGACTTCGAGTCGAGTGATCGTCGTCGGCATGGTCGGATCCCCTTCCGTTCGATCGCAGCGCGCGACGCGCTCCGCAAGCAGCTTTCTCCCTCGACCGGATGATGGCAAAAAGGCGCTGCCGCGTGAAGTGGGGCACCGGGTGCCACCGCTCCCGCACGGAACGCGGGGCACCAGGCACCGCCGGTTCAACGCGCGTCGTCGCGTGTCCGTCCAGCTTGGGCCAGGACAGCGCGGATGTCCGGCGGCAGTTCGTCGGTCCCGACCAGCTCAGCGAGACGCTGGAGCTCGGCCAGACCCTCCTCCCAGAGGGCACGGTAGCCAGCAGCATCGTAGCTCCGCAGCTCGGCATCGAGGGGCTGGCCGGACTCGACACGCCGGCGCTGCTCGGCCAGCCAGGCGAGCGCGGCCGCGTACCGGGCGTCGAGCGCCGCGAAGCGATCGAGCATCTGCCGGATCTCGCTGCGGCGGGCATGGCGGAGCCAGACAGCCTCGAACTCGGCGGCGAGTGCCGCCAGGCGCCGCCGCTGGTCGCTGAACTCAGCGATCGCCCGGTCGAGCGTCGCGAGCACCTCCGAGCGGTCCGCACCGCGCGGACCAGCGCATTCGCGGAGGTCTTGCCGGATCCGCTGGCTCGCACGCAGCTTTTCGGCAGCGAAGAGGACGAGCCGGGCCACGAAGGTGTAGTCGTGTCGGACGTCGGGTCGCGGCACGCGACTCCAGGCCGCGAGTGCCTCCAGCGCTGCCCTGCGAAGTCCCTCGAGCGCCACCAGGTCGACCGTGTCGATGAGCCGCCCAGCCAGCGGTTCGTCGAAGAGGGCGAGGGCACTGTTCGAGCGGTTGAACGCACCGAGCGTCGGTGCGGTGACAGCGCGTCCGAGCCGGTGGATCGCCTCGACGGCAGGATCGTCCGGTGCGGAGCGCAGGACCTGGACAGCGAAAGCTCGGTCGAGCGACTCCGGCGGGACATCGGGCCCCGACCAGGCGACCGCAGCGCCTACCGCGTACGGAAAGAGCGAGAGGGAGAGCGGCTGGTAGTGACCGTAGTCGCCCCAATCGGTCAGCAGCATGCCGGAGGCACCGTGGGCGAGCCCGTCGCGGACGAGGCCACGGATGTTGGCGAGCGCGTTTTCGATGCGGGGAAAGAGGGTGTTCCAGCTCGATGTCCCCGGACAGACCCAGAAGGTACGGCCGAGCGAGCCGAGGAGCTCGGTCGAGGGGTACCGTTCCTGCGCCTCGTAGTGCCAGTCGAGCACGAGCACGTCGTCGGGCAGCTCGCGGACGAGGTCGGGATAGTGGAGCAGGATGTCGGCCCAGACCATGATCCGCCGACCGTAGCGGGCCGCGAGGTCACGCAAGCGCAAGAGGTGCCGGAGATAGAGCCGCCCCTTGCCGAGCTGGCGAGCGAGTTCCTTCGACTGGCCAGTCCCGAGGTCCCAGGTTTCGTCGCAGTCGACGTTGAACCAGGTGGAGGTGAAGTTCGGCAGGTAGTCGGCATAGAGTTCGTCCAACAGCCGGTACGTCTCCTCGCGGGCTGGCGTGAGCGTCCAGCGCCAACCGACTTCGTCGAGATGGGCATATCGGGGCAGGGAGAGCAAGCGGCGCTGGTGGCCGAACGATTGGAGGTTGGGGACGAGCTCGACGTGCCGCTCGCGGCAGTAGCGATCGAACGCGCGGATGTCGTCCGGCGTCAACGGGTCGCACCCCGCTCCGATCTCCGGATGACGGGGGAACGCGAACGTGTGCTCGACATAAAGCTGGACGTGGTTGTACTTGAGGTGGGAGAGCAGGTCGACGAGCTGGAAGAGCGTCTCGCGCGTCGGGACTTTGCCGCGCGAGACATCGAGCATGACGCCACGGTTGGGTAGCACGGGCCAGTCCCGCATGGTGAGAGCGGGAAGGTGCCGACCGCAGGCACGGACGAGCTGGCGGAGGGTCTGGATGCCGTAGAAGAGGCCAGCCGGCGTCGTCGCCGCGAGGACGAGCCGGCGAGCGCTGCACTGGATCGCGTACCCCTCGTCACCGGGAACCTCGAGACCCGGTGCCAGTGCACCCCGCAGCAGGACGATGCGGTTGGAGCCATCGAGCGGGTCGAGCGCCGCCCGGAGCGGGAGTGGTAGGCCGGTCACCGCACGAACGGTGGCTTGCAGCTGGCGAGCGGCGAAATCGAGCGAGGCGACTTCCGAAGCCGGGACGACGAGTTCGCTGTCCCAGTCGAGAAGCCAGGCATCCTCGGCAGAGCCAGGTGTGACCTCGCGTGGTGGGGGCAGGAGCGGGAGTTCCTCCGACATTCGATACCTCCTCTGGGTCAGTCACTCGCCGGACCGGCTCGGCTCGGACGAGGGGTCAGCGGGGAGATCCGGCGCGAGTGCCGGGCGCAAGCGACCGCCTGCCGCAGCGAGCCGGGCACGCGCCTGCACCGCATCGACACCGGTGAGCGCCATCAGGATGGCCGTCTTGGCCTCACCCCCAGCTCGCTCCAGGTAGCGGGCCGCGTCTTCCGGTTCGAGCCCAGTCACCTCTGCGACGATGCGCACGGCCCGCCACCACAGCTTGCGGTTGACCGGTCGCACGTCGACCATGAGGTTGCCGTACGTCCGGCCCAGCCGGACCATGACCGCGGTGCTCACGGTCGTGAGCGCGATCTTCTGCGCGGTTCCAGCCTTCATACGCGTCGAGCCAGCGAGCACTTCGGGACCGACGAGCGGCGCGACGACCAGGTCGGCCAGCTGCTCGAGCGGCGACGGACACTGGCACACGAGCGCCGCGACGAAGGCGCCGTGCTGGCGCGCCTGGGCGAGCGCACCGAGCACGTAGGGGGTACGCCCACTGGCGCTGATGCCGAGCACCGCGTCGTCGGGGCCGACACCGAGGGCCGCGATGTCGCGGGCACCCGCGGCCTCGTCGTCCTCGGCTTCCTCGACCGGTTCGTGCAGGGCGCGCATCCCACCAGCCAGGAGCGCCACGACGCGCCCCGGCTCCAGGCCGAAGGTCGGCCGACACTCGAGCGCATCGAGCACGGCGAGCCGGCCGGACGTCCCCGCGCCGACGTAGACGAGTCGGCCTCCGCGCTCCAGCCGCTCGGCCGCCGCATCGACGAGCGCAGCGAGCCGTACACGCTCACGCTGGAGCGCCGGGACGACGCGAGCCTCCTCCTCGAGCATGAGGTCGACGAGTTCCTGGCTCGAGAGCCGGTCGAGATCGCGCACGCGCGGGTCCGGACCCTCCGCTTCGCTCGCTCGGTCGCTCGGTTTCTCGACTGGATACCGCATCGTCTCGCTCCCATCACGGAGTCGAACCAGGGGCGTTGGCTGGTTCCCCGACGTCTCGCTCGAGCGGGACTCCGGCAGCAACGAGCCGTTCGGCGAACGCCGGACTGGCGTACGCGACCCGGCCGCGGCAGACCGTCCCGTGCACACGCAGGGAGGGATCGAGCACGACGAGATCGGCGTCGTAACCGGGTGCGAGCCTGCCCTTGCGGTGGGTCAGCCCGAGTGCCCGGGCGGGCGCCTCGCTGAGCATGCGCACCGCCTGTTCGACGGGTACCTCGACGAGCTCGACGAGGTTCCGGAGCGCGCGATCCATCGTGAGCAGGCTGCCGGCGATCGTGCCGTCGGCGAGGCGCGCCAGGTCGCCGTCGACCCGGGCTGCCAGGCCCGCGAAGGCGAAGGTCGTGCCGGTCGGCAAGCCGGCTCCCGGCTGTGCATCGGTGACCACGACCGTCCGCTCGGGGCCGAGCGCACGGGTGAGGACACGCATCACCGGCGGCAGGACATGGTGACCGTCGGCGACGAGTTCACCACAGGCCTCCGGGCACTCGACGAGCGCACCGAGCGGGCCAGGCGCGCGGTGGAGCAGCGGCGGCATGGCGTTGAAGCAGTGGGTGAGGAGCCGCGCGCCGCGCGCGAAGGCCTGGCGTGCGACCTCGTAGGTCGCGTCGGTGTGACCGAGCGCGACGGTCACGCCGGCAGCGACCAAGCGGTCGAGGACGTCCAGTGCGCCGGGGAGTTCGGGAGCGAGCGTGACGACACGCAGGTGTCCACCTGCGAGGGAGAGGAGCCGCTCGGCGAGCGCGCGATCGGGCAGGCGGAGCCAGGACGGATGGTGCGCACCCCGCCGCGACGGGTTCAGGAACGGCCCCTCCAGGTAGATGCCGAGGGGCAGGGCACCCTGGTCGTGTGCTGTGACCGCCTGAACGGCAGCGACGAGCTGCCGCTCGGGGAGGCCTTCCGGAACGCCGACGACGTTCACGAGGAACGCCGTCGTGCCAGTGCGCGTGACCCAGCGCGCGTAGGCCCAGATCTCGTCCGGTTCGGTCGTGTGGAGCGCGACGCCACCACCACCGTGCGTATGGAGGTCGATGAAGCCGGGTACCACGAGGAAACCGCTGAGGTCGACAGCCGCACCGGCACGAGAGCGCTCGTGGTCGACCGCGAGGATCCGCGAGCCAGCGATGGCGAGCCGCCACCCCGTCCGACGGGTGCCGGCATCGACGAGTTCGGCACCGACGAATGCCAGCTCCATCGCCACCCCCTCAGACCGTCCGGGTGACCTTGGCGAGGCCACGTGGCCGATCCGGGTCGAGTCCACGGGCGCGAGCCAGCGCGAGTGCGAGGAGTTGCCCCGGTACGACAGCGACGAGCGGTGAGAGCCACTCGGGGACATCGGGCGGCAAAGGCAAGGGGAGATCAGCCCGGGCGAGGAGCGTGGGAGCATCGCTCACGATCGCCAGCGCTGCCGCACGGGTAGCCAAGTCCTCGGTGAGCGCTGCGAGGTCGGGAAAGACCGCACCGGAAGGAGCGACCAGGACGATCGGGAAGCCGGGCTCGACGAGTGCGATCGGGCCGTGGCGGAAGTCGGCCGAGGAATACGGCTGCGCCAGCACGAGACACGTCTCCTGGAGTTTCAGCGCGACCTCGAACGCCGTCGCGTAGTTGAAGCCGCGGCCGATGACGGCGAGGAGGCGCGCGTCCCGGAAGGGACCGAGCTGCTGGGCGAGATCCCGGTTGCGCTCGAGCGTCCTCTGGAGCGCCGCAGGCACCTCGGCGAGCTGGCTCAGGCGCGTGCGGTCGCCAGCGAGCGCGGTGCTGAGGAGGGCGAGCACGAAGAGCTGTGCCGTGTAGGTCTTGGTCGCGGCGATGGCCCGTTCCTCCCCGGCCAAGAGCGGAAGGACGAGCTCGGCAGCCTGGGCGAGCGGCGAGGCGGGATCATTGGTGACGGCAAGGGTGAGTGCACCCTGGCGACGCCCTTCCTCGATGACCGCGACGATATCGGGCGACCGGCCGCTCTGGCTGATCGCGAGAACGAGGCTTCCGGCGAGCGACGGGGGCCGCCGGTACAGCGTGAACAGGGAAGGGGTCGCCAGGGCGACCGGCAGCCGGTTGTCCGCCCCGAAGAGGTACTGGGCATACCGCGCGGCATTGTCGGAACTGCCGCGCGCAGCGATCACCACGTAGCGCGGTGCAGCAGCCTGGATGCGCTTCGCCACCTCCTCGACGCGTGGGAATCCCTCGGCGAGGAGGCGCTCGAGGACAGCCGGCTGTTCGGCGATCTCACCTGCGAGTATCGACATGCTGGCGCTCCCACTGTGCACGATACGCAGCCATGTCGAGGATACGACCGGAGACCCGGGCGTCCTCGGCCGCGAAGGCCAGAAGATGGCTTTCGACCGCCTGACGGGCGCTCGTCAGCACACCGGTCCGTTCGCCGCGGACAGCCTGGACGAACGCACGGATGAGGCCGACATCGCCACCGCCATGCCCGCCGATCGGGGGCGCCAGACGCAGCGTCTCGATCGTACCCGTGAGGTGGTCGGCTATGACGAGTTCGCGGCGCGATTCGTTCGCGAGGAGCGTCGCACGCGTGCCGTCGATGCGGACGGTCCGTCCTTCGACGTGGGAGGCACCTTGCATCGTGAGCGAGACAGCGAGCTGGCCAGCGAACTCCATCAACACCACCTGGTGATCGACCGCTGTATTGTCGCAGTGGTAGACACAGCGGCCATAGGGTCCAGTCGCGAGTGCCCGCAGGATCGCTTCCGGATCGGGATCTGGAGAGACGGCGTGCTGGAAGGCACTGCCCGCAGCCGTGAACAGATAGATCCGCGGAGCGAAGTACGGGCACTCGTCGGCGATCGGGCAACCGTCGGTACAGCGCTCCGGGGCGCCTGGCGGCGCCTTCGCTGGGGTGAAGTGGGTGAGGGATCCGAAGGAGGCGACACGCTGGCACGAGCGGTCGAGGATCCAGACGAGAAGATCGAGGTCGTGGCAGCACTTGGTGAGGATCATCGGGCTCGAGCGCTCCGTATTGGCCCAATTCCCGCGGATGAAGCTGTGTGCGAAGTGGAAATAGGACAGGTTCTCGCGCCAGTCGACAGACACGATCTCACCCAGACGCCCGCTGTGGACCAGGTCGTAGATCGTGCGGAAGAAGGGTGCATAGCGTAGCACGTGCGCCACCTGGAGCAGGCGTCCGGTCCGCTCAGCGGTCGCGGCGAGGGTGAGGCACTCTTCCGGTGTCGTCGCCATCGGCTTTTCGAGGAGGACATGGTAGCCCTTCTCGAGGAACGCGATGGTACTCGGGAAGTGATCGCGGTCCATCGTCGCGTTGATGAGGGCCGGCGCAAGTTGCGGTTGTTCGGCGAGTTCCTGCCAGGAGCGGAACCGGCGCTCGGGTGGGATGCCGTGCTGCTGCGCGAAGCGCGTGCGGCGTTCGTCGTTCGGCTCGGCAACCGCGACGAAGCGCAGATCCCAGGGAGCGCGGAGCGCGAAGGTACCGTAGGCTAAGGTTCCCCGGTTGCCAGCGCCGACCAGGACAGCTTCGACGGGTCGCTGCATCCTGTGTCTTCCTTTCCCGATGCATCGCTCGCTCCCGCATGCGCTGGACGGGAAGCGGACCCGGCCCACCCCACCGACCCACCGGTGGGGGCCCAGTGGGGTGGGCCGGGAACAGGCTCACACCGGCTTGAGCTGACCGGTCCAGATCATCATGACCGCGAAGTTATCCCCGTAGGGAGCATTGCGGTAGATCGGGTCGCTGTCGGGCGGCCACGGTTGGACACGCACCCCCTCGCGCACGGGGTTGTTGCCATAGCGCTCGAACAGCGGGATCATGGGTAACAGTTCGTTGAACGCCAGGGCGAGCTTGGTCACGTTCTGCCGTTGTGCCTCGACATCGAGCCCGAGCCCGGCATCGACGACCATGCGCTCGAGATCGACTTCGCCGAGCACGTCGGTCTGCTGCTTCAGCTCGAAGCCCATGCCGCGGCCACCTTGGTTCGCGGCGATCGGGATGTTGTGGGTGAAGAGGTCCTGGACGAAGGCGAAGTGCGGGTGCGGGTTGGTCGTCGAACCCCAGGCCTGAATCGCGAGTTGGAAATTCCCCTTGTCGACCTCGATCGGTTGCTGGGAGTACGTCACGCTTCTGGGTGCCACCTTGATGCCGAAACGGGTCAACTGGTCAGCGACGTTCTGGGCACTCGCTGACCAGTCGGCATACTCGGCCGGGAACAGCAGCTCGTATTCCGCGTTCTTGCCGTCCGGTGTCTGCCAGGTATCGCCGCTCTTGCGCCAGCCAGCCTGCGTGAGGAGCTGGGCTGCACGATCCGGGTCATGGTCATACGTGTTGAGCTTCGCGATTTCCGATTGCGCAATCCAGTCGGGCACGAGGATATCGGAGAAGCCGGCCATGTACTTGACCGCTTTACCGGAGTCACCGAGCGCGACCGTGCCGTTCTGGGCACGATCGATCGCGTAGGCAAGCGCCTGGCGAGCACGCTTGTCGCGGAACTCCGGCAGCTTGTCCAGATTGAAGAGCAGGGCTGGTCCGGAGTAGACCGGCGGACGGATGATCCGTATCCCTTGTTGCTGGAACGCCTTCTCGGTCGCCGGCGGGAAGCCATGCGTCGCGTAATCCACGTCGCCGGCGAGGACGAGCGGGGTCACGTCCGGCGTCTCGCCGTTGTAGATCACCAGGCGATCGAAGAGAACCCGATCTGCCCCGACACCGTTCGGATTCTTGACGAGGGTCAGCTGGGCATTGGTGATGCTGTTGTAGTCGAACTGGAAGGGGCCACTGGCCAAAATCTGCTGGGGCCGGAAGTTCTTGATCTCGTCGAGGAGCGCGGTGCCCTCGGGAGAATCCATGTCCTTGCCTGCAGCGAACAGGTCCTGCACCTTCTTGGCGAACTCGCCATATTGCTTCGTCGAAACGATGCGGAGCTTGAGCACGTAGCGCTCGACGACGGTGGAGGGGGTGCTCATATGGAAGCGGACCGTGCGGTCATCCACCGCCTGGACGCGGTCGATATAGCGCCAGATCACGTTCCGCAGGGCCCGCACTGCCCACACCGTCGTCAGGACGTCCTGCGCGGTCAAGGGAGAGCCGTCACTCCACTTGAGTCCGGGTTTGAGCGTGAGGACGAACTCGTTGGCCGTGCGATCGAACTCCCAGCTTTCGGCGAGCAGCGGTAACCACTTCTTGTCGGCCCAGTAGTACATCGCGCTCGGCGCCAAGATGAAGTCGTGGTAGATCCCGGCACCGAGGATCGCTTGCGTCACACCCTCGAGCAGGTTGAAGTGTCCGGTCGGTGGCATCTGGTACGGCCAGGCACCGTGGAACGCCTTGCCGCCTCCGGGTGCCGGAGCGGTTTGCGGTGCGGTCGGCGAGGCAGCAGCAACCGGGGTTTGTCCGGAAACAGGGGCTTGAGTGGGGGCAGCTGTCGGCGTCGCTTGCTCGCCGCGGCAGGCAGCGAGCAGACCACCGGCGAGCGCACCACTCGCCAGAGCCAGCAGACGGCGACGGGAGAACCGCAACGCATCGGACGATCGCATCGGACTCCTCCTTCACGTTCATGGTGACCCGGTCACCGGGTGAACCGACGAATCACGACGACAACGACAACGAGGAACGCGAGACCGACCCCAAGGCTCAGGAGCGCGACGACGAATTCCGGCGAGTCCCTCGGCAGCAGCAACACGAGGCCAGCTGCGAGGAGGGTGACGAACAACGCGCTGGCGAGCGCTGCCCGTCCGGCCTCCGGGCTCATCGGCACACTCCCGATCCATTCTCACCCCCTCTCCAACGAAAGACGCTCGTCGTTGCCCGGTGTCGGCACTTCCATGCTCGACCGCAGCCCGTCGGACCCGGTCCGCTCCTGTCGGACGATGTGGCAGGCGACCGCACGCTGTCCGTCCACTGCGTCGAGTAGGGGCCGCTCCACGTCGCAGAGCCCAGCGACGAAGTGGAGGCAACGCGGGTGAAACGGGCATCCGGCAGGAAGGTTGGCCAAGCTGGGAATATCCAGGCTCCGCAGGAGCAGCTTCGCCTTCTGGCGGGTGAGCTCGGGATCCGGTTCGGGAAGGGCCGCGAGGAGCGCCTGGGTATAGGGGTGGAGCGGATGACCGATCACGCTCGGCGTCGGGCCGAGCTCGACGACTCGGCCAAGGTAGAGGACGGCGATCCGGCCCTGCCAGGCGAAGTACTTGGCCATCGCCAGGTCGTGCGTAATGAAGAGGAACGCAACTCCCAGCTCCTCCCGGAGACGGCGCAGCGTATGGAGAAGACTCACCCGGATCGAGACATCGACCATCGAGGTGGCTTCGTCGGCGACGATCAGCTCGGGCCCGACGGTCAGTGCACGGGCGATCGAGACGCGCTGACGCTGTCCGCCGCTCAGCTGATGCGGGTACTTGGGGAGGAACTGTTCGGGGGGAACGAGATCGACGAGCTCGAGCAAGCGCGCAGCCCGCTCGACGGCATCGGCCCGGTTCCGAGCGATGCCATGATGGAGCAGCGGCGCAACCAATGTATCCGCGACCGTGCGGATCGGGTTCAGGGAAGCGTACGGGTCCTGGTGGACGATCTGCACGGCGCGGCGGAAACTGCGGAATGCGTTCGCCGGGAGGCGCCAGACATCCTGTCCGCGATACCGGACGCTCCCGGATGTCGGCCGGAGGAGACCAGCAGCGACCTTGCCGAGCGTCGTCTTTCCAGAACCGCTCTCACCGACCAGACACAGCACATCACCTGGTTCCAGATGGAACGAGACCTCCTCGACCGCACGGAGGAGCGTCCGGCCGCGCCGGAAGTGGACGGAAACGCCGTGCAGCTCCAGGAGCGGCTCAGGCATGACTGGCTCCTCCCAGTCGCTCCGTCCGTCGATCGAGAGACACCGCTGACCAGTAGTGACATGCGCTCCAGTGGTCCGCACCCACCGTGCAGAGAGGCGGATCTTCGCTTCGGCAGCGGTCCGTCGCCAGCTCGCAGCGCGGTGCGAAGCTACAGCCAGGGGGGAGCTCCGCGAGGCTCGGTGGTGAACCGGGGAGAGAAGCAACCGTCGTGAGTGGGCCGCTCACCGGCGGCACCGCGAGGAGGAGTCCCCGCGTATACGGATGCCGTGGTCGATAGAACAGGTCGCGGACCGGAGCCAGCTCGACGATGCGGCCCGCGTACATCGTCGCGACGCGATCAGCCAGTTCGGCAGCGAGCGGGAGATCGTGCGAGATGAACACCATCGCGAAGCCGAGTTCCTGCCGGAGCGAGCGAAGGACCTCGATGATCGCGCGCTGGGTGAGGATGTCGAGAGCAGTCGTCGGCTCGTCGTAAATGACGAGGCGTGGCTCCAGCAGCAGACTCAAGGCGATCATGACGCGCTGGCGCATGCCCCCGCTCAGTTCGTGCGGATAGGACTGCAAGACCCGATCGGGATCGAGCTGGACGAGCCGGAGCAGCCGCTCGCACTGCTCGCGGACGCGTGTGCGGTCGCGGAGGCCGTGTGCTCTCGCGGTGTCCAACACCTGGTCCCAAATCTTGAGGACGGGATTGAAGGCGTTCAGGGCTCCTTGGAACACCATCGCGCATTCTTTCCAGCGAAAATCGCGGAGCTCCCTGCCAGAGAGGCGGACGACGTCAGAGACCCGACCGTCGCGCGTGCGATAGAGGATCTGCCCAGCGGCGATCCGGGCACTCTTCGGGAGCAACCCCATGAGCGCGAGGCCGAGCGTCGTCTTCCCACAGCCACTCTCGCCGATCACCGCGAGACTCTCGTCGGGCGCGAGGTCGAAGCGCACACCGCGCACCGCTTGGACGACCCCACCCGCTCCCTCGTACTGGATCACGAGGTCACGCACCGAGAGTACCGGTTCGTTCAGCGATTGCCGCCTCTCGATCACCTCAGGACTCCCGCAGGCGTGGGTTGAACAACCCTTCGAGCGAACGCGCAGCAGTGACGAGCGAGAGTTGCAAGAGCGCGATAGCCAGGATCGGTGCGAGGATGTACAGAACGGAATTCTTGAAGAAGATCGCTCCACGGATCAGGCGAGGTTGAGCATGATTCCCCAGTTTTCACCAGCGAGCGGTGCCAGCCCCAGGAAGTAGAGACCGACCTGGGCATACATCGCCGCGGTGACCCCGATGGTGAAGCTCATGACGATATAGGGGGCCATATTGGGCAGAATCTCGCGGAACAAAATATGGAAGGTACTCAAGCCGAGCGCTCGTGCCGCTTCGACGTACTCCCGTTCCTTGAGGGAGAGCACCTGCGCACGCACTGCTCGGAGGAGTGTCGGCCAGGAGAGGAGACCGATCAGGAGCGCGAGCAACCAGGGGCGATCGAGCTTGACGAAGGCGGAGAGGACGACGAGCAAGGGAAACTGCGGGACTGTCAAGACCACATCGGTCACGAGCCCGGTAACCGAGTCGACGACCCCACCGAGGTAGGCTGCCAGAGAACCGAACGTGATGGCGATCGCGGTCGACAACAGGGCTGCCAAGACGGCGACCAGGATGATCGAGCGACCACCGCGGAGGACCTGGGTCAGGACATCACGCCCCTCGTAGTCCGTTCCGAGCGGGTGTTCGAGACTCGGCGGTTGGTAGATCTTCGTGACGTCCGGTTTCCCCGGCTCGGGGACGACCAGGGGTCCGAGCACCGCGAGGCCGACGAAGAACACCACACTCACGAGACCGAGGAAACCAGCCTCGTCGTGCCGGAAGAGATCAGCGAGCCAGGCAACAAGGAGTTCCAGCACCGATCGCTGACGACGCGGCAGCGTGTTGTGGACGCTCATCGGTCGCCCTCCGCAGTCTGCCGCCGGATCCGTGGATCGAGCCGACTGTACAGCAGATCAGCCAGGAGATTGGCACCGATGACGGAGACCGTGATCACGAGAAAGATCGCCTGCATCAAGGGGTAATCACGGCGATTGATGGCGTCGAGGAGCACGAAACCGATCCCTTCGTAGACGAAAATCCGCTCGATGACGACTGAGCCACCGACCACGAATCCTGCAGCGATCGCTACTTGCGCGAACAGTGGGAGGACAGCATTGCGGCCGACGTAGGCGCGCATGATGCGCCCATCGGAGAGTCCGCGTGCCCGAGCGACCGTGACGTAGTCTTCCTCGAGGGTGGAGAGCGTCGACGACTTCATCAGCAACATCCACGAGCCGATCGTCGTGAGGACGTAGGTAAGGACCGGCAGCGCCGCGTGGTAGAGCACGTCAGTGACGAACGCCACCGTCAGTCCCGGTTGCAGACCGGGGGACACCGCTCCGCGCATCTTGGTCACCGGCAGCCACCCGAGCTGCACCCCGAGGAAGACGATCAACACGATGGCGACCAGGTAGTTCGGCACGGCTTGAAAGAACGAGCCGAGAGCAGTCAGCAGGTGATCGATCACGCCACCACGCCGGTAGGCCATGAGCATACCGAGCGAGAGTCCCAGGACAAAGCTGCAGAACAGCCCGAGACCAGCGCTGAAAAGTGTCCAGGGAAGGTACCGGAGGAGAATCGAGGACACTGGTGTCCCCGGAGAGACGAGCGACTACCCGAGGTCTCCGCGAACGAGTGAGCGCATGTAGTCCAGGTACTGGAGCACCAGCGGCTGATCGGGATCGAACGCGAAGAGAGCTGCCGCCTGGTTGGCTGCCTCGTCGTAGGTGAAGCCGTACTGCGAGATGAGCGTATGGATATAGACTTCGACCGGGCTACCGGGCATGAGACGCACGAGAAAGAAGGTGGCCGTCACGACGATCCAGACGGTCAGGACGGCCTTGAGCGAGCGGCGCAGGACATTGGCGCGCGCGATCCGGCGGATCACTCGAAGCGCGTGCGACACGACAGAACGGCGCACCAAGCTCCGCACGAGCTGCTCCCACGATGCAGGAGACTCGAGACGCTCGATCACCGCTGGTCCACCCTCTCGACACCGAACCGGGGTCGTTCGAGGCGGGCGTACAACTTGTACCGATCGCCGCGATAGAGGCTCCGGACGAACTCGACGGGTCGATCACGGCGATCGTAGGTCACGCGCTCGAGCCGAAAGGCTGGCGTCCCTACCGGAACCTCCAGCAAGCGGGCTTCCTCCGGACCCAGCACCGTCGCCTCGATCGTCTGCCGTGCGTGCGCAAGCTCGACTCCGTATCGCTCGCCGAGCCAGGCATAGAGCGACCGATCGGTCAGATCGGCTTCGAGCAACGCTGGAAAGCGTTCAGCAGACAGGTACACCGTCTCCAAGGCCATGGGCTCGTCATCCGCGAGCCGCAGACGGCGCAGCTCGATGAGCGGTTGCCCGACCGCACAGTCGAGGAGGCCGGCCAGGTCCGCCGGAGCCGCGACAGTGCGCACGCCGAGCATGCGACTCCCCGGACGCATCCCGCGCTGGATCATCTCCTCGGAAAAGGACGTCAACGCGAGGACCTGCTCGAGTTTCGGCCGGGCGACGAAGGTACCCTTTCCTTGCACACGCTCGAGGCGGCCGGCCAGGACGAGCTGATGCAATGCTTGGCGCACGGTGACGCGACTTACGCCGAACCGCTGCTCCAGTTCCCGCTCCGGCGGGATCGGTTCGCCGGGTCGCAGCCCCACGATCATCTCCTCGAGCACATGCTGGAGCTGGCGATACTTGGGAACCCCATTGGACGGGTCGAACCAGCCGGCCACGCGCACCCTCGCTCGTCGATGTCCGATCCCTACGACCCTGTATGGTTAGGATGTTAGAACCACTTCCTGCCGGTGTCAAGCCCCCAGCACCACCGTCGTCCCGGGTGAGAAGCCATCGCGGCTCGTCTCCGAACCGCCGCCTGTCCTCCCGCTCGTGAACCTGGCGTATGCTGAGCGCGAGGACGGGCTCGGTACGTACCGAGGAGTGGGCGCGTCATGGGAGCAGTCGAGACAGCAGACCGAGCGCGTTCCGTACCGGCACGGAGCTTCCTGAGGCTGCCCCGGCTCCGGCTGACGAAGCGGCGGCAGGCACCTGGGACGTGGCGGCTGACGGGTGAGGACGAAGCGCGCATCCTCGAGCCGCACCGGCTCACTGTCCGGGCCTGGACGGCGGGTGGGCAAGCGGTCAGCGAGCTTCCCCGGGATCTCGCGCAGACGACCATTCGGTGGATCGATATCGCTTCGCCGGACACGACGGCGGTATCGCTCCTCCACGATGAGTTCTCGCTCGGCTCGTTGAACATCGAGCATCTCCTTCAGCCAGCGCGAATGCCGAAACTCGACCTGCTGCCGGACGGTGGTGCCATCGTCATCCTCTTCGCGCTCCGGCTCGAGGAAGGAGACGAGCCACGCCTCCACGCGAGTCCGGTCGGCTTCCTGATCCGCGAGCGTTACCTCCTCACGACCCATCGCGCACCGATCGACTCCATCGAAAACCGCCTCCGCGACGCACTGCACGACCCAGAAGCGAGCGGGCCGCGGCTGGCCGCGCTGGCGATCGACGCACTGGTGGACGAGCACCTGGCCGTGACGCTGCGGAGCGCCGAGCTGGCCGAGGAGCTGGAGGAGCAGCTCGACCCCGACGACGAGCTCCAGAGCCTGGTCACGCTGGAGCGCCTCATCATCCTGCGCCGCGATCTCCTGGCGGTACGGCGCCTGGGAGTAGCCCAACAGGAAGTGCTCCGCCGCCTGGCACGTCACTTTCCCGCCGAAGCACCGATGCTCGAGGACGTGATCACCAACCAGCGAGAGGCGGTCGAGACGGCCACGGCCGTGTGCGACTCCATCGACGGGGCGATCGAGGCCTACCGGCTCCGGCGCGAGGCCCGTACCGAGATCGGTATCCGTCGCCTCACCGTGCTCGCCAGCCTCTTCGGCGTCGTCTCGATCGTGATCGGGCTGTGGGGGGTCAACTTCGTCGGGACCCCGGTTCCGAGAGCCGCTGGGGCTGGTTCGTCTTCGTCGGCGCGCTCTTGGCCCTGCTCGCGCTGGGCATCTGGTACGTGCGGCGGCGCGGCCTGTGGTGAGACACCGGTACTCCCAGCGGAGACGAGAGGCGAAGGGGCAACCAGGCCGTCAGCCCGAACCGCTCACCCCTGCCGCCGGCGAGCGAGGTCGCGCAGGTACTCGAGGACAGCCCGGTCGATCCAGTCGGCATCGAGCGGGATCCGCTCCTCGAAGTTCTCGTTGCCGATGAGTGTGGTATACGCGCGGCGCGTCGCCTCGTCCCACTGGCCGTGCGCTGGCCCCTGGTAGTAGCCGAGAGTGCGCATGAGCTCCTGGAGCTCGACGAGCACGGCACCTTCGAGCGGGAGGCGGTCTTCTGGCTTCGGCTTCTCGAAATAGAGGCGCCAGATTCCGTACAGACGCTGGAGTTCAGCGACCGGCTCGGGGTGATCGTCGACCCGGAGGTCGATGAAGCGATCGGTGTAGCCGCCGTAGCCACCGCGCTCCTTGACGACGAGGAGCGCAGCGGATTGTTTCCCACGCCGGTCTCCGCCCGCTGCGTCGCCAGCCGCCAGCGCTGCCAGAAGACGCGCTGCCAGTGGGCCCTCGGTCATCTCGAAGGCACGAACCATCGCGTCGACGACCTCCGGGCCAGTGAGGATGTTCCCCTGGACAGCGTATCCCGGCCCCGTGCGGCCACCAGCCCACGCGTGACAGGCACTCCCGGTGAAGGTCGCCGTGCCACCGCGCGCATCGACGATGCCGACCTGGCGCAACTCGCGTTCCGGGTCGTCGGCGAGAAGACGAGCGAGCGTCTCGCCAGCCGAATAGCCAGCTGCCATGAGCTCGAGGCCGGTCGGCCCGTAGGAGACGTTCGCATAGGACTGGGTGGCGACGGCGCCGACGCCGGCACGCGCCCAGGGGACGACGGCACCGACGGCGAGGAACTTGGAGGCGACCGCGACTCCCAGTTCACCGGTCGCCAGATCGACCGCGACGATCGAAAAGGTCGAGGGCTGCATCGTCTCCGCTCCTTTCTCATTCCCGCGCCGTCACACCGCGTAGCCGCGGGTCGAGCGCATCCCGCAAGCCATCGCCGACCAGGTTCAGGGCGAGGACGACGCTGAAGATAGCGAAACCGGGCACCAACGCGAGATGGGGAGCGACACCGACATATTGTCGCCCGTCGCTCAGCATGACGCCCCACTCCGGCTGCGGAGGCTGCGCACCGAGCCCCAGGAAGCTCAGACCGGCAGCCGCCGTGATCATCCAGCCCACGTCGAGTGTCGCTGCCACGATCAACGGTGACAAGGCATTCGGCAAGACGTGGCGGAACAGAATGCGTCCGTGGCCAGCACCGAGCGCACGACTCGCCTGGATGAATTCCTGGTCACGGAGCGCGAGCGCACTCGCTCGGACGATGCGGACATAGTAGGGCACGCCGGCGATCCCGACCGCCAACATCGCATTGAAGAGGCCTGGGCCGAGCGCAGCGACGACCGCAATGGCGAGGAGCACGTAGGGGAAAGCGAGCAGCACGTCGACGATACGGGAGACGATCGTATCGAACAGCCCACCGAAGTAGCCAGCGAGCAACCCGATCGGCACACCAATGAGCATAGCGACACCGACAGCTGCGAAACCGACACCGATGGAGGGGCGCGCGCCGTACAGGAGCCGGCTCAGCACGTCACGACCGAGCTCGTCAGTGCCGAGGGGATGGCCTGGGGTACCAGGTGGCTTGAGTCGCATACCGAGGCTCGTCTGGAGTGGATCGTAGGGTGCAAGCGTCGGGCCGACAACGGTCATGATCGCGAGAACCGCGAGGAACAGAAGCGCTGCGACTGCCCAGCGATCCTGGAGGAACCGTCGCCACGCACTCTGGGAAGACCGTCGACTCCTCGTGAGTGGGAACTGCCGTACTGCCTCCATCGTTCCACGCTTTCAGGTCCGGACACGCGGATCCACAACCGTGTACAGCACGTCGACCAGAAGATTGACGAGCACGTACGTCGTCGCGACGACCAGCACCGCACCCTGGACAACCGGAAAGTCGCGCGCCAGGATGCCGTTGACCATGAGAAGCCCGAGGCCGGGCCACGAGAAGACCATCTCGACGAGCACCGCGCCACCGAAGAGGTAGCCGACCTGGAGGCCGACGATGGTCAGGACCGGGATGAGCGCATTGCGGAGGACATGCCGAAGGATCACGACACGCTCGGCCAGTCCCTTGGCGCGGGCCGTCCGAACGAAGTCCTGTCGGATGACCTCGAGCACGCTCGAGCGGGTCATCCGGGCGATCACGGCAGCGGGGCCGATACCCAGCGTGACTGCCGGAAGGACGAGATGATGGAGCGTATCGAGGAACCCGGACTGGCCCGGCGCATTCATCCCAGAGACCGGGAAGAGCGGCAGCCGATAGGCCAGTCCAATCTGCAGGATCAAACCGAGCCAGAAGACGGGAAGGCAGAAACCGAGCAAGGCCAAGAGCATCGCCGCGCGATCCCAGACACTGTATTGCCGGGTCGCCGAGACGACACCAGCGGTCAAGCCGATCGCGACAGCGATCACGGTCGCTGCTGTCGCGAGCAGAGCGGTGGCCCGAAAACGCGTCCAGAGCAACTCGGAGACGTCCCGCTTGAGCTGGAGGGATCGTCCGAAGTCGCCTTGCAGGACGTTTCCGAGCCAGCGCAGGTACTGGACCGGCAGCGGTCGGTCGAGTCCCAGTTCATGACGGAGGCGAGCCAGCGATTCCGCCGTCGCCTTCGGCCCGAGAATGATCAGGGCGGGGTCACCCGGAGCGAGATGCATGATGGAGAAAACCAAGATCGTCACACCCAGCCAGACCAGGACGAGCCCGAGGATGCGACGGATCAGAAACGCGACCATGCCGCCTTCGCCCTTTCACGCGGATCGGCTCGGGGTGAGCGCGGCTGAGCGCCGGCCCGCCCCACTCCGAGTTGTTCGATGAAGCCTGCACAGAACCGGCACAGCGTCGGTCATCCCCACGTCAGCTGCTGGCCAGAGTCACGTTCTGGAACCGGAACACGCCGGTCGGATGCAGTTTGAAGCCCTGGATGAACTTCTTCATCGCCACGATCTGCGTCTCGTGGTCGATCCACGCCCACGGAGCATCCTCAACCAGAAGTTTGAGCGCTTGCTGATACAACTGCTCGCGCTCGGCGCGATCGTTGAGACGCTGTGCCTGCCGCAGGAGCTCGTCGACCTGCTCGTTCTTGTAATAGCCCATGTTGAAGCCGTTCGGCGGCCAGGCATCACCGCTCAAGAGAATAAAGAGGAAGTTGTCAGGATCGCCGTTGTCGCCGATCCAGGACATCTCGAACATCTCGGGAAGCTCGTCCGGATTGCCCAGCACCTTGTCGAGATACGTCCCCCACTCGAACGTCTGGATCTCCGCCTCGATACCAACTGCGCGGAGATCAGCTTGGATCGCAGCGCCCATCGCTTTGGGTTGCTGCATCCCGGATCCGGACTCTGGAACCCAGAAGGTCACCTTGAATCCGTTCGGGTATCCCGCTTGGGCCAGGAGTTCCTTCGCTTTGGCCGGATCGTAGCGGTACTCGAGCACGTCATCGGTGTAACCCCAGACAACCGGCGGAAGTGGCCCCTTGGCCAGGACACCGGTGCCCTTGAGGAGTTCGTTGACGATTGCCTCTTTATTGATCGCATAGTTGACAGCCTGCCGCACTTCCTTTTTGTTGAACGGTTCGCGACGGCAGTTGAAGACGACGTACCAGACGTGCATGCCCGGCTGCTCGAGTACCGTCACGTCCGGCGACTGCTTGAGGCGCGGCAAGTCATCAGGTGGGATGTTCACGATGAAGTCGATCGAACCTGCCTCGAACTCGGTGAGACGAGCCCGATCCTCGATGATCGGGCGGAAGATCAAGCGCTCGACCTGCGGTTGCCCACCCCACCAGTTGGGGTTACGCTCCAGGATGACCTCGACTCCGGGCTTCCACTCGACGAAACGGAAGGGGCCAGTACCGACCGGGTTCTTCGAGAAGTCACGACCGTACTTCTGCACGGCAGCCGGGCTGACGATCGACGCTGCGTGGATCGCGACATTGGACAAGAACGGCGCATAGGGCTCTTTCAACACGATCTCGACCGTCTGCGGGTCGACAGCTTTGACCGACTGCACCTTCCCAAAAGTGAACTCTGCATAGGCGAACTCGCCAGTATCGTGATAGGGGTGGTTCGGATCGATCTGCCGGAGGATGCTGAAGGCGACCGCGTCGGCATCGAACGGTGTTCCGTCGTGGAACGTCACACCCTGGCGGAGCGAGAACCGGTAGGTCAAGCCATCGTCACTGATATCCCACCTCTCCGCGAGTCCGGGTTCCAGTTCGGTACTCTCGTCCTTGAAGCGCACGAGACGCTCGAACATGGGATCGACGGCACGACCCGTGTTGTAGTCGGTCACCTGGTGCGGATCGAGGGTCACTGGCTCAGCCTGGAGTCCGACGACGATGGTCGTCTTCCCGGCACCCGCTGGTGAGCCCTGCGCCACCGGGGAACTCGCCGGGGTCGCACCGCTCGGCACAGGAGTCTCCCGGCTGCCACCGCCACAAGCCAGAAGGAGCCCGCTCGTCGCTACCGCGACGGCACCACCAGCGGCGAAACGGAGCATCTCTCGCCGTGTCACGCGTTGTTTCTTCTGCATCACCGCGCTTCCTTTCCCCATCCTCCCCAACAACGCGCACCAAGCAACCGAGGATAACCGAACGATCGAGAATCGACAACCGAAGGTGTCAGCCATCCCGAAAAGTCATGCCGATCTGGTCAGCAGGACACCGATCGGTGGGGCAAGTAGGTGGGCTCGCCTAGATCGACCGGACGCGATTCCATAGCGACGAGGCCCGTTCACCACCACGGCCGGGCGAGGCGGAGCAGGAGCCCCTCGCGCTGCCAGGCGAGGTGACCGAGGCCGACGAGGAGCGCGATGCAGCCAGCCAGCTCACGCCGCGACCCGTCGAAGTCCGGCGTCGCCTCCGCAGCACCGCCCGCCGAACGCCGCGGCCGCGCGGCCGCCTCCTGGGCGGCAGCCAGCCAAGCCTCGGCCAACGCGAACGGCGTCCATGCCGCGCGTTCGGCGAACCGCTCGGCCAGCCAGCGGGCGACCGGATGCTGCACTAGCAGGGTAGCGAGGAGCGACGGGTCTTCCACAAAGGCGAACGTCGCCTCGGTGACCCGGAATTTCCGACCACTTTTCGGTCGCTCGCTCCGCGATCGCTCCTCACGCGCGAAGTCCGCGACGTACTGGCACCGCGCGACGAGCGCGCAGTCGTGCTCGACACAGGACGGGATACGCTGGGCGAGGGGCGCGAGGAGTCCGATCGCACCGAGGACGAGCAGGACACCACCGGGGATCGCAGCGGGCTCCCCGAGCTCCGCCTGGTGCACGCAGAGTACTGCACCCTGGCCGAGCGCGGCGAGTCGCCGGGCCAGTTCCTCCGGATCGAGGACGAGCGCGTCAGCGCCCATCGCTCGCCTCCACGCGGTACAGGTCACGCGTCGGCACGATACGGGCCTGCCCCTGGGTCGCGAGCTCCTCGATCTCCGCGAAGAGACGCTGGAACCGCTCGCGGGCCTCCTTTTCGCTGTCGTTCTTGGCTGGTGCCGTGAACGTGTGCCGATCCCCGACGAGGACGAGGAGCGAACGGGCTCGGCTGAGCGCGACGTTGAGGCGCCGCCAGTCGGCATGCAGCGAGCCGATCGTGCCATCCTCGTTGCTGTTGACGAGGCTCACGAGAACGATCTCGCGCTCGCCGCCCTGGAAGCGGTCGACGGTATCGACCCGCACCGCGCCCAAGGCTGGGTGCGCGCGAGCCAGTCGCTGGCGGAGCAGGGTGTTCTGCCGCCGGTAAGGCGAGATGACGCCGACCTGCTCGACCACCTTCCCGCGCAGGTGCTCCGGAAGGCCCCGCAGAAACTCGGCGAGGAGCTGAGCGAGGAGTTCCGCCTCGCGCTCGTTAGCGCGGCCCTCGTCCTCGGCCGCGAAGAGCCGGCCGCTGTCGCGCGCGAGCGGATCGTCGCTGGTGTCGAGGTAGAGCACCGGTGGGCTCTGGCCGAGAAGGCCGGACGGTGGTGGAGCACCGAGTTCGGCCAGCCACTGGGCGAGCCGCCGCTCGCCGACCCGCTCGTCGGCCGGACGGAGGGCGCCTTCGTAGAAGACGCGGCTCACCAGCGCACAGATCGGCTCGTTCATCCGGTACTGCTCGGTCAGCCGGACACAGGCCGACGGGTAGAGCCGGTGCAGGCGCTCGAACGCCGAGGTGCGCAGGGTATCCCCGGGCCGGATCCCGAGTCGCTGGAGATCGTCCCAGTAGGGGGGCGGATCGAGCGTGGACACGACGGGCGGCAGCTGGTTCTCGTCGCCGACCAGAACCAGACGGCCGCGATACCCGAAGGGTAGGCGGCGCAGCGCCTGGAGACAGGCCGGCTCGGTCGCCTGGCCAGCCTCGTCGACGATGACGGTCTCGAAGGTGAGGCCGCGGAGTTCGGGAGCATCGGCCGAGCCGAGCGTCGCGACGAACACGGCCGCGTGGTCGCGGACGACCTGCGCCCGGCGGCTGCAGGCCAGCAACTCCTCGATCGCCGCTTCGTCGTCCGGTGGCAGGTCGCGGCGCTGGCGCGCCGAGAGGCCAGCGAGCGCCGGGAGCGTCTGGCGCGCGACCGTCTCTTCCATATCCTCGCGCTCGCTGCCGACGCGGACGAGGAAGGGGAGTACCTCGCGCGCCGACTGGGCGATCTTGAGCACTACCTCGTTCGCAGCCCGGTGCGTGTTGGTGAGCACGAGCACCGGTCGCCGTTCGGGTGGCCGCACCGGATCGAGGAGGGATTGAGCCAGCAGCCCACGCACCATGGCGGCAATGAGCGCCGTCTTGCCAGTGCCCGGCGGGCCCTGCACGAGTAGGAGCTCGCCGGGCTGGAGCGCGAGCGCGGCAGCGAGCGCCCAGCGCTGCGAAGCGTTCAGCCCCTCGGCCAACCACGCGGGCAGCGGGCCATCGGTACGAGGCGCGGGGGGCGGGCGGAGGCCGAGGATCGTCTGCGTCAGGGTGGGGAGTTCTCGCCAGCGCAGCGCACGGCCGCGCGCTGGTGCTGCCGCCAGCGAGGAGACGTAGAAATCGGCCAGCCCCTCGAGCTGCCAGGCCCGCATGTCGAAGCCAGTGAGCTGGTCGACGCGATAGAGCGGGTCGTGTCCGGCCGGAGCCAGCGGGACGCGGTCGCGTAGTTCGATCACGATGTGGTACTCGCCGAGCTCGACCACGCGTCCTTCGACCGAAAAGAGCTCGCCGGGGCGCGGGATCCGAGCGAGGACACCGTCCGGCCACTGTGGAGTCACCAGCACCGTGTCTTCCTCCCGGATCCGCGTATCCAGCCGGCGCCCGGGACGTTCGAGCGTGACGAAGCGGTCGTCCTGGTGGGCCAGGCGGAGGTCACCGAGCGTGATCCCCTCGTTCTCGAGCGCGAGCGGTGACGTGTGGACGAGGTGGAAGAGCCGCTCGCGCTCGGCGTGCTCTTCGGCCTTGAGCTGGCGGTGGAACCAGACCCAGTAGGAGAAGAGCGCTGACGGTGCGTAGCGGAAAAGTCCGTCGAGTGTGCGACCCTGGCGGTCCCGACTCTGCCGGCACACCTGGCGGGTTCGGGCTGGACAAGGCGTGCAGGGCGGAGACTCGCTCAGGAGATCGAACTGACCGACCACAGCTGGGAGTCGCCAGTTCTCCGTTGTCTGATCGAGCCGGTAGCGGTCGTACCCAGTGAAGAGGCCGCTGGCGACGCAGTAGAAGACGTTCCGGGCCTGAGCGACGAGGTCGACGACGCGCTCGTCGCGGCGCGCGAGGTCGAGGCGAAGCCGCTGGACGATGGGGTGCTGGTCGAGCGGCAGGGGTTTGATGCGCTCGTTCTCCACCAACTCGACCACCGCATCCACCGCAGCGAAGCCGATGCTCTGCAGGAGTTCACGGTAAGCGAGCGCCTGCAGACCTCCCGGGAAGCTCGAGCCGGTGAACGGGTCACGCTCGCCGAACCCGGCACGCGTCTTGACCTCGGCCACACGCACTGGGGCGGTCGGCTGGCGCGGCACCTCGACCCGATCAGCCCGACCGGAGAGGCCCCGAGTAGCGGAGTAGAAGAGCCGCTCGAAGTAGAGATCGACCTCCGGCTCACCGGTCGTGGCGAGGCTCGTGATCTGTTCCAAGATCGTGCCAGCGGCAGCGAACGAGGTGCGCACGTCCTTCGGCACGCCACCATCCCGCGTTTCCTTGAGGGAGAGCAGCACCTGCATCGACCGCGTCCACTCGTTCCAGACGCCATCGCGATACGCTTCGGCTGCACCCTGCGCGTCACCCGTCACGAGATAGGTCGAGAGAGCGCGACGGTAGCCGGCATGGATCGCCCGGCCGCGGATATCGCTCGGCTGCGAGGTGCGCTCACGGTAGTCGCGCGGCAGCCCGAAGAAACGCTGGAAAAAGACCTGGAGAGGGCAGTTGTAGAGCTGCTCGACGAGACTGCCGGTGACGGTGTACTCGGGTGCGACGATGAACTTGAGCAACACCACGCGCCGCAACCCACTCGGGAACACCGCCCAGACCGCCTTGAGCACCTGGAGACGGAGCGGTTCGGTGATGCCGCGGAGCCGGCGCGCCTCGAGGACATGCCAGAGCACCGGGAAGTAGTGCGAGAAGGGGTTGGTCGCCGGGCAGCCGGGATACCACTCGTTGGTGTAGACAGCGCAGAGACCGAGCGGGCGCTGCTCTTCGGTCATCGCCCGCAGCACGATCGCGCGGCGATCGCTGGCGTCGTCGAGCCGCTCGACGAGAAGCGGGACATCGAGCCACTGGGGTTGGCCGGGCGCGGTCTGGAGTCGACGCCAGGCTGCGAGCGTCCGGTCGTCCACCGGGCGGATCGTATCGTCAGCCATCGGCGGCCTCCCTGGCCGGCGCCATTTCCGGCACGTAGAGCGCGAGCGCGAAGCGGTGGGTGGCGGCCAGCGCGTCCTCGCCCCACGCAGCCGTGAGCGCAGCGACGAGCGCGCGGAAGAGATCGCGCGGAGAGGCTGCACTCGACAGCTGCCGGAACTCCTCGTCCTCGACAGTACCAGCGAGCAGCGCGAAGACAGCCCGCGCCCGGCGCACGAGCGTACCCAGCCCGTCCGGATCGTCGTCCGCTGCGTCGAGCCCGGCCCGGCTGGCCAGCCGGAGGAGCCAGGAGAGCACCGTCTCCGTCCCTTCACCCCGGATCAAGGCGACACGCGCCCGCAGGAGCGCCCAGACGCACCAGGTACGATCGTCCTCGGCAGCCTCGCGCCAGGCATTCCCGAGCCGTTCCGCTTCGGCAGCGTAGAACTCGCGTTCGGCTGGCGGGATCTGGTCGAGCGTCACGAGAAGGTCGCGCACGATCCGGACAGCCGGAAGCGACCGCTGCTTCTTCTTGTCACTGTCCTCGCCGGGAACGAGCGAAAGGAGGTCGCTGACGAGCCGGTGGAGCGCCCAGCCGAGCGCTACCCGCTGCTGGTTTTCGGGGAACCGTGCCAGGCGAGCGGCCCGCTCGAGCGCATCCGCGGCCGCCCGAAGATCCCAGACGGCGAGGAAGCGGTAGGCGCTCGCCAGTTCGTCACGCGCGAGATCCTCGGCCGGTGCCAGCAGCTTCTGGTCAAGCCGGAGGAGCGCGCCGAGCCGTTCGGCGACCAGGGCGGCGATCGCTCCCTCACGCAGCGCATCGGTCACCCGCCGCACGCGCTTGGGGACAACGACGGGATCCTCACCGGCGAACCGCTGCTGGCGGAGTTCGTCGACCCGTTCGGCTACGGCCGCGAGCAACTGTTCGGTCTCCTCGCGATCAGCCACCTGTTCGGGCTTGTCGGTCGACGGCACCTGTGCAACCGGCCGGGCAGCCATCGCCTCGATCCTCGCTCGTATCACGAACCTCGGCAGCGATCGTAGCGGAGAGGAGGGTGCGCTGTCCAGCCGCCCGGCCAGGCGGAACGAGTGCGTGGTCGCCCGAGCGATACCGTAGTGCGTCCGGCGCGACCGAGCAGACGATGCGACTGGGATAGTGACAAGCGACGGCTGACCCATGCTGTGGCAGCGCGTCGAGGCGCTGGCGTCCCAGGGAACAGTGACCGGCTGCCACCCGGGCGGTGGCTGGCGTTATACTCGAGCCCCAAGAGGCGACTTGCCGGGGCCAAGGCGCACGAAGCCGGTGCAGGCTGGCGATGGATGGGGAGCAGCGGGCACGAGGGGGTATCGCATGGCTGAGCAGCTCGTTCACCCGACACCGATGCGTGGCGTGCCGCAGCCGAGGCGCGAGGACGTGCTCGGACAACCACGCCTCACCGTTCTCGGCCATCCTGTGGTGACGGCACTCTTGACGGTCGCCCGGGACGAGCGGACGCCGCCGGCCGAGTTCGAGCGCGTCCTCCACGAGCTGACGCGCTTTTTGCTCTATGAAGCACTGCGTGCCGAACCGCTGGAAACGTTCCGCGTCCCCTCGCCGACCGGTGAGGAAGCGGATGGCGGCGCGATCCGCGCCGGGCTGGCGGTACTAGCGATCCTGCGGGCAGGGCTCGGGATGCTCGCACCGGTGCGGCAACTCATCCCGGCAGCACCGATCTATCTCGTGGGTGCGCGGCGTGACGAGGAGACACTGCGCTCGACCATCTACTACAAGAAGCTCCCCGGCCGCTTCGACGTGCTGCGCCACGTGGTGATCGTCGACCCGATGCTGGCGACCGGCGGCTCGGCAGTGGCGACAGTGCAACTCCTGCGGCAGACCTACGACGGGCCGATCTCGTTCCTCGGCATCATCGGTGCACCGTACGGGGTCCAGCACTTGCTCGATGCCGACCCGGACGTCCGCATCTACCTGGCAGCGCTCGACGAGCGGCTGGACGACCGTGGCTTCATCGTGCCGGGGCTGGGTGATGCTGGCGACCGGCTCTTCGGTACGCACTGAGAGCGGCGACGCGTTGCCTTCGCTCGGGAGCACGAAGCGCGTGATACGAAACGGCCAGCGGGAACGAGCCAGGCGAACGCCGGTGGCCAGGCTCCTGGTGTGGGTCGTGCTTCTCCTCGTTGCAGCGAGCCCGCTCGGCAACCCGGGGCCGACCAGGGCAGAACCCGCTGCACGCGCCGCACCGTCCGCACTCGACTGGGCAGTCGCGATCGACCCGCTCCGATGTCCGGTCGAGCGCGCCAGTGGACTGTATGCCGCGTGCCTGGCGCGCGTACCGGCCGACCAGGAGCCGATCGCACCGGACGGCACGTGGTGGCGCCTGCGCTTTGCCGACCGAGCTCGCGCGGCCGAGTGGGTGGCACGGCTGCTCCAGTCACCCGGCGTGCGGTACCTCGAGCCGGCTGTCCAGTTGACCTACCAGTGGATGCCGAGCGAACCGCTCGTCGCGCAGCAGAGCTGGCTCACGGTCAGCGGTTTCCCACGTGCCTGGGACGACACGATCGGCCGCGCGGACGTCGTGGTGGCGGTGATCGATTCCGGCGTCGCAGCGTCCCATCCCGACCTGGCTGGGAAGCTGCTTCCGGGATACGACTACCTGCACCGTGACGATGATCCGGACGACGAGGCCGGGCACGGGACGGCGGTGGCGGGGATCATCGCTGCGGCCGTGAACGGTCAGGGTATCGCCGGTGGCGCACCGGGCGTGCGCCTCCTGCCGCTCAAGGTCGGCGACCAGATCGGCGCCAGCTCCTTCCTGATCGCCGAGGCCGTGTACGGTGCGATGGAACGCGGAGCGCAGGTCATCAACCTGAGCCTCGGTGCCGATACACCGAGCGCTGCGCTCGAGCACGCGATCGAGCAAGCATACGAGCAGGGGATCGTCGTGGTCGCAGCAGCCGGCAACTCGCCGGACGCGGTCACCTTCCCGGCCAGCTACCCGGAGGTGATCGCGGTCGGAGGCGCGACGGCGGACGGCAAGCGGCTGGCGAGCTTCACGTCGCGCTTGACGCGCGTGGACCTCGTCGCACCGGCCGAGAACGTGCTGACGACCAGCTGGGACGGCCAGGAACCCGGCTGGCAGCCACGCACCGGCACCTCGTTCGCCGCACCGATCGTCAGTGCGGCCGCAGCCCTGGTCCGCTCGGTCGCGCCGGACAGCAGCGTCGAGTGGGTGCGCCAGGCGCTGCGCGAAACCGCCCAGCCGCTCGACCCGCCCGGTCAACCGGGCGCTGGGAGCGGGCTGCTCTCGGCGAGCGGAGCGGTCGAGCGCGCGGTGGTGCGCCGCTTCGCCCAGGCCTGGCAACGGGCCGACCTCCCAGTGGCAGCCGGGCAGGCGACCCGCTCGTGGGTGTGGGGCCCCAGCGCCTTCGCGCTCGGCCGCGAGCCGTACCAGGAGACGCGCGCCGGAACGCGCGCGGTCGCCTACTTCGACAAGGCGCGGCTCGAGCTCACCGACCCTGACCGACCGCCGAGCGATCCCTGGGCGGTGACGTCGGGACTCCTGGCGAAAGAACTCAGCACCGGCCTCATGCAGGTCGGCGACGCGACCTTCGTGCGCCTCCAGCCGGCGACCGTGCCGGTCGCCGGTGATCCCGACGACCCGACGGGACCGACCTACGCCACCCTGGCGACGGTACTGGCCGCACCGCCGCTCGACGAGGGCGAGCCAGTCGTGCAGACGATCGACCGGGCAGGACGGATCGGGAGCGAGGAGCGCCTGGCCCAGTACGGCGTGCGCGCCGGTCCGCTCGTACCGGAAACCGGGCACCGGATCGCCTCGGTGTTCTGGGACTTCCTCCAACGCCGGGACACCGTCTATGCGGACGGAGCGTTCCAGACCGACCAGTTGTTCTCGCCACTCTTCGCCGTCACCGGCTTCCCGATCACCGAGGCGTACTGGACGCGCGCCAAGGTCGGCGGAGTCGAGCGAGACGTCCTCGTGCAGTGCTTCGAGCGTCGTTGCCTCACCTACACGCCGGACAACCCACCCGGCTGGCGCGTCGAGTTCGGCAACGTCGGACAGCACTACTATCGCTGGCGGTACGGCAGGCTTCCCGACCGGCCACCAGCCAGCGACCCCGCGGCGATGGCGCCGGTGGACGGTAGCGGACACCACTGAAGCGGCGTAGACTGACCCCTGGCCAGCCCGGCAGCGAGCCTGCCGGGTGTGCTGAGGGGAGTACGGGAGACAGTGCGACCAGGCACGAGCGCGCCAGCAGGGAGCGCGGCATCAGGCGGTGCCCCGAACTGGCAGCGGACACTCGCGGCACTCTGGCTCGCGCAAACGCTGACGATCATCGGGTTCAGCCTGCGGACACCCTTCCTACCGTTCTTCATCGCCGAACTCGGTGCGCGCGATCTCCGATCGCAGGTCCTCTGGGCCGGGGCGATCAATGCCGGGGGCGCCGCGGTGATGGCGATCACCGCGCCGCTGTGGGGCGCGCTGGCCGACCGCTACGGCCGCAAGCTGATGGTCCTGCGGGCGATGGCAGCTGGGTCGCTCACGATCGGCCTGATGGCACTGGCCACGAGCCCGTGGCAGCTCTTCGTCCTGCGGCTCATCGAGGGAGGCTTCACCGGCACGGTCACCGCGTCGACGACGCTGGCCGCCTCGACCGTCCCGAAGGAGCGGCTCGGCTTCGGACTGGGCCTGATGCAGATGGCCGTCTTCTCGGGATCAGCGATCGGCCCACTGATCGGTGGGGTGCTGGCCGACCAGATCGGCTACCGGGCGACCTTCGCCCTGGCCGGGAGCCTCCTCCTCGTCTCGGCACTGCTCGTCTTCTTCCTCGTCGAAGAGCGGTTCGAGCCGCCACCCCGGCGCACCGGCCAGCGCGCGGCGGGCAGCGAGACCTGGCGGCTGTTGCTGGCACCAGCACTGCTCGGGATCGTCGTCAGCCTGTTCGCCTTGCGGGCAGCCAGCATGGCGCTGCAACCGATCGTCCCGCTCCTCGTCGAGCAGCTGGCGCGCGGTTCGCAAGCCGTCAACTCCCTGGCTGGGCTGGCGATGGGGGTGAGCGGCGTCACCAGCGCGGTCGCGTCGGTCGGGCTCGGTCGGCTGAGCGACCGGATCGGCCAGCGACCGTTGCTGGTCGCGAGCGGCGCGCTGGCGGCGGCGACGTTCCTGCCGCTCGGCCTGACGACCCAGGTCTGGCAGGTCATCGTGCTGCAGGCACTCTTCGGTATCGCTTCCGGCGGCATGCTACCGACCGCGAACGCCCTGGTCGCGCGCCTGACACCCGAAGAGCGGCGGGGGACCGTCTACGGGTTCACGACGACCGCCTCGTCGCTGGGAGCTTTCGTGGGCCCCTTGGTCGGCACGGCGCTCGCGGCCGCGCTGGGGCTCCACGCGCCGTTCCTCGCGATCGGGCTGGCGCTGGCGGCGACGGTCGCCTGGGTCAGCCGAGCACTGCCGCCGGTCGAACCAGGCGAGCGTGCGACTGCGCTGGAGACCGGCCGCGACTGAGGGGCGAGCGCCGGCGTCCCCGAGCTGGCGAGCCGCGTTGCGCGTCTTCCTCGATACGCTCGCTCCGCGCGGCAGGCCATCCGTGGTCACTCCGCTCCTGCCCCTGGAACGATCGGCGGCCAGAACACGGTCGATTCCGTTTGCCGGATCGGCAGTGCAGGTGCTATCCTTCGGTCGACCGACCGACTGTCCTGAAGGGACGCCGCATGGCGCGTATCCTGCTCGTCCCGGACGACGCGCTCGGCTGGCAGGACCTGGCTGCCCAGCTGGCCCGCTGCCCGGGAATCACGGCCGTCCAGCTGGCCGGCAACCCTGCCACCGCCGCGCAGCTCGGCGTCACCTGGCAGCCCGACCTGGTCCTCCTCGGGGCCGGTCTCCTGCGCGAGCAGCTCGACCCAGGGCTGAGAGGGCTGGTCCAGCGGGCTCCGAGCGTGCTCCTGGCCCACGCACTTCCCGCCCAGCTCCTCGCGGCGCTGCTCGACGCGGGGTTGCCCCTGCGTGGCGTCCTCACCTGGGTCGATCTCGACCGGGCAGCGGTGCCCGCGGTGGCCGCGCTCCTGACGCAGAGCCCGCTCCCGGTCGCCGGGCCGACAGCGGCTGCCCAGCTGGCCGCGCTGTGGCGGGAGCAGGTGGGGCGTCCGCGGCTCAGTCCGGTGGAGCAGCGGCTCCTGCCGCTCCTGGCCGAGTGGGACCTCACCTACGCAGCGATCGCTGCCCGGATGGGAGTGACACCGGCGACGGTCAAGGCGCGGGTGCGGCGGCTCGCCCTCGAGCTCGGTGTCCCCGCGGGACGGGGTCCAGTGGTCGAGGCAGCCCGCCAGCGCGGCTTGCTCCCACCCTGAGCGGGCCGGGCCGACGCGGCACGCGCCGCCGGACGACAGCAGTGTCGTCCAAAGGAGACTGGTCGCTGCACCCGACCGCTGGCGACACTCCCGGTGCGGGAACCGGACACCGCGAAGGAGGTGTGCATCTGCAGTGGATACTGGCCTCCGACGGAGCCTGCGGGCGCTGCCGCGCCATCGCCGAGCGGGTCGTGGCGTTGGGCGGTGGACGGCTCGCAGCGCGGAGCCTGCGCGACCCAGCGGTCGCTGCCTGGCGCGAGCGGGCACTGGGGCCGGAGGCGCCCTGGGAGCCGGTGCTGCTCGCGGTCGCTGGTGACCGCCTACAGGCGTACACCGGGCGGCGGCTCGTGCTCCAGCTGGTGCGGCTGCTCGGGGTGCGGCGGGGGCTGGCGCTGGCGAGCGAACTGCGGGCGCTCGCGCCGCCGGCCGGAGCGGGTCCGGCGCTCACCCGGCGGCGGGTACTCGGGCGCTTGGCTGGACTCGGCACCGCGCTCGGGCTCCTGGCGAGCGGCAAGCTGGCGGTGCCGGGCGGGGCGCACGCCCGGGGGCAGGACGGTGGGCGGCCCTGGTGGGCGGTGGAGCCGATAAAGACGAGCGTGCTCGATCCGGCAGCCAGGGAGAAACTCCTGGCGGAGTTCGTGGCCGGGCCTGACCTTCCGGCGGTGCTCGGTGCGGCAGAGCTTGCCGCGGTGCAGGCGGCCGAGCACCGGCTGGCCGACGGGCGGACGCTGTGGGCGGCAGCTCTGGCACTGCCCGATGACCAGGTACTGGCCTACTACGTGGATGACGCTGGCCAGAAGATCGTGCTGCACTATCGTATAGTGACGCACGGTGTTCGGCCCCAGCTCGCGCCCGTGACTCCGACCGGCGGCGTACAGCGTGCGTCAACACTCCCCGAAAGAGAGCTCCTGGCTCAACGAACGTGTTCTCCTCCTCTCATTCCTTGTTCATGCTGCTGCGGCAATCTCGATCTCTTCGAGTTGCTTACGTGTTGCGGCTTGGGGTGCTATGGGATCTGCAGGTCACGCTGGTGGATCGCCTGTGCTGCGTGTATTCTCGTTCTATGCCCCGCATGCCTCTGGCGCGCGTGCCGAGCTGGCTGGCCCTGCACCTGTTGCTGTGCGGAGCCGGGAACATGAGGACGATATCGGACCAGGTATGGTCGTTTCAGAATGTCCCACACACGTACTGAGAAGGAGGTCGCCCACCATGGCATGGGGGACGATAACGTGGGTGCTCTGGTTGCTTTTGCTCTGTAACTTCATCGTGCTGTTCGGGATTGAGACACTCACTGGTCACCGACCAGGTCGCCCGGAACCCAGCAGCTGGCGTAGTCGGCTCGTCAGCGCGCTCAGTTGCATGCTGCTGATCGCAGGGGTCGCCTACGGTGTCCGCCGTGGCCCGCAGTCATGGATGCACGACCCCGTCATGACGCTGCTCTTCGCGGGCTTGGTGCTGGTCTCCTTCTGGCCCTGGCTCACGCTCCTGCGGGGTCGTCACCGCAACCGACGTATGGACGGCGCGATGACTTCGAGGGGTACTTGAACAGGTTACCGACGGGCTCCGAGAGCAGCGGCCGGAGCGGTGCCTATTCGTCGGAGCCCAGAGCAATGAGCAGCGTGCCGAACGACACTCCGTGACATGGCCGTACAGTTCGCCAACGCGAGCGAGAGCGATGAGACACGGGCAGACACGAGTCACGCACAGAAGTAACCACTGTGGAGGCCCTGGCTGGGGTGGCGGGAGCGGACGAGGTGGTGGCCGCGTACCGGGACGATGCCGGGCGGGTGGCAGCGTTCCGGTACCGGCTCGACGGGGAAACCGCAGTGCTGCTGGCAGCCAGCGAGGGTGGGCAGGTGACCTGGCCGGTGGTCGCCGGTGGCGCGTTCAGCCCGGCGGGTTGTCCACCGGGGTCTTGGCCCTGCAGCGAGCGCCGCTGCTGTCAGGTCAATCTGCGTAGGGCATATGACTGTTGCTCGCAATGGTGTCAGGCTGCGTGCACCTTCCTCGGTAGACTCGCGTGCGCGACCTGCCTGGCCATCGCCTGCCCGGCGTGTCTGATCCGCGCCTGCGTCTGGTGGTGCGACTGTTGCTGGCAAGATCCGCCGTGGGGACCGTGAGGGAGGCGCGGCGCTCGGCTGGGCTCCTGCAGATGCGACGCGTTCGTTCGGAGAGGTGTCCGGTGCTCGCCGCGTTCGTGCTCGGCATGACGCTCACCCTGATCGGAATCGTGATCCGCCTGCTCACGGCGGTCCGGCACCGCCGCGTCTGGGACATCGTGTACTGGAGCATCATGGTCGTCTGGACGGGTTGGATTCTCTGGGTCAGTCTCCGCAGAGAGGAGACACTCTTTACCATCCTCTTACCGGGATTACTGCCCTGGGCAGAGGCGACGCTCGTGACGCTCTTTTCATGGTCGCGCTCGCCTACCTCGTCAGCGGTCTCAAGCAAGCCCGGGACAGGCGCGCGAAGGAAGCAGCGGACAACGCACGCTGACGGGCGTGCTCGCGAAGAGGGATAGTCGTGTTCACGGCGTTGGGTGTTTGTCTGTCTCTTGCCCGGGCGGCCGGTCCTGGACGACGTGTTGTGCTGAGCCGGGAAGGTGAAGGAGGGCCGGCATGCTGGTTCGGCTCCGCCCGCTGCGCTGCTGAGCACGGGAGGTCCACTCATGGACTGGGCACGCATTTTCTGGATCCTCTGGCTGGCTCTGCTGCTCTACGCGGTGCCGATCGCCGTCATCGAGCTGATACGTGGACGACGACCCTGAGAGTCAGGGCCGAGCCGCTGGTACCGCCGCGTGATCGGCGGTGTCGTCAGTGTGCTCGGTCTCGGCCTGCTCGTCTCCAGCCTGCGCACCAGTTCCCAACCGTCCATGGCGGACATCGTGTACTGGACGTTCCTGCTGACCTGCTTCGGTTTCTGGGTTGCAGTCCGAAGGGAACCGACACTCCTCCCAGAAGAACCCGACTGGCTGGAGGCACTGGTCTCGGCATACTGGTTCGTCGGTGGACTCGCCAGCGTCATCTGGGCGATCAAGAAGGCGAGAGAAAGGCGTACCGATGAAGCGTGCGTGAACGAGCACGCGAACACGCCATGAAGTCTCGGCACTGCGCGGGGAGCAGGATGACGCGACTGACAGACCCAGCGGGAAAAGGGGACAGAGGTGAAGGCGGCACGGAACAGGCGAACGGCGGGCCGGTGGCCGAGCGAAGCGGGATAGGGCATGGCGGGCTGGCAGCGGTCGATCGGGGTAGGGCATCGGACTGTTGCACGGCCTGCTGCGGACTTCCGGACACAGAGGTCGGCTCGGGTGTGCACCGTGCCGGGAAAGCCCCTCTCCTCGTTCGGTCGACGGCCGTGCTGCCGCACCTGCTGCTGGTACGAGCCACCGTGAGTGTCGCACGCAGACTGGACGAGAGGTGGGTCGACGCATGGCTTGGGACAGCTGGTACCCGCTCTTCTCGGTGATCGCCTACTTCGGCAGCTTGTCGATCTTGATCGCAGTTCATGTTTTCTGGATCGTCCGGCGCTTTCGGTCATTCCGCGCGCTCGACTGGGCCTCTGAGCTGCTCGTCACCTGGTCGATCGCGGTAGCCATCTGGCGCGGGATCCGCCGGGGACCGGTCTGGGATACCGACTTGCCGGGGAGTCCAGTCTGGCTGCGCGGCCTCATCGCTCTGGTCGCCGTGATCGTGTCCATTCTCGGGACCTGGTGGCTCATCCGGAAGGCGAACCGGCTGGAGCAGCCGGAGAACCAGGCGCGATCCGCGCTGTCATGACGGGCTGTCTCTCGTTTCGGGCCGTATACGGCCGTGCCAGCGATGACGGAACGGACACGACGTGGCGACGCACCCGCTGTCGCTGTGCACTGCCATTCGCCTGTCGCAACGCCTCGGTCACGCGCCTGGGAGACTGCCATGCGGTACGATACGGGTGCAGGGGCGAATCCACCAGCACGTTCGACAGGCCGGTATCGGTGACTCCCCGTCTGCACTGACACAGGGGCGATCCTGCGTGGGGAGGGAGGTGACGGCGATGGACTGCTCGGTGTTCCTGCCGCTGCTCCTGCTGGTGCTCGTCGCGATCCGGCTGGCGACGCTGCGCCGCAGCTGGTCGCTCGGCCAGAGTCTGGTCGGTGTAGCCGCCGGGGCATTCCTGTCCGGCGCTCTCGCTGTCCTCGCTGCGGGCGGCAGTCCCGCAGCCTGGAGGGGCGGGCTGCTGCTGGCGCTGCTGGGATTCCTCGTCGGTGCGCTCGCCGTGCTGGCCGCGACCGCCTGGCAACGGCGCGCGTCGCGGTAACCGGAGCGGTCAGCGGACGAAGCGGGCCGGGTCGAAGGGGGCGAGGTCGAGCACCGGCGCCTTCCCCTCGAGGAGGTCAGCGACGACCTCGGCGGTGACCGGGCTCAGCAGGATGCCGTGCCGCGCGTGACCGCTCGCGATCCAGACGTTCTCGTACCCGGGCAGGCGTCCGAGGACAGGGAGGCCGTCCGCCGACCAGGGACGGAGCCCAGCGAGCGCCTCGCGGAAGACGGCCCGGCCGAGCGCCGGTACCGTCTCGTGGGCGAAGGTCACCAGCTGGCGCACTCCCTCGAGCGTCGGCCGGCGGTCGTAGACCGCCAGCTCCTCGGTCGAGCCGACCGCGACCGTCCCGTCGGCCTTGACGGCGAGGTAGAGGTCGCCGCGGTAGAGGGTATGCCGGACGCGAGCGTCCCAGGCGTGCAGGAGCACCAGCTGGCCGCGTAGCGGCCCCAGCGGCAACGGAACACCCAAGCCAGCCGCGAGCGCACCGCTCCAGGCACCGGCCGCGACGACGACTCGCTCCGCTTCGATGCGCCCGGTGCGGGTACGCACCGCGACGACACGGTCGCCGTCCCGCTCGAAACCGGTCACCTCGACGCCTTCCTCGATGCGGGCACCACCGAGCGCTGCTGCTCGAGCGAACGCCTCGACGAGTCGCGGGCTGAGCACCTGGTGCTCGAAGGGGAGGAGCAGGGCACCGCGGAACAGCGGCGAGACGGCTGGCTCGAGCTGGCGCAGCTCGTGCTGGTCGAGCCAGCAGCAGGCGGCGTCGCGGGCACGCAGGATCGGCAGGGCAGCGCGGAGCGCTGCTTCCTCGTCGGCCGTGAAGGCGAGCAGGAGCGCGCCGGTGTGGCGCAGCTCGACGTCGATCCCCGTCCGCTCGCGGAGATCCGCTGCGACGGCCGGAAAGCGCGCCAGGCTGGCGGCACCGAGCTCGCTCAGGGGATCGCTCGCGCTCCCGCTGCCGGGAATGCTGAGGAGGCCGGCGTAGGCGATACTGGCCTGGCCGCCGACGGTCGACCGCTCGAGGACGCGGACACCGCGCCAGCCACGGCGGACCAGCTCGGCAGCGACGGCGCAGCCGATGATCCCCCCGCCGACGATGACGACCGACGCGCGTTCCGGCATCGCGACCCCCTTTCCTGGTGGATTGTCGGGCAGCGTGGAGGCCGGCGCAAGAGTCGCGACGCGTGAGAGCAGGCAGAACGGCACGCCCCACCGGCCGAGGTGAGACCTGTGGCGTCGTGCGGTATCGGGCGGGTCCGGCGCGCCTGGCCCCTACAGGGGGACGGTGGTCGGTAGGGTGCCAGTGGACGATCGGCCAGCGACGGTCGCCAACCGACCACACCGCGTTGTCGTCGGGGCGACGCGTGCGTCGCCCGCATTTCCGGTGTCGGGGCGCGGTGTGCCGCGCCCGTCCGGGGCCGTGGCGCGGGAACGTGGTCGGTTTCCCGGCCCTATCAGGCCGGACGGGTCGGGCACGCCTGACGCGATGGGTCGGGCACGCCCGACCCCTACACGAACGACCGCGGTCGGCGGGGCACGGGTCGGTGGTATGCAGGCGGCCGTCGACCATGCGTGTCGCCTGGCCGGGCACCCCTTCACTCCTGCCGAGCTGACGCTCGGCACCCGGTCCGCGTTTCCCCTCGTCGGGGCGAGGCGTGCGTCGTCCGTGGGACACCCCTCACCCCCGCCGCTGTCGCGGCGCCCCCTCTCCCGCGCCGTGCGGGAGAGGGGTCGAGGGAGTCGGGGGGCACAGGCGTGCCGCGTCCGTCTACACAGGATCGTGTGGGAACGGGTTCGATCTTCCGGGCCTACCGGCCCGGCTGGGTCACGCACGCGTGACCCGAACGGGTCAGGCACGCCTGACCCCTACAGGAGGTCGACGGTGGTCGGTGGGGATCGGTGGGCGACCGGCAAGCGACCGTCACCGACCGACCGCGCGTCGTTGTCGTCGAGGCGAGGCGTACCTCGCCCAGCCGAGCCACGAGGCGTGCGAACGGAGTCGATCGTCAAACCGTGCACCGGCCGTGCCGGCTGGTAGCATTGCTGCCGGAGAGGGGGAGCGGCATGCCGGAGGACATCCTGACGGTGGAGCAACGCCGCCTGGTCGAAGCGATCGCCGACGCGCTCTACCAGCGCGGGCCTGGTGTCGCGTTCACCGGAGCCGGGATCTCGACCGAGTCCGGCATCCCCGACTATCGCGGCCCCAACGGGTTCTGGTCGCGGGAGAACCCGACGCGCTTCCGCGACTTCCTGAGCGATCCCGATGTCCGGCGACGCTACTGGGACCGACGACGCCAGCGCTACCCGATCCTGGCCAGTGCCCAGCCCAACGCCGGACACATCGCCCTGGCGCGCCTGCAGGCAGCTGGGTACCTGGACACGATCGTGACGCAGAATATCGACGGGCTGCACCAGAAGGCCGGTAGCCCGCCCGAACGGGTGATCGAGCTGCACGGGACGGCCCACGCGATCCGCTGTCTCTCGTGCGAGGCCCTCTGGCCAGCCGAGCGGTTCGACCCCGGCCCGCCGGGGACGGTCCCGCACTGCCCGGTCTGCCACGGCATCGTCAAGGAGGCCACCGTCTCGTTCGGCGAGCCGGTTCCCCGGCCGATCCTCGAGCGCGCGCTGGCGCTGGCCGAGACGACACCCGTGATGCTGGTCGTCGGCACCTCCCTCGCCGTGGTACCGGCCGCGCACGTCCCGCGCCGGGCGGCCCGGGCTGGCGCCTTCGTGGCGATCGTCAACGACGAGCCGACGCCGCTCGACCGCGAAGCGGCGGTCGTCCTCCGCGCCCGGGCCGGGGCCGCGCTCGCCTACCTCGCCGAACTCCTGGTCGGTGCGCCGGCCGACTCCGCTCGCGAACGCGCGAGCTGAGCCAGCAGCGGGGCCCGGCGAACGGAACAGCAGATCCTGCACGCGACCGGTCGCGCCGGGATGCTGGGGGCAACAACGCTGCGCAGCGAGCGAACGTTCGGCTCGACACCGGAACTCGCTCGAGCTATGCTTCGGGTACGGTCTCCGCTCCGAACCGAGACGGGGGTGCAGCATGACGGCAGCGGTCCGGCGCGTCCTCGCGCTGGTGCTCGGATTCTGGGGAATCTGGCTGTGGGGTTGGGCTGGCTGGTCGCTCGCGGCCTGGTACGGCGGGTATGGGGGCGACACGGACCTCCGCATCATCGCTGCCTGGTTCCTCGCGCTCGGCGTACCGCCGTTCCTCGCCAGCGTCGCGCTCTGGCGCAGCTGGAAGGCTCGAGCGGCCTGGGTGGTGCTGGGGTGCCTGGCACTGGTCGCCTTCTGGAGCCAGCAGCTGGCCTGGTTCAGCGTCGAACTCGTCACCGGACTCCGTACCGGCACCTGGAGCGACCCGCTGGATACCCTCGTCGCTTGGCAGTGGTCCGAACAGGCTCTCGTCGTCCCGCATGGGTGGAGCGACCTCGGGAGCTGGTTCCTCTGGTTCGCCTGGGGACTGTGGAGCCAGCTCGCCGTCGCGCTCGTCGCGCTCGTGCAGGCACTGCGCACAGGCACGGCGGGGGGAGCTGCCCGCCGGCGCGCGACCGCCGCTGCCGAGCGGCGAGCCGGGCCGACCGGTCGCGAGCAGCGCCCGGCTTTCCTGCAGCCGGTCGAGGCTCAGGTCGTCCCGAACACGTCCTGGATCTCGTTCTCGCGCGTGTCACCGGCCAGGAGCACCGGCGTCCGCTCGGCCTCGTAGCGGTTGCCGGAGAGGCGCGTCGCCGTGGTATGGAGCAGGAAGACGGCCGCCCGGCCGTTGGCGACGAAGCGGTTGTCGCGGAGCTGGTGCCCCGTCGAGACGGAGCGGTCCGGGAAGTCGCGGTTGGCCGGATCGAGGGTGAAGGCGACACCGTCGCGGCCGTTGCGGGCGATCAGGTTGGCACGCAGCGTGCCGCGCGCTCCGTGCTCCCAGTGGACACCGTCGGTGCGGTTGTCGGTGATCAGGTTTTCCTCGAGTACCGTGTCGGTAGAGAAGCCCAACCAGAAGCCGTAGTTGCTCCAGCAGGCCCGGTTGCGGCGAAAGACGTTGCCGCGCGAGAAGGTCGCCTCGAACGCGTTGTTGGGCGAGTAGGAGCCGTCGTTGCCGACGACGAGGTTGTCGTTGGAGGGCGGGCTGAACTGGTTGCCGAGGAAGAAGCCGTCGCCCGACCAGCGCAGGTCGTTGCCAGCGATGCAGTTCCGGTGGGAGCCCCAAGTGAGCAGGATCCCGGCAGCGTCGCAACCGGTGCCGCCGCAGCGGTTGACGTGGCGGGCCCGGTTGCGCTCGAGGCGGCACTCGGTCGAGCCGTGCAGGCGGATCCCCCAGGCGGCGTTGTGGGAGAGATCACAGTCGGCGACGACGATGCCGCGGCAGGAGACGAGATCGACACCGATATCCTGGCCGGTGGCGCGGAGTCGTGCGATCCGGCTGGCGCTGGTGCGGAGCAGGCGGGCACCGCCGCCAGCGCCCTCGTCGCTGCGCGTGATATCGAGGAAGGTGCCGTCACTCCGGCCGTTCGCCGAAAAGTCGCAGTCCTCGACGAGGAGTTCTTCGCAGTCGATAGCGACGAGCGCCCAGGCGTAGCCGCGCACGGTGAGGTTCCGCACGACGACGCGCCGGCGGCCGGCGAGGACGACGCCGACACCGCCGCGCCCACCGCCATCGAGCAGCGCGCCTTGCCCGTCGAGGACGAGGTCATCGGCCGCGATCCGGAGCGCGCCGCCGGCCGGATCGGGCAGCAGGTAGCGTCCCGGCGCGAGTTCGGTCGATGCGGTGACGACGAGCCCCGCGCGAGGCTCGCGGAAACGGGAGCGGAAGCGTGCCAACCAGCCGCTCACGACGTCCACACGCCACCGGCGAACAGGGCAGCGACCGCACCGCAGGCACCGCACCGCGCCTCGACCGTCCGACCGGAGCGGCGCAGGCGGACGGACCGAGGATCGGCGTGGCGGGTACCGCAGGACGGGCAGACGACCGGTTCCCAGAGGCGCCGTGCCTCCTCGAGCGAGACCGTCTCGCGACGCACGAGCCGGCGGTGCCGGGCTGGACGGCCGAACTCGTCCCAGTCGTCGAGCGCGTATTCGGAGTACGGATCGTCCCACGCTCCGGGTCGGCGCATCGGATGCTCCTGCATCGGACACGAACGACTCGACCTGGCTGGTGCGTCCTCGTGGATAGCATACGCTGGAGGATGGCGGCAAGGGGTACCCGCTGCAGGAGCGGCTGAACCCCCGCGTTGCCAGTCTTCCGGAACGGGCGAGGAGCGCCGGGCCGACGCGCGGTCATCGTCGACCGGCAGGCAGCACCAGCGATCGCTGCCCCATCGCTTCGGGCAGTCGCGAAACCACCACTCGTGCGCTGGAAGAGTCAGGCGTGCCCGGCCCGCTGACCCGGCCCGAGGGTCATTCCTGCTGCCGCGCCTCCTGGCGCGGGTGGGCGAGGCACGCCTCGCCTCGACGACAACGACGCGCAGTCGGTCGGTGACGGTCGCCTGCCGGTCGCCCACCGGTCCCCACCGACCACCGTCGACCTCCTGTCGGGGTCAGGCGTGCCTGACCCGTTCGGGTCAGGCGTGCCGGCCCCGATCAGGTCACGCGTGCGTGACCCGAACGGGCTGTCAGGCCCGGGAACGAACCACGTCCCCGCGCCTTTCGGCGCGGCTGGGCGAGGCCCGCCTCGCCCTTACGGAAATGGGTGGTTTGGGCACCATCGCCTGCCGGTCGTCTACCGGCTGGCATCGATCACCGTCGTCTCCTTGGAAGGGTCGGGCGGATCACGTATCCGCGCCTGTCGGCGCGGACGGGCGACGCACGCGTCGCCCCTCCAGGAAAAACGCGGGCACGGCACACCGCGCCCCGCCAGGGAACCGTGGGCGCCGCACGGTGGCCGAGCCTGAGCTGGCGAGCGGCAGCACGGAGCGACCGTGCAGGGAAACGATGGCCACAGCGTCCCCGGCAACGGTGGCGGTCGATCCGGACGAGGGGTCGTCCGATCGTGCAGCGAGCGGCGAGCGCCTGGCTGGGCGGAACGCGAAAGCGCGCTGGCTTGACCGGGGGCCTGTCGGGGCGTATACTGTGCAAGGTTGGGCGCTGCGGCCCGGGCGGGTCGCGCGTCCTGAGTCGGTCCGATGTGGAGGGTACCAGGCGTGGAACGCAGTCAGCCTCCAGAACGCAGTACCGGCTCCCGCGGGCCGTCCGGGTCGGAGCAGTAAGCCGCAGTACGCCTCGAGCGCACGGCACCTCCCCGCCCCCGGCCGGTCCGGGGGCGGCCGGTCAGGTCGACGAACAACCTGACGGAAAGGGGGTGAACCGATGCGCACCTTGATCCGCTACACCATCGTCAACCAGGACGGGCAGCCGGTGATCCGGGCCGTGCGTGTGGTGTACCCGTCGACGGCACGGGTCGCACCGCCGGCCCAGACGGCCAGCCCACGACCGGAGACAGCAGTGCGCAGCGAGCGCACGCTCGAGGCGACCAGCGAGGAACGCCGCGCGGCGAGCGGTTCGTGACTGCCACCGGCAGTCGGCGCGACAACATCGACCCCCGCGGGCACGCGACCCGGCGGGGGTCGTCCGTTCGTGCTGGAGCGTTCGTCGTAAGCCCGCTCACCGAGGTGCCGGAGCGGCCGGGCGACACGTGCGTCGCACCTACGAAACAACAGCGTCACCGTCTGCCGACGGTCGCCTGCCCCATCGCCCACCGGCACCCCGTTTGCCCACCACCATCCCCTGCAGGGGTCACGCGTGCGTGACCCAGCCGGGCCATGAGGCCCGGGGAAATCGACGCGTTGCCACACATTCCGGCGTGGATGGGCGCGGCACGCGACGAAACCCCTCAACCCCGGCTCGCTGGCGCTCGCCACCCCCTCTCCCGCAGCGTGCGGGAGAGGGGGCGGGGGTGAGGGGTGTCGTACCGGTCCGCGACACCGACGGTCGCTTCCCCAGCGCCGACCGGCCCCCGTCGACCACCGTCCACCTCCTGTCGGGGTCAGGCGTGCCTGACCCAGCCGGGCCGTCAGGCCCGGGAACGAACCACGCATCTGCGCCTGTCGGCGCGGACGGGCGAGGCACGTCTCGCCCCCACAGCGGAAATGCCGGCGACGCCTGCGTCGCCCCTCCGGAAACAGAGCGCGAGCGGTTCCCGATGGTCACCGATGTGTCGCCCCTCTGCGGAGAGCAGACGACCGTCGTCTCGGTCGGGATCAGGCCTGCCTGGCCCAGCCAGTCCACGAGGGGCGGCGACCGACTCCGTGTCGATCGCCGGTGGAGAGACTCGGCGCGTGACCCCGTCCACGCCCTCGTATCCGGCCCGTTGCCCGCAGTCGTGCGCCAGAAGGATGCCGTCCGTACCGGTGTGCGGCCCGCGCACACCGGAAGCGGTGCAGAGACCAGCACGCACCGGCGTCCGGCAGTTCCGGTCGGACATCGAGGCAGCGCCGCGCCGACGGCGCGCACGGAGAGACGATCGGCGGAACGCACTGCGGCCCTGCGCGGGGATCCTGGGCCTGTCAGCACCTCCCGCCCGATACGTGGGACAGCGCGATCCGCCGGGCGGCGTTGCGACCCGGGACGGGGTGGAGCGGAAGGAGGGGGAAGAGCGATGTGCTCTTGCAGTTTCCTGAAGGGGATCGAGCCCATTGCGACGCATGCCTCGCAGAGTTGTATCTGCGGGGGCGGCACAAAGAGGTTGCAATCCCCTGAAGGGGATTGAGGCCTTTGCGACGCGGTGTCCAGCCGGGCAGGTCAGGCTCCGCTGGTCGAGCACCGGTTGCAATCCCCTGAAGGGGATTGAGGCCTTTGCGACCCGAAGGCGAGCGGAGCGAGCGAAGCGAGCGGAGGAGACGGGTTGCAATCCCCTGAAGGGGATTGAGGCCTTTGCGACGGGACGAGGCTGGGGAAGCGGTGGGGCAGGAGCTCGAGCGGCGGGTTGCAATCCCCTGAAGGGGATTGAGGCCTTTGCGACGAACTTATCCCGCTGCTCCGCGCGGCAGCGGGAGAGGCGCGTTGCAATCCCCTGAAGGGGATTGAGGCCTTTGCGACGAGGACCGGTAGCCGGTCCTCTACCCAGGCCTCGAGAACGGCCGTTGCAATCCCTGAAGGGGATTGAGGCCTTTGCGACACGGGGAGAAGTTCAGGAGGGGTTCGAGCGCTATGTGTGGCGTTGCAATCCCCTGAAGGGGATTGAGGCCTTTGCGACGGTGATGCATACGAGACCCTTCGGGCCTTGCTCGAGGGCAGGGGTTGCAATCCCCTGAAGGGGATTGAGGCCTTTGCGACCATACCATGTGGTAGATTACGCGGCAGAGTGGGAGAAGAGTGTAGTTGCAATCCCCTGAAGGGGATTGAGGCCTTTGCGACTCGCGGCCGATCTCGAGGATATCCTGAACGAGGCTCTCGAGCGGTTGCAATCCCCTGAAGGGGATTGAGGCCTTTGCGACCGACCCCGGACTTTTTGGCTACTCGCGTAGTACTTTTGGGTGAGGAGCGCATGTTCGCATCGTGCATTCGCCTCCGCGCTCTCGCTCGCCTCACCCGTCCTCCGTTGTCAAGGTACGTCGCTGCTCTCATTGTAGGCCCATCCGCTCCCGTGTCAAGCCCGCCCCACCAGCCGACGGAGCGGATGCCCCAGCCGCTCGGCTGCCCTCCGCTCCGACGAAACCGGCCGGCCCCATCCGGGCAGCTCAGCGAGCGACCGGTCGAGCCGCCTGCGCGACCGGGGCGTCCGCCGGCCAGCGCAGGTGCGGGATGACGTGGCGCCCGTAGGCCCGGATGAACGCTTCCTGGTTGCGTCCCACGTTGTGCACGTAGATCTCGGTGAAGCCGAGGTCGATGAGGTGCTGCAGGTACTCGCCGTGCCGGTCGAGGTCGGCCGAGATGAGCACGCGCCCCTGGAAGTGCTCGGGCCGCACCAGCCGCGCCATCGCCTGGAAGTCCTCGGGATTGCGGATATCTCCCTTCGGGAACGCCATGCCGCCGTTCGGCCACTCGCGCAGCGCGTTCTCGAGCGCCTCCTCGTCGGTCTCGGCCCAGGAGACGTGCACCTGGAGCAGGCGCGGCATCCGGCCAGGATCCTTGCCCGCTGCCCGCGCACCCTCCTCGAAGCGGGCCAGCAGCAGGCGCAGCTTCTCGTCGCTGGCGCCCGGCGTCAGGATGCCGTCGCAGAGCTCGCCGGTCTTCTTGGCCATGTACGGCCCGGCCGTGCCGACGATGACCGGCGGGGGCACTGCCGGCAGGGTGTACAGCTTGGCACTCTCGACTTTGAAGTACGTCCCCTCGTGCCGGATCACCTTGCCGGTGAAGAGCTTCTGGATCACCTGGATCGCCTCGAGGAGCATGCGGATCCGCTCGGCCGGCTCCGGCCAGTAGCGACCGACGATGTGCTCGTTGAGCGCTTCTCCCGCACCGAGCCCCAGCCAGAAGCGCCCGGGGAACATCGCCTCCAGCGTCGCCGCCGCCTGAGCGACGACCGCCGGGTGATAGCGGTACCCGATCGGTGGCGTGACACCGGTGCCGAAGCGGAGCCGCGTCGTCGCGCCGAGCGCGCCCAGCCAGGCCCAGACGAAGGCGCTCTGCCCTTGCTCCGGTGTCCAGGGATGGAAGTGGTCGGCGGCCAGCACGCTGTCGAACCCCTCCTGCTCGGCCAGCTGGCACCAGCGCAAGAGGTCGCTCGGATGGAACTGCTCGAAACTCGCCGAATAACCGAGCCGGCTCATCGCACCACCTTCCCTGCCGCGCGTCTCTCGTCGGCTCGCTGCCTCCGGCCTGAGTATGCTCGCAGCGAGCGAGCCGAGCGAGTGCCGAGAGGAGCGAGGCGATGTCCGACGCGCAGACCGAGCCGACTGCGACGACGCTCTGCGTGCAGGCGGGGCTGGAGCCGACGCCGAGCGTGACCGAGCCGCTCGCGCCACCGATCTGGCCAGCGGCAGCCTTCGCCTACCCCGACCTGGAGACGATGGAAGCGATCCTAGCCGGTGAGCAGCCCGGCTTCGTCTACGCCCGGTACGGAGTGCCGAACCACCTGCAACTGGAGCGAGCCCTGGCCAGGCTCGAGGACGGGGAAGCGGCGGTCGTGACGGCGAGCGGGATGAGCGCGATCACCGCGACGCTCTTCGCGCTGACCGCGCCCGGCCAGCGGGTGGTCGCCGACGTCGCCGTCTACCGCGGTACGCAGCTGCTCCTCGAACACGACCTGGCGCGTTTCGGCGTGACGGTCGAGCTCGTCGATTGCGGCGACCGCGCAGCCGTCGAGCGCGCCCTGGCCACACCGGCCCGGCTCCTCTGGGTGGACACGCTGACCAACCCGACGCTGCGGGTGCGCGACCTCCCCCAGCTCGCCAGCCTGGCCCGCGCTGCTGGCGCGCTGCTCGTCGTGGACAATACCTTCGCGACGCCGTTCCACTGCCGGCCGCTCGCCTGGGGCGCGGCGCTGGTCGTGCACTCGACGACCAAGTCGATCGGCGGACACCACGACGCGAGCGGCGGCGCGGTGATCGGCCCGGCCGAGCTGGTCGAGCCGATCCGGCGCCAGGTGATCCGGTTCGGCGGCCGCGGTGGCGCCTTCGATGCCTGGCTGATCCAGCGCGGGCTGGCGACGCTCCCGCTCCGGGCCGCGCGGAGCAGCGCGAGCGCGCTCGACCTGGCGACCCGGCTGGCGAGCCACCCGGCCGTCCGGCGGGTCTCCTACCCGGGGCTACCGGGCCACCCGGAGCACCAGCTGGCCCGGCGACTCCTGAGCGGCGGCTTCGGGGCCGTCCTGGCTTTCGAGCTGGCTGGGGGCGAGCCAGCGGTCCGGCGCTTCCTGCGCCCGCTCCGTCTCGTACGGTTCGCCGAGACGCTGGGCGGGACGGTGACGACGGTCGTGCACCCAGCGACGACGTCGCACCGGGCGCTCGCCCCCGAGGAACGGCGCGCGCTGGGTATCGCGGACGGGCTCGTGCGGCTCTCGGTCGGGCTGGAGGATCCAGCCGACCTCTGGCGCGACCTCGCCCAGGCGCTGGCGGCAGCCAGCTGAGGCAGGTCAGTCGCGCACGCTGGCGCGCTGGCGCAGCTCCTGCCAGTCGGCGAGCGCGGCAGCCCGGTCGTCGGGTGTCTCGCGCTCCGCGTAGCGGGCGAGGAGGTAGCGTGCCGTGAGGTCGGTGAAGGCGGGCGACAGGTGCGGGAACGACTGGGCGACTCGCCGGGCGAGGGCGAGCGGCGTCTCGCTCGGGCGGCGGGTCAGCCCGCGCGCCGCGAGGAGAGCCAGCGCCGCCCGGTAGGCGCTGCGCACGTCGCGCGGGCGAGCGAGACCGCGGCGCAGCGCCGGGCCGAGCCGTCGTGAGCGCCGCCAGCGAGGGAGAAACCCCGACCGGTCGAGCGGGATCCGCTCGCGCGCCTCGCTGGCGGCTGGCGCTCCGGGCGCACGCCGGAGGCGGCGGACGGAGCGAGCGACCAGGCGGGCGAGCAGCACGAGCAGGGCGCCACCGGCCAGGACAGCGAGCCCCTGGACGAGCCAGCCCGGTATGGGGAGCGTTGCCAGGACGTCCTGCGGGCGGAGGAGTTCCGGCAGCGCCGGTAGGCTCGGCGGCGGGCCCGGTGCGCCCGGTCGCGCCAGGAGGCGCAGTACCCAGGCGAGGAGGCGGACCGTCCACCAGACCACCAGTGCGAGAGCGACAGCGAAGGTGACCAGCACGGCGACGACGAGCGTGAAGAGCCAGGTGACCGCCTGGGCGATGCGCGGCCAGAGGGCCGGACCAGCTGCCAGGCTGGCGAGCGCGCCGGCGGCGAGGATCGCCCCGGCGAGGACGAGCGACCGGACGATCCAACCTACCGGCGTCCCGGCTTCCGGATAAGCGAGCCGCACTGCCTGCGCCTGGACGAGCGCTGCGGTGAGGAGCCGGAACAGGAGGAGCGAGGGAACAGCGAGCGCCAGACGGTCCCAGGCGGCTTGGGCGGCCGCCCCGCCGCTCAGCGCGGCGACCAGCGTCGCGCCACCGACCGCCGCCGCGTCACGGAGGACAGCCCAGCGGAGGTAGTCGCCCTGGAACGGGAACGGCTCATTGGCCAGGACGAGCGCGCGCCACCAGGCGAGCGCGCTCAGGAGGGCGAGCCCGACGGCACCGGAGTCGAGCCGGAAGAGCGCAGGGACATACCCCCAGAACGGCTCCCCGGTATGGCGTACCGCCCACCAGCTCCACGTCCAGAGGAGCCAGCCGCCAGCGGCCAGCAGGCGGGCCCAGGCGAGGTCGGCCGTCCGCGCGAGCACCGTACGGGCGAGGACGAAGGCGACCAGCCCGGTAGCGGCCAGCGTGAGCCAGCTGGGCACGGCGGCTGGCTCGGCCTGGGAGAGGACTGCGAGCCAGGCGACCCAGGGTGCGACGGCCAGCGCCTCAGCGGCAGCGGCACTCACGGTGAGCGCGAGAGACAGCGGGTCAACGCGCCAGCGCACCGTCGGCCTCCAGCTCGTAGACCACGAGCCCGCGCCGGGTGGGGAGCCCGGCCTCGCAGGCCACCGCGAGGAGCGCGATCCCGTATCCCTGGCGCCAGAGCGCCAGCAGCGTCCGCCGGAGCGGGTCGGTGACCAGCGCCGTCACGACGACGATGGTCGAGCCACCCGGCAAGAGACGCGCTTCGGTGGCGAGCAGCGCCTCGAGGCGGTAGCCCGTGTGCGGGACCAGCATGGCGAGCGCCTCCAGCACCCGCTGGAGCTGGCGCGGGTGGCGGCTGGGCGGCACGCGCACGATCCGCTCGCCACCGACCAGTGGTGCGTTGGCCCAGAGGCCGACCGGGAACCCCTGGTCTGTCCCCCAGGCAGCCAGCGAGGCAGTGAGGGAGATCGCCCATTCGAGTTCGCCGGGGCGTACCCCCTCCCAAAAGTGCTCGAAGGTGTTGACGTCGAGGAAGAGCGCGAGCGCTGGCGCAGCCGTCCGCTCGAGCAGGCGCGTCTGGAGTTCACCCAGTCGTGCGGTGGCTCGCCAGTGGACCTGCCGCGGCGAGTCACCCGGCTGGTAGGGACGGACACCCTGGATGCGGAGCGGATCCTCGAGCAGCGGGCGCAGCGGCACGGCATCGCCGAGCGGGCGTTCGGCCGGGAGGCCGAACGATTCGACCGGCCGGATCTCCGGGTAGACGAGCAGCGTCGCACCGGCTTCCACCTCGAGCCGGGCTCTCGCCAGGCCGAAAGGGTCGCCGGTCGTCAGCACTGCGGGACCGAGCCGGTAGAAGCCACGGCGTACCGCTCGGCCAGCGTAGCGCCGCACGACCCGTTCCGCTGCACCGACCGCGAGCAGCGTGCGGAGGACCCGGCGCTCCGGCTTGGGCGAGGGGCCGAGGGGCACATCGGGTACAGTGAGCGCAGCAGGCAGTTCCTCGACGACCTCGACCCAGGGAAGCGGCAAGAGCTTGGCGTTCTCGATGACGAGGCTCAGCGTCACCGTCTCGCCGGGGAAGACGCGCGGCGGATCCACGCTCCGCCGGTAGCGGACACGGGAGAAACCGAACCTGCGCCAGAGCAACGCGAGCGTTAGGACCGCTGCGACGGAGAAGGCGACCAGGGCGAGGACCGGCCGAGAGAGCGCCACGCCAGCCAGGCCGAGCACCAGTGCAGCGACGAGCGTACCGGGCAGGACTTCCTCGCGCTCGAGCGGGACGACCGACGGTGCACGCTCCACGGTCAGGCGCCTCCGACGGGTTCCTCGACCGGGACGGGTACCTCCTCGAGCACCGCGCGGACGACACCTTCGCCGGTCGTGCCGTGCAGGGCGGCTCGCGGGGCGAGCGTCAACCGGTGCGCGAGCACGGGGACAGCGACCGCCTGCACGTCGTCGGGGAGGACGTAGCCGCGCCCGTCCAGGAGCGCCCGCGCCTGGGCCGCGCGAGCCAGTGCGAGCGTGGCGCGCGGGCTGGCACCGAGCTCGACCTCCTCCCGCTCGCGGGTGCGCCGCGCCAGTGCGACGAGGTAGTCGAGCGTCGCTTGTCCGAGAAAGACGCGCCGGCTCTCCTCGATCGCCGCAGCGAGCTCCTCGGGGCGGGTCACCGGATCCAGTTCGACCAGCGGGTCACCGGCGAGGAAGCGGCGCACGATCGCGGCCTCGTCCTCCGGTGACGGATAGCCGAGACGCACGCGCATCGCGAACCGGTCGAGCTGCGCTTCGGGTAAGGGGAACGTCCCCTCGAGTTCGATCGGATTCTGGGTGGCCACGACGAGGAACGGTTGCGGCAAGCGGTAGGTCTCGCGCTCGACCGTCACCTGTCGCTCCTCCATCGCCTCCAGCAGGGCCGCCTGGGTACGGGGCGTGCCGCGGTTGATCTCGTCGGCGAGCACGACGTTGGCGAAGACCGGCCCGGGATGGAAGACGAAGGCCCCGCGGCCCGGCTCGTAGACGAGCGAGCCGGTGACGTCGGCCGGCAAGAGGTCGGGCGTGAACTGGATGCGCCGGAAGACACCGCCGATCGCCTGGCAGAAGGAGCGGGCGAGCTTCGTCTTGCCGATACCGGGAACGTCCTCGACCAGGACGTGGCCACCGGAAAGGACAGCGACGAGGAGGAGCTCGACGACCTCACGCTTGCCGACGATCACCCGCTCGACGGTATCGCGGATGCGGTGCAGGAGCGCCTGCAGAGCGTGGACGCGCTCGAGCGGGAGCGGTTCAGCTGGGGGACGGAACGGCGCAGTCACCGAGAGACCCCCTTTCCCAAGAGCCGAGCAGCCTCGGCACGGATACCAGCGGCGGGGTCAGTCGCCAGGACAGTTTCGAGAACGGGTCGAGCACGCTCGGGGTCGATCGCCCAGAGCGCTGCCAGGGCAACGCGGCGCACCGGCACGGCACCGGAGTGCACCACTGCGACCAGCGCCGGGAAGGCGGCGGGATCACCGATTCGGCCGAGGGCAGTGACGATCGCGGCCTGCACGTCGATATCGCGCGGTCGCGCTTCGAGCGCGGCGAGCAGCGCAGGAACCGCCGCACGCACGCGCCGCTGGCCGAGGATCCACGCACAGGTCTCGGCGATATCCGGCCGTGGGTGCCGAAGTCCCTCGATCGCGGTCATATCGTAGCGCTCGACTCGCTGTTCGCCCGGCATCGCGGACGCTCCCATCCTACACCGTTCCAGTCGACCAGCGCTCGTGCGCACCGGCCGCCGGCACGACACCGACGAGCCGGACGACCGCACGGAGCCAGCTCGCTCGCTGCGCGGCCGTCAAGGTACCGTGGAAGCGGTAATCGTGCGCGGCCACGAACACCGCGAGATCGTCGAGCAGCGCTGCGAGCTGGTGGCGCCAGTCGGGGTGGTCGGCAGTAGCAGCATGGCCGAGACACGGCTCGAGCGGGATATCGGGGGACGGCGACTGCCAGAACACGTGCAGCCAGGCCCAGAGACGGCCACGGCCAGGTCGCTCGGCGAGACAGGAAGGGCACAGGGCGGGGAGCAGCGCCGGCCGCGGGAGGTACCACGGGCGGCGACCGACCTCGTTGGCGAGGGCCTCGAGACGCGACCGAGCGTGGCGCTCGCGTCCGACCCGAGCCTGCCAGGTCGACCAGGGAAAGTCCGGAAGCAGCCCACCGAGTGCTGTCGCGTGCTGCTGGCAGAGGAGCGCGGGCGCATCGCGCAGCAGTGCCGGATGCTGACGGGTCAGCTCGGCCGCGGTCGCGAGGAGACCGTCCTCAGCGCTGGCCAGCCACGCGCAGACGAGACAAGCGGCACGAGGGCGAAGCCACCGGTCGAGCGCCGCCCGGTCAGGGCACGAACGGAATACGTCGCGCAGGATCCGCTCGAGCAGGATAGCGACTCCGAGGTGACTGTGGACGGCCGCACCGGCCGGTACGAGCGCCCAAGTGTGTTCCCAGCAGAAGCCGCGGGACACTGCGAGCTGCTCGGCCGTGATCGGATCGTTGACATGTTCCCAGAGTAGGGCGGGGAGCAGGCGACGCTCTTTTTCCTCGAGCAGGCGGCAAAGGGGACAACCCGGCACAGCGAACGCCTCGCGCAGCGTCGCCGCGAGGTAGCGATCGAGTGCCGGACGCGATGCCTGCCCGGTGAGGCGACGGAAGCGTTCCAGTGCTCGCGACGGGAATCCCTCGACCATCGTGCTCCCCAGAAGAGCGAAAGCCTCTGCCGACCCGATCTGGATCGACAGAGGCTATCAGCCGAAGACCGGCAGTTCGGTGGCGCGTGCCACCGGGTGAGCCTCATCACCCTCGTGCGTTCAGTATAGCAAAAGCACCGTCCCACAGGCTGTGACGCAACGCGTTCTGCGTCCCGGGCGAGTTACCCGTACCGAGGATCAACGCGCCTCGCTGGCGGCTGGACCTTCCTCGACGAGGTGCGTCAGCCCGAGGAAACGGGCCGCATTGTCGCGCAGGATCTTCGGCCGCACCGTGTCCTTGATCGGCAGCTCGGCGAACTCGCGGAGCCAGCGGTGCGGGGAGAGCATCGGAAAGTCGGAACCGAAGAACACCTTGTCCTGGACGAGCGAATTGGCGTAGCGGATGACGCTCTCCGGGATGTACTTGGGGGCCCAGCCGGAGAGGTCCATGTAGACGTTCGGCTTGTGGCGCAGGATGGCCAGTTGCTCCTCGTGCCAGGGCCAGGCTGGGTGAGCCATGATGATGCGCAGCTCCGGGAAACGCGCGGCGATATCGTCGATGTAGGGGATGGGGCGGCCGTACTCGAGCCGGATACCGGCGCCGCCAGGCTGTCCGGCACCGGCCATCGTGGTGCCGCTGTGGAACAGGACGGCCAGGCCAAGGCGAGCGCAGGTTTCCCAGAGGGGGAAGAAGCGGGGCTCGTTGGGAGCGAAGTCCTGGACGGCGGGATGGAACTTGATGCCCTTGAGCCCCAGGTCGGCGCAGCGCTCCACTTCGATGATAGCCGCCTTCCCTTTCCAGGGGTCGACCGTACCGAAGCCGATGAAGACGTCCGGGTGCTTGGCGACCCACTGGGCGATCTCCTCGTTGGACGCCTTGAGGCCAGTCCGTGTCTCGTCGTCGATATCGAAGATGACGGCCATGCCGTTGAGTTCGCGGTACATATCGGCCATCGCAGCGGGGTGGTCGCTGAAACCCTCGGCAGTCACCGGGACATAGCGATCGCGCTCCCAGACCTTGGCGTGGTCACCAGTGCGAACGTGGACGTGGATATCGATGATCTCGATCCGTCGTGAACTCGTCACCGTGTCGACCTCCTCGAATCGTCCCCTGCTCTGTATCCAATCGCTCGCCTTACCCTCGCGGGCAACCGGCTGCTCGCGTTCCTGCAATCCCAAACGGTTCGGCGCTCGCCGGTGCGCCAACGGCAGCATCGAGACTCACAAACTCCGCGGGGCGGCGAGACACACCTCCAGCGGATGCTGCGGCTATACCAGCCGAGACGGCGAGAACCGTGCTACCAGGTAGTCACGGGTCGCCGCAAAGCGCCCGATCGAGCGTCCGTGGCAGGCGACCGGCACCACCGGGTGCTCCTGCCGTGGTCTCACTTTAGCACGAACCTAATCAGCCGCTCAAGGAAGCGGGACGATACTGGACACGAGACGAGCGGGAGGGGGACACCCGCAGACATCACTGCACCAAACGCGTTCGGCTATGAAGAACGGAGCAGCTTGACGCGACGAGAAGCCACAGCTATTTTATGCGTGAACAAAGTGTGCCCGATCCGGCCATGCTCGACCTTTTCCCGTGGGGAGGCGAGGAGTTTCGAGCGTTCACAGCGATCGACTCGTGGACGAAGCGGTGCCGAACGAGGCGGGAGGACGCGCGGTATGAACCTCGATACGCTGACCATCCGGCATGTACTGCTCCGGACCCAATGCTACTTCCCGCGGTCCGAGATCGTCGAACGGATCGGCGAGGGGCAAGTCCGGCGCTTCCGGTATGCCCAGCTGGCCGAGGAGGCCCTGCGCCTGGCGACCGCGCTCAAGCAGCTCGGCGTCGGCCAGGGTGACCGGGTGGCGACGCTGCTCTGGAACACCTGGCCGCATCTCGTCGCGTATCTGGCGATCCCCAATATCGGTGCGGTGATCCACACGCTCAACCTGCGCCTGCATCCCAACGACCTCGCGTATATCGCCAACCACGCCGAGGACAAAGTCCTGATCGTCGAGGAGTCGTTGCTCCCGCTCTACGAGGGGTTCCGCGACAAGGCACCGTTCCAGCACGTGATCGTGGTCGGGGACGCCTCGAAGGTCGCAGGTGCACTGTCCTACGACGACCTGATCCGGACCCACGAGCCGGACCGGAACGCGTTGGCCGACGTACACTGGGACACGCCAGCGTTCCTCTTGTATACGTCGGGGACGACCGGCCGGCCGAAGGGCGTGCTCTACGTCCACGCGCAGCTGGCGCTGGCAGCGCTGGCGCTTACCTCGACGATCACCTATTACGTGAGCAAGGACGACTCGATCGTCCTCTCCGTCCCGATGTTCCACGTGGCGAGCTGGGCGTTGCCGTACGCTGGCCTGGTCGTGGGCGCCAAGATGGTCCTCCCGGGCCCGCACCCGCAGCCGGTCGACCTCCTGAACCTGCTCTCCGACGAGCAGGGTACCTTCGTGGCCGGTGTCCCGACCGTCTGGCACGACGCCGCCAACCTAGTCGAGAAGTACCCCGGACGGTGGACCTTCTCGCCGAGGCTGCGACTCATCCTCGGTGGCAGTGCCGCGCCAGAGGCGCTCATCCGCCGCTGGCAGTCGTTCGGCGTGACGGTGATCCACGGCTGGGGCATGAGCGAGGTACTGCTCGGACTGCAGTCGCACGTCAAGCTGGAGGACTTCCCGCCCGAGGAGCGGATGCAGTGGCTGCTCAAGCAGGGGATGCCCTGCCCGTTCGTCGAGGCCAAGGTCCTCACCTTCGACGGCAAGGAAGCACCCTGGGACGGACAGACGATGGGCGAACTCCTGGTGCGGGGCGCCTGGATCGCCGACTCATACTACCGCGGCGAGAGCCCGGACTCGTTCGTCGACGGCTGGCTGCGCACCGGTGACGTGGCAGTGATCGACTCCGAGGGGTACGTCAAGCTGGTCGACCGGATCAAGGACGTCATCAAGTCGGGCGGCGAGTGGATCAGCACGATCGAACTGGAGAACACGCTGATGAGCCACCCGGCGATCGAGGAAGCGGCTGTCATCGGCGTGCCGCACGAGCGCTGGCAGGAACGACCGATCGCGGTCGTCGTCCTGCGTGAGGGCCAGTCGGTCACCGAGGAAGAACTGAAAGAATACTTGCGGGAGCGGTTCGTCCGCTGGTGGGTGCCGGACGCGTTCGTCTTCGTCGACGAGCTTCCGAAGACGTCGACCGGCAAGCTCGCCAAGGCGACGCTCCGCGAGCGGTTCCGTGACTGGAAGTGGGAGGAGAGCAAGTGATCGAGAAGATCGGTGTCCTCGGCGCCGGTTCGATGGGTGCGGCCGTCGCCGCGCTCGCTGCCTCGGCCGGGCTGGAAGTCATCCTGCTCGACGTGAAGGGACAGGACGATCCAGCCGGCCCCGCGCGCCGTGGGCTGGAGCGAGCGGCCAAGCAACGAGCCTTCCTCGACCCGGCGGCGATCGCGCGGGTGCGGTTCGGCAACGTCGAGGACGACCTGGGGCTCCTCGCCGACTGCGACTGGGTGCTCGAGGCGATCATCGAGAACCGCGGAGTCAAGCGCGACCTCTTCCGCCGCCTGCACAGCGTCCTCCCGCCGCAGACGATCGTGACGACGAACACCTCGACCTTCACGCTCCAGCAGCTCCTGCCGGAGGAGCTGGCGAACTGGCGGGAGCGCTTCTTCGTGACGCACTTCTTCAACCCGCCGCGTGCTCTCCTCCTCTGCGAGGTGACGGCCTTCCCGGAAGGCGAGACGGAGCGCTTCCACGGCTTCGTTCGCTTCCTCGAGCAGCGGCTGGGACGCCGCGTCCTGCTGGTGCGCGACACGCCAGGATTCGTGGCCAACCGCTTCGGCATCTACGCGCTCGTCCATGCCGTCCGGCTGACCGGCGAGCTGGGGCTGGCACCGGAGGACGTGGACGCGTTGACCGGCCCACTGCTCGGGCGGCCACGGTCAGCGACGTTCCGCACGATCGACCTCACCGGACTCGATATCCTGGTCCTGGGGACGCGGAGCCTGCAGGAATCGACCGGCGACGATTACGCGGTACCGGACTGGATCCTCGACCTCTATGAGGCGAACCGGCTCGGCGACAAGACAGGGGGCGGGATCTTCCGGCGCGAGGGCGACCAGCAACTGACCTACGATCCGGTACTGCGCGCCGATCGACCAGCCCGCCCGGCGGCGGTTCCCGGTCTCGAGGACCTGCTCCGACAACCGTTTCCCCAGCGCTTGCTCGGTGCGCTGGAACTGCCGTCCCCCTACGGCGACTACGTGCGGCACCTCCTGGGCCGGACGTTCGGGTACGTGCTGCTGCGGACGAAAGACGCCGCGCGCGACATCGCGAGCGTCGACCGGGCACTGGAGTGGGGGTTCGGCTGGGCAGCCGGGCCGTACGCGCAGATGCAGTTCCTGGGTCTCCCGCGCGTTCGGGCGCTCATCGCGGAAACCGGCCTGCCTGCACCGGAACTCCTGGATCTGGCCGAACGGCACGGTGGCTTTTTCGTCGATGGACAGGTGCTCGATCCAGTCACCGGCGACCTCGTCCCCGAGGAACAGCTCCCGTCGACGCGCCGCACGCTCCAGATCCGTGTCCGCGAGGCGCTCGACCGGGAGGGGCTGCGCGACCTCGGCGACGGTGTGCTGGCGCTGCGTGTGCGGTCGCTCGCTGGGTTTCCCGAAACGCTGGAGCGAGCGCTCGCCCACTGGCCAGCGGCACTGGTCCTGGTACCGACCTTCGAGGGACTCGGTTACCCGTACGGTGAACTCCTCGAGCTGGCCGAAGCGGGGAACTGGGGAGAACTCGAAGCGCGCCTCGCCCAGCTGCAGCAGGTCCTGCGGACTGTCGCCAGCGCGCCAGTGCCGGTCGTCACCGCACTCGACGGCGAGGCACGCGGTGCTGCGACGACACTGGCCCTCTGGAGCGATGCGACCGTGGCCTACCTGACGGCCGCGACCGGTTTTCCGGGCATGAGTGCTGGTCTCTTGCCGGTCGGCGCGGCGGTCGCTCTCCGCGTGCGCAGCGAAGCGCGCGCGAGCACGCTCGCGACTCCGCTCCGCGCCGAGCTGGGTACGGCGAACGCGCTGGCGGGGCTCCTCGCGGCCGAGCGGGTCGACTCGGCAGCGCGGGCTGGTGCCCTGGGGCTCCTCGGTGACCGCTGGCTGGTGACGGTCGATCGCGACGGGCTGCTCGAGGCAGCAGCGGGACTGGCGCGAGCACTGGCGCGCAGCGTGCCAGCGCGCCCGTTCGCGCTCGGCGAACCGCTGGCCGAAGCAGGCGAGAGGCTCGCGGTCGGGCCGAAGCTGGCCGAGCTGGAACCGGCCGCCCGGCTGGTCATCGAGACCGTCGCGCGCGCCCTGCGACGTGCCGGGAACCTGGACGACCTCCTGGCAGCCGAGCGTACGGCCGTCCTCGACGTGTTGCAGCGAGCGGAGGCGCGGAGCCAGGCCGGCACGACGCTCCAGGCGCTGACCGCACCGCGCCGCTGAGGTGGAGGGAAAGGGGAGCGAGGATGGAACGGATCGTCGAGGAACGCCGGGACGGGGTCTTGCTGCTGCGGCTGAACCGCCCGGAGAAACTGAACGCGATCGACGAGCAGATGCTGCGCGAACTGTGCGCCGCACTCGAGGAAGCACGCCTCGACGATGCGGTGCGAGTCGTCGTCCTTACTGGGAACGAGCGCGCTTTTTCCGCTGGGGCGGACATCGACGGCTTCGCGAACGTGACCGTGGAGGAGCTGGCGACCAGCCGCTCCGACCTTCCCCAGTGGGACATCATCCGGCGATTCCCCAAGCCGCTCATCGCGGCTGTCGCGGGGATCGTCTTCGGTGGCGGGCTGGAACTGACGCTGGCTTGCGACATCGTCGTCGCTGCGCAGACCGCCCGGTTCGCGGCGCCGGAGATCCGGATCGGACTCATTCCCGGAGCCGGTGGAACGCAGCTCCTGACCCGGCGGTTCGGCAAGTACAGAGCGATGGAACTGGTGCTGACTGGCCGGGAGTTTTCGGCCGACGAGGCCGAGCGGTTGGGACTGGTCAACGTGGTGACGCCGCCGGAGGAATACCTCGACCGGGCGCTCGAGCTAGCGCGACAGATCGCGCAGCACTCGCCCGCAGCCGTACGAGCGGCGAAGGCGGCGATCGTGCACGGGCTCGAGATGCCGCTCGACGCGGCGCTGCGGTTCGAGCGCGAACTCTTCCTGCGCGTCTTCACGACGCCGGAGGCGCAAGGCGCGATCCAGGCCTTCCTCGAGCGCCGGCGCGCCAAGCAGCAAGGCGGCTGAACACTCCGACTCCGCGCGACGCGGGAGAGGGAAGGGATGGGCGTCGACCGGGCAACCGCATGGTGGCCCGGTCGGCGTTCGCGCGGCATCGCGGCCGAGGAGAGTCCGGCTCAGAAGCGTTCGACGTACCAGGCGAACCGGTCGAGTGCGAGGTGACCATCGATCTCGATACGCGGCTCGGACCAGCGACGCTCGCGCGTCCAGCGCGTCCCGCCCCAGGCGGCCATCGCCCCGCGATAGCCCGTCGTGGCGACGACTGCAGCGACCCGGCTGTCCCAGTCCCCGCCTGGATAGGCGAAGAAGCGCACCGGCTCACCGAGCCACTGCTCGAGCTGCTGGCGGCTGGCGAGCGCTTCCCAGCGAAGCGCGCCGTCGCCGAGCCGTGTCAAGGCACGGTGCGTCATCGAGTGCGAGCCGACCTCGTGCCCCATGCTGCGGAGCTCGCGCAGCTCCGCTGGGCCGAGCGCACTCCGGCCGGGAACGACGAAAAAGGTCGCCGTCATGTTGCGTACGGCGAGCGCGCGGGCAGCGGCGAGCTGGCTCCGCGTGCCGTCGTCGAACGTGATGACGACCGCCCGTTCGGGAAGCGGGCCATCGGCGAGCAACGCTTCGAAAGCCTGCACGAGCGAGACCGTCACGTAGCCGTTGGCGAGCAACCAGTCCAGCTGCTGCTCCAGTCGCCAGAGCGGGATGCGGTAGCGGGCAGCCGGCTCGCCGACGTCGTGGTACACGAGCACCGGCAAGCGGAAAGAACGCGGGAAGAGCGCCGGATCGTAGTCCGGTACGCCGTCCTGCCGGGGAACCGGCCTCGTGTCGATACCATCGCGCAAGGCGAGTTCGGCGCCCAGGCGGCCGAACTGGACTTCCCAGAGCGTGCCGAGCGCCTCGGGGTGCCACTCGAAGCGGGCGCGCTCGAAGTACTGGACGGTGAAGGTCTGCCCGGTCACCGGGTCGACCTCGCTGAACTCTTCGGAAATCGGGTAGCCGAAGACCGGTAGCCCACCGTTCCGCAGCCAGAAGCGGAGGAAGCCGTAGGAGAGGAAGTGCCCTGTCTCGGGGAAGAAGCGGCGGAGCGGCGTATCGGGAGGTCGCGTCTCGAGAGAGAGCGGTGCGAACGCGGGATCGGTTCGGCCGGCGGTGAGGCGCGCAGCGACACGGGTGAGTTGCACCGGGCAGTCCGTCTTTCCCAGGCACCCCAGCGGCGCCTCCACGCGAGCGCGCTCGAAGCACTGGACGAGTAGCCCCTCGCGCTCCTGCGCCTCGCTGAGCGGGTAGCCGAAGATGCGGAGTCCACCATGGTTGCGCCAGAAAGAGAGGAACGGCTCGGCGAGATGGTGGCCGGTCGCTGGGAAATAGACGATCGAAGGTGCCGCCTGGGCGCTCGCTGCTTCGAGCCGTCGAGCGGCGAGCGAGACGAAGAGGCCGAGCACCGTCAGGCCGACCAGCCACCGCACCGCGACGTCTCCCTCCTTCGAGCCCTCATGCCGAGGGCGGCGACCCCGAGGGAAGCGACCCACTGTTTCTAACGGACGAGGCGCGTCGGCAGTTTCGGCTCGACCGCATGTTCTTTCGCCGGCCCTGGCGGGGCGGCTGGGTCAGGCACGCCTGCCCCGCCGGGTCACGCACGCGTGCCCCCTACCGGGACGACCGTGGTCGATCGGGTGCCGGTGGGCGATCGGCAGGTGACCGTCGGCGACCGGCCACGCCTGTTTCCCATGGAGGGGCGCGGTGTGCCGCGCCCGCGGGGATACCCCTCACCCCGGCTCGCTGGCGCGGCACCCCGTCCACGTTTTCTCCGTAGGGGCGACGCGTGCGTCGCCCGAATCGCCGTGTAGCGGCGCGACGTGCCGCGCCCGCGTTTTCCCCGTAGGGGCGAGGCGTGCCTCGCCCGGCTGCGCCGAAAGGCGCAGGTACGTGGTTCGTTCCCGGGCCTGACGGCCGGGCTGGGTCAGGCACGCCTGACGCGAACGGGTCAGGCACGCCTGACCCCTACAGGGCGCGGCGGGGCATGTCTCGCACCGCTAGCCGAGACCGCTCAGGAGTTCAGCCCGGGGGAACTGGCCGTGCTGCAGTGGCCGGCGTACCTGACGTGCAGCGAGCTCGGCCAGCCCGGCTCGGCACAGCGCGAGGCCAGCCTGCCCGTGTTGCTGCCAAACCGCTGCGGTCACCGGGGAGAACCCGTGCGCGAGCAGCGACGCGTTGCGGTGCTTCGTCCAGTCGAGGAGCCGGCCGCGCTCGGCACGGAGCCAATCGGCGAGCGGCTCGGCGGGCAGGTCGGCCAGGAGATCCCAGGCCTGGACGAGAGCGAGGCGGACCGGCCCGTTCCCGCGGTCGCGCGCGGCGAGCCTCGCGCGCCACTCCTCGGGGACCCGGGCGAGATCGACGTCAGCGGTATCGATCCGGTGCCCCAGCCAGAGGCGCAACTGGACGAACAGCTCGAGCGCGCGGTAGACCCGCGCCATGGCGTCGTCGTAGCGTGCCTGAGCGGCGCGACGCTCGGCGTTGAAGAGCACGTCCTCGACCGCGAGGTAGGGATCGCGCAGCCGGTCGAGCGCCGCCAGGCGCGGCTCAGCGGTCGAGGGTGCCGGCTCGCTGGAGAACGCCTGGACGACACCAGCCAGTTGCTCGAGGATGCCGAGCTGACGGTGCCAGTCGCGGCGGTACAGCTCGAACAGCCGGATCGCCGCTGGCAGCTCGTAGCGGTCCCAGGCGTCGAAGGCCCGGCAGAGGTTGCGGGCCCGCTCGAGCTGGCTCCGCAGAGCGGGCGAGAGCTCGCGCCGCATGGCTTCGTCGAGCATCGCGGCTGCCTCGGCATAGTCGAACCGCTCGAGCGCACTGCGCGCGAGGCCAGCGAAGCGGCGAGCGCGCACGTCGTGGACACCGGAGACCGGCGCGAAGCTCTCGGTACCCGGGATCACGGTCGCCTGGCGACCGCGCGCGCCGCGGACGAGCCGGAGCTGCACCTCGGGCGAGCCCTCGTTGTCGAGCGCCGCGAGGACGAGGGCAGCGCTCATCGACTTCGTACCGGCTGTGTAGTCGGCCAGAATCTCGGCACCCGGGAAACGCTGGCGGAGTTCGGCGAACCGGGCGACCAGCGCCTCGTAACAGCGGACGAGGTCATCGGGGTCGGTCAGGGTGAGGACGTCGTAACGCTCCGGTGCGAGGCCAGCCAGCGCCGCGTACTCGGCGACGAAGTCGAGACTCCCGGTCTGGGTATCGCCCGGTACCGAACAGACGAAGACGACGTAGTCCGGCCGCGCCTCGCGCAAGGCGAACGCTTCCGGACGATCGGCGACATTCCCGTCCATCGGCTTCCCGACGTTGAGGACGAGCACCCGACGCACTGGCTGGCTCATCGTTTCACTCCCTGCTCCGGAACACGCCGTAGCCGCTCGTCGTCTTGGCCCCGAAGCCCAGCTGAGCCAGTCCCTTCCGCAACCATTCCGCCGCCAGCGCTCGCAGGCGGCCGTCGGGATCGCTCGCCCCCTGGCGGAGCCCGATGGCGATCCGGTAGCGCGTACCGGGCGCGACGGCGAGAAAGGTGACCGGGTTCGGGTTCTGCCAGGGGGTCGGTGGCTCCTTCCCGCTGTAATAGTCCGGGTAGTGGGGCGTCATCACGTCGAGCTCGAGGCGCCAGCCCGGCTCGGGGTAGCCATCGAAGAAGACGAGTGCACCGGCCTGGCCGACCTCGTGCGCTTCTCCCGACCTGGGCACGCGGCCGAAGACGGCGAGAAAATCGGGCTCCGACTCGTCGCGCCGCTCGACGAGGTGCGCGTAGGCACGGGCGACACCCTTGAGGCCGCTCCCTGGGAGTACGGGAAAGCCGAGCCGGTCGAAGCGGAAGCCGATCTCGAGCGGCCCGTGCGCACCGAGACCGGTGACCAGGCGCGACTCCAGCTCGACGGAAAACGGTTCCGCTCCCGCTGCGCGCACCGTCGCCTCCCAGCGAGCCAGGAGATGCCCGGCGAGGTCGCTCCTGGCGAGCCGCTCGGCTGCTGCGATCACCTCGCGCAGGAAGTCGCGACGCGGTGTCGCGTCGGTACGGTCGCCGAAGACGGCGGCTTCCGGCGCGAAGCGGTCGAAGAGGAGCGCCGGGTTCGTCACGTGAGCTCGTGCGCTGCTCCAGAACGTCCGCGTGGTGGACGGCAGGAGCGGGTGCGGCCGCCCTCGCTCGCCGTCGGGGCGCTCCGCTGACCGGTCACGGTCGCGTGGTGGGCCGGAGCGGCCATCCCCAGGTGGTCGTCCAGCACCGCGGTGGGGTGGTCGACCGTTCCCGCGCGGCTGGTCGGGTCGTGGTCGCTCGCGCATCGGCTCACTCCTTCACCAGCTCGGCTTCGGCGAACCGCTTGAGCCAGGCGAGGAAGGCGAGCGCCTCCAGCGTGGCGCGGCGGTACTCGGCGACGCTGGCCTGGCGGACGATCCACTCGCGGAGGTCGTCGAGTGATTCGCCGAGTATCCGTTGACTCACCCACCTGGAAAGGTCGCGGGCAAGCTGGAGGTGCTCGTTGACCTCGTTCTGTTTCTTCGGCTTCTTCGACATGAGGAACGCCAGCGTCTGGCCCAGGCCGTGCAGCTGCACGAGCGAGGCAGCCTCGCGAGCGAGCTGACCGTATTCTGCAGCATAGCTCGTCCCCTTGACCGCGGCCACATATTCCCAGGCGCGCGCTGCACGCTCTTGCTCCAGTGTGCGCTGCTGCGTCGTACGCTGTGCGGGCTGGCTCATCGCTCACTCTCCCTTCATACCCGTGCGACGCGCAGGACGACGGCACCGCGGCCCGTCGTCTCGTCACCGCCGAGGCGGACACGCCGGCCGTCGAGCTTGCTCGTCAACCAGCCGAGCAGCGCGCGGCCGTCCTCGTTCACCTTGTCGTAGCGCGAGCGGGTCGTTGCCAGGAGACCGACCAGCAGCGTTTCGGCCGGCAGGGCTTCGGTCGTCCAGAGGGCTCCCGGTTCGACCGTCTTGGTCTCGTCTTTCAGCCGTACGTGGGCCTCGATCTCGGTGGCATAGAGGACGAAATCACGAAAGTCATCGTCGGGCAGGACGCAGAGATGCTTGGCCAGGTTCTCCCGCCACCAGGCATATTCCGGCGCCTGAGGCAGGGCATGCGCTGCCAACCACTCGGCGAGCGCCGAGACGAGACCGGCCAGTTCGCCGGCCAGCGTGAAGCTGTACTCCTCGAGGACGACACCGACTTGTTGACCGGCTTGGACGAGGAGCGTACTCTCGTTGGCCACAGCGCACTGACCCGGCTGGAGACCGGCGAAGCGGGTGGGGTCGACCGGCCCCTCGATCCCGGCCAGCTTGGCCAGGCGGCCGAGCCGGGCCAGGACAGCGGGGCTGGTCGTCCAGGCGAAGACACCAGCCAGCGAGCGCACGGGGAAGAGGACGACCTGGAGGTCGGTCACCTGGAGCGCGCCAGCGTGCGCCGACGCCTCTTCGGGGCGGTCCGGCCCGAAGAGGGCGCGGTGGCGCTCGGCATCGGCACCGTTGGTCTGGGTCGCCGCCCGGAGTACGCCCTTGACGCTGGACGCCTGGACGATCGGAAAGCCGGTGATCCGCTCGCGCTGGATGGGCAGGTCGACGGTTCCGACCGAGCGGCCGGTACCGGCATGGACCGGTGTCTCGCAGTAGGCGAAGAGCAAGGCACTCGCTTCGGCCATCTCACCATCCTCCGATCAGCACTGTCCCGAAACCGATCTCGGCACCCCAGTCGCTCACGGTCGACCAGGGAAGGTCGCTGGTGCGGCGGAGCCGGGCCTCGCCACGGGCGACGAAGTAGTAGACGCTCCCAGCCGGCACTGCCCGGCGCGCCGGACGCTCGCGACCGCGCGCGAGATCGAAGCCACCGACCGTCTCGTAGCGGTCGAGCGCCGCCGCGACCAGCACGACGGAACCATCGAAGAAAGCGCCCCAATCGCGCGGCAGCCAGCCGCGCTCGAAGACGGCGGGGGTGAGGAAGGAGAGGACGAACCGCTCGGGCAACGGCTCGGGAACCGGTGGTGGCGCGAACGCGGAGACGGCCTCGAACCGTGCCGAGCGTCGCTCCCCGCCGAGCGCCAGGACGCCGGTTTCCTCCGGCCAGTCGAGCCCGGTGAACGAGACCAGCAGCCCGACGCCAGGCGCTGGCCGGACGTAGCGTGCCTCGTAGTAGAGCCCCTCGCGCGTCGTGCGGCGGGACGAGTCCTGGGCGATCCCGATGCGCACCTCCTCCGCCCAGAGTTCCTCCTGCGGGACACCGGGAACCGGCTCGCCGCGGCAGTAGGCAGCGAAATCGGTCAGGCGCAGCCACAGCGGCTGGCTCGCCTTCTCGGACACTGGCTCGCCTGCGTGCCACAGTGGGAAGAGTGCGGGTGTCGGTGCAGGCACACGGAGCCACTCCGGCGGCTGCTCGGGCACCGGGAGGCGTCGCAGCTGGCGATCGTGGAACGCTGCATCGGCCGGCGGGGGGAGCAACGCCTCGAGCTGGCCGGATGCGGTCCGGCGTGCGACGAGCGGTCCGGCCAGGCGCAGCGGCCCCCAGTCGTCCGGTCCACCGACCACCTCGGCGACCGCTGCGGTGTCCCAGGCGGGAACGGTGGAGTGGACCATGAGGTGGTAGGCGCGCAACGCTCCCTGCACCACCAGCGGACTGGGTGGGAAGCGGCTGGCGGCGCGGAACTGCTCACCCGCCGTGAAGGGGCGGCCGTCGCGGAACAGCCAGACATCGAGCGGCTCCAGGAACAGCGTCTTCACTCGCCACCTCCTCTCGCCAGGAACCGCGCCAGCGCGAGCCAGTCGGCCAACTGTGCCGGTCCGGAGGGCACGCGCTCGAACCGTCGCGAGTCGTCCGCGCCCGGCAGGCTCGCGCGCAGCCGGTCGTAGCTGGTCGCGAAGCCGTACAGCCGCTCGACCAGCCGCTCGCGCTCGTCCGCGGTACCGCTCGGCCACTCGCCCTGGCGTTTCACCGAACGAGCGAGCACGGCACGGAAGGCCGCATCGGCCTGGGGGAAGGCCAGAGCGACCTGGCGCAGATCGGTCGGCAGGCGACCGGAGAGGCTCCCCGCGCCGTCGCGGCGGAAACGGTCGACCAGGTCAGCCAGGTCGAGCGCCGTGAGCTGCTCGGTGCGGGCGACGACGCGCACGATCTCGCCGCCGCGCGGCTGGAGTTCGACGGCGACGGCGTTCTTGCCGGGCAACCGCTTGGCACGCTTTTCCGCCTCGCGTGCGCTCTGGAGGAGGTCGCCGAGCGGTTCCAGCCAGTGGCCGATCGCGATCCCGGCCGAGGCGGAGCGTCCGTCCGTCTCCCCGGCGAACGCCGCAGCGAGTGCCAGGGCGAGCGCGACCGCCTGCTCGGCCGGCACCAGCGCCACGACATCGTCCCCTCCCTGGTAGACGAAGACCGCATCGGGCGCCGCTTGCCGACCAGCCTCCTCGGCTTTGCCCGCGAAACGGGCGAGCTTGCGGCTGACCTCGCGGTGCGCCTCGACGCCGCCCTCGCCGAGCGCACTGGTCAGCCACTGCCCCATCGAGTCGCCGTCGAGTACCAGCACCGCGACGTAGCGGGACGGGCGCTGGCCGACCGCCTGGTAGAGCTCGGCGAGGCGACGGCGGGCAGTGCGGAGCGTCGTCTCGACCTGGCTGCGCAGGCGCTCGGCCTGCTGCGGATCGAGGCCGAGCTCTTCCACCAGCGCTGGCCACTCGAGGGTCGACTCGTACAGGAACGCACCGTCGTAGGGGAACGCCTCGACGGTGTGGCGCGTGCGGCGGTACCGGTCTGGCGGCTCGCCGAACGCCGTCACCAGGAGTTCGAAGGCATCGCGGTAGGACTCGAGTGCCGGTCGAGCCCGCTCGGCCGCCAGGCGCGCGAAGGGCCGCGCAGCGATGGTCGGCACGGAGGGATACGCTTCCGCGGAGGAGGCGAAACGCTTCACCGCGCCGACCGCATCCAGCCGCTCGTGCTCGCCGACGAGTCGGGCACCCTGCGGGTGGCGGCGCACTGCGCGCCAGAACGTCCGGGGGTCTTGCCCAGCGGGAGCGAGCGCTGCGCGGTTGCCGCCGAGCGAGTCCTTGGCACCAGCTTCGGCACGCTGGGTAAAGGTCCGTGTCTTCTTGAGCGCGGCGACGCCGGCCTGGGCCCGGTGGAAGGCGGTCGCGTAGTCGTCCTGCTCGATGCGGGCAGCAGCCCAGTAGATTTCCCAGACGTCGCCCGTCTGCGCCCGCCACTGGGCACGCAGGGCATCGTCGAGCCGCGCGCACCGCTCGAGCTCGGCCAGCGCCTCGCTGGCGAACTGTTCCCAGCGAGTGCGCAGGGCTGCTGCTGCTCGCTCGGCGAGCTGCTCGGCGTCCTCCCAGGGTACGCGGGCGACGATGACGTTGGGCGGGTCGCCGAAGCCGAGGTCGGCCGGGTAGACGAGATCAGCACCGGCCTCCTGGAGCGAGCGGGCAGCGGCCCGAGCCAGCTCGGCCAGGATATGGCTCCCGGCGTAGAGGTCGGCTGTCCGGCGCGCTTCGGCGATGAACGCTTGCACGGGGCCGAAGGTGAAGCGGAGGACCGCGTCAGGCATAGTGCACCTCCGCGACGTTGGGAAGCTGCGCGACCGCGGCAGCGATCTGCGCGTACAACCGCTCGAGCTGCTCCTCGCCACCTCGACGGAGCGGGAGGAAACGGCTCTGGAAGAGCGTGGCCACGCCCAGGAGGTTCCCGTTCTCCGCTCGCGTGACGCTCAGCCAGAGCGGTGAGGGACGGCGCTCCTGGCGTTCGTACCCACTGGGCGGATCGATCGTCTTGTGCTGCTGTGGGATGACCAAGGGTGCGCCGAAGACGAGGCGCTGCTCGGTCGGGAGCGCGCGGCGGGTCTCGCGGAGCCATTCTCCGATCGCATCGGCCACGGTCGGCCAGCCGCGCTCCCCGCTCGTCCAGCCACGCTCGCCGAAGACCCAGATGCGGCACCAGCGCGGGTCGAGCACCTCCCAGCCGGGCCGCTCGGGATTGGCGTCGGCTCGCGCCTGCGACCGCTGGCGCAGGAGACGGAGCCCCTCAGCGAGCTGGCGCGCTGCCTGCTGGGGTTCGGGGGACAACGCGAACGGGAGATTCAGGTGGGAGGGCACAGCCTGGGTCGTTGCGCCGTCGGGCGAGCGCCGCGGTACCGGCCGGTGCGCGAGCGCACCACCGAGCCGGCGGGCCCGGGCACCGAGCCCGCCGAGGTGGACCAGGAGCCAGAAGGCACGGACAGCGCGGTAGAGCGCCTCGCGGGCCTCCCGCTCGTCGAGGCCCGGCCGAGCGAGAAGGTCGATCGAGAACGGGTACGGAGGGACGAGAGCCCGCCGCGCGGGAATCTCCTGGCCATGAGCACGCGGGGGTGCCATGGAGAAAAGGAGGTACGCGCGACCGGAGTCCCGCGCCGCCCGCCACTCCTGTGGCGCGCTCCGCTGTTCCTGCCGTACCCGCACGACGATCTTCGAGGCTCCGGCCTTCCCCTCACCTCCGGCTTCGCCGAAGGTCTCGGCCTCGATGCGGCGGATCTCGGCGAGTGCCTGGTCGTCCGTCCCGTAGCAGCCGCCGAGGAGCGCGCGCAGCCAGAAGCGGAGCGCGCCGCGCACGGAACTCGCGCGCAACTCCGGGTCACCGCGCGGGTCGGCACCGCCCAGGAAGAGCGGCGTGAGCGTGACGAGGGGGAGACGAAGCGATGGAACACCGTGGCCGCTACTCATCCGCCAATCCCTTCTACGAGCCCGATATGACCTGCTCGATCTCCTCGATCGCGACCGCGAAGTTGACACCCTGCGCGGGAATATCGCCAGCCCAGGGAATCGCCCTAACCGCCATCCCGACGACCGCGCCCGTCTCGTCGAGCAGCGGGCCACCACTGACACCGGGATTCAGGGCTGCGTCGGTCTGCAGGAACTCTATGCCATCGAAGGTACGCCGTCCAGAGAGCACGCCACGCGTGACGGTCGGTTCGCCCAGCAGCTGGTCGCCCAGTGCGTAGCCGAGCGCCGTGAGGGCGCTCCCGAGCGGGAGCCGGCGCGACTGGCCGCGCGGCAGGGCCTGGACACCGACCAGCACCGGCGCCTCGAGCAGCGCGACGTCGTGGCGCTCGTCACGCTGGCGCACGGTCGCTGGGTGTGCCGTCCCATCGGGTGCGATCACCTCGACACGTTCCCAGCCGGCAACCACGTGCGCAGCCGTGACGACGAGCGTCCGGTCGCTCTCGCGTGACCAGACGAAACCGGTGCCGAGCCCGTCCGCAGTCCGCACCTGGACGACACCGTGGAGCGCGCGGTTGACCATCGTCGCCAGGTCGCCCGGGTCAGCTGGGCTGCTCGCGACCGGTGTCGGCGCGGGTGCGGTCGGCACCGGGGTGAGCGGCGGGACAGTCGGGATCGGCGTGACCGTGAGCACCACCCGCGTGTCGAGCGCCGGGACGTCGACCGGCGCCTGCCAGCGGGCGACGGCCAGCCCAGCCAGCGCCAGCGTCAGGAGTCCAGCGAACAACACTGCGACGAGCAGCAGCGAGTTGGCCCGTCCCATGCCCGCCCCCTAGTACCCGAGCTGCGCCAGGAGCTGCTCGCGCTGGGCGAAGAGCTGTTCGAGGCGTTGGGCACTCTGGTCAGCACGACGCGCCGCACTCTCGAACGCCAGGCTGTTGCGCTGGTAGTAGGCGTCCTGCATCTCGATCACCGCCTCGAAGAAGCGGCCGAACTCGGCGTGGATCTCGTCGTCGATCGCGACGACCTGGGAGAGAATGACACTCACGCCGGTCGCAGCCTCAGCGAGTTGCTGCTTCCGCGTCGCCTCTTCGCGTGCCTGGCTGAGCTGGCGGCTCTGTTCCTGCACCTGGCTCGTGAGTTCCTGGATCCGCTTTTCCTGGTCAGCGTTCGTCCTTTCCAACTCGTCGACGCGGGCGAGCAAGCGGTCCCGCTCGGCCGCGAGCGCATCGCGCTCGCCGGTGAGCGAGTCGACCTGCGCCTGGAAGTCCAGGTTGGCCTGGGTCAGGCTCGCAACTTGCCCCCGGAGCGTCGCCTCGCGGTCAGCCCGTCGATCGAGTTCCACGTATGCCAGGACACCGCCGGCCAAGAGAGCGAGCGCGAGGATCCCACTGAGCACTCCGAGGAGCCGAACGGTCCGGCGAGACGGCCGAGTCACGACCGGCCCGGGTACCACGGTCGAGTGCCCGGGAGCGGTGAGGCCGGTGCTCGGCGGACGCGGGTCGGCTGCCGCAGCGGCCAGCGAGGCGTCACGATCGGCTCGCTCTGTCTCGCTGCTCCGCCCGGCCAGCGACTCCGTCGGCGAACCCTCGAGCCGGACTGCCGGCTGCCCAGTCTCCGGCGACGACGACCGCTCGACCTGGTGGCCACACGCTGGGCAGAAGCGCGTGCCGGCAGCCAGTTCCTGCCCGCAGGAGAGACAGTGCATCATGCGACGACCTTCCCTTCCTCGAGCGTGACGGTTCCCTCATGCCGGAGCGGTAACGCATCGAGTGCCGCGCCGATCGCCTCCAGCCCGCGCCCCAGATCCTCGAGCCCTTGCAGCAGCAGCAACGGGTCGCGCGTATCGAGTCCCCGGCGGATGCGCGCTGCCCCCTGCTCGACCAGGTTCAAGCCAGCCATGAGCTGGGAATGGAAACCGGAGAGCGTCGGTGGCGGCGCTGCCTCGCGCATCGCGCGCGCACAGTCTTGGAGGAAGATCAGGCGACGCTCGACGTCGGCGCGCCAGCTCGGGCTGTCGAGCGCTGGGTACCGGAGCAAGGCGCCGAGCGGTCCGTAGTTGTGAATCAAGCCGACCAGCGTGAGATACATGGCGTCGTAATAGCTCACCTCCTCGGGACGGGCGAACGGCCAGGTGATCGGCTGCTGCCCGAGTTGCCGGTACCGCCACTGGTAGTAGTGGAGCCCGACGTTGCCCGCCTCGACGCGCCAGCCGGGCGGGTTATCCGGCGTGTAGGTGAGGACGCGCCGTTCGAAGACCTGCACCAGCACCCGCTTGGGAACGCCCGCGACCAGGACAGTCGTCCAGTAGGCCTCGGTCAGCGGTAGGCCGGTCGCGTAGAACGGGTTCTCGAACAGCCGGTCGTCGCGGAAAGCACCGTCGGCATACACCGTGCCGCGCGCGTTCATGAAGTCCCAGAAGACACTGGCCACCGTGTGGTTCGTCTCCGCGACCAGCACAGCGGCAGTCACCCCGAAGCGGGCCAGCGACTGATCGGCTCCGACGGTGCCGTTGCGGTCGACTGTCTGGATGATCGCCATGCCGACGGGCAACGGCTGGTAGCGCATCAGCGGCGCGAAGGTCGCGTAGGTCGGTGCGTTGGGGTCGTCGAGGTCACCGGCGACCGGTACCTGCGCCGGCGGTCCTTGCCGGAATCGGTTGTGGCCGACCTGGAGCTGCCCGGTGATCAGCTCCTTGGCCAAGAGACCGTTGGTGACGTACCACGGATTGACCGGATCGCCAGCGAGATCGGTCACCTCCATCCGCGTCTTGTCGAAGTACTGGACGAAGCGCATCCCGGCGGGGGTGCCTTCGAGGTCGGTCGCCTCGTCGTACTCCTCGACCAGCACGTTCGTGATCGGCGCCGGTCCCCACATCCAGGTGCGGGCAGCACGTCCTTCGGCGACCGGCCGATCGGCCCGCGCCCAGGTACGCCAGAAGGCCACATTGAGACCAGGCTGTGGCGCCGCACCGACTGCGAGCGGGGACACCGATCCAGCCACGAGGACAGCGAGCGTCACCACCAGAACGAACCACCGCCGCATCATCGCCCTCTCCCTCCTCGAGTCGAACACCCACCGCACAGTGTCGCGGAACGGCGGGAACACTGGTCTTCCCGTGCTGCGCGATTCCACCGAGTCTGCGATACTCCGCTCCGGAAAGGGGGCCGACGATGGACGAGCTGGTTCAGCGCTGCGATGCGTATCTGGCCGAGCACGAAGCGGAGCACCTCGAGGCGCTGCAGGATCTCCTGCGGATTCCCAGCGTGAGCGCACTGCCGCAACATCAGGCGGACGTCCAGCGGGCAGCTGAATGGGTCGCAGCCCGGCTGCGGGCACTCGGTGTTCCCGACGTGCGCTTGCTCGAAACGGAGCGGAACCCGATCGTCTTCGGACATTGGCCGGTCGATCCCTCCCTCCCCACCGCACTGGTCTACGGGCACTACGACGTGCAGCCACCCGACCCGCTGGAGCTCTGGCAGACACCGCCCTTCGAGCCGACGTTGCGCGACGGTCGCCTCTCTGCCCGCGGCGCTTCGGACGACAAGGGCAACCTGTTCGCGGCACTCTGCGGGATCGAGGCACTCGTCCGTATTATCGGTCATCCGCCGATCAACCTGAAGTTCTTCTTCGAGGGAGAAGAGGAAATCGGCTCACCGAGCATGGCTGCGGCGATCCGGCAGTACCGCGAGCTGCTGGCTTGCGACGTGGTGATCTCGGCCGACGGAGGGATGTACGGGCACGACCAGCCCTCGCTCACGCTCTCCTCCAAGGGGATCTGCGCCTGCCAGGTCGACCTGCGGACCGCCGCGACCGACATGCACTCCGGTCAGTACGGCGCGGTGATCGCCAACGCGGTGCAGACGCTGGTGCAGCTGGCCGCGACGTTCCACACGCCGGACGGACGCGTGGCGGTCGCTGGCTTTTACGACAAGGTGCGGGAACTCTCGCCGGAGGAGCGGGCCGAGATCGCCGCCGTCCCGTTCGATCCGGAGGAGATCCTGGCCAACGTGGGGGCGAAGGCGTTCTGGGGCGAACCGGGGTATACGCCGCTCGAGCGCGCCTGGGCTCGTCCGACGCTCGACCTCAACGGCTTCTGGGGCGGCTTCCAGGGCGAAGGGATCAAGACGGTGACGCCCTGCGAGGCGCACCTCAAGATCACCTGCCGGCTGGTCCCCGACCAGGATCCCGACGAGATCCTCGACCTGATCGAACGGCACGTGCAGGCACACTGTCCGCCGTGGGCCGAGGTGCGGGTGACGCGCTTCCCCGGCTCGGCTCGCCCGTTCGCGATCCGGCGCGATCACCCGGCGCTGGCTGCTGCACGCGCGGTGCTGCGCGAGCTGTACGGCAAGGAGCCGCTGATGATCCGCGTCGGCGGGACGATTCCTGTCGCCGAGGTGTTCCAGCGCGAACTCGGGGCCGATATGCTCTTCTTCGCCTGGGGGATGCCGGACAACCGCGTGCACGCGCCGAACGAGTCGTATCGGATCGAGGACTTCCGGACGATGGCCCGCGCGTACGTGCGGCTCCTGCCGCGCCTGGCCGAGACGACCCGAGCGAAAGCGGCCCGGTAGGCGAGGAGCGGCCTCCGACACCCTGGTAGCGAGGGCGGCACCGTCTCGCGCTCGCTCCCGGCTGACTCGGCGAACCAGGCGCGAGCACGCATCCGGTTACACGGTCCGCCGGAACGTGCTCGCCCTCGCCAGCGCGGGCTCCGGTGCCGCGCTCGCTGCGAACGTCGCACCACCGACCACACGACGAGCGACGAGACAGTCGCCTTTCCGTTGTCGAGCGTCCATCGTTGTATGCGCGGTACGCGAGAGGCGACGCGCCGATGACGATCGACCACGCGGTGGAACAGCTCCTCGAGCGGATCCGGCAGGACCCCGAGCTCCGTCGGCGACTCGCCCAGCTCGTCTTCGGGCCGGAGTCGGTGCGGTTCGCCGACCAGATCGGTCAGCTCGCTGCCCTGCTCGGACGACTGGCCGAGACGGTGCAGGGCAGCTTCCGGGCGATCGGTGACCGCTTCGCCCTCATCGACGCCCGCCTGGCCGAACCGAGCCGGATCGTCGACGAGCTGGCAGCGCAGCAGAGGGCGACGACGAACCTGTTGCAGGCGCTCACCGACCGGATGGAGCGGGTCGAGCGGCAGCAGGCCGAGACGACCGTGCAGATCCAGGCCCTGACGAGCCGGATCGAGCGAGTCGAGCAGCAGATCGCCCAGCTCACCGACCGGATGGAGCGCGTCGAGCAACAGATCGCGGAACTCACCACGGTCGTACGGCGGCATACCGATGACCTGGCACAGCTGCGGGAGGGTTCTTCGAGGACCGCATGCGCGACCGCGCTCCGGCGATCTTCGGCAGCTGGATGGATGCCACGCGGGTCGTCCCACCGATGGAGAGACGGAGGCTCGTCCGCGAGAGCCTGACACGGAGCCAGCTGCAGCGGTTGCTGGATGCCGACCTCATCGTGACCGGTGTATTGGACGAGCACCCAGTGACTCCGAGGTCTGGTTGGTGATCGAAGTCTCGACGACGGTCGGTGCGAGCGACGTGGAGCGGGCGCTGGCCCGTGCGAATTTGCTCCGTCGTGTCGTCCCGAACGTCCTTCCCGTCGTCGCCGGTGACCAGCCGGTGGACCAGGCACGGAAGATGCCGGAAGAGGAACGGGTCGTTATCGTTCGCGCCGGGACGCTCACTGGTTGGGACGAAGCGATCGAACAGTGGGTGGTAGCAGCCTGAGCAGGCACACCGCTGCAAGCCCGAACGGCTCGATCGCGGATCAGGACGCGATCGGTCGCAAGTGGAAGACGATCGCTGTCCGGGGACGATTGTTGCGGTCGGGGACACCAGGGCAGAGTTCGTAGCCAGCGTACTCCATCTGTCCGACGTACCGGTACACGCCAGGTCGTACCAGCTCGAAGAGATGAAGCTCCCGGCCCTTCTCGCGGTGTTCCAAGATCGCACGGTTGCCTCGCGTGAAGGTCATGTCGCCGTGCTGCCCCTCACCGCTCTACCGATAGAACCGGCCGTCTTCGCTCCACCCATCCCGGTAGCCATAGTCGCCCCCGCGAGGTGACGAGAAGAGCAAGACGAAGCGGCTCCCGCGCGGGGTGACGATACCGGATTGACGCTGGCCGCCGACGAGCCGGTGGATATCCTCGCGCCGGTACTCGCGTCCGGGGACGAACATCGCCGCCACCTCGTCGAACTCACGATGAGAAAACGCCGTCCTGCACTGGATTGTACGCGAAGGCGTCACCGGTAGACACAACGGTACCAGGGGCTCTGAACGACCTGCCGTTCGGCAGTTCCTGGCAGCGTCTGCTGCTGAAGGCTGCGCTCACTGTGCCAAAACGTGCACTGGGTATGCGATCCAGACTTCCGCACGCGAGCCATGCGGCTAAGATACCAACGGGAGGGCGGGTTGGCACCCATGGCCCGTCGGGTACTCGTCTCGGTACACGATGTCGCACCAGCCTGGGTCGAGGAAGTCCGCTGGCTGCTCCGCGAACTCGATACGATCGGCGCGCGCCCGCGGAGCCTCCTGGTGATCCCCTGCCACAACGGCCGGGACGATCTGCGCCGCTGCCCCGAGTTGGTCGAGTTACTGCAGGTGGAGGTCGCGAACGGTTCGGAGGTCGTGCTCCACGGCTACACGCACGCTCGAGCCGGGCGCTGGCGGGGCGACCCGCTCACCGTGGCACGCGCGGCGCTCTTCGCGCGCGAGGTGGCCGAGTTCGCCAGCCTGGAGTGGCCGGAGCAACGGGCTCGGCTGATCGCTGGGCGCGAGATCCTGGCCGCGTGTGGGTTGGAGACGACTGGCTTCTGTCCACCGGGGTGGCTCCATACCGCGGAACTGCCAGGCTTGCTCGCGGAACTCGGCTTCGCCTACCTGGTCGAGATGCTCTTCCTCGTCGATGTCCGCGACCAGCGCCGTCTGCCGACCCCCTGGACGGGCTTCATGGGAACCCCCTGGCTGCACGAGGGGCTCGCGCAGCTCGGCGCCCGGCTTCTCGCTCCCTGGCGGGCACGAGCCCGGACGATCTCCGTCTTCTTCCATCCACAGGGAGCACCCGATTCACCGGTCTGCCGACGAGCCTTACGCGAACTGGCACGCGAGCTGGAACGGGGAGGCGAACCGTCGACCTATGGAGCAGCGATCGCACTGCCCTGAGTTGAGCATCGTCATCCCGGCTCGCAACGAGGCGGCGACGATCGAGCGCGCGCTGGTCTCGGTCCTGCACCAGGCCTGGCCGCTCGAACGGCTCGAGGTCATCGTCGTCGATAACGGTTCGACCGATGGTACTGCTGCCGTCGTGTGTCGCTTCGCGCACGCGCATCCCGAACTGCAGCTCCAGGTCGTGCACGAGCCGCGTCCCGGCGTGAGCCGGGCATGGAACCGCGGTGCACGGGTCGCGCGCGGGAAAGTCCTCCTGTTTCTCGATGCGGATTCGCGCCTCGCACCGACGATGGTGCCGGCCGTCCTGGCCCACCTGCATCGCGGCGAGGCCGCGGTGAGCCTCCGCGTGGTCGCAGACTCGAACGACCCGCTCGACCGTGCCTTCTTTTTCCTGGCGACCTGGATGAAGGAGCGGGTGCGCGTCCCGACGCAGCTCTGTGCAGTGCGCCGCGACGTCTTCTGGGCAGTGGGCGGCTTCGACGAGCGCCTGCGGGTCGCTGAGGACTACGATCTCCTGCGCCGAATCAGTGCAGCAGGGTATCGGGTCGGCTTCGTGACCGAGAGCGTCGTCCTGACTTCGACCCGACGCCTCCACCGTTGGCCGCTGCGGATCGGTCTCCTCGTCACCGCGCTGCACTGGCTGCTCGCACTGGTCGGTATCGGCCGGGACTGGCCGTACTGAAACGAGGCCCGGCGTGGACGACCGGATCGACCTTTCCGTGGTGATTCCGGCGCGGAACGAGGAAGCGTTCATCGGTCGCGCGCTCCGGTCGGTCGCCCGGCAAGCCTGGCCACTCGAGCGCCTCGAGGCGCTCGTGGTCGACAACGGCTCGACGGACGGCACGGCCACCATCGTCGAGCACCTCGCCCCGGTACTCGTCCCGCTCCGGGTCGTACTGGTCAGCGAGGCCAAGCCGGGGCGCAGCCGGGCGAAGAACCGGGGGGCTGCGGTCGCCACCGGTGACATCCTGCTCTTCCTCGATGCTGACTCGGTGATGGCACCGACACTGGCAGCGGAGATCATCGCGCACCGGCATACCGGCTATCCAGCGGGGAGCGTGCGGGTCATCGCCGAGACGACCGACTTTTTCGACCGCTGGTTCTTCGAGCTCATGGAGATCGGCAAGACCTCCTTCCGCATCCGGGCACAGATGCTGTACTGTAGCCGTGAATGGTTCGAACGCAGCGGAGGGTTCGACGAGTCGCTCGAGATCGCGGAAGATCGAGAGTTCCTCCAGCGACTCCAGGGAAGGGGCGTGCCGGTTTGCCACCTGACGACGAGCTGGATCGCGACGTCGCCGCGCCGCCTGCACCGCCTCCCGCTCCGGCTGGGGCTGGTCACGACGTTCCTCCGCTGGCTCCTCGCCGAACTCGGCATCGGTCGGCGCTGGCGCTATTGAAAGCGTTTCCCTGGTGGCTGATCCGGCTCGGCCGCGCAGGCGGCGGCCGGGCGATCGGGCTGCTCGCCGTCTGGCTGGGCTGGGAACGCTTGACGGATCTCCTCTGGCGACCGCGCCCCGTACGCCCAGGCGGGTTCTTCCGCTACCGGATCGTCCGCTACCGGGGCCCGGTGGCAGTGCTGGCCGATGGGACTCGGGTGAAGCCAGGTGACCTGGTGGTCGAACTCCACTTCGACAATCGCCGGCTCCTGGCGCTCTCGCTCGCGGGCGCGCAGCTCCCCTGGGATCTCCTGCGTCTGGCACGCCTGGATCTGGCTGAACTCGCCTGCCGTATCGCGCGCGGCGAACTCGGCGAGGTACAGGCACTGGTCGGGATCACGCTCTTCGCACGGGCCGGGAGGCGGCTGGGCTTCGAGGTGCATCCGCTGCCGCCGACCTGGTACCACCGCTTGCAGCGCTTCTTCTTCGTCGGCTTGATCGCCATTTACCATCCGCTCGGCTGGCAGATGGCCGATCGGTACCGCGAGCGGGCCTGGCCAGGACGCGCCTGGATGAGTCGGACGGCGTTGCTCGCCCGTTACGGTGCGGGCTGCTGACGGCGCGAGCGCGCTCCCGGCGTTGCATGGATCGTCTCGTGCGCCGCACCACGCAAGAGCCGACGCAGCCCCCAGCCTTCGACGAGGAGGAGTGCAGTGACCAGGCTGGCGCTGGTGACGCACCACTGGCAGATGGCGTGGATGACGAAGAGTTCCAGGTACGTGAGGTAGGCCGAGTAGAGCGTGCCAGCCAGTGCGATACCCATCGCGACGCTCGTCAGCAGCTCGCGTTGCTGCCACCAGCGCCAACGGGCGATGCCGAGTGCCAGGAGGACGAGATACATCCCGAGGCCGAGCAGCGCGATCGGGATCCCCCGATCTTGGCGTACGGACTGTTCTGCACGGTCGAGCAATCACCGATGCCACAGACGAGGAGGGCATCGTCGAAGGCGACGACAGTGAGATAACCAGCCACGACGACGCCGGCCGTTGCCAGGACGAGCGAGAGGAGCAGCCAGCGCGGTCGCCGGTTCACGGGAGCGCCTCCTCGATCCGGCTCGTGAGATCGGCCAGGCTGGAGATCGTGAAGGGTGCGCTCCCGTTCACGCTGAAGGACGGTGTGGCGCGCACACCGAGCGACTGGGCTTCGCGAACCATCTGCTGGACGTCGTCCTTGTGCGTGCCGTCACGGAGACAGCTCCGGAAGGCGTCCACGTCCAGCCCGACGACCCGGGCGATCTCCTCGAGTCGCCGGTCGCTGAACGAGCCGACATTCTCACCCTTCTGGTTGGCGTAGAGCGCTGCGTGGAACTCCCAGAACTTCCCCTGGTCGAGCGCGCAATAGGCTGCCTCAGCCGCCCGGGTCGATTCCGGTCCGATGAAGGCGAAGTCGCGGAACTCCCAGCGCACCTTACCGGTCGCGATGTACTGCTCGAGCACGGTCGGGAAGAAGCGCTGCTCGAAGGCTCGGCAGGCTGGGCACTGGTAGTCACCCCATTCGATCACGTGAACGGGTGCATTGGGGTCACCGAGCATGCGACCGTCACGCGGGACACTCGTGTACTTAGAGACGTCCGGCATCTGGACGGCCGCGACCTGCTCAGTACTGCGCTGGCTGAGCCAGATCCCGATCCCCGCAGCGACCAAGGCGAGGACGACCGGAACCGTGATGAAGAGGAGGCGACGCCGGCGAGCCCGCCGGTCGGCTTCCAGCTTGCGCTGCACCCGGCGCGGCATGCCTCCCCGCGCGGACTGCATTCCGGCCTTCGGTGGCAAGCTCTGCGATGTCGACATCGTCCGACCCTTCCGTCGAGTTACCGTCTTCCGTCGCGCGGAATGGTACCAGAGGCAACAGGACCGGAGCGAAGACCGGACTGTCATACGGAGGGGACTCCGCGATCCGAAGCGCCGGTGGTACCGAGCCAGCGTTCTCATACCACGCCGCGATGCTGCGGCACACACTCCCCCGTGCCGTAGACTCGATTACAGGAAGGATGCGGCACCCGATGCACAGCCATTCGCCTCCTCCACACAGCGAGCCGATTCAGCTGAGCGAGGCACTCGCCACCGCAGCAGGACGCCGCTGGCTCCGGCGTACCGTGCTGCCAGCACTCCCAGCGAGCGAAGCAGCCCTCCTCGCGGCAGCGCTGCTGGCGTACCGCGACGACTTTCTCTCGTGGCGGCGCGACCGTTCCACCTGGACCGTGATCGAACGACTGGACCGGGAAGCGCTGCTCGCCAACGTGGACTGGCTGGCTGGGAGCAATGCGGCACTGGCGCTGTGGGCGCGACTGATGGAGGAAGGGACAGCGACGCTCGTCACAGCCGCGCTGCGTGTCCTACGGCAGGGCACGCGGATCGCGCGGGAAACCGCGCTCACGCTCCTTCTGGCTGATCCGACCCGGGAGCGGGAACTACCGGCCGGTGCCGAGCGCGCGCTGCTCGCCATTGCCCTCGCTGATCCGGACGATGTGATACGCGGACTAGCGGTCGAGATCGCCGCGCAACGCGTGCCCGACCTCGTCCTCCCGCACTGGCGACGCTGGGTGCTGGATGCCAGCCGACGCGCCCGCCGTGCGACCTGGCGCAGCGTCCTGCGGGCCGATCCGCTGGCGCGCGAGCAGGCACTGGCACTCATGTACAACGAGCGACTGCCCGCCGACGTGCGGAGCGACGCCCTGTGGGCACTCGCACAGGTGATGACGACTGCCGAGATCGCCCCCCTGCTGGCGGCAGCGGTCGTCGACTCTGCCCGTGAACTCGCCGAAGTGGCGGCAGATCTTCTTTGGACCCAGCACCGTCATCCGCTGCCAGCCCAGGCAGCGCTGGAGAGTCCGCACCCGGCAGTACGTCGAGTCGGCGAACACTTGCTCGATCCCCGGCGCGGATCGCCGGCAGCGGGCGGAGCGCGACCAGGTATGCCGATACCGCTCGTCGCGTGGTGATGGTATCCGGCCGGGACTCGTCGTCACGCGCCCTCTCTGGTAACACCGTGTGCTGCACATAAGCCAGCGGCAGACGGTGTCGCGTGCCGTCACCTGCTCGCAAAGCCACGACGCCCGGCACCGGAAGCCGATCGGACAACTGGCCGCACGCGACTCGTTGGATGCTCATCCGGTGGCAGCGGTCGTCAGGACGGTGACGCATGACTCTCACCCCACTCCGCGAACGTGACGATCCGTACCTGCACCGGGCGAGCGAGTAGCGTCGCGAGGACATCCTCGAGCTGCGAGAGCCAGCGACGCTCGAGCGTGCGACGCACCGAGGCATTGGGGACGCCGAGCACGACTTCCCCGGAGGAGAGGACCGCGAGCAGACGAGCCGGGCGGATGCACTCCGCGAAGACTGCTGGGGGCAAGCGTTCGCTGAGGTGCTCCTGCGCGAGCGACCAGAGCGGCGCCAGCCCCGCCGGTGGTTGGGGAAGCGACGATGCTGTCGGCCCTCCGGTAGACTCGACCTCGACCGGTATCGCCCGGGCGAGGCGTGCAGCCATCGCTTCTTCGAGCAGTGAGACCAGCCGATCGAGCGTCTCCGGCGCCAACAGCCCCTCGAGCGGTACGCGTGCATCGGCGGATGCCGGCGGGAGGGGCGGTGCCGCACGAGCGTTCAGCTCGCGGGGCGGTCCACTGCTCGACCGAACGGCATGGCGCGACCAGCGGGCGAGGATCTCGCGGACCCGCTTCGGCGCGACGTACCGCGAGCCGCTGGCGACCGCCTCGCGGATCGCCGCGACCACCACCTCGGCTGGTCGCTCACCGCGTGCCGCAGCCAGGAGCACGAACTCGCGTTCCAGTTCGGCCAGCAACGAGCGCTCGAGCGGCGAAGCCGGTCGGGCATTCGCTGCTTCGTAGCAGGCGACCACCTCCGGCGACGGTTCGAGCACCGGACCAGCGGCATCGGCCGGGGGTGCTTCTCCGGTGAGGTCAGCAGTCGTCGTAGTCGTTGCAACAACTTGGTCATACGTCGTGTCGAAAGGAGCAACACTGCTTGCCTCCTCTCTGTTGGACGGGCCAACTGTGGTCAGGTCGCCGAGGGGGAAACCACTGTCGCTCGTTGCAACGACGGTCGGGGAACCATCGTTGCTCAGTCCGACATCGGTCACCGAACCACTGTCGCTCCCTCCAACACTGGTCGGGTCGGCGGGAGAGCCGTCGACTGCAGCGGCCTTGCGGCGAGCATGACCGGCTCGGGTGCGAGCCGAGAAACGGGCGTCCTCGGCAGCTGCTCGAGCGGCCAGCTTTTGCCAGAGGGGGTGCCGGCGAACGACCGGCAGGATCTGGTGCCAGACGTTCTCGCGGTCGATCGGTGCGAAGCGCGACGAGAAGATGTGGCGGATGTAGCGGTACACCGCCTCGTCGCGTTCGGCCAGCTCGATGACGCGGAGCACCGCCTCCGGGGTGAGAACGAAGCCTTCGGGCCGATCCTTGACGCGGTAGAAATTGTGCGGGACGCGCCAGCGCCGACCGGCCTCGTCGGTACGGGTCACCATCTCCTTGCGGATTTCGATGAGATCGAGCGCCACGAGGATCTTGTTGATCGTGATGAGCTCACCGCGGTCCTCGCCGTAGAAGGCTGCCTCGGCGTGCTGGGAAGGGAAGGCATAGCCGCGGTAGGGCGAGTTTTCGCGGCGATCCGTCCAGACCGTGTAGGAGTTGAGCAACCCCACCCCCTTGAGGCCGATCAAGGGGGCGAACTGCGTGATGATGGTGTTCCAGTGCCAGAACCAGCCGCGGCGACGGCTGTCCTCACCGCTGCGTTCCGGCTGGGCGTTCGCTTCAGCCGGTGGGTCGGCCATGCTCCGGCCCCTTTCCTGCGTCCCCACCGTCGAGCATAGTAGCACGTGCCGCGTGATTCAAGTGTCAGGTCATTTCTTTCCATTGCTTCCGTGATATTTCCGCGATCGTTGTGCACGCGTGCCGAGTCTTCGTTCGCGTGAGGGTGTCCAGTCTCTCGGAGGAGCGCACCCGCGGCAGAGGGAGTCGTCGCTGTGCGATCGGACGTGCAGTAGTTCGCTGCCTGCTGGCGTGACGCTCGTGCCGAGGACGACGGGAGGGAACGCTACCTGGCGGCGGAGACGGCCCCCGATGCCGGTCATGTGACGAAACAGTGCCGAGGAAGTGGTGTTCTCGTACCGCGCGTCCCGGTCGACCGGGACGGGCGTCCAGCACTCGCTGGGTGGCATGACGCTCCTAGCTGGTTCGGATGCACTCGCGCAACCCCGGCTCCGGCGCCATGGCGGCAGCAACGCCCACGTCGAGTGAGCGATCGACGCGGTTCGGCCCCCGCTCCAGAACCGGGACACACTCGCAAGCAGGGAAAAGCGGAGAGCGAGGTCGTCGTCCACCACGCGGCGGAGCTCCTGGACACCGTCACGGCGGACTTCGAGCACGCAGCACGACAACGGGCGTCTTGCTGGCACGCGCGTGGGGGTGGACGAGTCGTGCAGGAGTGCGAGAGGGCGACCGAGGCGGTATGCGTGCCGGTTCGTGGATCCGTGGCTCCCGGCACCGGGGCGGGGTGGGTTCGTTCGAGCAGAAGGCGCGGAGAACAGGGTGCGTGACGTATTTCCACGACACGCGTGCTTGGAGATTCGTTCACCGCATTCGCTTCGCGTGACGCGAGCGCACGCTCATACGCATCAGCGGCCGCATCGCTTGCGTGATGGATTGCGTGTAACAATGCGTGCTTCAGGGTGCCGTTTTGCTTGACGAGTAACGTGGGTATGCGCTAGAATAGTTACGTGAGCGATAGTGCTGGAGGAATGGCGATGGAGATCTTGCTGCCGTATCGGACCGATCCGCGCTTACTGTTCCAGGTGCTGGAGTACGCGAAGGGGCGTGGGGTCGACCGCAGTGTGCTGGAGGCACGGCTCGGCGGCGGAGAGCCGCTCCGCGAGACGCTCAATGCACTCGAGCAGCTCGGCTTGATCGAACGCGACGATGCCGAGATTCGCTTGACGGAAGCGGGGAGGCGTCTCGCGTATGCGACGGATGCCGCCGAGCGACGGCGCGAACTGGCCCGCGCGGTGCTCGGCTATCCACCGTACGGTGGGGCGATCGAGCGGGCGTTGCGCGAGGGGCTTGCCGTCATCGACGGTCCGTGGGTGGAGCGAGTGTGGCAAGTCGAGATGCGGCTGGGCCAGCCGCGGAACCGCGTCGAGGAGGCGCGGACCTTCTTCTTCAAGCTCGCGGAGGAGGCTGGGTTGGGAGTGTTCCGGCGCGGTGTGCGGGGGCAGCCCTCGCGGCTCATCCTGGCGTCCGATAGCGAGGAGCAGGTGCGTGCGTTGCGACCGCTGCTGGTCGAGGGGCGTAGCGGGACCCCGGAGGGTGAGACGGTCGAGACAGCCGAGCCCGGGAGTGCCGCCTCCGTGCCTGAGCCCGGCCAAGCGTCGTCAGTACTCGAGCGGAGGCTGGCCGGAGCGAGTGGTGTCGCGGTCGCCGTAACGGTGACGGTGGACCTGACGGCCTGGGATTTGGAAAAGATCGATGCGTTTTTCCGCTTACTCGGAGTCGTGCCATTGCGCGACGAACGCTGAGGAACACCGGTGAGGCGTGATGCCGAGCGGGTTCCAGGCGGGCATCACCGGAGCGGAGACGCACTGAGCAGTTGGTCTCCCCCTTCGAGCTCGTACCAGATAGGACCGTCTCGTTCCGGGTACGCGGAGGGGGTGCAACGGTGACCGGTACGCGTCTGCGATGGTACGTCGGAGCCGTCGGGGTGCGTGACTGCGGGTAACGTTGGGTCTGTACCGACCAGCGCTGGCGGGGTCCCCTGAACCGACGCTCGTGCTCACGATCCGACGGGGAGTGGGTACGGACGGCCTGTCGCGAAGCCTTGGACATAGTCGACACGCCAGGACGTCAGGATAGGCAAAAGCCTTGCGTCTTCGACCCCCTCCACGACCGTCGCCAAACCGAGTTTGCGGCAGGTCTGGACGATCGCTTCGGTGACGATCCGGCCTCGTTCGTGGGGGAGAGTCCGGGTCAGTGCCCGGTCGATCTTCACGAGATCGACCGGAAGGAGGGTGAGCGGGAGGCAGCCCTGAAAGCCGGCTCCGAAGTCGTCGAGCGCGATCTCGATGCCCTCCTGCCGGAGGGCTTCGAGCGTCGCGCTGAGTCGAGATACATCTGCGCCGACATGCCCGTCGGTGACCTCCAGGACCAGCCGCCCGCGCAAGGTTCGCGCAGAAAGCGAGGAGAGTCTTCCTTCCGCAGCGAGTTCGAGGAGGGCTGACGGTTCGGCGTTGACGTGGACGATGGCACCGGTGGCAGCGAGGCGGCTGGCCTGTTCGAGGGACGCCTGGAGGTGAGCAGGTTGGAGCCGCAGTTCTTGGACGAGCGGGAGGAAGAAGGCTGGCGAGAGCCGGCGATCACCGACGGTGAGGCGGGCGAGGAGTTCGACACGCGGTGGCTGGCTCGGCTGTAGCGGTGCGATCGGCTGGCCCACGAAGGTGAACCGGCGGTCGAGAAGTGCCTCGACGACAGCGGTCAGTGGTGGTGGAGCTGGATTGGCCTCGTCCGGGGAAAACACGGCGACAGGGTGATCGAGGCGGGTGACGAGCTGTCGTGTTCGCTCGATCGTGGTGTGGAGCGTCTCCTCGCTGACCACACAGCGTTCGGTCACCGGGATGACCGCGAAGATCAGCCGGATGAGGAAGGGCCAGGCGGTGAGGGAAGGGAAACGGTCGCCAGTCGCATCCCGGAGATCGTGCAGCGTCTCGATGAGCTGCTGGCTTGCTGGCTCGTCGGTCACAGCGATGAGGGTACTGGCATCGAGCCGGACGGCGACGAGGGGCCGGAGCCTGGACCGGAGCTGATCGAGCAGCATGGACGAGACGGTATCGAGCGTCAGACAGTCGAGTGAGGAAGCGATGGTGGAGGGACAGCTCAGGTAGCCGACGATGAGGGTCGTCGCCAGGCCTTGGGCTGCTCGGCGCGCGAGGATGCGTGCCGTGTTCGCGAGCGAGAGCTGGGCGGAGCCGGGTGGTCGCTCGCTCAGGTCGATGGCATCCCATCGCGAGGTCGTCATACTGCGCTGCCTGGGGGTGAACTGGAGGAGGACACCCGCGCCATACTGGTCAGTGACCTGGCAGGGGATGACTTGAGCGTCGACGCGGAAGGTGGCCACCGTCTCCTGCGTCACCAGCACCACCGCGTACTCGGTCGCCCGGTGGTGCTCCTGGAGGGCGGCACGCAGGCGGTCCCAGCCAGGCAAGGCCTGCACTAGGTCCTCGAGCTTTCTCCCGGTTGCTGGCTGGCCCGTCAGGGACAAGAAGGCGGGGTTGGCAGCTAGCACATGCCACTCGGGGTCGACCAGACAGAGGGGGGAGCTACTGAGCGACCAGAGTTCGCCCAGTGTCACGGACGTCATGACACCAGCCAGCGCGGCTTCCAGCAGGGGCGTGACCGTCCCGAGGAGCGCGGAAAGCGTATCTGGGTCGGTGCCGTCTCGTGGCTGGCACCAGAGCAGGGCGTGAGGAGAACCGTCGCTGCGGCGGAGCGGCAGGAGGACGCCTGCCTTACGGAAGAGGGCGGGCATGGTGAGTGTCGGGATGGGGGCAGGCAGTCGGAGCAGGTCCGCTTCGGCGGGTAGGGCATCGAGGACTGCAGCGGGGAGGAGCAGCGGGATCTCGTCGTCGCCTGTCTGGGAACTCGTGACGAGGACGAACGGCTCCTGGCGCGTCATCCGCAGCCAGAGCGCGCTGGCACTGCACGGCAGGGTACCGAGGAAGGTGTCGAGGGCCTCCAGGGCCTGAGAGGGCTTGTCGGTGAACATCCGAGCCGTCCCTATCCCCTGTCATCTGATATATCACGACTTTGTATTTTATCACCAGAAACACACTTCAAGCAAGGTACAGCTGTATGCGGGACCGATTTTTCAAATCAATCAAATCTGTTCAAAATTCATCGATGTGGAGAATGACTCAGCTCACTGCATGTATCCGCTCATCGGAAGAGGGTGGTCCGTGCGGAGTTCCGACTGGCCGGTGGGCGGCGCACCGGGAGAGCCCGAGAGAGGGCTCTCCCGGTGTCTCGCTGCGCCGTCGGTCAGCAACGCCGCTGCAGAGGTGGACGTCGCCGACTGCGGGCGTGGAGCGCGAAGACGAGACCACTGAGGGTGGGCAGGAGCGCCAGGAGCAGGGCGACCCACCAGGGTGCGTGGAGCCGGCCGTACCCCGTCTTGGGCAGGAGCTGGACCGTCCCCTGGGCCGACTGGGCCTGCGATGTGTTCCGGTCGCTCGCTGACTGGAGGCTGGCGCTGTCCAGGTCCTGTGCCGGCGGCCGGTTGGTCACGGTCTCCAGGTACGGATTCTCGGGACCGGCAGGCTGGCCAGCGGGTGCTGGCGGCGAACCGGCGGGCGGGTTCGCCGGTGCCGGTGGATTCCCACCGGTCGGTGGCGGGCTCCCACCCGACCGCGGGTTGCCACCGGTCGGGGGGCTACCTCCGGTGGGTGGTGGGCTGCCGCCGGACGGTGGGTTGCCGCCGGTGGGTGGCGGGTTCCCGCCGCCCGGTGGGGGCGGTGGGACCGGTACGGACTGGTTGGCGAGCGTGACGACGCAGCGCACTTCGCCGGTCTCCTTGTCGAAGGAGCACGCCTTCGGCATGTCGCACTTGTCCGGATCGCCGTCCGGGCAACCGAGGAGTTCGAGGAAGCCGGGGAAGTCGTAGGAGCCGAAGCCCTGCGTCGGTATCCAGCCCGGCGGACCGCTGAGCTCGGTGATCGTCAGGACGAAGTCCCGCCAGTCGGAGGAAACCTTCGGCAAGGGAAGGAAGACGCGTGGCGTGCAGGTCGCTGGGGAGGCCGTGCCCGGGCACGTGAGGGTGACCACCTGGTGGTCGGGGTACCACTCGGGCCAGAGCGTCACCTGCACGGTCGCGTCCTGACCGGGCGGCTGGGAACCGGCCCAGAGCTTGGTGAACTCGAGCCAGATGCCGTCACGCGGCTCGCCAGTGGGAGAACAGGTCTTGTCGTCTGGGGAGCACCGGCCCGCCCGGTTGCTGACGGAGATCATGAGGTTGTTGCCGACCAGAATCCACCCGGGACCGACCGAGTACGGTTGCACGGGACCGCCGCCACCCATCGGCGTCGCAGTCCACCCGTCCCAGGTGCCGAAACCTTGCCAGGGGGACCAGCCGGACGGCATGGTCTCCTCGCGGACCGTGATGGGGCCGCGGTTGTGGGCCCAGTCCGGCACGGTGACTGGACCCGGCGTGCACGAGTCAGGGTTCGCTGTGCCCGGGCAGGTGAGCGTGACCGGGCCTCCTGGTGTGTCGAGCGTCAGCGTCGCCGGGCTGCCAGGTGGGCTGGGCGCATTCCAGAGTTTCCAGACCGTGATGACGAGGTCCCGGAGCTGGTTGCGGACGGTGACCGTACACCCCGAAGCGGGGCAGTCCGCGTTGCTCCAGTCGCCGGTCCCACCGATGACGGTCCAGCCGTCCGGCGGATTCGGCTCTTCCACGATCAGCTGGGACGGGCGGGAGGGGAAGGTGAGGGTCGCGCAGGTGACCGGCGAGAAACCGGCTGGGCACGGGACCAGGACCTGCTGGCCATCGACCGTCACCAGGAGCGTGGTCGGCGGGCCGACGAAGTCATTGCCGAGGGCATCGAGCCAGCGCTTGCGGAGCGTCAGCTGCCACGGTGGGCGATACTGATTGACGATCCGGAGCGTACAGGCGAAGTCGTTGCTCCCCACGCTCCGGCAGGAGAAGTTGGGATCCGAGGACGTCGTGCTCACGAGATGCGGGCCGAGATGCGAGACGGGCTGCCACTGGGCGGGAGGCGTTTCGCCGGCGGTCAACAGGTCATTGGCCTTGAGGTCGCCGCGGGCGAGCCCGCAGGTGACGACCTGGCCGAGCGGGGCCGGTGGGCAGGTGAAGGTGAAGACCGCACCGGTGCGGCTGTTCGTGACCTGGACGGTGGCCGGCCCACCCGGTGTCGCCCCGCTCCCGCTCGGATCGGTCCAGACCTTCTCGACGGTCAGGGAGGAGAGGTAGGGGGTATTTAGGAATCCAACGTGACAGCCAACGCGCTCACCGACGACGACCCAACCACAGTACGCGAGTGGGAAGGACGGTCGATTCGCATATGGGTGGGTGAGGCCGAGTTGCCAGTCGGGAAGCGGCGGGTTCTCCACGTAGGACAGCACGGTATGGTCAGGCGGGGAGTAGCCGGTGAAGGTTACCATGCCACAGCTGATCTGGGCGTTCAGCGGCCGTGCGGGGTCGTTGGGGTCGGCCTTCGGGCAGGTGACCGTCTGCGTCTGACCGGCGAGCGTCAGCTCGATGGTCGCATCGCTCGCGGGCCAGTAGTCGAAGCTGCGCCACGTCTTCATGACATGAACGTCGAGAGTATAGGTGCGTGGGCGCTCGCGACGGTTCAGGAACCGAACATCGCATTCGATGCGACCGAGGTTGTCGCGGCAGGCCAGGAACTGGCCGCTAGCGGGTAAGGGGTTCCAGCTCCAGGTGAAGGTGAAGGTCCCGCCAGCCGGCTGGACCGGCTGCCAGCTCGGGGTACCGGGCGGCAGGGTCTCGGTGAGGGTGATCTGGTCGCCATCGCTGAGACCCGCGAGGACGAGGACGCCGCAGCTGACGTTGGTCGGCTCGAATGGTCCTGACCACCCGCCCATCGGGCAGTTGACGGTTGCCTGTTGCGTACCGCCCGTGTTGTCGATGACGCCCGACCCGCTGAGCTGGACGTCGACGGTCGCGCCGGGGTCCCGCGGGTCGAGTCCGTACGGGTCGTCCCAGGTCTTCCAGACCTGAAGCATGACGATGCGGCGGTAATTCTCGACAGCGTACCACACGCAGCCGTTACCGAGGCAGCCATCATAGGACACCCAGTAGAACCAGCGCCACGGTCGACGCCCTACGGTGTGGGGACGCGTGAACCAGGCGGGTGGCATGGAGACCTCGCGGACCTCGACGGCTGCGGTGTCGTCGGGAAGGTCGAGGTCGGGGGCACACGCGACAGTGCCGCCGACGACGCCGGGTACGCCACAGGTGACCGTGTAGGTCCCGAGCACAGTATTGTTGGCGTCATAGGCGGTCACCTCCAGGGTCGCTGGCCCCGGCGGACGGGTGACCGGGTCGTCCCAAAGCTTGAGTATCTGCAGCCGCTTGGTACGGTGCTCGTTGAGGAGCTTGAGCCCGCAGTAGACCTCCGGGTTGAGGCAGTCCCAGACCGTCGTCCCACTATATCCTGGGTAGGAGGGAGGGAGGACCGGGTTGGGGTCGATCGGAGTGGAAGTCTGGAACCCCTGGAAGGTATAGGTCCCAGGGCCAGCCACGGCGACCCAGTCCGGGTCGTTGACCGTCTCGCTCACCTGGATCGTGTCGCCCGCTGCCAGCTCGACCGTGACGGTGCCGCAGATGTGGGGGTCGTTCGGTCCCCCACAGGTCAGCGTGGCCACCTGCTCGTCGGGCGATCCCGGGTTGACGGTGATGGTGACGGTCGCGCCGCTCGCGGGAGCGGGGCGGAGCCGGTCCGGCCACGCCTTCCAGACAGTGATGGTGACGGTTCGCGCACCGTCGCGGGCCGTCAGGCTGGGGTCGATGGGTCCGCTCGATGGCTTGGGGTTCGTCGCCGGTGTCGGGGTCGCGCAGGGGACCTTGCTGTCCGGGCCACACGCGTCCGGGGCAGCCGGATCCGAGCCGACAGGCTGGGCGGGATCGGCGGGCAACGCCTCGCGTGTCGCCTGCACGTCGGGAGTGGACTTCCCGAGCGGCTGCTCCTGGGCCGGTTCGTCGGATGGCGTACCCGGCTGGTCGGCCAGCACGGGGACCATGGAGAAGGTGCTCGTCGCGACCGTCGTCAAGAGGACGAGAAACACGAGCAACCGGTGACCACGTTGCCTGCGCGATGCCGTGTGTCTACCCCGCTTCCGATGCCCGAACACTCAGTCGATATCCTACCGCCGAATCGTCAGTCGCCGGAAGGGATGGGGCTGCAGGACGTGATAGAGAATTCTTCCTAGGGCTGAGCGGTACGTTCGGTTGGGGTGAGCCCTGCGCGCGGGGTACCGACGGGTGTCGACCGGACGAGGGGGCGAGGCGGCCCATACTGCCGGTGGAGGTGGTGGCCGCTCACCCGCCGGTTCACAGTCGCAGTGCTGGCAAGGGCTCGTCCCGGTTACCGGTCGTGCCGCGCGAGGCGCTCGCACGATCGGAGGGCGAGGAACGGGACACGCCTGCGCCCGGCGCGACCAGTCGCCGGCCTCGGAGGTGCTCGACCACCGCGCGAGTTTCCCCGTCGGGGCCGGCGGGCCGGCGAGCACCTGGCGGGTGAGGCTGGTGTCGATGCGGCGACTGTGCTGATCGCGGCGGTCCGCGAGAGGCAGGACGGAGCCCAGCCAGGCGTGCCGGGTCGCTCGCGAAGGCCCGTCCCGCAGCGGCTCTTCGATCTCCGTGCGGCGTACGCCGTAGAGCTGGAGCAGCCGCCGGTCGGTGCATCGGTCGACGGATGGAATGTCGCGGACCGGTGCGTGCCTCCGGTCACAGGCCAGAGAATCGGAGAGCGCTCTGGCGGCGCTGTGGTGGAGCCGCTGCCAGCGAGTGGTCAGCTCGCTGGACAGCTTTCCGGGAGCGAGCCGAGCGATGGGCCGCTTGCCTTTTCCGCGCCGTTGGAACAACGCACCTCGTCGCTGGTCGGCGCTGTGACGACCGACCGCTCCGTCCGCCGGATCACGAACCGCTCAGTCATCGCGCCGATCGCGTTCCCCTGCGCGGCACGGCAGACGACCGGATGCAGCTCGTCGCCCACACCTTTTCTCCGGTATCGTCCACGGCGTTGCCCTCGCTCGGCGCGTCGCTCGCCGGTCATGCGCTCGGTCATCCCGTGCTGGCGGCGGGAACGATCGCGGTGGCCGGGTGGACCCTCGACGATGCGTCCGTTTTCAGGCGCAACAGGAGAGATGGCTGACGTCCTGCGTCACGGCGAGCGCGGCGAGGCGCAGCCCCTCGGCGCTGGTGAGATAGGGGGCGAGATGCTCGCGGAGATCGCTCAGCGTCAGCCGGCTGGCGACCGCGAGCGTCGCAGCATCGATCAGTTCACCAGCTGCGCTGGCGACAGCCTGGACGCCCAGGAGCCGGTCCGTCGCGGCATCGGCGACGACCAGCACGCCGCCAGCGTCCTGCAGGTTCACGCGCTCGCGAGCGATCGCAGCAGCCGGTGCGAAGCCGGTGACGACCGAGAACCCCTCGGCCTCCGCCTCGGCGACCGAGAGCCCGACTGTCGCGACTTGCGGGTCGGTGAAGACGACAGCCGGGACAGCACGCAGGTCCAATGGGCGGTCCTCGCCGAGAAGGGCGTTCCGGGCGGCGAGGCGACCGGCTGCTGCCGCGACGGAGACGAACTGCGGGAGAAGCGTCACGTCACCTGCCGCGTAGACGCGCGGGTTGGTCGTGCGCAGGGTGGGATCGACGAGGGGCGCGCTGCGCTCGTCGGTCGCGATGCCGGCAGCCGCTAGGTCGAGCGACTCGGTGTTCGGCGTGCGACCAGTGGCGACCAGGAGCGCTTCCGCTTCGACGACCTCCTCGTGGCCGGCCCGGAGGGCGACGACCCGCACGCCACCCGCTACGCGCTCGACGCGCTGGACGGTCATGCCGAGTGCAAGACGCATTCCCTCGGCGGCGAGCCGTTCCTGGAGGCTGGTCGCGAGCCGCTCGTCGAGGTCGGGCAGGAGACGTGGACGTCGCTGGAGCAACGTCACGGCGGTGCCGAGTCGCAGGAAGGCCTGGCCGAGTTCGAGCGCGACGTACCCAGCGCCCAGGACGATGAGCGAGTCAGGGAGATGCTCGAGTTCGAGTGCGGTGGTGCTGGTGAGGTAGGGAACATCGGTCAGACCGGGAATCGCTGGAACGGCGGGACGGGCGCCGGTCGCGAGCAGGACGGCGCGGGGGCGAATGCGCCGCTCTCCGACCGCAACCGTCTCGGGATCGAGGAACCGAGCGGTGCCACGCAGGAGTTCCCAGCCGTAAAAGTCGACGAGTTCCTCGTACTTCTCGCGGCGGAGCGTGGCGATGAGCGACCGTTGCTGCTCGCGGAGCGCCGGGAGGTCGATTCCCTCGAGACGCGTCCGGATCCCCTGGTACGGGGCAGTGGCCGCGAGGTGGGCGACCTCGGCAGCGCGCAGGAAGAACTTGCTAGGGACACAGCCGATATTCACGCAGGTGCCGCCGAGGGTACCCTGTTCGACCATGACGACGCGGGCACCGAGCTGGCGCGCCTCGATGGCGGCAGCGAAGCCAGCGCTCCCACCGCCGATGATCAGGAGGTCGGTGTCGAAGCGGTCGGATGAACCTGCTGCCTCGCGGGGCAGGGAACCTGGCGAGACCGTGAAATCACCGGGGACGTACCGGTGGCTGGGCGAGCCAGCGGCGCGGACTGCTGCGCGGAACCGCTCGAGGTCGGCTCCTGGCTCGATGAAGAAGGTGACGAGCCCGCGCTGCCAGTCGGCTTGCGGATCGCGTGCTCCCGCCTGGGCGAGTGCCTGCTCGACCCGCTGCTCGCAGTCCCGGCACGTCATTCCCGCGACCGTCAGCGTGACGCGTAGGCGGTTCGATTCCGTCATGGGGTATTTCCCTTCCGGCGACACACTGCCGCCAGTATATACGCACTATCGCATGCTTTTTCGGCTTCATGATCGTCTATCTGTTCGCTTTAAACGCACCAACGCTCGCCGATGCTCACTGTAACACATACGGAAATTCGGAAGCAAGGTGTCGTCCCGCTTCGCCGACGAACGGGGTGCTCGGTCAGGAATGGAGGTGTCGCTAGGTGTGGTCTCGGTTATCCTTCCGGCAGCGTTGTCGAGTCGGCACGGCGGGAGGCGTGCGATGAGACGGGGACAGCGAGCGCGGTGGATCGGCTGGTTGGCCTGGGCGAACGCCGTAGCGATGGGACTGGTGCTCTTGCTCGGCACGACCGTCACGGCGACCGGCTCGGGCTTCGGGTGTGGCGAGTCGTGGCCGCTCTGCCACGGGCGGTTGCTCCCGCCGCTGACCTTGGAAGGGGTCATCGAGTACAGTCACCGGCTCGCGACGCTGGTGAGTGGCCTGGTGCTCGTGGCGCTCCTGCTCCTGGTTGCGTTGGAACGCCGGCAGGTCTTCGCGCGCTGGGAGACCCGCATCGTCGCCGGTCTTCTCGTCGGGACGCTCCTGATCCAGTCGGCACTCGGCGCCTTGGCGGTGCTGGCACCGCGCTACCCGCCGGTGATGGCTGTCCACTTCGGGGTCTCGCTGACGGTGTTCGCGAGCGCGCTCCTCTTGGCGCTCATCCTGACGCGCGGTGAGTCGCTGCGGGAACGGCGGCGCGTGGCGCCCCCCGGGTCGGTCAGCTGGGCGAGCTGGGGGCTCTTGGTCGGTACCTACGCAGTGGTCTATCTCGGTGCGTACGTCCGGCACGCCAACGCCAGCCTGGCCTGTCTCGACTGGCCGCTCTGCCAGGGGAAGCTGGTGCCGGACCTCGCTGGCCCAACGGGAATCGTCTTCCTGCACCGGTCGAGCGCGCTGCTCCTGACGCTGGCGCTGACGGGTCTCGTCGTGCGTCTCTGGCGAGACGGTGCACTCCGCCGCGCGCGGCCCGATATCGTGCGGAGCGGTACGCTCGCGCTCCTGCTCCTGCTCGCCCAGTCGGCGACCGGTGCCTGGGTCGTGTTCAGTCGGCTGAGTCTCGACAGCATCCTGGCGCACGCGGCGGTGGTGACGCTGCTGTTCGGGGCGCTTGCGGTCCTCGCGTATCAGGCGTTGCCGGTACGGGTGGGTACGGTGCGCCGCTCGGCAGCGGTCGCGGAGCCAGTGCAGGTGTCGCGCTGAGCGAACGGGTATGCCTCGCGGGAGGGGATGGTGACGGAGGAAGCGGACCACACGAGCGCAGCATGGTCAGACAATATCGTGATTCGCGTGCGTGGGCCGTTCTACGACGTCCTGACGCCGCAGGGCGTGATCCGCTGTGTCGTGCGTGGAGCCTTGAAGAAGGAGCGGCGACGCGAGGACCTCGTTGTCGTCGGCGATCGCGTCGAGGTCCGGGTCGTCGCGCCTGGTGAGGGCGTGATCGAGGCAGTCGCACCGCGTCGGCGGGCGCTGGTCCGGCGTGCCCGTGACCGCGAGGCTGCGCAGGTGATCGTCGCCAATCCGGACCAGCTGGTGGTCGTCATGGCGGCGTCGCAGCCGGAGCTGAGCCTCGGCATGCTCGATCGCTTCCTGGTCGTTGCCGAGTCGCAGGATCTGCCGACGGTGATCTGCTTGAACAAGGTCGACCTGGATCCGGAAGGCTGCGCTCGGGCTGCGCTGGAGCCGTACCGGGCGATCGGGTATCAGGTGGTGGAAACGAGCGTCGTGACGGGCGAGGGGCTCAGCGCACTGTGGCAGATACTGGAAGGGAAGCTTTCGGCACTCGCCGGGCCGTCCGGTGTCGGGAAGACGAGTCTGGTCAAAGCGTTCCGGCCGGAACTCGATCTCCGAATCGGGGCGGTGAGCGAGGCGACCGGTCGGGGGCGTCACACGACGACGGCGAGCGAGCTGATCCAGCTGGACGAGCGAACCTTTCTGGTCGATACGCCGGGTATCGGTGTGCTGCACCTGTGGGCGATCCTTCCGGAGGAACTGGGGCGCTGTTTCCGGGAATTTCGCCGGTATCTCGGTGCCTGTGCGTACCGCGATTGCCGGCATCTGGACGAACCCGACTGCGCAGTCCGGGCTGCTGTCGAGGCGGGCGAGATCGACGCGGGGCGCTACGAGCGCTACCGGGCGATCTACCGCGAGCTCGAGGAGGAAGCGGAGCGATACGGGCGCTGGGAGATCGAGCGGCTACGGCGTGGAAGGGGGGCACGGTGAGCGCGGACTTCCTCACAGCGGTGCGGGCAGCGGTCGAGTCGACGCTGCGCGAGCAGCATGACGTCTTGCGCGATCTCGTGCGTGGCCTCGCGCCAGCTGTCCTGAACTGGTCGCCGGGACCGGAGATGAACTCGATCGCGGTTCTCGTCGGGCATCTGCTGGATTCCGAGCGCTATCTCGTGGCGGCGTCGCTCGGCGAGACGGTCGAGCGGGATCGCGAGCGCTGGTTTCGTTACGAGGCACCGAGCGATACAGCGCTCCTCGACCTGATCGATCAGGTGGAGAGGGAGACGCTCGAGCGCCTCGAGCGTCTGACGGACGAGACGCTCGTCCAGGAGTTCTCACCACCGAACGATCGCCTGGGGCGCCGCTTTACTGGTATCCGCTGGCTACTGCATGCGATCCAGCACAACCGCGAACATATCGGGCAGGCGCTGCTGACGCGCCAGCTGGCTGAGCTGCGTGGGATCGGCTGAGGCGGAGGGCGCGATGTCGCCCTGGCTGTTGCGGCTCCTCGGTGTCGTACTCGCTCTCGCCATCGTCGCCGGGCTCTTCGCGCTGGCTTTCCTCAAAGCGGGCATGCGCTGAGGACACGCGGGGCTGGACTGCCGGTTGCCTATCCTGGTGTTGGCGCGCAAGAGAGCCGGGGCAGGCGGGTGAGCCTGCCCCGGTTGCCTGTGTGGGGATAGCTGATCACCTAGCCGACTGGTGGCCGTTGCTCCCCACGGTGACGGCCTGGTGGCTCGGTAGCTCGAGGTCGGCGCGAATGTTGTCCTCGAAGTGCTCGATATGGCGGCGCATCGCTTCGCGGGCGGCGACCGGGTCGCCTGCCGCGATCGCTGCGTAGATCTCCTCGTGGCCCTCGTGCGTGCGCGCCAGTCGCTCCGCGGAGCGCGTCGTCATGAGCCAGCTGCTGAAGAGCACCTCGCTGAGCGGCCGCCGAGCTTCGCGGAGCAGGCGGTTACCGGCTGCGTCCATGATCGCCTCGTGGAAGGCGATGTCCAGATTGACGTAGTTGGAGGGATCGGAAAGGGCCGCGCGCATCCGTTCCAGGATCTCGCTGAGCTGCGCCAGCTGCTCCGGCGTGCGGCGTTGCGCTGCCAGCTCCGCTGCTGCCAGTTCCAGGATCTTGCGCAGCTCCAGGATCTCCTCGAGCCAGCTCGGATCGCGGTTGGAGCGCAGCCGTTCGAAGAGGATCTGCGGGTCGAGATGATCCCACTGCTCCGGTGGTTGGATCCACATCCCGCTCCCGTGGCGGACCGCGACCAGCCCTTTCTCAGCGAGGATGCGGATCGCCTCGCGGATGACGATGCGGCTCACCCCGAACTGCCGGGCCAGCTCCGGCTCCGAGGGCAGCGCCGTGCCCGGCGGAAGCGCCCCGCTGACGATCTGCTTGAGCAGCTCTTCCACCACCCGCTGGTGCAGTCGCGCCTGGGTGATCGGCTTTGCAGTGACCGGTGTTGCTCTCATCATCGCACACTCCTCAATCCTGCTCATCACAGGTCTTTCGTTTCGCTCCTAAAGTGTATCGCGTTCCGCGTGGCGAACGTGAACGCATCGTTTCGCCACCCCGAAGAGTTTGCCAATGTTCTGCCGTGCAGTGTGCCAGGGATATCCTGACCTCTTCGGTGCAGCTGGGACAAAGGCTAAAGCGCGTTTACCGGGGACGAACGACGGGCAGCGGCTTTCCCGGCCGGTGCGGAGTCCGCGCTAGCGCCAGGGGCGGCCACCGACGACAGAGACGAGCGCGATGGCGAGCGCGAGCCAGCTCACGACCAGTGCGGCGTCGGGAATCACGGCAGGGAGGATATAGGCGACGAGGAGCAGAGCTGTGGCGATCGCCGCCCAGCGCCACTGCCGGCCGAGCAGACGGCCGATGGCCAGCGCGGCTGCAACGAGGATGCTCGCGGTGACGACCGGTTCGCTCGTCGCGGGGATAGCTGGCTCGAGCGCGAGGCCGAGGCGCGCGGGCGAGAGCGGTCCGGTCAAGGCGCGCGCGAGCGCGAGCAGTCCGGCAACGGCTGCCGGTAGCCAGAACCAGGGCTGGCCGGCTGTTCCGGCCCGTGTGCTGCGGAGGCGGGCCAGGCCCAATGCGCCCAGCGCGAGGAGGCTCACCGCTGCGATCTCGCTGTTACCGCTCAGACGCTCGACGAGGATCGCGCTGAGCGCGATCGTGCCGGTGCTCAACCACGCGAGCGGGTACCACCATGGTCGGTGAACGAGCAGGAAGCCGCCCGCGGTCGAGGCGGTGAGCGCTGCCAGAAGGATTCCGAAACGGACCGGTGTCGTGGGCTGGTGGAGGGTTACCGCCGCGGCGATACTCGCAGCGACGAGGAGTCCCACCGCGGTCCAGCGCCAGATGCTCCGGGAGTCGATCGCCAGGAGCGCGACAGCCAGCGCTGACCAAGCGAGCGGCGCCAGAGTCGACTCCGGATGCCGGCCGACGGCCAGTGCGAAGGCTGCCACTGCGAACCCGCCAACGATCGTGGCCGGCTGGAGACTCGTGCCCCTGTTCTGCGCAGCACACCGAAGCAGCAGCGCGAGGACAGCGCTCCCCAGAGCGAAGGCAGTCAGGCCGATCGCTTGGGTCGTCGCCGAGGCCGACCGGAGTGACCAGCTGGTCGCACCGAAGACGAGTCCTGCGGTGAGCGCGACGAGAGTGGGCAGTCCCCGGCGTCCTTCCCACTGTGCCCGAACGAGAAGCGGTGCGTACGCCAACCACGGCAGTATGGTGCGTGGAAGCACCGCCGGACTGCTTGCCAGCGCGAGTAGCGTGGGTACCAGCGGGGCGAGCGGCAGCCATTCCCACGCGACCGAGTGGTCGGAGCGCTGCAGGCCGGACCAGGCGAGTCCAGCCGCGAGCAGGACGATACCGGTGCCCCACACCGCCAGAAGCAGAACCGGGAAGAACGACCAAACTAAAGGCGTGATTCCGAGGACAGCGAGAGCAAAGCCGGTGGCGAGTACATCGGCACGTCGCCAGGCGAGCGTTGCCGCTGCGAGTGCGACGAGGCTGGCGCTGACCAAGGCGTTGAGCTGGAGCGGGATCGGCGCATGCAGGGCAGCGAGTCTGCTCCAGGCGGTAGCCGCGCTCACCGCGATCGCGAGCAGGAGCTGAGCCTCTTGGCGGAGGTGCGGTGTTGCCGCGACGAGCCCGACGAGTGCGAGGCTCGCGAGGTTCCCGGCGAACAGCGTGACCCATCGATCTCCGCCGGGCAAGGGTACGAAGCCCAGAACGCTTGCTAGGGCGAGAGCCTCCCCGGTCACGAGCAACCCTATCAGTGCCCATATCCCGACATGTCTCGTATCGAGAGTAGCGAGCGCTCGCGTTGGGAGCGGGGAGCGCCGTCCTCGCTTCGACGCCAGAGCGATCGGGTGGTCCGCCTGCTTCACGACCGTCGAGGGAGGCTCTGGACGGCGCAGGTCGTGCCGTGGGGTGGCGTGATGCCGAGCGGCCTCGTCGGGCGTCGCGTGTTCGGAACGGGACTGCGCCGCTTGGCTCGCTTGGCTACTGGTTCGCCCTGCCTGGACGTCGCTCGCCTCTCCTGGATCGGTAAGTCGGTCCGGTCCGCTCTGGACGGGCCCTCGTTCGAGCTGATTCGACCGTCCTTCCTGTGTTCCGACGTCGCGATCCAGCCTCGCCTGTGCCAGAGGACGCAACAGGACAGTCACGGTTTTTGCGTTGTTCGCTGCAACACGTATCGCCTGCAAGAGCTCCTCGGCGCGGCTGTTCTTGCTCACATAGGTACACGCTCCTGCTGCCCGAGCGGCCTCACCGTGTGTCGTCGCGTCGTACATGGTGAGCATGACGATCCGGATGTTGGGGAACCGCTCGTGGAGCGCAGCTGTTGCAGCGATCCCGTCGAGGTCGGGCATCGCGATGTCCATCAGGACGACATCGGGAGCGAGGGTTCGAGCGAGTTCGAGTGCCTCGTTGCCGGATGCCGCTTCGCCGACAACGACCAGATCCTCAGTCGTTGCCAGGAGTTGACGCAGCCCTTGCCGGAAGAGCGCGTGATCATCGACGAGCAGAATGCGGATCGGTCGCTCGGCCATGCCTGCCGTCCCTGCGGCTGCCGGCAGGTCGCCGTGACTGCGGCAGCGTTCTCTCGGGACAATCTTCCCATGTCCGGGCAGTCCGCTGCTACTCGGTAACGGCGACGTCGCGCTCGAGCAGACCGAAGGAGTCCGCGAGGGCGACCGGCTCGCCACCGCGGACGTAGACGCGGGGAATGCGTGCCGCCAGACTGGTGAGGATCTCGTACGCGATCGTCCCGCTGAGTTCAGCTGCCTCCCAGGCGGTCATCGCGCCGCTCGCTGGGTCGCCGAGCACGATGACCGGGTCACCGAGCTGGGCCTGGGGCACATCCTCGAGGGAGATGATCGTCTGGTCCATGCAGACCCGGCCGCGGATGGGACAGCGGATCCCGTGGACGAGGAACCACCCTCGGTTGGAGAGTGCACGGGGGAGACCGTCGGCGTAGCCGACTGGGACGAGCCCACAACGGGTGGGGCGGTCGGTAACGTAGGTATGGCCGTAGGAGATCCCTTCGCCGGCATCGACGGTGAAGCAGCGCGTGAGCCGCGCACGGAGCTGCAGAGCTGGCCGGACGCCTGCCGGGAGCGACATGGCCGGGTCGGGCGTCAGTCCGTAGAAGGCGATTCCGGCCCGGACGACCCGACGACCGGGTAGATCCGGGTCGCCGATCGCGCCGCGGAGCGTCGCCGCGCTGTTGGCCTGGTGGACGACCGGTGGGTGCAATCCCTCGGCGACCAGCCGTTCGCGGACGGCGCGAAAGCGCGCGAGCTGGAGGCGGAGCGTGCGGCAATCGGGCGCATCAGCCGTAGCGAAATGGGTGTAGATCCCCTCGAACTCCAGTGCGGGATCGCTGCGGAGAGCCCGGGCCAGCGCGATCGCTTCCGCTGGGTCGGCGCCGAAGCGGTGCATACCGGTATCGACCTCGAGGTGGACGCGGGCGCGACGGCCGAGCGCGCTGGCGGCACGACGCACGGCGAGGAGGTCAGCCAGCGAACCGACTGCCAGCGTGATATCGGCGGCGATCGCCTCGCGGAGCCGACCGGCGTTGGGTGGGCCGAGCACGACGACGGGCGCGGTGATCCCGGCCTGGCGGAGTACCAGCCCCTCCTCGATCCGGGCGACGCCGAGCCAGCGGGCACCACCGGCGAGGGCAGCGCGTGCTGTCGGTACCAGCCCGTGACCGTACGCGTTCGCCTTGAGGACAGCCAGGAGTTCGACGTCCGGTGGGAGCGTCCGGAGCAGTGCACGGGCATTCGCCGCGAGCTGGTCGAGGTCGACTGCGGCGTGCAGTGCCGAGTAGGCGGCGCGGAGACGGTCGCACCAACCGCTCGAGCACGCCGGTGACCTGTCGGGAGCGGTCCGGTCCGCGATCCCCATCCCTTCCCCCGGAGTGTCCCGGGACGAGTATGCCCCAGCGGCACCGCTGCCGTGCAGGGGGTGAACGGACAGGGACCGTGCTTCCGGTCTGCGTCCCTGGCGAACCGGAAGCGAGCTGGCCATCCCCCAGGACTCCCACGCAGCCAGCTCGTCCCGGTGGCGCTCAGAGCGTGAAGCCGGCCGGGAACGGGTCGTCGTCGCGTAGGACCAGCGTGGCGATGCCCATGCAGTAGGACATCGTACTGATCTCGCTGTGGACCGCCTCGCCATCGCGGCGCAGCGGTCGAGCGGTGAAGCGGAGGCCGACTGGACTTTCGTGGAAGTACGGTGCACCGAGGGGCAACCGTCCGGCTGCGACCAGCGCAGCCACGCGCGCCGCGGTGCCGGTACCCGACGGCGTTCGACCCATGGTGCGCGGTGCGTAGAAGTTCGCGACGCGGGCGCCGGCTGGCTGGGTGGTGGAGCCGGGTGGGAGCGGTGTCCCGTCCGCATCGAGTTCCTGGAGGAGCGTGACCAGATCGACCGGACGCGCGGTCGCGATGCCTGGCACGTCGGCCCGCAGCTGGTTCCGGGCCGCCTGCCAGAGGATCGTTCCGACCTCCAGCACGCGCTCGCGGGCAGCTGCTGACAGGTGCGCACCGAGCTCGAGATCGAGGGCCGTGGCATCGGCGAAGGCGTAGAGCAGTCCGCCCCAGGCGAGCGTCACGGGGACTGTGCCGAGTGCGGTCTCCAGCTGGGCGTCGCCGAGCGCGTAGGTGGGGCCGCTCGCCATGGTGACCGCGACGACGCGTCCGGCGCGGAGCGTGACGCGTACCGGGAGGGGACCGAGGACCGTATCGAGGACGAGTTCCTGCTCGCCGTCGTCGGTCGTTCGGGGGACGAGGCCGCTCTCGACGAGGGCGACGGCGACGCTGAAGGTCGAGTCGCCGCAGGCGTCGAAATAGCCATCGGGATGGACGAAGATGACACCAGCGTGGCTCGTGGGGCGTTCCGGCTCGGTGAGGAAGGCACCGAGCAGATTGCGGTGCCCACGCGGTTCGCGACAGATGAGCGCGCGGAGGTGGTCGAAGCGGCTGGCGAGGTCGTCCTGCTTTTCGCGGATCGTGCGACCGCGGAGCGGCGGACAACCGCTCACGACGATCCGGGTTGCTTGGCCGTGGTGATAGTCCCAGACCTGGAGGACATGTCGAGCATTGCCGAACATCGAGCGCACTCCTCGCTCGTTCCGTACGGTACCGTACGCTAGGAGCTCGGGTAGGGCCGAGCCTGCGTCATGATACGACGGCGGAGCGATGCAGCCACGCGTGAGCTGGAAGGAGCGGACCGTGAGCGGACAGGAGCCGTACGCGCGGGGGATCGTACCGGAGCGACCGTTCGTCGCGGTGCGGCCGCTGCACGGCGAGGTCGTTGCCGTGCTCGGTGTGAGTTTTCCCGACCGGAACCTGGAGCTCGAGCCGTTCGGCTCGCGGGCATTTCCGGACGGTTCGATCGCCGAGGTCTGCGTGACCGACGACACCGAGGCGAAGCCGGGCCGCCGGGTTCCCCGGGCGGCGTATCTGGGGTTCGTCCGCTTCGCCGAGGGCGGCGTCGTGACGGTCGGCATGACGTGCCGGGTCGGCGAAGAGATCATCGGGGAAGTGGTCGGCTTCGACGGGGTGCATGCGCCGAACCACTGGAACATCGTGGTGCGGAGCGACCGGTTCGCCAACGGCGCCGAGCGGGGGTTGAGTCTCGGACAGGCGGTCGAATTCGGGTTAGAGTGATCGAGTTCCGTTCACGTGCGATGACTCGCTCGTGAGCCAGCGGATGGCTGGTCGTGCTCAGCTGGTACGCGTGCGCCGGAGTCGTCCTCCGTCATCCTGTTGAAGCGACTTTCGCCTGAGGAGCGAGGTGAGAGCTGCTTCGATCCGTTCGCGGATGCGCGAACCGGTCCGTTGGAATCCGAGAAGTCTCGCGATTTCGCTGACGAGTTGCTCGCGTGTGACGGTTTCGAGCGTTTCTACCACGACCAGGATCAGGTCACGGAGTTCGCGCTCGTCGATCTCATTGATACTGCGTTTAGAACGAGGATAGTCCGGGTGCGCGATACGAGGGATTCGTCGAGAGGAATGCGACGAATCACCGTAGACCGCCACGACTCCACGCTGGAGCAGGATTTCTCGCAAGTCTTCAGCCGGGTGGAAGCGTTGTGGAGTGATCTCGATCAGTCGTGATTTGGTCGAGGGAAAAGGGGCGAGAGCGGTCCTTTCGTGCAGCCGGGCGACCGCTTCTTCGAGTTGGCGACGGAGTTCCTCCTGAGCCCGCTGGCGGTGGTACCACCAGTCGGAGGACCAGACACGGATGACGGTCCAACCGTTCCGCTCGAGCCATTGTTGCCGCAGCCGATCTCGCTCGCGGACGGTCGGCAGACTATGGTAGGTCGCACCATCGCACTCGACTGCGATACAGACACGTTCTGGATTCTCAGGGTCAGGGATGGCGAGATCGATGCGGTACGGTCCGACTCCGTACTGCGGGAGGACGTGGTAGCCCCACGAACGGATAACGTCCGCGACGATACGCTCGAACTCCGACTCATAGAGGTTATGACGTTGAGCGGGATCTGGAGCGGGTAGGATGCTGTCACGAGCGAAGCGCAGGTAATCCCGAACGATGCGGAGGCTGATCTGCCGTTCTTCGTCCTCGAGTCGAAAGTCTTCTGGCCGCAGCGACGTTACGAGAATCAACTGTTCCCGCGCTCGCGTGACGAGCACGTTGAGTCGGCGTTCGCCACCTGCCTGCGTGAGTGGGCCGAGTTGAAGGGTAAACCGACCCTCCTCGTCGCGACCGTACACTGTCGATACGATGATGACGTCACGCTCGTCTCCTTGGACTGCTTCGAGGTTTTTGACGAAGAATTCCTCGCCCGCCGGCCACTTCGTGGTGTCCCAAAGGTCTCGGAGTGCTGGGCGTTCTGCCGTACGCCGCTCGAGTTCGTCGAGCAGCACGTTCATCTGTGGCTCGTTGATGGTAACGACTCCCAGAGAGCGCTTGGTACCCCAGCGCTGGAGGTGCTCCTCGACAAGTCGGCAAACCTCGTCGATTTCTTCCTCATTGATGCGGTCACCGTGGAAGCGACGGGCACGTCTTCCGCCGTTCGGCTTGACGGGACGGGTCCCGCCACGCCGGTACGTTCCGTTGACCAAGCGGTATTCGATGCCTGTCGGACGTTCCGGATCGCGAGGGCTCGGTACAGTGATGAGGCTCGACCCATAGAAGACCACATTCGAGAATGCGATCAGGCGCTCGTCCTTGCTGCGGTAATGCCAGAGCAAGCGGATCGTCGGGTAGCGTCCTTCCAGCGCCTCGAGCACGCTCTCGCCGAGATCGAGTGTCCACTCCTCTTCGTCTTTTTGGTTCCCCTCGACCATGTCGAGCACTGCCGATTCGAAGAAGCGCGTCGGTGGGAGCTGCTTGGAGTCACCGCAAACGATGGTTTGCCTCGCTCGGTAGAGGGCAGGAATCGCCTCCTCGGGCCGAACTTGCGATGCTTCGTCGATGATCACCACATCGAACTCGTGCTCTGACTGCAAGAAATGGCTGACGGAGAGTGGGCTCATCAACCAGCATGGTTTGACGCGCAGGATGAGCGGAAACGCTTCCTTGAAGATGCTGCGGAGCGAGCGCTGACGACGGCGCTTATTTGCCTCTCGTTTCAGCAACGCGAAGGCCGGGTGCGTCGCAAATACGTCCGTTCGTCGATCGTTGAGGCTCGCGACGAGCTGCTCCACTCTCCACCGTTCGAGCGATTCATCGAGAGACTGAAACTCGCGGCGCCGCTCCTCGTGGCGGTTCTTATCGAAATCGCTGAGGGGGCGCCGTTCCTGCATGACCCAGGTCAACCAGTGTCGCAGAACGATCGACTCGACGATGTCGGGGATACTGCGAGCATCGAGAGTTTTCTCCGTTACCAATGACTGAACGATTTCCAGAGAGAGCTCTCGGGCGAGTTCGTCGCGAGCGCCACACGCGCGCCGGAATCGTCGGACATCGGGCAGGCGCTCGCGCAGCTGGCCGAGGAGATCTGTGAGCATCTCGAACGTGACGGGACGCTGGAACTCACGATCGTCACCGGAAGTGAGGAAACAGGCTACTTCTGCGAGCGACACACGGTGCTTGACGCGCAGCGGATCCTCGGTGAACAGCTCAGCGAGTTGTGCGAGTCGCTGGCCGCATTCCTTCACAGCGCCGTCGAGTTGGTCTGCGGCTGGCCGTAGGGTTGGATCGAGAGCTGCGGCTCGCAGAGCCTGAGGGATGGTTCGCCGAGGGAGGCGGGCGCAGAGTGCGCGCCAAACGTTTAACTGTTCACTGAGCGTGTGCCAAGTCGTGACCGAGCGCTCCGGGACGAACGCCCAGGATTGCGACACCTTGTGCTCGATGTCACGCAACTGGTTATACAGTTCGTCCATCTCCGCAACTTGGCGCAGGAGTGCGGGGAGCCGATCGAGCGGAAGCGGGTTCGCGACGAATGGCTCTGCCTCCTTCCACCAGTCGGCGAATCGTCGTGCTGCCTCGAGGAGATCCTGCAGCGTTTCTGCAGAGGCTTCGTCGATCCGTGCAGAGCTCGGCAAAATCAGCGAGAGTTGCTCAAGGAGGAAATGCAAAGGTTCCCACTGCTCGAGAAGTTCTTTGGCGTATTGGATGGCCTCGTCTGGTGCCTGCTGTTGTCGTGAAAGGATGCGCAGCAAGCCAATTTCTACTGTGTTGGAGAGCACAATCTCGGTTGCTGCGAGGAGTCGTGCGAGCGCCTCCGGGTCGTTCCGCACACCAGGTGCGACAAGCTGGAGGAGCGATCCCGCTTCGTCCGGCGACGACAGGCGCTCGATCTGTCGCCGGAGTTCCAGGAGTTGACCGAGCTGTTCCAACAGCACTGGGGTCGCCTCCTCGAAGCTCTGTGTGCCGCGATAGTGCTTCTTGAGCAGCTTGCGGCACTGCCAATAGGCTGGGCGGGCCCAACGGAAGCGAGCGGACCAGAGCCGCTGCCACTCGAGAACTGCGCCATTCATGGCGAGCGGCAGCAAGTCTTCGTTCCATTCGCCCCGAATGGCCTCGCGGAGCCGCTGCTCGTCGCGCAGTGCCCGGGCAAGCTCCCGTACCTTCGTGAGTATTGGCTGCGCGGCCTTTCGACACCAATCGACCGGAAGAACGAGATCGCCGTCGAGGCATTCCGCAACACGGATCAGGCTCTCGAGGTCTCGTACAGTCTGCGGCGGACGAAGTTCGAGTGCTCGGGAAAGATCATGAGCAGCTCGCCCGACCTCCTGGACGAGAGATCGAATGACTGAGACGTGCTCAGCGATGCGTATCAGGTCATCCCGATTCAGGGAAGGGCCCTGGCGGGACAGGAGTTCGACGAGCTGCTCCGCTTGACTAGCCAGCCTTCGCAGGTTCCACGAAGGAGCGAAAACGTTCTGCTGCGACAGTATCATGGGGTCGAGTTCGGGCAAGTGTTCTCGCTCGATTTCGTGAAGCCTTTGCAGGCACGCTGTTGCGGTCTTTGCCCAGTCGGCCCACTGCGTTACCTCAGCTTGTTGTAGCCAACTCTGCGGAAACGGTGGGCAAGCCTCGAATGCCAGAAGCACCTCGAGAAATCTCCGGAGTTCCACAAAATCGTTCGGAGCGACGAGGCCGAGCTGCGTACTGCTCTCTCGTACACGGTTGACCAGATCATCGAGCGCTGCTGAGGCGTTCAGGACGGCGGTCTCGAGCATCGCCTCTGGGTAATCCAGTTGGACGCCGTACCACGGGAAGGTGCTCCCTTCACGCAGGAGGTCGATGCCCTCGGCGAAGGCAGCCGCCTCGTCGCGGAGTTCGACGAGGTCTTGGCGCGTGAGCTGCTGAGGCTTCAGCTTGATCTTCCCGAAGAGCGTCGGTTGTGGAAGCGCTGCCAGTCGAGCGATTACCTCGAACGGTGTTTGCCCGAGAGGCTCCTCTGGTGTGTGAAGGGCATGGACATAGTCACGCAGCTGATCACGGCGGTGGCGCACTCGTTGTGGCATATCCGAAGAAGTCTGGCCTTGAAGAATCCAGTGCTTGTCGAGCTCGTCGGTAATCGATTGGAGCACAGCACGGCGCTGCGCTTGGTGGCTGTGAAGATTGAGACAAAACGGAGCGAGACCGACCTGCTCCAAGCGCCGCTCGACGACATCGAGTGCGGCACGCTTCTCGCTGACGAAGAGTACCGTTTTCCCCTGAGCCAGCTGGTCGGCAATGATGTTGACGATCGTCTGGCTCTTCCCGGTACCGGGTGGCCCTTGAATGACGAACGTGTGGCCTCGACGAGCGGCGAGGACCGCTTGCAGTTGGCTACTGTCAGCTGGCAACACTGTAGCAACGTCCTCGGGTGAATACTGGGTATCCAGCTGCCTGGGATCCTCGAGCGGGAACGTCTCGGGAGTCTTCGTGCCAGCCAGTGTCTGGATAACCGGATGCTGGACGATACGGTCAGCATTGCGCTGCAGGTCTCGATAGATGGCAGTCTTCTGAAAGGCGAAGCGTCCGATCCAGCACCTGTATCGGACGGACCAGCCGCGAATCCGAACGCGTTCCTCGAACTGCGATAAAATGCTCTCGACCGATTCCTCTCCTGAGACTTCGAGGTCTTCGAGCGGAATCTTCTCGAGTTCAGTGAGATATACAGACAGTGCTTGATTGAGCTGAATATCTTCCTCTTCCGCTATCGACACGAAGAATGGTTGGCCGGGAGCTTCCCGTTCGACTGCGATCGGCACGAGAACCAGCGGCGAAATCCAGGTCGACTGCGATCGGCTGCCCGATACAGTCACGCTCGGTGACCACTCGAGAGCTCCGAAGGCGAGATACAACGTCCAGAAGCCGGCGTCGTCGTACGTCAGCTTGGCCCGCCGTGTCATCTCGGTCAGTCGGCGCTCGAGCTCCTTTTGAGGCTGCTCGAACACGAGCACTGGTCCTGTTCGACTAGCCATGGTGGGCTGCCTTCCCGCAGCCCACGAATCCTGTGGTCTGCCACCAGCTTCGTCGTCTTCCTCCTCGCTCGTTGCCATCCCGATCGCGCGGAGCTGCTCCCCGTCCTGCACGAGGAGTTGCCAGATCTCTTGCGGGGTAGGGGCGAGCGGTTCGAGCCGATGCCGTGCATGGATGAGCGGATTGCGGGACGTCAAATCGAGCAAGCGCTTGGCACGTTCGTCGAGCCATCGACGGAGCGTCGTGTCGCGCTGTTGCATATCGACCCCTCTGTCACCAGGAAATTCAGCAGAGTCGTACTATTTTATCTTATGCTCACTGGATGTTCGTTCTCAAGGGGGCGTAACGTACCGCCTATCTCCAGCCGTTGCTGTACCCATGACCCGTGAGAGAGCCGGAGCGATAGGCTTGCTCTGCCCAAGCGATCGGGAGTAGGGTGGACGATAGCGGTAGTGCACGTACGCCGCTGAGGCGGAAAGGAGGTCGCGTGCGGAGGCTGACGATCCGCTTCCTGATCTGGCTGCGCTCGAGTTCGAGTCTCGCCCGCTGGGGTCTCCTCGCTCTGATCGTCGGGATCATCGTTGGTTTCGGAGCCATCCTCTTCTACTGGCTTCTCGAACAGAGTACCCACTGGTTGCTCGCTGGCATCGGTGGCTATGAACCACCAGCTCCTTATGCCGAAGGGAATCGGTCGCCGAGCGATTCGCTCCCGTCGTGGATCGTGCCGCTCGTCGTGGCAGCCGGCGGTCTCGTGAGCGGCATCCTCGTCCAGCGGTCCGCTCCGGAGGCGGCTGGACATGGTACCGATGCGGCGATCGAAGCTTTCCACTATCGCGAGGGGCGCGTGCGGCTGCAGATTGTTCCGGTCAAGGTTCTCGCCTCGGCGATCACGATCGGCTCGGGAGGGTCGGGTGGCCGTGAGGGGCCGACTGCCCAGATCGCCGCTGGGCTCGGTTCCTTTCTAGCCGAGATCGTGCGCCTGCGTCCAGCGGATCGGCGGATCCTGCTCGCTGCAGGAATGGGAGCTGGCATCGGGGCAATCTTCCGAGCACCACTGGGTGGCGCAGTTCTGGCAGCCGAGATCCTCTACGTGCACGACTTCGAGGCGGCGGTGCTCTTCCCAGCGTTCCTCGCTTCCATCGTCGCGTTCGCGATCTATGGGAGCTGGTTCGGTTGGGAGCCGATCTTCGGCTCGCGACCGGATCTCCGGTTCGCTTCGGCGGTGGAGTTGCCGGCTTATGCCGGCCTCGGTCTTCTCTGTGGCCTCGTCGGCATCGTCTACGCGAAGACGTTCTACGGCGTCGAGCGCGGCTTCCGTCGCCTACCCTTGCCGGCCTGGCTACGGCCAGCACTCGGGGGCCTCCTGACGGGGCTCCTGGGTCTCGCGTTTCCACAGGCGCTCGGTACTGGCTACGGTTGGGTACAGTGGCTGATGGATCCGGCGAATGCCGCTGCGATCTCGCTCGGCATCTTGCTCCTGCTTCCGTTCGTCAAGATCCTGGCGACGGCATGCAGCATCGGTTCGGGAGGCTCGGGCGGCATCTTCGGCCCAGGCGTCGTGATCGGGGCGTTCGTCGGTGTGGCGTGGTGGCGCATCCTGACCGATCTCGGAGTACCCGGGACGCCTGGAGTCGCGCCGTTGGTGATCATCGGGATGATGGCGCTCTTCGGCAGCATCGCTCATGCTTCGTTGGCGACGATGCTGATGGTCGCCGAGATGACCGGCAATCTTTCGCTCCTCGCTCCGGCGATGCTCGCCGTGGGTATCGCGAGTCTCGTCGTAGGAAACCAGACGATCTACCGGAATCAGGTCCCGCGCCGTGCGGATTCCCCAGCCTTCCGGCTCCAGTACAGCTTCCCGTTGCTGCGTGGGCTGCAGGTGCGCGATGCCAAAGAAGCGCCGCCGCTCGTGTTGCGGCTCGGTATGCCGACGGCCGAAGCGCTCCGCCAAGTCGAGTCGGCCGGACTCTCGGCAGCACCGGTCGTCGATGCCCAGGATCGGCTCGTCGGTATCGTGTTCCGCGAGCGGCTGCGTGAGGGGGTGCGGCTCGACGAGCGGTCGGTGGAGCGAGGTCCCACAGCCCACGAGACGGAACAGCTGGACGACGTGTTCCAGCGGGTCATCGAACAACCCTCCCAATGGCTTCCCGTCGTAGGTGAGGACGGTACGCTCCAGGGGATCGTCACGCCACGCGGTATCCTCGCTGCTTACCGCCGGGCGAGTCGCGATGCGGTCCGGCACCTCGAGTGGGTCACGACGGAGCAGGTTCTGCTCGATGTTTCGGTTCCCTCGTCGTCACCATCTGTCGGGCGAGCGCTCAAGGATCTTCGGCTGCCGTCCGATGCGCTCGTCATCGCGATCCGGCGTGGTGGTACAACGTTGGTCCCGCGGGGGGACACGCGGATCGAAGCGGGTGACCGGCTGACCATCCTGGTCAAAGTCGCGAGTGCAGAACGGGTTCGCGAGTTCTTCGGTGATCACCAGGTCGTGGACGAGCCCTCGTAAGACCCTTCCGTTCGCCTTCTGGCGGATGCTGTCTCGGGGCTCGCCAGTGTCGGGTATGCTGGGCGGGGAACGCACCGGAACAGTGCAGAGAGGAGGGTGACCCGTGGCGACGGTGGCGGAGGTGGTGGCGCAAGAGTTGCGCGCCGCGGGGATCGACCGTGCGTTCGGTCTCCCTGGCGGCGAGGTGCTGCTGCTCATCGATGCACTGCGCCGGGCAGAGATTCCGTTCACGCTCTGTCGGCATGAGGCTGTCGCTGGCATCGCGGCTGGGGTCTACGGGAAGCTCCGGCGGACTGCCGGCTTGGCAGTGGCAACGTTGGGCCCCGGTGCGGCCAACCTGATGCTGGCGCTCGCCAATGCCTGTCTCGATCGCGAGCCGCTCCTGGCCATCACGGCTGACCTTCCCGCGAGCTGGCCGCCGAGCCACACGCACCAGCGGTTACCGCTCCACGAGGTGTACCGGCCTCTCGTCAAGCACGTCGAAGCGGTGACGCCGCTCGATCCGCACCTGGTCGTCCGGCGGGCACTGGCGGCGGCGACGAGCGAGCCCGCTGGGCCGGCCTACCTCACGCTCTCGGCCGAGGATGCCGCGCAACCTGCCCGGCTGGTGAGCGACGAGGCACGGTCGGTGCAGCCGATCAGCTCGCCGGTGGAAGCGCGGGTGGCGGCCGAGGAACTGGCGCGACGCCTGAGCGAGGCGGAGCGTCCGTTGGTCGTCCTCGGTCTCGGCGTTCGCCCGGACCTTGCACCAGCGCTGCGGCGCTGGCTGGCAGCCTGGCGCGTGCCGGTCGCGGTGACGCCGAAGGCGAAGGGGCTGGTCGACGAGCGCGATCCAGCGACCGATTTCGTCGGTGTGGTCGGTGGGATGGCGATCGACGACCTCATGGTGGAGGCGGTGCAGCGTGCCGACCTCATCGTCGGCTTCGGCTTCGACCCGGTCGAAGTCGACAAGACCTGGCATGCGCACCGACCGATCCTCTGGGTCCTGGAGTCGGCGCAGGCGGCCGGCGTGCTCCCGCGACGCGAGGTCCTCCTGGTCGAGCACGGTGCGCTTCTGGCAGCGCTCGACGAACTCGCACCGCCGCGCAACTGGGAGCGACCGTTCCGGGAGATCCAGGAAGAGCGCGCAGCGATCGCTGCCGGGCGGAGTCGGGCGCCGGTACGCGGGCTGGCACCGGTCGGGATCGTCGAGGCGCTGGCTCGGGTGCTGCCGCCCGAGACGATCGTGACGACCGATGTCGGATCGCACAAGTACCTCTTCGGCCAGTTCTGGCCGAGCCGGCATCCGGAGACCTTCTGGGTGTCGAACGGACTTTCCGGTATGGGATACGGGTTGGCGGCGGCGATCGGGGCGAAGCTGGCGCGGCCGGACGCACCGGTGCTGGCGGTGCTGGGGGACGGTGGGTTCTCGATGGTCTGCCAGGAACTCGAGACAGCGCAGCGGGTGGGTGCGCCGGTGATGATGCTGGTGATCGCCGACCGCTCGTACTCGCTCATCCGGATCGGGCAGGAGAACCGGGGGCTCCCGCGCTACGGGGTCGACTTCGAGCCGATCGACAGCGTGCTGGTCGCACGAGCGTGCGGGTGCGCAGGAACGGTAGCCCGGACGATCGAGGAACTGGCTGCGGCAGCCAGGGAGGCGCTGGCAGCGACCCAGCGAGGGATCCCGTTCGTCATCGAGGTGCCGCTCGACCCGGAGGCTTACCGGCCGATCGTGTGAGCCGCGTGCCGGTGGATACGCGCGCCCCTGGCTCGTGACCACGCGGAACCTCCGCCACACCGGCTCGCCGGTGTGCCGTGCCCGGTCGCCCGGGTGCACCTTTCTGTGGTGCAACCGGTATCGGGTCGGCCGGACCCGAATGGCCGAGGGCCGAGCATGGAGCGCCGCGTGAGCGGATCCGATGTGCGTGGTGGGCCGGGTCGATCCTGCTCGGCAGCTGTTCGGACGCTGGACAGGCGGCGCATCCTCGTGTAGGCTAAAGGGGTGAACAAGCGAGCGCCGCAAAGGCGGCGAAGAGGAGAGTACCCAGCGGGATCGGTCCAGCGAGCCGCGGGTGGTGGGAAGGCGGCCCGTTACCGTTGGGGAAGAAGGCCTCGGAGCTGCGTCCCGATCCGCGCGATGCGCGGGGTAGGCGACGACGGTGGCCCCCGTTATCGGGCCGCACTCGGTTGCCTGGCCGAGTGGTCGAGGCCGTGTCCCGCGAGGGCACGGCGAAGCGGGGTGGTACCGCGAGACAGCACCGCTCGCCCCCGCCGGGGCGAGCGGTTTTTGCTTCGTGGAGCGAGCGACTGGTGAAGCAGACGGCACGACGACTGGCGATCGGTGGACGAACGACTGCGGCACGCGCCGGTGGCGCGGTGGCGCGGTCGGTTGGTGCTGCTCGCTCCCTCTCGCTGTTCCGTTCCTCGAGCCAGCCCGGTATACCCCTCCAGCCTGCCTGGGAGGTGACGCGCGAACTCCGGCAGCAGGCGACGCACGGTGCCCAGCCGCACAAACGCGGGACGAAACGCCTGGCCTGAGGGCCAGCGGAATCCGTCAGCCGGTCGGTGTGCGGTTGGTTCAGGTGTCGTCAGCAGTCGGAGGAACGTCGTGGAGCGCGTACGGGTCGGCCTGGTCTACGGTCTCTTGCGAACGGAAGAACGGTTGTTGATCGCGGCGCTCGAAGCTCGCGGCGCCGTGGTCGAGCGCCTGCTCGACCGGCAGGTGCGGCTGGAGGCCACTGCGCCGCCGCCGCAGTACGACGTCGTGGTCGGTCGCTCGGTGAGCCAGCAGCGCGGTCTGCACGTGGCGAGCATCTTCGAGGCCTGGGGGATCCCCGTCGTCAACCCGACGCGGGTCCTCGAGGTCTGCAACGACAAGCTCCGCACGACCGCGCTCCTGGCCGGAGCCGGTATCCCTCAGCCGCGCGTCATCGTCGCCTTCAGCCCCGAGGAGGCGCTGGTGGCAGCCGACGAGCTCGGCTATCCGGTCGTCGTCAAGCCGCCGCTGGGGTCCTGGGGGCGACTCCTGGCCCGTGTCAACAGTCGGCGGGCGCTCGAGGAGCTCGTGCGGCACAAGCGCCTGCTCGGCGGATTCCACCACGGGACGCTCTATATCCAGGAGTGGGTGCCCAAGCCGGGACGCGACATCCGGGCCTTCGTCGTCGGTGAGGAGACGATCTGCGCCATCTACCGGAGCGCGCAGCATTGGGTGACGAATACCGCGCGTGGCGGCCGTGCCTCGAACTGTCCGGTGACACCGGAACTCGCCGAACTGTGCAGCCGTGTCGCGCGGGCGGTCGGCGGCGGTGTGCTGGCCGTCGACGTGCTGGAACACCCGGAGCGCGGCTACCTGGTGAACGAGGTCAACGCGACGATGGAGTTCCGCAACTCGATCGCACCGACCGGCGTGGACATTCCCGGTCGCGTCGCCGATTACGTGCTCGCGGTGGCCCGGGCACAGCGCCCGGCGACGCTCCTGGCTGCCTCGCACTAGTCGTGCCAGCACCGCAGGCGCCCGCTTGTCCGGTTCGGCTGGCCGGTGCGACGCGTCGTACTGGGGGTTCCTCGGCGCACAGCTGGCTCCCCGTGGCGCAGCGCTGACGCCGAGCAGCTGCGCGTTTTCCGCTCGGTGAATCGGTTGCCTTTTCGGTCAGTCCATGTCATGCTGGCTCCGACGCGGCACACGAACGGAGGGTGGCCATGGAGGAACCACGAGGTCTGGCCGGGTGGCAACAGCGGGCGCAGGCAGTGGACGTGGAGACGGCCGGGTGGATCGCGCTGGCGCTGGAGACGGTCTTCGGCTGGTTCTTCATCCTCGGGGTGGGGCATGCCTACGCGGGGCGGCTGTGGCGGGCGATCGGCCTGCTGGTCGGCTGGTGGCTGGTGCTGGGCTTTCTCGGGTTCGTGAGCACGGTGACGCTCGGTGTGCTCGGCTGCATCGCGGTGCCGGTCTGGATCGTCGTGCCGGTCGTCTCGGGCCTCCTGGCACGGCGGACGGTACTGACCGAAGGGCGCACCGGGAGCTGGGGCGCGGTGCTCGGCTTGGGTGGTGCGGGGTGTCTCGTTATCCTCACAGCTGCCTGTCTGCTGGCGTCGGTCTTCGGGGTGCTCGGCGCGCTGCTCAGTGCCGGGAGCGGATGACGTGGTGCCGGCAGCACGCCCGGCGGTCGATCGCACACCATGGCTATGCAACAGCCGGCTGGTCGTGTCGGGGTCAGGCGTGCCCGATCCAGCCGGGCCGTCAGGCCCGGGAACGAACCACGTACCCGCCCCTGCGGCGCGGCCGGGCGACGCGCGCCGCGCCGCTACCGAACAGTGTCGGACGAGCCGCTCGCACCGAACACCTCGGGATAGGCCGCGACCTGCTCGGCCAGCCGCTCGTCGTAGCGCAGCACGATCACCCGGTAGCCCCGCGCGATCAGGTTGCGGCGCGTCCGCTCGTCGAGCCGCTGCTGGTCAGGCCGGTCGTGGGGCGGCCCGTCGACGAAGACGAGGACGTTCGGGGCATAGAAGAAGTCGGAGCGGCAACGCGGTTCCTCGATCACCTTTTGCGCGTCGTCGGGCAGTCGCAGGCCGTGGTCGAAGAGGTATTCCAGCACCTCCCGTTCGAGCGACGACTCGCAACGCTGGGAGAGCCAGGCGAACTGCTCGTCGCGCGAGCGGTCTCCCACCCGCGGCTCGACGCGGCTGGCAGCGAGCGCCTCGAGCACCGGTCGGACCGCGAAACGGTCGAGGTACCGCACCAGGCGCGCCGAGCTGTAGGTGAGCAAGCACTCCGAGCAGGCACCGTCACAGTCCGGCCGCTCGGTATCGGGCGCGAAGTGGCACAAGCGGAGCGCTTCCTGCGCGACTTGCGCCAGCGCCTCCGGTTCCTCGACCAGCCGGCGCAGCACGCCGAGCCCGCCCTCAGCTTCCTCGAGGAACAGGAGCGCGAGGTGCTCACCGCTTCCGACTTCCGTGACACTGATCTCGGTCTCCTCGAGCTGGAACACCTTCCCGAGCCCGCGGTGGAGCGCCACGCTGAGCGTCGTGCGACGGACCGGATCGTCGCGGACTTCCGGGTCGAGCAGCTGGACGAGCAGGAGGTTCCGTGTCTCCTGCACGGCGAGCGCGAGCCGGGCGAGTTCGCGCGCCTGTGTCGTGCGGGAGCGTCGTGCACGGCTTCGCTGCTCCTCGTTGCTCACCACCTCGCCGGTCGCGAGGTCGACGAGGAAATCGGGCGACTGGCTGGCTCGCCAGCCACGGTTCAGGGTGAGGAGCGTCGCAGCTGGTGCGTAGCGGAGTGCCAGGAGCGGCTGGCCTTCTGGCGTCCGCACGTCGGCAGCGAGCCAGCGGACACCGCTCTCGGCCGGCGCGAAGCGGAAAGCCACCTGGCGGGCATAGCCACGCAGCTGGCGCTCTTCTTCGTTGCAGGTAATCCGCTCGCGCCGCTCGAGGTGCACGTTCGGCATCTCGAGGAACTTGACGATCTCAGCGTTCGCTCCGGCCAGTTCCACCCCGCAGTTGGGGCAGCGGTCCGCGTGCTGCTCGGTCCAGGCGGCGCAGCGGCGGCAGAGCTTGCGCATCACCACCCGTTGCTCGAGCGACCCGGCTCCGATCGGGATGAAGAACCGTGCGAACTGCCATTTCGCCCCTTCGTGGTAGACGATCGTGCCGGGAGCGAACTCGGTGACCGCGAGGTGGCGTGGACGGGCGATGAACTCGCCCTCGCGCCGCGGTACCCAGGCGCGGACCGGGAGCGACGGGAAGTTGTAGCCGGGCAGGAACTCCTCGGTCGCCAGGTATCGGTAGGGGTAGAAGTCGCTCTCTTCGCGCTCGACACCGAGCTGGAGGAGAAGGTTCCGTTGCCGCACCGCCTCGTTCTGCCGACGGTTCGCTTCGTCCTGTGCGGTCCGGTCACGGGCGGTGCGGAGAAGCTTCTGTGCCGCATCGAGCTGCTCGGTCGCGGCCCGGAAGAGCTCGCGCCAGCGGTCGAACGCCCGGTCGAACCGCTCGGGCGCCGAGTCGATGAGCTGCTCGAGCCAGCGGTCGGAGAACCAGCCGGTCCGGGCCAGCTCCTGTCGGTCGAGCGGTGTGAGGACGCGTTCGAGACGCCGCCGCAGCTCCTGCCGCTTGGCGGGCGCCAGCTGGAGCTGCTCGCGGACCGTGTCCCGCAGCGGGTACTCGGGCTCGCGCTCGATGTCGAGCACCGACTCGACCGAATCGTGCAGGGCGATGCCGGTCTCGTAGAGCCACTCGGCGAGGATGTGGGTGCGGAGCAACGTCTCGTTCGCCAGGTCCAGGCGGGGGGCGCGGACAGCGCCGGCGACCATCTCCTCGCGGTGGCGGAAGAAGTACTGGTCGTGCCCGTGGAGCGCACCGCAGAAGGTGAGGATGAGCCCTGGCTGGCCCTGCCGACCGGCCCGGCCGCTCCGCTGGGCGTAGTTGGCGGGCGTCGGCGGGACGTTGCGCAGGTGAACCAGGTCGAGGTCGGCGATATCGATTCCCAGCTCCATCGTCGGCGAGCAGACGAGGTAGGGGAGTCGGCGGCCGAGCGAGGGGTCGCGCTGGTCCTCCTCCGTCCAACGGAAGCGCCGCTCGCGGCGGATCCGTTCGCCGGGTGCGACCACCTGGGCCGTGTGCTCGCGTGCTTCCAGGGCGGCGAGTTCGCGCGCCGCTTCCTGGTAGAAGCGCTGGAAGAAGGCGTTGGCCCGGCGCTCGTCCTCGCTCAACTGCGCCCGCTCGCGCACCAGGTCGACGACCGGCGTACCGTCGCCGCGGCACCAGAGGAGCGCCGTGTGCCGGAGGCGCACGGCGAGCGAGCCGTCGCTGCGCTCCTCCCGCGTGACGAGTCCGTAGGCGGCCAACCGCTCGAGCAGTGACGGGACCACGACCGCGTAGGTCTCGCCGTCCAGTCCGAGCGCTCGGGTCAGGAAGCGCCCGATGGCAGTGCGTTGCGCGAGGCTGCGGGGGTCCTCGTCGCCCTCGCTCGGTGCTGGCCAGACGAACGCTGGAGCGCGGCGGAGGCTGCCCGCGCTGGGATCGATGCCCCAGAACTCGTCGAGATGCGCTTCGGCTCGCTGGCGCAAGCGGCGCTGGCGCTCCTCGTCGACCAGGAACGGTGCATCGACCGCCAGCTCCCGGCGGAAGTGGTCGAGCACGGCACGCAGGAGCCACTCGCGGCGGGCCGGGTCGAGCGCTGAGAAGACGGGAACGTCACGCCAGGAATCCTCGTCGGCGGCGAGTTCGGGCAGTCCCAGGTAGTCGATGCGGAGCAGGCCGACGTCCTCCAGGTTGGGCAGCGCGACGCGCCAGCCGCGCTTGAGGTCCTCGTAGAGCCGGTACTCGGTCAGGTCGCGGAAACAGTCCCGCACCTCGCGCGCGATCGGCGAAGCCTCGCTGAGCTGGCGCTCGCGCGCGTAGTCGGCGAGGGTGAGCCCCATGTGGCGGACCACCGCATCGGCGACCGTGTCGAAGGCGAGGGGCGAGCGTTCGCGGAGCGCGCTGTAGAGTGCCGAGCGCAGCACCGCTACGTGGACGAAATCGTTGAAATGCCCGGCCTGGAGCGAGGCGTCCTGGCGGCTATCGGTGAAGGTCAGCAGCTTGTCGCGACCGCCCAGCGCGCGGGCGTGGCGCAGGAGCGAGACTGCCAGCACCGTCGTCGCCGAGCTGCGCCCCTCGCTGGCCAGGTAGGTCAGCCGCTGGTACTCGCTCTCGCGTGCTTCGTACCAGGTGCCACATGAGAGGCACAGCCAGAACCGTTCGGTCTGCAGCCAGGCGGGCAGCGCGCCCTCGGCCTCACCTCCCGCGAGCTGCCCGTTGGGGAAGACCCACACGGCCCGCGGCACGCGGTTCCGCCAGGTGGAGCGCAGCCGGCCGCGTGCATCGCGCCAGTCGTCGGGAAGACGCTCCTCCGACCAGTCCGGAACGGCTTCCGCGAGCATGAGGTATCCCGGGAGGGCCTCGGCATCGTCGAGCGGGAGACCGGGAGGGTAGGGCTCCAGCCGATCCTCCCGGACGAGGACGCGGTAGTACTCCTGCCCGCAGGCGCGACAGAAGGCGAGCGGCAGGCGTAGCTGCTCGCCGCTGGCCCGCAGTTCGGTCGCGAAGCGGCGCTCGGCGGCGGGCTCGAGCGTGGCGTAGAGCGCGTGGCTCTGCGAGATGAACTGGTGGAGCTTGAAGGCGAAGAGCGGCTGACCGTCGGCGCGACGGACGCTGCTCGCCGTCTCGAGGAGCTCCTGCAGGCGGACCTCGCAGCGGTCGTGCGGTTGACCGGTGAGGTCGGCGAGCTCGCGGGCGACGGTGCTCAGCGGGCGGGGCGTGCGGCGGCGCAGCGAGCCGTCCGGCTGCGGCTCGACCCCGAGCGCGCGCTCCAGCCAGCGGGCCAGCGGGTGGGCGCGGAGCGCCTCGGCGTCGGTCGGGAGCGCTCCGGCGAGGGCTGCCGCCAGCTCGGCGGGGGTGGGGAGGTCGCCCTGCGTCACAGGCTCCAGCGTCTCTTCGATCACGTCATCGGGCGCGATCGGGTGGCCGAAGAAGCGGGAGGCGAAATCGGCCACGACCTGGCGCCGTTCGGCTGCGGTCGCGTCGCGGTGGGCGACCAGCGTCGCACTGGTGCCGACATGGACGACCTGGGGGCGCTCCAAGCGGGCGCGCAGGCGGCGGACGAGGAGCGCGACATCGGCGCCCTGGCGGCCGCGGTAGGTGTGGAGCTCGTCGAAGACGAGGAAGAAGGGGAGGCGGGCGTCCGGTCGTGGGGCGACGAGCGGTGCGTCCTCGGGCCGGTCGAGCAGGAGTTCGGCCATCACGTAGTTGGTGAGGAGGAGGTGCGGTGGGTCGCGACGGATCGCCTCGCGCTCTTCGTTCGGTGTCTCGCCGGTGTAACGCGCGAAGCGGAGGGGGAAGGGTCGGCCGGTCCGTTCCTGGTAGCGGCGCGCGAGTTCGGTGAGGGCGTGGAACTGCGAGTTGACGAGCGCGTTCATCGGGTAGACGACGAGGGCGAAGGGCCCAGGCTCGTCAGGGCAGCGGGCGGCGAGGTCGACGATCGGGACGAAGTAGCAGAAGCTCTTCCCGGAACCGGTGCCGGAGGTGACCACCACGCTGCGGGCTCGCTGGACGGCGCGGATCGCCTGCACCTGGTGGGTGTAGAGGCGGATCGGCTGGCCGTCGGGTCGCCGGAAGACCTGGGCGGTCGTCGGGTGGAGCACGCCCTCGGCAGCGAGGTCGTCGACGGTCGCGTCGCGGCGGTAGGCGGGGGAGAGCTGGACGAGCGGTTCCGGCCAGAGGTGCTGCTCGTCGAGGAGGAGGCGGTGGATCTCGGCCTGGATACGCGGGTCGCGGGCGATGACGAAGGCGCGGATGAAGTCCTGGTAGTCCTGGAGGACGCTGCGGTGCAGCGCGAAGACGGACGACATCGGTTGCCTCCCCTCCGCTGCGTTCCCGTTCCATCGCGAGGATCGTGGAGCGACGGGAACACTGGTCTTCCCACCGGTGCGGGACGCGCTCGTCGAGCGAGTATACCGGCTGCACTCGGCGGGCACGCAAGAGACGATCCGGGCGAGGTGCGGGCGGCGCTGATCCGTGCGCCGTACGCTCAGCTCACTCGAAGCGTCGCGGCAGGTGCGAACCTGCCTCGTGACGCGGTGTGTCACAGGAGCAGGATCACGGGCCTGTCACCGGCCCTTCCAGGGCCGTACGGGTCAGCAACGCCTGACCCGTCGGGTCGGGCACGCCCGACCCCTACACGGAACGAGGGTGGTCGATCCGGCACCGGTGGGCGATGGGCAGGCCACCGTCCCTCACCGGTCACGTCGTGTGGGGGCGCGGCGTGCCTCGCCCGACCGCGCCACCAGGCGGCAATCGGGTTGTGGTTCCTCGGGCCCGACGGGCCGGCTGGTTCGGGCACGCCTCGCCCCGACAAAGGCGGCGGTCAGTGCGGACTGCTGGGTGATGCCTGGGCGACCCTCGCTGGTCGATCGGTCCGTCGTCGTTGACGGGGCGACGCGTGCGTCGCCCGTCCGCGCCGCAAGGCGCGGGAAAGCGGTCGGTTCCCGGCTCAGATGGGCCTGACGGGTCAGGCACGCCTGACCCTTACCGGAACGGCGGTGGGCGACGTGACCGCCGTTGGGCGATCGGGACCGACCGTCGCCGAGAGATCACGCCGTCGTTGCTGGAGGGGCGAGGCGTGCCTCGCCCAGCCGCGCCGCGAGGCGCGGAAATCGGTCGGCCAGGCTCCAGCACCCGGGACGACACCCCTCGCCCCCGACTCGCTGGCGCTCGCTACCCCTTCTCTCCCTTCTCGCATACCGCGTCGGAGAGAGGGTCGGGGGCTGCGCGGGCTCCGCACGCGAGACCCGTCGGGCCGGGCACGCCCGACCCCGACCGGGGCGGCGGTGGACCGAGGGTCGACAGCCGGCGGCGTGCGATCGACCGCAGCACCGCGCCGTCCGCCACAGTCCCGTAGGGGTGGGGCGTACTTCGCCCCCGGACGGTCCGCTTCCGGCTGGTCATCGCCTGCCGCTGTACCGGACCCATGTTGTCGCTTGATAACGTACGTACGCGACGTGCTAGGATTCGGTCGGCACAGCTGCACGAGCTACCGTCCGTCCAGAAAGGAGTGGCGATGGCACCCGATTTCCGCGGCTGGGAGCCGCGCCTTCCGCTCCTCGTGTGCGTTATCATCGTCGTGCTGGACAGCCGGGTTGACGAGGAGTCGGGCGATGACCGAAGCAGGCGAAAGCCGGTGGCACGAGCGGATCACGATCGACGAAGCCGTCCTCGCGGGAAAGCCGGTCATCCGCGGCACCCGGATCGCGGTCGAGCAGGTGCTCGACCTGCTGGCAGCGGGCTGGACGATCGAGCAGCTCCTCGACGAGTTTCCTGTCCTCACCGAAGCCGATATCCGAGCCTGCTTGTCCTATGCTGCCGAAGTCCTGCGCAGCGAGCGGGGCTACCCGGTACCTCGATGAAACTGCTCGTCGACGAGAACATTCCCCGGTCGGTCATCCAGATACTGGTCGACGCTGGCCACGACGTGCGCGCCGTCGGCACCGTCGCCCGGGGTGCGACCGATGCCGAGGTCGTGGGGCTTGCCGTTCGCGAGGGCCGGGTCATCGTCACCGCCGATAAAAACTTCGCGGAACTCGCTGTACGTCTCCCCGGTTGCCCCTCGATCGTGCTCGCACGCTTGACTAGCGTAGCGAGTCCTCAGCACGTCGCCGAGTGCATACGGAAAGCGCTCGCCTGTGTGGATCGCGAGAGCGGCGTGCTCGTCGTGGTCGAACCGGGTCGCATTCGGGTGCGGCGCTGGTAACGGATGGAGCCTGCGACAAAGGGACGTGCTCGAGGTGGGAGGGGGCTGCAGTCGGTTCTGGCCGCCGGCGTGTGCACGGTTGCACGGGAGTCGCGCTCAGGGTTACCTGGCAGGGTGCGGCACGCGGTCGTGCTCCCTCCCACGCGGGAGACGCTGGGTCCGTATTCCGGTTCCCGGCCCGTCGGGTCGGGCGTGCCCGACCCCTACCGCAGTCGACCGTGGCCGGTGGGTCGGGGGTCGGCGAGAGGCAGACGACCGTTGACGAGCTGTGGCAGCGACCGGCCGAGACTCGACGAGGGACACCCCGGTCATCTCTTCTGGTGCTGTCGCACACCTCTCGCCCCCGCCCCGCTCGGGCTCGGCACCCCCTCCACGTCCTCCTCGTAGGGGCGAGGCGTGCCTCGCCCAGCCGGTACACCTCTCACACCTGCCGCTGGAGCGGGGTTCGGTTCCCGGCCCTTCGGGCCGGGCACGCCCGACCCCGACCGGGGCGGCGGTGGACCGAGGGTCGACAGCCGGCGGTGTGCGACCGACCGCAGCACCGCGCCGTCCGCCACAGTCCCGTAGGGGTGGGGCGTACTTCGCCCGCGTTTCCGTTCGAGGGCGACGCGGGCGTCGCTCGGCCGCGCCGGGCTTAGAACGACGGCGTGGAAGGTACGTACATCGTGCCCGGCCGTTACGAGCGTCTGGATGATGAAGCGCGGGAACGTCTCGTTAGCCAGCAGGTTCAGCGGGATGCCGCATCCACGCGCTCGCTGCGCAGAACTTCGGCGACGGAGACCGGACAGGCTCGGCTGTCCGCTTGAGTGAGTCCGGAAACGTGTGGAACAGCTGCTCCATCGACCAGCCTGCCGTCAGCAACGAGTCTTTTCGCGCGGGCGGAGCACGCTCACGGAGGGAAAAACGCTCAAGGAACAGGAGGACCGGTCGAGAGCAAAGCTACGGATACGGACCCTCCGGAAGGTGCGAGCAGCAGCGCGTCAACACGAGCAGCGACGCACCGAACGACCGAGCAACCAGGCGCCGTTCGAACCCTGAAAGATGACAGGTTGCTTCGGGAACCGCACTGCGCGGCAGACCGTACAAGCCTTGGCGGTTGGTGCGGAGCGGTATGCCTGGCACGGTCGTGAACGAAAGCGCCCGTCGCTCCGTACCCACCAGGCAGGAAAAAGTTTCTCGTAGACGACTTCGTTCGCTTTCGAGCCGTGATGCGGTGCTGTGGCGATCGCGGACTTCACAGCTGGGACGGTCACGCAATCGAGCCTGGAGTCGCCGGTGAACAGAACACCGCCGTGTTGACCGTCTGGCGGTACCCAGAAGACGAGTGACTCTCGATTCGCCTGCGTCAATGCTAAAAACTCAAACAGGTGCTGCTTTTTCACCGGCCGGAACCGGCTGATCTCGCGTGCTGAGACAGGTTGCAGCCACGGTTCTCCACCCGACGGGTTCTTCGGATCGTACTGGAACCAGCGAATCGGTATACCGCGATCGAAGGCCGCGAGGGCGATGCGGCGGATACGCTCTGCGGCCCGCAGCGCTGTGTACGCCAGTAACCGGTGCACCGGCAAAAGTTGGTGGTACCAGAAGGTGGAAAAGAGTTCTCTGAGGAGTAACGTGTACACGGATGGTTCGACAAACTCCGGTAGGTCAGAGCGTTCAGTTATCCAATCCAGGAGCTCGGGCGGCCAACCGGAGTCTTCAGCTACGATGGATTCGCTGTTTTCGAGTAACTCATCGGGGTTGCGCTGGGCAACGATGGCGCCATATCGCTCGAGGAGTGTGAAACCATCCGTCTCCTCCGAGGCAAGTTGCTGGAGGTATTCAGGTGATGTCAGCGAGGCCTGTTCGAGCAAACTCAGGACGATGCTCTCCGCGGACTCTTGCACGAGGTGAGGTAACACCTGAACGAATCGGCCTGGCAGCCAGATTTCGCCGGCCTCGAATTTACTCTCGAGGAAACCGAGAATACCGTTGACGTGATCGCTATCGTTGTGGGTGACGATCAAGATGTCGACGTAGGTTCGCCTGACATAGCGACAGAAGAGATCAGGCAGTTGCTGTGCGCTTCGTCCTCCATCGACGAGTACCGAACCAGCGTCCGTTTCCAGGTAGAAGGCATCGCCCTGCCCAACCGGAAGCGCGATGAAGCGCGACTTGCTCATGTGTCACCGCACCTTGTCGTTGTGTCTGAGAGTATTGCCGACCATAATAATTCCAAATAATCATGCTTGCGCGCCAGTGGGCCGAAACGCTCATCGGCGATCGCTCTCTCGGAAGCGCATGATGGTTCGGCTGCTCGGGCTAATCGCGGTGAGAGCGGATCTCCTCGTCGCACTGCCTCGTTGTGCCCGCAGTCGTCGTGGCCACACTCCGCTGCCCTGCGCAGCAGGTGGTGAGGGGGCGGCTGTTTCCGACCAACTGGCTGGCGCCGGTCACTCGGTCGCGTTGTAGACGACGTCGTCGATCCGGAGAAACTTCGGATCGGGGAGACCGCTCGCCGCGAGCGAGCCGTCGCTCCGGCGGTAGCGGTGGATGACAGCCACTTTCCGGTCACCGTCGAAGAGCCGCACGACCTCGGCGTGGCTGCAGGAGAATAGGTGCGTCGGGTCAGCGACGTGGCGGCTGCGCTTCACCAGTTCGGTCAGCTCACCGCGCTCGTACCGTTCCTGCAGTCCGCTCTCCCGGAAGAGGCGGCGCAGTTCGCGTGGCTCGACACGACGTCCGAGAGGAGCGTCTTCCATGGACGAGCGATCCTTTCTCGAGCAGCTTGCCCGGGCGCTCGCTGCATTCCTCGCCGGTGAACGCTCCTGGGAGGAGCTGGGAGCGGCAGTCCTGTCGGGCTGGGACGCGCACCGGATCGGCCCGCGGGCGGACGAGGTCGTCGCGGATCTGGAGGCGGTGCTGGTCTGGCGGAGCGCGGGTGTCCTGGACGAGGAGGCGGTGCGCACCGCGCTGCAGGAGTCCCTGCAACGCATCCGCGCGTGGCTCGATGCCGGGGCTGCGCTGTCGTCGACCGAGGTCGAAGCGTGAGCCGGCGACGGTCCGGGGCCGCATGGCATCGCGTGTCCTCTCGCTCCGGTGTCGCGTTCGCAGTCCGCCGACTGCTGCAGTCACCTGTCCGTCTCCCGCTGCAGGCGGTTCCGTCTCTGCGAAAATGTTCACATACGCGTCCGTACGCGGCAATGTCTCGCTCGTGGCGAGCTGCCCCGAGAGGCTCGCCATCGGTGCCCAGCGAGCGTCGCGGGCGCCTCGGACGCTGGCTCCGGCGCGTCAGTCCTAAAGACGCTCGACTGTCCTTCACGAACGGGGACGGATCGCCCGGGAGCGCGATCGGTTGAGCGACGGTACGCTCCGGCTGGGCTGGCTGCTGGTGAGCTGCATCGGGCCCCGTCTCTGGCTCCCGTGCTGCGCTCGGGGTGCACGTCGCCAGTGACCTCGGTGATACTGTCCTCCCGCGCGGCCCGGTCTGCCCGGCCGGGCCCGTGTTCCGGCAGCTCGTGTCCAGTCGCCTCGATCGGTTCCGGTCGAGGCGGTGGTGACCAGCGAGCGCACCGGCGAGGGGCTCCGGCATCGTTCGCGCGCCGGGGGTGAGCCAGCGGAGCCCGGACCACTCGGGCTGGACGCTTGCCGGTCGGTGGTGCCCTGTTCTCGAGCCTGCGCGTGCGGACGTGCGGTCCCGACGGTGAACCCCGGCGGAAAGACGAGGGGTGGCGTATCGCGGATCAGGAGCGGTGCGGCTGGCTACGAGCGCCTCGCCCAGAATGTCGTTCCGCACGTATTCCTGAACGTCTTCCACGCTCGCGAAGCAGCGGAAGCCGAAGCGGTCGGCGACCCGGAGCGGCTCGTCGAGCAGCAGCGCGACCGGTTCGCCCCGCCCCGTCGGCAACCTGTCCAGCGGGACGAGGTCGAGGACGCTGAGGAGTGCGGCGCTCGCGGGACGAGCCGGTTCGCGGACGAGTCTTCCGAACAAGCTGCATCTTCTCCGATAACCCAGTCCACTCTCACCCCGACCTGTACCTGGGTTGGACGCACGTGACCTGAATGTCCGCTGTTCACCATCCGACCTCACCCGGCGCCGGTCGAGCACGGTCGCGGCCGAGCGGACTCGTGCCAGTTCGATCGTCGTGGTGCAGGGTCTACCGTGACTCGGCGAGACAGACGAGGACGCGTACGGCCGATCGTGCTCGTTCCTCTGCCGGAATCTCGCGTTCGAGGCTTGCGAGGACGTGTTCGGAGATCCCTGCCAGTCGTGCGAGCGGGATCAGCTCCGGTCGCTCGCGCACGGCGCGGGAGAGAAAGTCCGTGATGTGAAACCCGACGAGTTCGCTCGTCTCGGGATCGATGCGCACGGCGAGCCAGTCTGGGTCATCGAGGAAGACGCTCACCGCGAACTCCTGCGGAACACACCAGAGGAGCAAGAGTTCGTCTGCCAGCGGGTTGTACTGAACCGAGACCTCCGACTCGCGGAGGCGTGCTGTCAGTTCGTCCGGAGGAGGGATGCGGGGCCGGTAGTTGTAGACTGGGAGTTCGCTCAGGGCCATAGCGCTGTCTCCTTGGGATGAACCCGATCGGTCAGGTAGGCGGTCACGATCACCGCCGGGTTGCTGGAATAGTCCACCACCACTTTCAGATAGGCCGCGGTTCGAAACGAGAGTGCACTCGCCATCTGGTAGAAGCAGCGTCTGGTCGGATGCAGCTTGTCCTGGGTGATCACGAGTGGGTCCTGGACAACAGCGAGAACCGCATCGACGGTGAGCGACCTCCGGCCGCGCTCCGTGACGATCTGGTACCACGCTTCCTCGCGCAACTCGACCGTGTTGCCGAGCCGGTCACGCGCCCTGTCGGGAAAACCTGGAGCCATGGGCGTCTCTTTCGCTCTATCGGCCAACTGTTCCTATGACGCGAGAGGACGCGTGATCCTACGCGGGCAGGTACTGCCTGCGCGCCGCCTTGCTGTCTCGCGCTCTCGCCCTCATCCGGTCGCGTCCTCCTCCCTCCCATGCCGCACCCGCTCGTCCCCCGGCGGTGGGTCGAGCGGGGAGCGGTAGGGCTCGCCGAGCGTCTGGGCGGCGACCAGCGCGTCGTAGGCGGCCAGCACCAGCCGAGCCGTCCGATAGTCGCCGTACTCCCGCTCCTCGTTCTGCCGCAGCACCGGGAAAGTGCCCAGGACGTACTCGACGTCGCTCCGCTCCAGCCCGTAGAGCAGGAAGTAGGCCGCGTCCAGTTCGGCCCGCAGCTGCGCCCGCCGCGCCGGATCCCAGCGGAACGGTGGCCCCTGGTCCCCGAGGTCGCGGGCGAAGGGCGCGAGGTCCCAGGCGGTGTACACCAGCTCGAGCACGCGCGGGCGCAGCCACCCGGCCAACGTCTCGCCGGGCGACCAGGCGCAGGGGCGCTGGTAGACGCTGGGCGGGAGGATGGGGAGCTGCTGCATCACGTGGAACTTCAGGTGCGTTCCACTCGCCTTGCAACGAGCCACATAGTCGAGCACGAGGGCGTCGAGGTTGGCGAGGAGCGCCCAGGCGACATCGGCGTGCACCTTGCCAGGAAGAAGTAAAAGGAAAGTATCTCCCACCCCCACGGCCGGGAGGACGCTGGCGATGACGGTGCGCTCGTCCGTCGAGCGGGCGATATCCCGCCAGCCGAGGAGCCAGCGGTGCGGCCAGCCCCGCCGCGCCAGCCGCGCTGTGACCTCGCTTTCCGGCACCCAGTAGCGCGGCAGGACGACCAGCGCTGGATCCTGCTTGGCCGCCAGGGTGAGCGCGACCGCCTCGTCCGGCTGGCGCGGCGGCCGCTCGAGGGAGGGCCCGCCGGCCTCCGGCTCGTCCTCCCAGCGGCCCGGCCCACCGTAGCTCGCCCAGCGGTGGTCGAACTGGTGCAGGAGCTTGGCCTCGTAGAGCGGCAGGTACCGCTCCTCCCCGCGCGCGAACACGTTCCCGCGCAGGGCGAACCCAGCGTGCTCGAGCGGCTCGCGCGTGCGGAAGAGGTGGGAATCCGAAGTCATGTTGAACAGACCTTGGCAGAACTGTACGCCCCACGGGTTCCCGTCCGGGTCGTCCTCGCGCACGAGCACCGGGACGCGCTGGTAGATGGCGCGGACGAGGTCGGCATCGCGGCGGCGGACGAAGACCGGCGCCGTGCGCGTGTTGGGGTTGATGCGGGCGAAGTCCTCCGGTGCCAGCGTGTAGACCCGCTCGGGATCGTCGAGGTCAGCGAGTTCCTGCAGGAGGAAGGCGAAGCGCGGCGGCTCCGGATGGTTCCCCTGCGCCAGCGTCACCAGCGCGAAGCGGTAACTGCGGTGCACACCGGCGAAGATACCACGCCGGTTCTCGAAGTCGAAGAGCGAGACGAGCGCCCGGTGGTCGACGAGTCGAGCGAAGAGGTGCCGGGTGGTGTGGTCGGTGGCCAGGTTCGTGGGGACGACCAGCCCGGCGCGGCCGCGCGGGCCGAGGAGTTGCCAGGCCAGCTCGGTGAAGACGGCGTAGGTGTTGACCTTGCCCTCACCCACGAGAGGAAAGCGGAACGATCGCTTGACGAAATCCGCAATACGATGAACTGCCTTGTGGTATCGCTGCCATTCAGCGTACAGCTGGCACTCCTGCTCTGTCCCGCTGGCGAGCTTGGCTATCGCGCGCTTCCGATCCTCACCCGACAGGGTGGCGATCCGAAGGGCACCGCGCGACGCGAAAAACTTTACTTCCTCAGGCTGCAGCTGTTCCCACGGCGGGTTGCCGAGGACGACGTCGAAGCCGCCGCCGGCGAAGACGTCGGGGAACTCGAGCGGCCAGTGGAAGAAGCGCAGCTCGCTGGCGAGCGCTTCGGCCGTCGCGGCGACCATGGGGTCGACCGGCTTGCCGGCCAGCGCCTGCCGGACGTGCCCGGTCGTCGGCACGCGCTCGCTGCTCGTGAGGTCGACGAAGAAGGCGGCCGTCCAGAGGTCGCAGGCCGCTCGCAACCGCTGGAAGCGCGGGTCGTTGGCCAGCTGCCGGTAGGCCTGTTCCTTGGCCAGCCGCTCCTCGACCGTCCGCTCGGGCATCCGCTCGACCCCCTCGGTGAGGAGACCCAGGTCGAAGAGCGTCTCGTCGACGTCGACGGCGCCTTCGGTGAGCGGCAGTTGCTGGCGCTCGCGCTGGTTCCGCTGGCGGATCCCGCGCGCTCGCGCCCGCTCGTCGCGCTCGTCGCGCTCGTAGGCGGCGTCGGGGATCCCCTCTTTCAGCGCAGCGAGGTCGAAGACGCCGACGAGCGAGTCGCCGCAGCGGATGCGGTGGTCGAGGAAGGTGAGCGGTTGCCCCGGGACGTGCGCCTCGATCCAGAGCGCGACCTTGCACAGCTCGACGGCCAGTGGGTTCTTGTCGACGCCGTACAGGCAGTGGGCCACCACGTCGCGCAGGGCCGCGCGGAGCGCCTCGGGCGCGGGCTCCTCCTCGCCGGTGCGGGCGCGCGCCAGCTCGCGGGCCAGCCGCCGGGCGGCGGCCAGCAGGAAGTGGCCGGAACCGGCTGCCGGGTCGCAGACGTTGAGGGAGAGGACGGCCTGCTCGCGCTCCTCCCGGGTCTTCTTGTCGCGCAGGCGGGCCCCGAGCACCGGCTCGAGCGCGCTGGTCACCAGCTCGCGCACCAGTTCCGGCGGGGTGTAGTAGGAGCCGGTCGAGCGGCGCTCGGTACCGGGCGCGAAGCGGAACGGCTCGGGAGCGTCGAGGTCGAGGAGCGGCGCGTGGTCGAGCAGGCTCTCGTAGACCGAGCCCAGCTCCTCGACGTCGAGCGCGGCGTAGTTGACGCGCCGCAGCGTCCCCCGCTCGTCGCGGATGCGCGAGAGGGCGTCGACCGCAGCCAGGAGGTCGTGGTTCCGCAGCCGCCACCCCTCGAACGGATCGGGACGGAAGAGCTCGCCGTCGAGGACGGGGAGGTCGAGGAGGGCAGCGAGCGGGCGACCGTCCGGGAGCTGGCCGGTGCCGCGGAGGAGGGCGAAGAGGACGCAGAGCCCGGCCCACTGGTCGTCGTGCTCGTCGGTCGAGGAGCGTTCCTCGGCCAGGCGGCGCAGGCGTTCGAGGCAGTAGCCCTGACGGTAGAGGTCGTTCCCGCCGAGGAGCCCACGCTCCTCGACCACCAGGAGGAAGAGGAGCCGGTAGACGAGGCGCAGCAGGAGCTCGTAGAAGCGGGCCGGCGTGAGCGCTCCTCGGGCGACCGCATCGCGCAGCGCCGCGTTGGCCGGGTGGCGCAGGAAGCCGTTGCCGAGGATGCGGATCGCCTGCTCGACGCCATCACGCAAGCGGTCGCGGGCTCGCGCACCGTGCTCGCGCGCCAGCTGGTGGTACTGCTCGAGCCAGCACTGGGGCGCGTCGGCCAGCCCGCTGGGCAGGCGCGAGCGGTGGAGCAGCCGGTAGAGGACGGTGAAGTCGACGAAGCGCTCGCCGGCCATGATCGCCTCGAGGTCGAACTCGAGGTAGGACTCGGTGCGCAGCGCGGGGGAGGTGCGCTGCAGGCGCAGGATGCGGCCATTGGTGACGAGTCCCCACAGTTGCCCGCCGCGGTTGAGGAACTCCTGGACGAGCGCGTGCGGCGAGCGGCGCGGCCGGCCGGAGGGGTCGACGCGGCCGAGTTCCTGGCGGGCGCCAGCGATGTGGACGGGTGGGGCGTCGCCCGGGCTCCCGGCCCGGTGGGAGATCCAGTAGGTCTCCTCGCCGAGCTGGTAGGCCCGTTCGTTGCGCTCCAGGTCGTAGCCGAGCAGGGAGAGGAGGGGGACGACCCAGACGTTGCGGGTGAGGCTGGTGGCGCGGTCGGACTCGGGGAGCTGCGCCAGGCGGCTCTGGAAGATGCGGAAGAGGTCGAGCGCGTCGCGGTAGGCCTGCGCCAGGGCGTCGCGGAACGAGCGCTCGTCGGGGAAGCCGAAGTCGCGCGGGCGCTGGCCCGGGAGGCTGGCGGGATCGGTGCGGAGCGTTTCCAGGAAGTCGGGGGAGAAGAGGCTCCCGACCAGGCGAATGGCGGTGGTGCCGGTGTGGCTCAGGCCGGTGGCGAGTTCGCGGGGAGCGGCCAGGGCCATGGGTACGTCCTCTCCGGAGGTGGGACGAGCCGACCGGTCGTCGTGCTGTCTGGCGCGCACTGTAGCAGAGGCGCAGGGTGGCTGGGAAGGGGTAATCGGTACGGGATGCTGCACGCGCTGCCGGGGCGCGGCACGCCGGTAGCCCCCTCATCTCCCGGCCTCCTCTCCTGCGCGGTGCGGGAGAGGGGTGCCCGAACGTCCCGGAGGGGTCGGGCGTGCGTGACCCGGCCGGCCCGAGAGGGCCGGGAACGGACGCACGTCCGGGCGCGGCACGCCGCGTCCCTACAGGGAAAAACGGGCGACGCACGCGTCGCCCCTACACGGGAAACGCGTGGGTGGATCGTGACGGTCGCCCGCCGTTCGTCTACGGGCCCCAGACAACGACCGACCGCTGTAGGGGTCGCGCGTGCGTGACCCGTCCGGCCCGGAGGGCCGGGGAACGTGGCCCGGTTCCCGCGCCTGCGGCGCGCCACGCCGGTAGCCCCCCCTCACCCCCCGACCCCCTCTCCCGCACCGCGCGGGAGAGGGGGTGGCGAGCGGAGCGAGGTGGGGGTGGGGTGTGCGTAGACGGGCGACGCGTGCGTCGCCCCGACAAGGGAGACGTGGTGGGACGCCGGGCCTGAGTGCGGCGGGGGTGAGGGGACAGGCCGGGCCAGCGGCGCTCCACCTCGACACGGGGAACGCCGCGCTCACCGCTTCGGCTGCAAGACGAGCAGGGCGACCAGGTCAGGTGGCCAGAGCGGCTCGACCGCCAGCCCGCGCAGGCGGGCACCAGCCGCCTCGCGGACACGCCGGTGCGCCTCGCGCAGTGCGGTCGCGCGGGCTTCGAGTTGCCCAGCGAGCGGGCCGGCCGGCTCGGGCTGCCCGAGCAGCTCGGCGAGCGGCTCCAGCGCGAGCGCCGCCAGCTCGCGGCGTTCAGCGAGCGGGATCTCGGCCTCGGGACGCGCCGCATCGAGCAAGCGACGAGCCTCGCCGGGGTCGAGCCACTGCTCGGCCAGGAGGTCGCAGCCGGTGACGAGGACGTCCTCGAGCACGGCGTCCGGCCGCTCCGGCCGGCGGAGCAGGAAGCGGGCACGCAGCAGGGCGAGCGTGGTCACGCGCGGGACGAGACCGGTGCGGACGACGCCGGCTCGGGCTACGACCGACGCCGCGGTCGGCCGCTCGAAGGCGAGCTCGACGAGGTAGCGGGCGAGCGCGGCGGTGAACGGGTGGTTGCGGCCGACCCAGGGTGTACCGGAGGGGTGCGGGAAGGTGAAGGCGATGCGCCAGGGCTCCCGCACCTGCCGCGGAAGGGCGAGCTGCACCGCGTCCGGGAGCGTGGCGAGCCCGCTGAGCGTGAGCGTCCCGTCGTCGTCGAGGCGGACGTGGGCACCGAGCCGCTGGGCTGCAGCGGCCACGAAGTCGCGGACGGCGTGCTCGTCACCGAGCACGGCATCGCACGCTTCCAGTTCGCGCAGGACGGCTCGGGGGTCGAGCGCGTGCTGGGCGAAGCGGGTGCGGCGGACGCGCTCGCGCTCGGTGTCCTCGTCCCAGCGACGGAGCAGCGCGTCGCTGGGATCGGGGCCGAGCGGCAGCGCGAGCTGGGTCTGGCGCGGGCGCTCGAAGAGCCGGTGGACGAGGAGTTCGGCGAGCCAGCCCTCGTCCTCGGGGACGGGGACGTAAATGCCGAGATGCTTGCGGATCTGGTCGGCCTTGCGGATCAGGATGTCGACCACCTCGGCGTCGACCGGGTTATCGAGGCCGTAGAGGCGCACGGCGGTGACGTGCGGTCGGGACTGGCCGAAGCGGTCGACCCGGCCTTCGCGCTGCTCCAGCCGGTTCGGGTTCCAGGGGAGGTCGTAGTGGAGGACGGCATCGAAGGCGTCTTGGAGGTTGACGCCTTCGCTCAGGCAGTCGGTCGCGACGAGGACGCGCTGCGGTGCCTGCTGGAGCGCCTGGACACGCTCGCGGCGTTCCTCGTCGCCGATGCGGCCGGTCAGGCACTCGACGACGAGGTCGGGGAACTCCGCTTCGAGCGCCGCGCGCAGCTGCTCGGCGACGTACTCGGCGGTATCGACGAAGACGCACCAGACGACGGGTGCCGAGCCGCGCGCGAGCAGCTCGCGCACAGCGGCGAGGCATTCCTGGAGTTTGGTGTCCTGGGCTGGATCCGCCGCGAGCGTCCGAGCGCGGCGGGCGAGGTCGCGGAGGCGCCGGCGCTCGCTGTCGCTCAGCGCGGTACGGCGGTCGCTCGCCAGCTCCAGCCGGTGGCTGGGCACCTCGTCGAGCGCTGGCTGCTCGGTCGGTTCGAGTCCGAAGAGTGCGGCCGGTTCGGCGCCGTTCGCGCTGGGGAGTTCGGCGAGCGGCGTGGCCTCCGCCTCGTCTTCGCTGGGGGGCTCGCGCCGCTCGAGCGCTTCGGCACCGGCCCGCGGGCTGGACATGACGCAGCGCAGGAGGGTGAGGGCGGCCCACCACTGGAAGCGGCGCTCGCGGTCGGGGAGCTGGCGGCTCCGCTCGACGAGCTGGCGGCAGAAGGTGAACACCTCGTCGAAGAGCTCTCGGTAGGCTGGCGAGAGACGGTAGGTGCGTTCGACAGCCTGGCGCTGTGGGTAGTGGTGTTCAGCTTCTGGCCACTGCGAACGGATATCGGCCCGAGTCCGCTGGACGAAATGGCGGGCCAGCTGCCGGCGCTGCTCCTCGTCGAGTCGGTCGAGCTCCCACTGCTCGAAGGTGGGGTCGAGGAGGCCGAGCAGGCGCTGGAAGGCGCGCTGGATGCCGGAGTGCGGTGTGGCAGTGAGCAGCAGGAGATGGCGACGAGGGTCGCGGGCGAGTGCGCGGACGAGCTCGTAGCGGAGGTGGCGCGGGTCGCGCTCGGCCGCGCTGGCTGGGACGACACCGTGGGCCTCGTCGACGATGACCAGGTCGGGTGCCTCGGCGAGGAAGGGCTCGCGGTTGCGGGGCAGCTTGAGGAAGTCGATCGAGGCGACGACGACCGGGTAGTGGCGGTACAGCGAACGGCCGGTGGGGAGCGTCCGCTCGAGCGCAGCGAGCGTGGCTGGCGCGACGACGACCGGTTCGAGATTGAACTTGTCGCGCAGCTCGCTCGCCCACTGGTCGGTGAGCGGCGGCGGACAGAGGACGGTCAGACGGCGGATCTCGCCGTTGTCCCAGAGCTCGCGGGCGATGAGTCCCGCTTCGATCGTCTTGCCGACACCGACGTCGTCGGCGATGAGGAGGCGTACGGGGTCGAGTCGCAGCGCCATGAGGAGGGGGACGAGCTGGTAGGGGCGCGGACGGACGGAGATGCGTCCGAGCGAACGGAAGGGGGCAGCACCCTCGCGCAGGAGCAAGCGGGTAGCCAGCCCGAGCAGGCGCACTGCCTCGGCGTCGGCGAGCGCAGTGGGATCGGGGAGCGGGAAGCGAGCGGGTTCGAGCCGCTCGCTGGGGAGCGTGTAGGCGAGCAGGTCGGCCAGCTGGCGGTGGACAGGGAGTGCGTCCTCGGTCGTCCCGGTGAGCGGTCGGAGCAGGACGACCGCGGGATCGTCACCGGGCAGGACGACCCACTCGCGGTAGCGGTAGCGGACGACCGAACCGGGCTGGACGGACATGCGCGGCTCCTCCCCTGTGCGAGCGACCGCTCGGCAGGATGGCGGCAGGTGGGGCTGTGTGTCAAGGGGGCGGGCGGTGTGGATCGGAGCCGTCGCCAGCCCGCGAGTGCGCGGTACGGTGGAACAGCTGACGGTACGTGAGGTGGGTTCAGCGGATGCCACAGGGTCTGCTTGCGTGTCGCACGCCTGTCCCGCTCGCTGGCCCGTCTGGGCTAGGAGTTCTCGACTCTGGTGTGCCTGCTGGACGCCTGCTATTCTCGTCACTGCGGAACGGATGCCAGGCGGGAGGGCGGCGTATGGGTGAGCCAGCGAGACGGGTGTCGGAGCAGGCTGCACGCGCTCACGGGGTACCCAGCGCAGGCGAGCCGGAGCGGTCGGCCCGGGTGCAGCTGGGCTGGCCGGGCCGCAGGCTCGCGGTGCTGGCGGCTCTCCTGGCCTTCGTGCTCGCCGGCGTGCCGGCCTTGGCGGGGCCAGGTTCCTTCGGCGCGTTCGAGCGCGTCCGGCAGGTGGCACAGCCGCTCGTGACCGGGACGGTGCAACAGGCTGCCGCGCCCGGCGAGCAGATGCTCATGGAGGCAACCGTCGGGCCGAGCGCAACGGCCGAGCCCACAGCGACGGGAGAGCCGACGGTGGAGCCGACCCCGACGGTGCCTGCCGAACCGACCGAGACCGTGGAACCCTCGCCGGTGACCGAGCCGACCGCAACGGTGGAGCCCACGGAAACCGTCGAGCCGACCGAGGCGGTCGAACCGACGGAAACCGTCGAGCCGACGGAAACCGTCGAGCCGACGGAAACCGTCGAGCCGTCGCCGACGGCAGAACCCGAACCCACCGAGTCGCCGGTGCGCGAGGTCGCCCGGGAGAACCACGGCGCGGCCGTGTCGGAGGTCGCCAAGTCGCACGACGGTGAGGGGAACCACGGCGAGCAGGTGCGTACGGTCGCGCGGGACAACCACGGGCGAGCTGTCTCCGAAGCGGCGAAAGCGAAGCCTGCGGACGACGGAGTACCTGGCGTCTCCGAGACGGCGCGGGACAACCACGGGGCGCAGGTGCGGGAGGCGGCCGAGCAGCACGGCAAGGGTGCCGGGAAAAAGTCAGCGGGCGGGGCGGACGACTGACCGCTATCCGCCAGGTTCCGGGTGAGGCGCGGAGCGCTCGTGTGCGGCGGCAGTCCGTGCGTCGTAGCGGATCGCTGGACAGCAGATCCGATGGTGCGGGAAACGTCGCGCGCGACGCTGGTTCCAGCGTCGCGTGTCCACCCGTGGGTCGTACCGGCTGCGCCGGGATGGTGGTGGTTCCCGGTGCTCCCGGACGGGTGAGGCGGGCACGCCCGAACCGTCGCGTCGCTTCGGTGCGACCCCAGGGATGCCGGTGGACTGGTGGTGGGGAGGGGCCGGTCTGCCGGCCACCGCGGGTGCTGGGACACGAAACGCGTTCCCGGTGGGCGCGGACTGCCTCGCCTAGCTGCGCCGGGAGTGCAGGGACGTGGCCGGTTTCCGGTCCGCCGGGGGCGTCACACCTGTCTGACGCGTTCGTGGCCGGGCGTGCCCGAGCTGGACGCGAACAGCGGTGGTCTCCGGATCGGGTGCCGTCGTGTACCGTCGACAGCGTGCCAGCCGGTCGTCCCTGTGGCGTCTCGATCTACCCTACCCGGACACGCCACCGAGGCATGACCCGTGCGCGCCGCGGTCTCGCTGGTCCGGTGGGCCGAGCAGGTCGGCGGCCGCCGATCCATCGCGCCGGTGCGCCAGGCTCACTGCGGCAGGCGCACCAGCTCCTCGCCGACGAGCGTGTCAGCGGCGTCGACTGCTCCTGGCGTCGTCCCGCGGTCCCACCAGAGGCGGACCGTGAACGTCGGTTCGTCGCCCCAGCTGACGCTACAGAGCCAGAGTGTCCGCTCGAGCGTGCCGGTACCGGCGAACTGGAGCGGCGTCGTCGTAGCGCAACCGGCGTCCGTTCCCAGCGTCGCCGTGCCGCTCACCACCTCGATGACGAGCGGCGTGCCGGGGAGCCCGGTTGCGCCCAGCGCGACGTCCGGTTGGCCGGTCAGACCGAGCCCGTCCCAGGTCGGTAGCAGCTGCACACCGAGGACAGGTGGAACCCAGCCCGGTGCGAGCGGGGTACCGGCTGCGCCGTCACCGGGAATCGTCTCGTTCACCTGCATCCCGGCGGCGGCGAGCGTCCCGGCATCGCTCCAGGCGATGGCGGTGCCAGCGAAGCGGGTGAGCGTGCGGAGCTGCTCGGGAAGGTAGACGATACCGAGCCCTCTCCCGGGAAGGACGAACGAGAGGCGCAGCGGGGTCGGTGTATCGAGCGGCCAGAGCTCGACGGTCGTCGGCGCCTGCACGGTGCTGGCGTTCGCGACCGCGAGACCAGTGACGTCACCGGGAGCGGAAGCGAGGGCGAGCGGGAAGAGGAGGCTGGTGCCGGCAGCGACCGGTGCGACAGCTGGTAAGGTGAAGGCGCGGCCACCGGTCGGTGTGTACTTGACGGTGTCGGCCAGCACGCCGATAGGACCGGTCGCCCGGATATGCAGCGTGGCGAGCGCCGGGATCGGTGCGGTGGGATTGCCGATGATCCCCACGGTCGGTGGGAGGTCGGGCCGGTAGAGGATCTCCTGGGAGAGTGGGGCGAGCGTCCGGCGCTCGGTCCGGACCGGCGCACCCGTCGGATCGACAAAGACGAGGTCGACGGTGACCGGAGCCTGGGCGAGGTTGGTGAAGGCGAGGCCGGTGTTCCAGCCGCTGTGGGCGGCGTAGATGATGGGCACGAGGAGGTCGGTCGGCCCGGTCCGTGCCTCGACGGCCAGCGCGCTCAGGGCGAGCTGGTGGCTCGGTTTGATCCGATCGGCGCTGGCGAGGGCCCCGCAGGAGCTCCGGATCCAGGCGCTGCCCAGGAAGCCGCTGGCGAGCGAGGCCTCCCGGAGGTCCAGGTGCCAGACCTGCCCCGCTTCGAGCGTCCGGCTTCCCGACCACTTCTCGAGGCCAGCGCCGTCGCGGATGGTGACTGTCACCCCGCAGCTCTGGAGCCCGCGGTGGGCGACGTGCAGCACCGTCGTCCACCCGTTGTGCCACTGGACGAGCGGGACAGTGAGCAGGCTCGCCGGATCAGGAGCGGGAGCGACCGGGAGGCTGGAGACGAGCGTCGCTCCGTCGGTGACGCCGTCGGCACCGGCTGGCTGGCCGGCCGTCAGCAAGAGCTGGGCAGCGAAACGGGGTTCGCGGCAGATCGTCTCGCGGACGTGCGCGATCACCGTGTAACGGGCGCCGGTGGGGATGGTGCCGTCGTCGTCCGAGGGGGCAGCGCCCCAGTCGATCGTGATCGCGTCGCCGCTCACCGTCGCCAGCCAGCGTCCGCTGGTGTCCAGGGCGGTCGGATCGGCCAGGCCGAGGCTCCCGGCATAGCGGGTACCGTAGCGCACTTCCACCACCGTGACCGGACCGATCCCTTTGGGAAGCAGGACGGCATCGGCGGTGTCGGGTGCACCCTTGACGGCAGCGAGTTCCACCGGTTCCGTGCGAGCGACACAGGCGGTGGTATCGGAGGCCAGGGCGTCGACGGGCGCCGTCGCCGTGATGACGACGGGTTGTCCGTCGGGGCAATCGACGATGATCGCCGTGTACGGGCCCTCCGGTTCCCAGCCGGGCGGTGACCAGTCGATCCAGACTTCACCGGCGAGCGCGCCCCAGGTGTAGTCGATGCCGGGCTGGTAGCCCGCGATCTCGACCCGGTCGACGTGCAGGGCTGCGGTCGGCAGGTCGACCCGGTCGAGCCCGTCGGTCGTGTGTTGCCGGACGGTCGCAGGGTATCGCCGGCAGGTGCCGAAGAGTTCGCTCGCGGTGACGGTGGCGTGCGCGTGTGGCTCGACGCGGACGGTCTTCAGTTCGGCGCCGCTGGTCGTGCGGAGGGTAAGGTCGAGCGGCACGCTTTCCGGATTCTGGAGGGCGATCGTGCCGTACCAGGGGCCGGTGTCGCCGTAGTGCTCGCCGTTGGGCAGGAACGGGACGACGAGCGTCGTCGGCAGTTGCTGCGGTGTCGCGGCGTGGGCGGTGAAAAAGGGCAAAGTGAGGTTGAGCAGCAGGAAGAGACGACCGAGGACCGAAAGCCACCGTCGCGCTGGCATCGCGCACCACCCTCCCTGGACGAACGGGCGCGTACGCTCTGCCGCGCGCCCGGTTGCAATGCCGACAGGACCAAGGTACCGGCAGGGAACCAGGCTGTCAAGCGGTCGTGGTTGTGGACGCGCGGCGTCCGTCACTCCCAGCGGAAGCGCCAGGCCGCGACGGCGAGCGAGGCGATCGTCCAGAGTGCGAGCACGAGGAGCGCCTGCGACTCGTGCTGCCACCAAGCGGTGTTCTCCCAGGCAGCGCGGAGCACGGTCACCACCGGCGTGGCGGGGAAGACGGTCGCGACCTGCTGGACGCGCTCGGGCAGGATCTCGCGCGGGAGAGCCATGCCGGAGAGGAAGAGCATCGGGTAGAAGAGCAGCATCGAGGCGACCTGGGCCGTGCGTGCCGTCGGTGCGAGAGCAGCCAGGGCGAAGCCGAAGGCGTACAGGGCGAGACCACCGACCATCCCTGCGGCGATCGCGCTCGGCAGCGAACCAGGGAATCGGAGATGATAGCCGGCCTTCGCGACCAGGACGAGGAGCAGGATGCCGCAGACCGTGAGGAGCGCGAGTGAGACGAGGTGCGCGAGGAAGATGGCGAACGGGGACAGCGGGGTGACCGCGAGGCGGCGCAGGAAGCCGCGCTCGCGATAGCTGGCCAGCGAGATGGGCAAGTTGAAGATCCCGACGGTCGCCAGCACCAGCGCGATGTAGCCTGGGACAGTCACGTCGATGGTGCCCAGCCCACCCAACTCAGGTTTTGGCTCGTTACCGTAGATACTGCCGAACAGGAGGATAAGCAGGGGTGGGAAGGCGAGCGGGAAGAAGGCGGCGAAGGGTTCGCGGAGCTGCAGGAGAAACTCGAGCCATATCAGGCGAACGAGACCACGCATGGCTCACGACTCCTCTCGCACCAGCGGCGTACCCGTCAGGGTGAGATAGGCGTCCTCCAGGCGGCCACTCGAGACTCGAAGCTCGCGGAGGGGGACTCCCTGCTCGACGAGCTGCTGCACGACGGCAGCGACCGCGCGGTCGTCTTCGGCATACACGGTAAGGGTCTCGTCGCGGTACTCCGTACCGCGGACGCCCGGAATGGCGGACAGCCGGGGAACTGCACTGCCGTCCGGAATCCGGAGCGTGACGAGCAGGTTCCCGACCGTGCGTGCGATGAGGCGCGAGGGTGAGTCGAGCGCGACGATGCGGCCCCGGTGGAAGACCGCGACGCGGTCGCAGAGCGCCTCGGCCTCCTCCATGAGGTGGGTGCTCAGGAGGATCGTCTTGCCGCGCGCACGGAGCGAGCGGATGAGTTCCCAGACGGTACGCCGACCGTGGGGGTCGAGGCCGGTCGTGAGTTCGTCGAGAAAGAGGATAGCCGGGTCATGGACGAGTGCGAGGGCGAGAAAGAGGCGCTGTTTCTGCCCGCCGCTCAGTTTGCCGAAGGGCGTACGGCGTTGCTCGGCCAGACCGAGCTGGGCGAGGAGTTCGCGGCCGTCCCGGGAGCGCGGGTAGAGAGCGGCGAAGAGCGCCAGGGCTTCACCGACGCGGAGGCGGTCGGGGAGCGCGCTCTCCTGGAGCTGGACGCCGATGTGCGCGGCGAGCTGCCGACGCTCGCGGGCCGGGTCGCGACCGAGGACGCGCACGACACCGGCATCCGGACGTCGCAGGCCCTCGAGACACTCGATGGTCGTCGTCTTGCCGGCACCGTTGGGCCCGACGATACCGAAGATCTCGCCGTCCTCGACCCGGAAGCTCACACCATCGACCGCTACGGTCGAACCGTAGACCTTCCGCAACCCTTCGACTTCGATGACGTTCACGCCGTCCCTCCTGTCTGTTCGGTCGACCGGTCGGTGGTGCCGGGTGTGCCGTCGGGTTGGGGCGCTTGGCCGGAGAGCAGGGCGAGCAGGGCTGCACGGTGGCTCTCGAAGGCCGCCCGGCCCCGCGGCGTGAGCGCGACGTAGGTACGCGGCTTCCGTCCGACGAAGGTCTTGCGGCTGCGCACGTAGCCCGCTTCCTCCAACCGAAGGAGATGGGCCGAGAGGTTGCCGTCGGTGAGTTCCAGGAGGTCGCGCAGGTAGGTGAACTCGACCTCGCTGTTTGGAGCGAGGGCCGCGAGGGCAGCCATGATGCGCAGGCGTGTCGGCTGGTGGATCAGTTCATCGAGCGTCATCGTGCCCGCTCCACCAGAGCCAGAGACCGCCGGCGAGCAGTGCGCCGCCTCCGAGAAGGCCGACCAGGAGTGCGAACGCAGCTGGGCCGAGGAGAAAGCCGATCGTCGCGACAGCGGTGACGAAGAGCCCGAGGACCAGCATGAGGCGCGTCAGCCAGATGCCGATGAGGACGTATCCCGCCATGATACCGGTCACGAGTACGAAGCTGGCGACATGCGGATCGCGCGGGAAGAGGAGCGAGGACCAGAGAGCGAGGTAACCGCTCGCGACCAGCCAGGACAGGTCGATGCGGCGCCCGAGCGGTGAGCGGACGCGCCGCTCGTAGAACACCTGCAAGCCGAACGTCACGGCGAATCCGAGCGTGACGAGTCCGGCCCAGAGGTAGGTGAGCGCGGTGCGAGCGAGAAAGAGGGTGCCGAGATAGCCCACCAGCCAGACGATGCCCCAGGTGACGAGCGTCGGAGCGACGGTCCAGCGGAGGACCGTGCGGCGGACGATCTGCTCGGTGCGGGCGATCGTGGCGAGGGCCGCTCGGATGTCTTCCGGTTGCATCGTGCGTGCTCCTCCGTAGAGACAGAAGAATAGAGTACTTTGCACTATAGAGTACCTTGTCTTCACTGCTGCGTCAAGTGGGTCGGCAGGCGCTGGTCGTGACACGCCCGGCTGGCCGCTTACAGGCTCGCCGGTTCGGGTCTGCGTGTTACGGGGAGCGGGCGGGAGTGCAGGAGACGGTGCATTCGACCTGAGGATACGGTAGGCACAGGCGCGTCGCTGTGGTATGCTGTGCACGTCGAGGAGGGGTTTGTGGCCTTCACGGTCCAGGACTTCGAGGATCTGGTTCGGTTGCTGGAGCTGCATCCGGAGTGGCGGGCGCAGCTGCGACGCCTGCTCTTGACCGAGGAACTCTTGACGGTGCCGGAGCGGCTGGCACGCGTGGAGCAGCTCCTGGTCGAGCAAGGAGAGCAGCTGCGGGAACTGCGGCGCATTGCCGAGGAGCACACGCGGCAGCTCCAGGAGCATACGCAGGAGCTGCGGGAACTGCGGCGCATTGCCGAGGAGCACACGCGGCAACTCCAGGAGCATACGCAGGAGCTGCGGGAACTGCGGCGCATTGCCGAGGAGCACACGCGGCAACTCCAGGAGCATACGCAGGAGCTGCGGGAACTGCGGCGCATTGCCGAGGAGCACACGCGGCAACTCCAGGAGCATACGCAGGAGCTGCGGGAACTGCGGCGCATTGCCGAGGAGCACACGCGGCAACTCCAGGAGCATAGCCAACAGCTGCGCGAACTGCGGCGCACCGCCGAGGAGCACACGCGGCAACTCCAGGAGCACACGAAGGAATTGCAAGAACTCCGGCGGATCGTCGAGGAGCACACGCGGCAGCTGCTCGCGTTGACGCGCGAAGTCGGTGAGCTCCGCGAGGCAGTCCGCGTCCTGGAGGAGCGGCTCGACCGGCTGTCGCAACGGGTCGACGCGGCCCTCGGGCAGGTGTTCGAGTTGCGTGCCCAGCAACGGTTGAGCTCGTGGCTCGGTCGTTTGGTCCGCGGTATGCGCGTCAGGCCGCCGGGGGAATGGGAGCAAGAGTTCCGAGGACGCCTCGGGGACGAGGCGTTCGATCGGCTTCTGGATGCCGATCTCCTCGTCCGGGGGAGGCTCCGCACCGACGATGCACGCGAGGTCTGGCTGGTCGTCGAGGTTTCCTGGGTGATCGACCTGCGGGATGTCGACCGTGTCCTCGAGTGGGCCACGCTGCTCCGCGCCGCCGGGTTGACGGCGGTACCGGTCGTCCTAGGGTCGCGGCTGACCGACGAGGCTCGCCTTCTGGCCCAGCGTGACGGCGTGCTGGTCGTCGAGGCCGACGAGCAGTCGGTCCGCAGCGAGGGGTGGGAGCGCGTGCAGGAGCGCTGGGTCGCCTGAGGGCGGGCTGATCCCCGCTCGCCCAGTCGTTCCTGGCGACGAGCGCTGTGGGAGCCGGGGAAGCGTTTCGCCTGGTTCGCTTCTCGCCAGTCCTCCATCCGGTACACAGGAGCGCACGCGGGAAGGGGCTACGTGCGTCTCGCGGGGTCTTTTCGCGTACCCGGCTCTTCTGCGTGCTGCAGAGTCGCCTGCCTACCGTCACGCACCCCCATGTGGCCGCTCCAGAGAGCGGGAGCATGGGTGCCGCACCGCTTTCACCGGCGCGACAGCCGGCCCGTCCCTGCTGGTGCGCGTGCGTCGACATCTGTACCCCCGTGGACAGACCCGGATGCTGACGGAGTCCCGAGAGGCCGCGATGGACGTGAGTACCGCGCTGCTCGTCGGGTGACCGCGCGCCGGTACCTACCGTGGCGTTAGAATGGAGCCAAGAGACCGGTGTTCGTGCGTTGCGAGGAGGCGCACCATGGGTGCTGTGGAGTACCGGCCAGGGCTGGAGGGGGTCATCGCCACCGAGACCGCGATCTCCTACCTCGACGTCGAGCACGAGGAGATCGTCGTCCGCGGGTACAACCTCCTCGACCTGGCGCGCCAGCGGACCTACGTGGACGTTGTCGGCCTTCTGGTAAACGGTCACCTGCCCGATGCGGTCGAGCGGGCTGACCTCGAGCGGCAGCTGCTCGCGGTCGCCAGCGTTCCGGCGGAGATCTGGCAGATCCTGCGGCTGCTCCCGCCCGGGATGGACGCGATGGACCGCCTGCGGACGGCGGTCTCGGCGCTCGGCGGCTGGGACCCGGCGGCCAACTCGGCTGACCCCGAGCAGGACCGGCAGAGTGGCTTCCGGGTTATCGCGCAGTCGGCGACGATCGTCGCCAACCTGCTCCGCGTCGCCGAGGGGGGCGAGCCGAACTTGCCCGATCCGCGCCGCTCCTATCCCGAGAACTTCCTCTGGATGATCACCGGGCGCCAGCCGAGCCCGGCCGAGGTGCGGGCCTTCGACCAGACCTTGATCGCCTATGCCGAACACGAGCTGCCGAACTCGACCTTCGCGGCTCGCGTCATCGCCTCGACCCTGGCCGACCTCTATGGCGCACTGACGGGTGCGGTCGCCTCGCTGAAAGGGCGGCTCCACGGTGGTGCCAACGAGGCGGTTATGGAGATGCTGCTCGAGGCTGGTGACGAGGACGGTCTCGAGCGGCTGATCCGCGAGAAGCTCGCCCGCAAGGAGCGGATCATGGGCTTCGGCCACCGCGTCTACATGCGGCGGATGGACCCGCGCGCTCAGCTCCTCAAGGAGACGCTGGCCCAGCTGGTCGCCGAGAAAGGCGACCCGGAAGGGGAGAAGCTGGTGCGGATGTGCCAGCGTGGCGAGGACGTGATGCGCGAGGAGAGAGGACTCTTCCCGAACCTCGACTACTATGCGGCGCCGGTTTACTGGGTGCTCGGTATTCCGATCGACCTCTATACGCCGATCTTCTTCGCCGCGCGCACGGCCGGATTGGTCGCGCACGTGGTCGAGCAGCACGCGCACAACCGGCTCTTCCGGCCGCGGGTGCTCTACACCGGCCCGCGTGGCCTCAAGCCGTGAGTGACGAGCGAGTGAAGGGAGCGACAGACCGTGGGGGAGGCGGGAAGTGGGGCGCGGCCAGCGCCCGATGCGGTCCTGGTGGAGATCGCGCGGTACGTCCTGGAGACCGAGATCGCGAGTCCGGTCGCCTACGAGACGGCACGGCTGGCGCTGGCCGACTCGCTGGCCTGCGCCTGCGAGGCGCTCCTCCACCCGGACTGTACCGAGCTGATCGGTCCGGTCGCGCCAGGTACCATCGTGCCCCATGGCGTCAAGGTGCCGGGAACTGCGCTCGTGCTCGATCCGGTGCAGGCGGCGTTCGCTATCAGTGCGCTCGTGCGCTGGCTCGACTACAACGACACCTGGCTGGCCAAGGAGTGGGGGCATCCGTCCGATAACTTCGGTGCCATCCTGGCGGTCGCCGACTTCGTGAGCCGGCAGCGGCGGGAGCGGGGCGAGCTATCCTACCGGGTGCGTGACGTCCTCACGGCGGCGATCAAGGCGTACGAGATCCAGGGCGTGCTGGCGCTGGAAAACAGCCTGAACCGCGTCGGGTTCGACCACGTGCAGTTCGTCAAGGTCGCCTCGGCGGCCGTCGCCGCGGCACTGTTCGGTGGCGGGTTCGACGAGGTGGTGAGCGCACTCTCCAATGCCTGGGTCGACGGCCCAGCGCTCCGGACCTACCGGCATTACCCGAACACCGGGCCGCGCAAGTCGTGGGCGGCAGCCGATGCGACCAGCCGGGCGGTGCGGCTGGCCTGGCTGGCGCTGCGCGGTGAGCCGGGTTATCCGACCGCGCTCAGTGCGCCGCAGTGGGGGTTCCAGGACGTGGTGCTCCGGGGGCAACCGGTCGTGCTGGCACGGCCGCTGGGGAGCTACGTGATGGAGAACGTGCTCTTCAAGATCGCCTTCCCGGCCGAGTTCCACGGTCAGACGGCCGTCGAGGCAGCCCTGCGGCTGCACCCGCTGGTGCGCCAGCGGCTCGACGAGATCGCTGAGATCGTGATCGAGACGCAGGAGTCGGCCAAGCGGATCATCGACAAGCCGGGGCCCTTCGCCAACCCGGCCGACCGCGACCACTCGATCCAGTACATGACGGCGGTCGCGCTGCTGTATGGGGAGCTGCGCTACGAGCACTACCTCGAGCCGATCGCGTCCGACCCGCGCATTCCGGAACTGATCGCCAAGATGCGCGTGGTCGAGAACCCGGAGTTCAGTCGCGACTATCTCGATCCCGACAAGCGCTCGATCGCCAATGCCGTCCAGGTCGTCTTCCGCGACGGAAGCCGTAGCGAGCGGGTGGTAGTCGAGTATCCGATCGGGCACCCGCGCCGCCGGGCCGAGGGGCTGCCGCTCTTGCGCCAGAAGCTGGCGCGCGCGCTGCGGCTCGTCTTTCCCGAGTACCGGGCGCGAGCGCTGGAAACGCTCCTTCTCGACGATCCGGCGTTCCCCGACTGGCCGGTCGATCGTTTCCTGGACGCGTTGCACCGGGGGTGAGCGATGAGCTGGATCCGCCAGCAGCCGCGTCCCCAGCAGGAGCTGGCACAGGCGTTCCGCGATGCGGTCGCTGCGGGGCTGGTCGTCCTGCCGGGCGTCTATGACGGACTCTCAGCGCTTTTGGCTCGTGCTGCGGGATTCCCGGCGCTCTATCTCTCCGGGGCCGCGTTCACGGCCAGTCGAGGCCTGCCCGACCTCGGTCTGGTGGGGCTGGCGGAAGTCGTCGAGCGGGCACGCGAGATCGTGCGAGCGACCGAGCTCCCGCTGATCGTCGACATCGATACCGGGTACGGCGGGGTGCTCAACGCGGCGCGGGCCGCGCGGGAGCTCGCCGAGGCGCGGGTGGCTGGGGTACAGATCGAGGATCAACAGCAGCCGAAGAAGTGTGGGCATCTCACGGCCAAGCTGCTCGCGCCGCCGGAGGAGCTGGAGCACAAGGTGCGGGCGATGAAGGAAGTCGCGCCGGATCTTTACGTTATCGCCCGCACCGATGCCTACGAGCAGGAAGGGGTGGAGGGGGTGGTGGGGCGGGCGCGACGGTATCTGGCAGCCGGTGCCGACGCCATCTTTCCCGAGGCGCTGCCGGACGAGGCAGCGTTCCGGGAGGTGGCAGCAGCGCTGCCTGGTGTCACCCTCCTCGCCAACCTGACCGAGTTCGGCCGGACGCCAGCCTTTACCGCAGCACAAGTGGCGGAGTGGGGGTACCGGATCGCGCTCTTTCCGGTCTCGGCGTTGCGAGTCGCCGCGAAGGCGATGGAGCAGCTCTACCGGACACTGGCTGTGGAGGGGACGACACGGCGGTTCGTCGATGCGATGCAGTCGCGGGCGGAGCTCTACGAACTCCTCGGCTACTTCGCCTACGAGGAGTTCGACGCCACGCTCGCGCGCTCGACGCTGCCGGAGTGGGAGGGGTGAGCGGGCAGGTATGTCGACCGACTCGTCCTCTGTCTCCGCGGTTGTTGTGAGGAACGAACGGCACAATCTTGCCAGATTTTGGGTCTGAGAATTGATCGGTTCGGTGTAGATGATTGGTCTGCTCAACAGATATCGCATGATAGGAATATAGTATTTTCATTATAGCTCACCGATGGTTTCTTGCGCCAGAATTGAGCACTGTTAGTGAAGCATATCATCGCGTCGCTTCGTGGAAATTACTCAAATCTATCTGTAACTCGAATTCTGGAGCGCCTCGTGTTTTTTTTGCGTGCCGACTGACAGTGCCGGGCTGGCCTCGCTCGGGAGTCCCGTTCCTTCGCATCGAGTGTCGATTGGCCGCTTGACGCGCTCTCGTGAGCGTCGCAGGTGTCACCAGAGCGGGTGTGCGGCTGTGTTGTCATGGTGAACCTGTGGAATACTATGGCCGATTATACCCAGGGGTAGGTCAAGTTTCAGCGCAGGCTCTCTGACAGGAGAGCGTGTGACAGCACCGGAGGCCCATGATGCGGAGAGCGAGAGCATGGCTATCCTTCGGGCAAGTTGCCGCAGCGTTCGCCATGGGGATCGGGGCTGTGCTTCTGGCGAAGGTCATTCGTGGGAAGCGCAAGCGCCAGAGGAAGGCAACACCTGTACGAGAGATGGTCCCCGGTTCCGAGGCGCATCATGCGGTCCAAGGAGCTGAGAGATCCGCGGTGATCGCGGATTCCACGAAAGGTCTCAGTGACGGTGCTTTGTTGACCGTGTTGCCCGACCGAGACTCAGACGCGTCTCCGGCGACCTCTGCTGCATGCCGAGGCGTGTGGCAAGAGGGAGATGCCGGAGCAGTTCCCGTCCAAGAGCAAAGTGATGAAAGTTTCTTGTATACACAACATAGTGATGATAATTGTGAATACGTACTCGCAGAGCGCAGTGATAGTGAAGATCGTGGTGGAGACATAGTCATTGAGTCTGTGCCTACTCTTCCTGTCCCGCAGCAGCCAGTGGAAAATGTGCCCGAGAGCCAAGTGTCCGACGTGAACGACCTGTGGCAAGAGACTACTGAACAACAGGATTCCCACCGGGGGCGCCGACCGCCAGAGCGACGGGGTGGGCGACCGCGACGCGAGATTGTGGAGGAACCGAGGCAGCGACCACGGCGCCCATCTGCTCAACGTGTTGATGAGCGACCGTTCCTCGTTCGATGTCGCCGTGAGGAGCGGGGGTGGGTGGTTGGGTTCGAGCCACTCGACGATAATCTCATCTTCCTCCAGGACGGGCAGCCGCTCGAGCCTGAGCGTATTGTTGAGACCTTCCTTCCACTGCGTAGTGATTCCAAGGTGGTTGTGTCAGGTAATCAAGGGTGGGAGCTGTCTTACGCTCCCCTGAGCGACTCTTGCTACTTCTTTCGCCTCGAAAGTCCCACAGAAGGAAGTCTTGTCGAAGACGACGAGTTGGAAGCAGGACAAGCATATCTCATAATAGTGCAGGGAAGATTAGAGACTGCGTATGGCATGGAAGAAGAGACGATTGCGCTTCCTGGTTGGTCGGCCTACTATTTCGCGGGCGCTCATGCGACTGAGAAATTGAACATCGGCGCGCGAGTGATGCCCCTCCGCCGGCCATCCGAACGAGGGCTCTGGATTGTGGGTCATCCGGTGGATGGGGTGGACGAACGCTACCACGCCTTTTTCGATGTGTCCAAAATCGGCTGGGGCAAATTGCTCGCGGATGTTCGCGCGGTCGTCATACGACTTGAGCGGGGCTCTCGAGCATTCTCCTGTTCCTGGGAAGTATCCGGTGACGAAACTGAGATCCCGGACGATATCCGGGCTGAGCTGAGGGGTATCGGTGCGGGGCGCTTTGCTGTCCGATGCTACGATGGAAACCAGCGGCTGGTGGTGAGCAGGGATTTCCGTCTTGCTGTTGGGCTCAAAAAGGTATCACGAACCTCGCTCAGCGATGGTTCCGTTCGGGTCGAGTTCGACCTCGATCCCAATTTCCGTGTCGAAGCAGTCGACGGCAGTGTCGAATTATCCTGTGCCGAACCCTTCGCCTTTGTCATCCGTCCGCACCAGCGTCAAGCACGCCCAGAATGGTGGGATCTCTTCGAGTGGAGGGTGCATGCGCCTTCTGGGAACTCTGTTCTTCTCGGCGTGGATCTGGGGCGAGCAGTCTGGGCACTCGGGGAGGGTGAGCAACCTCCAGTTGGAGATGAGTGGGGTGTCGAGGTGCTCCAGCTTCAGCGGTCGGACTTCGCTGCCACTTCGAAGAAAGTTGTCTGGATCTGGGTTCCGTGGTCCTTGAGGGGTAACAAGGTTGCGGTGTGCATAGCGCAATGTAACCGAAATAATCAAGGCATGGCTCTTCCTGAGCGAATGGTTGTAAAAGATGGGCATTTCTATCGTCTGCCGTTACGAGAGCTTGAGCATTTGATTCCCGAACAAACTGGTGAGTACGCAGTCATTCTCCAGCATGCCAAAGGCACGCTGGAAATTGGTCGCTTCGATCTGCGCTACCAATGCCGGTTGTGTGGTTTTCGTGCCCGAGAGCAAAAAGCGATTCTCCATCATGCCGCTGTCCGACACCTTTCAGAATGTTTCAACGAAATATCGGCAATCGAGATCTGGGAACGCGAGGGGAAGCTGCTTCCTGACCGAGTGTATGTCTGCGGATACTGTGGGAAGGGGTTTCCGGAATACGGGGCTGAGAATGGCAATACTGCTGTGAGTGCGCACCAGTTGTACGAGTGCCCACGGGCTCGCCAAGGAACGAATGTGGAGCCTGTTACGGTGAAAATTCGCGTTCTTGAGCGAGGACAGGACGACGAGGGAATGATCAAGGCGCTGGTTGGTGACAAAAGGCGTTGTCGGTATTGTGCACTCGAGATTGATATCCAAGACGCCCCGAGTCATTTATGCAATCATGCTCCTCAACTCGTCGAGCTTTGCTGAACGGAGGGTGTGAGGAACTATGCATTCGGGCGCTCTCTGGTATTTGGCCGATCGACTACGTGATCAGTATCAATCCTTTCTGGAGACAGCGTTTTCGTTCCGAGATCCGGTCCTTCGTCGCTCGTTTGCCGACGCGTTGCGGGGCCTCGAGCTGGTTCGTGAACCGTATGTCGAGCTGTCACCGCGTTATCACAGGAGCAATCCGCCACGTGCTCTCTTTAGAGAGTTATTGGGCCAAGATGTCTTGTCCGCTCTTTTGACAGCGTTGCATGGTGAGCGGCCGCTGTATTCCCATCAAGAGCAGGCACTCCGCCGCGTGTGGTCTGGCAACAATGTGGTCGTGGCAACTGGTACAGGGAGTGGGAAGACTGAGGCGTTCCTCCTACCGATTCTTTTGTCGCTCTATGAGGAGTGGTGCCGAGGAACGCTCGGTCCGGGCGTGCGTGCTCTGATCCTCTATCCGATGAACGCACTGGCGTTCGATCAACGGGCGAGACTTGCAGAGATCGCGCGTGTCCTCAAAGAGGAGGAATCACCGTTCCATTTCACCTTCGGTCAGTATACCGGTCATACACCGGAGGACGAACGTGATAAAGGGCGAGCCGCAATGGATTGGGAGGAGGAACGCACACCACATACAATCCTAGAAAATGGCCGCGTTGTCCATGGGGAGCTCGTCTTTCGGAGGGAGATGCGCGCGACACCCCCGCATATCCTCATTACGAATTATTCAATGCTCGAATATCTGCTCATACGTCCCACGGATAGTCCCCTCTTCGACGGAGAGGCGGCACGGCACTGGCGCTTCCTTGTTGTCGATGAAGTGCATACGTACTCGGGCGTCCGTGGTCAGGAACTTGCGCTCCTATTACGACGGTTGAAGGTACGGCTTCGCCAGGCGGGGAATCGCAATCGCCTGTTCTGTATCGCTACCAGCGCTACGCTTTTTACTGGCCAAGAGGCGAAGCAGCAGGCAGCTCAGTTTGCGGAGCGGCTCTTTGGGGAGCCGTTCAGCCCGGACGATATCATCCTGGGGCAGCGGGCCGACTTGAGCGAGATCTTTCCCCGGGAGGACTTGGGGGAGCTGGGTGAGCATGTATCTCGCCTTACAAGCGCGCTGCAAGGTGGTCCGCGGCCGCTCGACACTGTTGCGCACGAGGTATTTCCGGAAGAAGTCGAAAGGCAGCGGGCCGAGGCACAGCTGCTCAGGCTCTTGAGTCGTTTGGGAGAGCGGCCGGGAAGAGACGGCCAGTCGCTCCTATCGACACTTCGTCTCCATATCTTCGTGCGGGGGTTGGAAGGAGCGTTTGTGCGCTACGTTCCAGGATTACAAGTGACGCTATCAGATCAAAGTGATGAATCGGCCAAATGCTTCGAGCTCGCGCTCTGCCGATTTTGCGGTCAGCACTATCTCGTTGGGCAAGTGAGTGGCGATCGTTTTATTGCGGCGAATCGAGACTATTCAAGTGTCGGTTATCGCATCGACTATCTACTGCCGCTTGACAGTGATGAGGTGGATCGTAAGCCGAATATCTGGCTGTGTCCTGTTTGCGGGGCGCTCAGCAAGTCAGCTCGGTGCTCACGAGGTTGTGAAGGTGAGACAATACCTGTGTACTTTGAGGAAGAAGCTCATGATCGGGATTCCGGTGAACTGAAGTACTGTCTGGTCTGTAATGTTGCTGCTTCTGATCCCGTCCGTGAGCTGGTCTACGGTGGTGAGTGGGTTCAGGCTGTCATCGCCACAACGATTCTCGATCTGCTCCCGAAGGGGCGACGAAAGATGCTCGCGTTCGCGGACGGTCGACAGGACGCCGCGTATTTTGCCGTGCGGCTGGACGAATGGGCGTCGCAACTCGCGCTCCGGCGTGGAATCGTTCAAGCTCTGAAGTCACTAACGAACGGAGAGGATCGAGACGGCCTTTCACTGCGTGAACTTCACGAGGATCTCTTGGCGCTGTTGCCGCAGCTCTTCGACGATCCAGCCCATCGTACACACCGAGAGCGGAGGAAGGAGCTCTGGAAGCTCTTGTTGCAAGAGTTGCGGTCTTCTGAGGAAAACGGTTCCCTCGAATCAGCTGCGATTGCATTTTGGCGCCTTGGCTGGCCTTGGTTCAGGGGATTGCCTGAAAGTATACTGGCTAAGCTCTTGCAACTCGAGTATCAGCGAGCTGTCGAGGTTGCGGAGTTTCTGCTGCTCTCGCTGATTCGTAGTGATTCTCTCGCGATTGAGCTTCTCGATCCCAATACCAGACTTGCAAATGATCTCCCGATGAATCGCCGTTATGTGCGTATCGGTTCTCCGGATGCAGACAAGACTGTCGTCAGTTGGGATGGCGTAGAGCGAGGATCCCCGAATCGGCGAGTGGATTACCTTGTCCGCTTTTTGCGGCGACAGAATCCATCGCTCTCGGTACAGGAGGCACGGGCAAAAGCGGGTGAAGTCTTGCAATCGTTCTGGGAATGGATGCGTCGTGAGGAAGAAGGGCTGCGTGAGCAAGATAAAATCCTCATTCGCGATCCTGGAAAGGGCTTTCAGCTCAATCCGCTCTGGCTCCGTCTTGCACGGCGTGATGAACAAAGCTTCTACCGATGCGATTGCTGTGGGCGTCCCAGTGCTCTTCTTGGAGCGGGGCCGTGTCCACGCTACGGTTGCCCCGGTACTCTGCAGCCGGCTTCTCCCTCAAAGGGGGAATCCCGGTTTTATCGCGAGTTATATGAATCGTTCTCTGGGGAGTCGCGTCGGTTTCTCGTCGAAGAGCACACCGCTCAGCTAACTACACAAAAGGCTCAAGAATATCAGCTCCGCTTTAGTCGTGGTGACCTTCATGTCCTGAGCTGCTCGACTACCTTTGAACTCGGCGTTGATCTGGGTGACATCGATGTTGTCTTTCTGCGCAACGTCCCTCCGGAACCGTTCAACTACACCCAGCGAGCTGGCCGCACTGGTCGACGGCAGCAGCTTGGTCTCGTAGTCACATTCTGTCGGCGGCGTCCCCACGATCTCTATCACTTTCGGTTCCCTGAGCGTCTCTTGCAGGGTGAAAGCCACACCATGGTTCCTCGTCACTGGAGTCGGCGGGTGATCCAACGGCATGTGAATGCCGTCGTCTTTTCCCGTTTCTTCCGAGCTTTCCCTGAACGCTTCCGTAACGTCGAGGCGATGGTCGGTGAGCGATGGGATCCTGGCGAGCTGTGCGGCCAGCTTGGAGCCTTCATCACGGCCCACTTTCGCGATCTGCTTGATGAGATACAGGCCGTGCTGCGGGATTGCCTTGACCAGGACTCGCCTGAAGTGGTGAATGCGGAGCAACTCCTCGCTGGTGTCAACGAGTCAGGTGGTGTGCTCGATCGTGCGCTGGCAGAGATCTGTGAGGATTACCGTGCAGTGCGTGGGCTGGAGGAACAGGCGCGGAACGAGCGGCGGTACAAAGATGCAGATTGGGCTCATCGACGTGCTGAGACTATCGCGCGAGAAGATGTCTTGTCCTTCCTCTCCCGCAAGGCAGTGATACCGAAGTACGGATTTCCTGTCGATGTCGTCGAGCTAACAGTTCCAGATAGTTCGAAGGGAGTCGAATTGACGCGTGATCTCCGCTTCGCGATCAGCGAGTACGCGCCCGGGCAATCGGTCATCGCTAACAAGTGGAAGTGGGAGTCGGGCGGAGTGAAGATACTCCCAGCTCGCGCATTACCACGACGTCGTTTCCGCTATTGTGAACAGCACCGGAGCTACATTGAGCGCGACTACAGCGACGAGGCTGAACTCCCGCCGTTGCCATGTGGTTGCACTGGGCACAAGGGGCAGTACGTACAACCCATCTTTGGCTTTTTTGTTCCGCGGGGCAGCGCGGAGCAAGCACGTGCACGACCGAGGCAAACGTTGCCCTTAGCGTTCTTCGTCGACCTCGGAGAGTCCAAGCCGAGCCACTATGACGAGTATGGTGCTCCCGCGGTGATTCGTGTTGCAGCAGTCGAGCGGAGACCCGTTGTTGTCCTGAGTCAAGGAGTTCGGGCGCAAGGATTCAAGATTTGTCTACAATGCGGAACTGCAAGGGATGCACGCTCGAAGCAGCACCTCCGTCGCGATGGTAAGGAGTGCGACGGACAATTCGAACGCGTGATGCTCGGACATTCGTTTCTCACCGACGTTGTACGTGTCGATTTCCTCATTCCTTCCTCCGAAAGTGATCTCGTTGCCTTGAACCATGGCTTGGTTGCGGTGCTTGTGGCTGGGCTCAGTAGGGCCTTGGAAGTGCCTGTGGCAGAACTCGGCGGAGTACCAGTTTTCGCTTCGGGTTATCCTTCGGTCGTCTTGTTCGACGACGTTCCGGCTGGTGGTGGGCTCGTTGCCCGCCTTAAAGAGAAGACAGTTCTTGAACAAGTCCTCCGCTATGCATACGAACAAGTTGATGGCCGGTGTGGCTGTGGTCCTCATGGTAGTTGCTATTCCTGTCTTCGGACGTTTGCCAATCAAGCGGTTCACGCTTTGCTACGAAGAGGGCTGGTGTTTGTATATCTCGAACAGGTTCGTAAGGGGTTGGTCTAGCTAGCATGTGAGCGTCATGTTGGGATGGTTTGTTGCGGCTCGTTGTGATGACGTGCGTCGTTGGGCTCTGGGCTGGCACTACCGGTGTGCTATCGTGACCTGACAGTGATCGACTGAGGCGCGTCTGGTGACAAGGCACATACAGCCTCTCAACGCGTGCGCGATCATTCATGAGGAGATTGTGGCGGTATCCGTCTCGAGTGTGAGCGAATCATGTCGACACCGCTACGAGGCCGGTATTGAGTAGGAGTGCAATGGGCCCTGTTGGTGTCCCTGTTGTCGACAGTATGGCCGGAAGCGAGCAGGATGAATGGCGTTCCGTTGTGGGGGACTGTATCGTGCAACGAGTGGGCCCGACAGTGGGATGCTAGCGTACGTGCTCGCGGCGATGGCGAGTCCGCGCATGATCGTTGGCGAGCTGCAAAGCGAAAGACTCGGTCTACCGATCGTTGCGTTTCGGCAAGAAGCTGACTCCGCGGATTCAGATGGAGATGACGGCTGCAGTCCCGCTGGTTCGGTCGACAGACGACAAAAGCGGCCGTGAAAATGACGCTTGTCAGTGCCGACCCCGCCGCGCCGTAGCGGCGTCGACCGAGAGGCGCACCTCGTCTTCGGTGACGCTGGCGATCCAGGCTGCCGGGATGTGCAGGTGCTCGCCACCGAAGAGCCCAGGGTCGACGGCCAGGCTGACGATCTCGCCGTCCTCGTTGAGGTGCACGTGCTCGACCTTGCCGAGCCGCGTGCCGTCGCTCGCGACGACCACCGTCCCACGGTCGATCCGGACCGCTTCCGGCGGGAGGTTGCTCGCTGTTTCGACCGGTTCGGCCACCGGCGGTGGTGAACTCGGCAAGGTGCCACCGGTCGGATCGAAGGGCGCGATCCGCGGTTCGGGGATCGTCGGGCCGCTGGTCGGTACACCCCAGACGAACGGCACGGTGCCGAGCCCGCCTCCGCTCGGCCAGACGTAGGGAACCGTTGCGGCTTCTTCGGCGGTGAGACGGACGAACTCGGCCTCGACGAACTGCGGGAGCTCGTCAGCCTGCTCGGCGTCGAGGGAGAGCCAGACCGTCCCGTCCGGTGCGACGGCTTCGATCAAGGCCCGATCGACGATCCGGTCCTCGGTCAGGAGGAATCCGCGGTGGACGATGATCGCTTGTACCTCCCGCGTTTCTGGATCGAGGACGAGCTGGTCGACCGTGCCGATCCGCTTCCCGTCACGGCTCATCACCGGGCGGCCGAGTTCGATATGCATCGCGACTCCTCCCTCGAGCTCATCGGATGTTCTCGTCCTTGAGAGGATAACCGGTGCAAGACACGACGAAAAGAGCGAGCGGCGGACGCGTCGGACGCTGACAGGCGCTATACTGGGGCGAGCGAGGGTGCGCATGCGGAGGCTCGAGACGATCCTCGAAGCGATGCACGAGCGAGGCTGGCGGGTGACCGGACCGCGCCGGGTGATCGTGGAATGTATCCTGACGCAGCGCGAGCCGTTCTCGGCGGAGGAAATCTACCGGACGCTGCGGCGCCGGCAGCCGACCATCGGGCGCGCGACGGTTTTCCGTACCCTCGACCTCTTGGCCGAGCTCGGCGTCGTCGAGCGAGTCCACCATCCCTCCGGTGTGCATCGCTACGTGGTCAGCGGCGACGGGCACCGGCATCACGTGGTCTGTATCCGCTGCGGTGCGGTGGCCGAGTTCGCGGGCTGCAACCTAGAGCCGCTGTTGACCCATGTCGCCGACCAGACGCGCTTCCGGATTCTCGACCACTGGCTCGAGCTGAGTGGCCTCTGCCAGACCTGCCAACGAGACGCGCGCGCTGCCTCCTGATGCGTTCCCTGGCTGCGGACTGGCACTCCGCACGGGGGTCTTGTGCGTGTAATTGATACGCTGTATCATGTGCTGCGTGGCGTGCGTCGGCCTGCCTTGCCGGTGAGACGACGTATCATGAGGGTGGAGGGTAGATGATGCCGGTTCGTCGACTGCTCCTGGTGGGGTTCCTCGTCGGTGCGCTCGCGGCCTGTCGCGGCGCGGGGATGCCGACTGCATCACCGGAAAGCTCGGTCGCGCCGGCTGGCACGCCGGCTCCGTCGAGTGCGCGGCGTGTCGTCGTGGTCGCGAGCCTCCCGATCTTCGCTACCATGGTCGAAGCAGTCGGTGGTGACCTGGTCGAGGTGAGTGCTGTGCTGCCACCAGGGACTGACCCGCATACCTACCAACCGACTCCACGCGATGTGGCCAAGCTCGCGGAAGCTGATCTCGTCGTCTACAATGGCGGTGAGCTGGATCCCTGGATGGAACGGCAGCTGGAAGCGGTCGGGAGTCGTGCGCGGGTGGTCGTCCTGTCGGAGGGGTTGGAACCCCCGCCTGGTGTGGTCGAGGAAGAGGAGCACGTCGGCGAAGCGCCGACCGCGGAGCACGAGCACGGTGTGAATCCGCACTTCTGGCTGGACCCGGATTTCGGCATCGTGTACGTCCAGCGGATCGCCGATGGGCTCGCGCAGGTCGATCCGGCGCACGCGGTGACGTACCGTGCCAATGCCGAGCGCTACACGAGCGAGATCCGTACCTTCGACGCCTGGGCCAAGGAGCAGATCGCGACGATCCCACCGGAGCGCCGCAAGCTGGTGACATTTCACGACGCATTTCCCCACTTCGCCGCACACTATGGCTTGGAGCTGGTCGGTGTGGTCGTCCTGAGTCCGGGGCGCGAGCCTTCCCCGCAGGAGATCGCCCAGCTCGTGGAGCGGATCCGTCGGGAGGGGGTACCGGCCATCTTCGTCGAGCCGCAGTTCAATCCCAAGCTGGCACAGACGATCGCACGGGAGGCGGGGGTCCGCGTCCTCGAGCTGTACAGCGATGCGGCGCCACCGGGGATGGACTATGTGGGGTTGATGCGCCAGAACGTGACCAACGTGGTCGAAGGGTTGCGTGGATGATGGGTGGAACGGTCACGCTGGACGCGGCAGCGCGGGTGACCACGACGCCGGTGATTCACGTGGAGAACCTCACTACCGGATACCGGCGCGGCGAGCCGGTCCTGCGCGACGTCACGTTTCAGGTGGAGCGTGGTGCGCTGGTGGGCGTACTCGGCCCGAACGGGAGCGGGAAATCGACACTCTTCCGTTCGCTGCTCGGTCTCCTGCCGCCCTGGCAGGGGCGCGTCTTGATCGATGGCCGACCGGCCCGGCCGAACCCAGACGTCGCCTACATCCCGCAACGCGAGACGATCGACTGGGACTTCCCCGTCACGGTACTCGACGTGACGCTGATGGGCCGGTATCCGCGCCTGGGGTTCTTGCGTTGGCCTGGAAAGCTCGATCGGGAGCTGGCACTGTGGGCGCTCGAACAGGTGGGGATGGTCGATTTCCGTGACCGGCTGATCGCCGAGCTTTCCGGTGGTCAGCGCCAGCGTGTCTTCCTGGCTCGCGCGCTGGCTCAAGAGCCCGACCTGTTTTTGCTCGACGAACCGGTGAGCGGGGTCGATGCACCGACGCAGCACTTCGTGTTCGAGCTCCTGGAGCGGCTCTGCCGGCAGGGGAAGACGGCACTGGTCGCGACTCACGACCTCTCGTGCGTGGCGCAGCGATTCGACCGGGTGCTCCTCCTCAATCGGGAGGTGATCGCGTACGGACCACCGCAGGAGGTGTTCACCGAAACGCTCCTCAACCGGACGTTCCAGTCGCACCTCTTGCTCCTGCGCTACGGAGACCGGGTGATCGTGGTCGAGAGCGAGGACGGGGATGAGCGGAGTTGTTGATCTCCTGCTCGAGCCGCTGCGCTACGGCTTCCTGCTCCGCGCGTTGGTAGCAGCACTCCTGGTCGGCGCGATCTGTGCGCTAGTCGGGAGCTACGTGGTCCTCAAAGGTCTCGCCTTCATCGGCGATGCGCTGGCTCATGTGGCCTTCACCGGTATCGTCGTCGCCTTTCTGGCTGGGTTCAGCTTCTACGTCGGGGCGCTGGCAGCAGCGGTCGCAGCCGGGCTCGGCATCGGTTGGGTGACGCGGCGGATCGGACTGAGTACCGATACGGCGATCGGGATCGTCTTCAGTGGGGTATTCGCCCTGGGCGTCGTCCTCATGGCGATCGGTATCCGCACCTACACGGTCGACCTCTTCAGCTATGTCTTCGGCGACATCCTGGCGGTGCGGGCGCGCGATCTGTGGATGATCGGGACAGCAGGGGCGTTGGTGCTCACCGTCATGGTCGTGTTTTATAAGGAACTCCTGTTCGCCCACTTCGATCCGGTCGTGGCTGAGGCGGCGGGGCTGCCGGTGGGCGCCCTGCAACTGCTCCTCTTGCTGCTGCTCTCGATCACTGTCGTCGTCTCCGTGCAAGCGGTCGGTGTGGTGCTGGTACTGGCGATGCTCGTGACGCCCGCTGCGACGGCTGCACTGGTCGCGCGGCGCATGCCGAGCATGATGACGCTGGCGGTGCTGTTCGGTGCTGTCGCGGCGCTGGTGGGGTTCTACCTGAGCTACTACCTGAGCGTTCCCTCCGGCGGTGCGATCGTCCTGGTCGCGACCATGCTCTTCCTCCTGGTCGCAGCGATGGTGCGCGGGCGCGGTGCCTGGCGGCGGTTGATGGCCGCGCGGAGCTGAATGGGGCGGCCGGTCATGCCGAAAAGAGGGTGCGTAGCGTACTCAGTGATACCTCGTATCGATATCGCATGGTCGACGGTTGTCGGAGGTACCGGAACAGGTTGACGAGCTGTTGCGGCGACGTGGGCGCTCACCGACGCTTCGCGCGAGCGGTGATTCGGTGAGCCTTCGAGGCAGTGCGGTCGAGGAAGGAGGGGAAGCAGCATGCGAGTCGCCTATGTCTTCGCGACGCCACGAGCGGCGAGCTACAAACTCGGTCAGATGATCCTGCCCCAGTTGGAGGCGGGAACGCACGGTGTCGAGGTGGTCGGGATGTTCTTCTTCGATGACAACGTCTTCGTCCTCCGTCGTGGGGATCCGATCGGCGAGCGACTGGCGCGGGTAGCCAAGGAGCGCGGCATCGTGCTCATGATGTGCGACATGTGCGCGCTGGAGCGACACCTGGCGGAGGGACAGCCACGCTGGTGCGACCCGGTGACGGGCCAGGGCCGGGCCGAGCCGGCCGACTGCCGGCCGGTCGATACGGTCGAGGGGGTGCAGGTCGGTTGCTTTCCCGATCTCTCTGCGGCACTGGCGCAGCATCCGCCGGATCAGGTGATCACGCTGTGAGAGTGCCGGGGCGCACTCCTCGCTGTCGTGCGCTTCCTTGCGAAAACGTCTGTGCTCGTGTGCTACAACCGCGAGCGCTGCTGTTCGAACCGGTAGACACCGGCCAGCACAGCGAGGGTGGCCACGACGTGCATGAGGATGAGGAGAAAACGGGTTCCGGGACGCTCGGTGGCAGCGAACGGTGGGACGAGGAGAACGACAAAGACGAGCGCTGCCAGAATGAGAAAGAGCAGGAAAGGGCGTTGTGTCCGGCGTCGTAGGAAGCTGTAGAAAGCCGTCCCGACCAGGATCGGCACCACAGTCAGGACGACTACTTGGGGGAGCCCTACCTCGCTTTCCGTCTGGCCCGGCGGCTGGACGCGCAGCGAGACACCCACCGCACGAGCGATGAGCCAGAGGAACGCGTTGATGATGGCTGCGATGACTGCAGCGAGCACACCGGAGCGCCAGATGAGCATACCTCGACCCCTTCGCTCTCCCACTTCACAGTGGCTACCGTACCTGTAGACATGCCCGAAGCTCCTTCGATATACAGAGTATCTCATGGTACACCGGGTGTCTGCGATGTCTACGGGAATACGGATCTCGATTCAGTATTCTGTTGAGTGTCGTGAGCAAAAGAGAGGCATCCGATCGCCGTCTCGTCGGTCCTTGCACCGATGAGCAGGGTGGGCCTTCGTGGTTCGGGAATACCGGGCGGCTGCAGCTCCGTACGGTGCGTCGTCTGGGGCTCGGGGCGTGCGGTGGCTTCGCTCAGCGCGGCCGCTCGATCGGGTGTTGCGAGAGGTCATTCCAGCTGAGAAGTGCACCGTTGAGCGCTGCCTCGCGGCTCCGGGCAGCGTCCACTGACGAAAAGGCAGCGATCCCGTAGCCCATCGGCGAGCGGAGCGCCGGGCTGACCAGATACCAGGCACGTTCAGCGTTCAACCAGGCTTCGGTCTCGTAATCGTGGACCCACACCGCGACCCACTGGGGCGGCTGCTTCTCCCGGTAGCGCAAGAGGCAGCCGATGTCGTCGAACAAGACAGCGTCTCCTTTGGCTGCTGCGGCAGCCGCGGCGAAGCGAGGGTCGGAAATGATCATCCCGCACTCGGCACAGGTATCTCGCCCGTAGCGGATGTCGGGCGGGGTGAGCTCGCCCCGCTTTCGACAGGCAGCTGCTGCGAGATGGGCGAGCGCGAGAGCGAGAAACGCGCGGCGGGTCATCGCAGCACCTCCCGGCGGAGCATCATGTAGGCCGCGACCGCGCTCGCGATGATCCAGGCGAACAGGACACCGGACAGAACGAGCAGCAGGGTGCCGCCGAGCCGCTCGTCAGCATAGAGTCCGGCCGGGCCGAGCAGCTCCAGCGAACCAGCCAGCGAGCGAAGCGCAGCGATACGGTACGCCTCGACGGGGTTCGCGAGCGCGAGAGCCAGCAACCAGCTCGGTGGTAGGCGAACAGCCAGCGCCGTGCCCATCAGCCCGAGGTCACCGAGAAAAACCATGACGAGCCACAGGCTGAGTGCCAGGCTGACAGCAGTGCTCGTCCGGGCACAGTGGCTGGAGAGGAACAGTCCCAGCGTGAGGGAGGCCCAGGCGAGCAGGACCGTCAGCCCGGCAAGGAGGAGGTAAGCGAATGGATCAGTTGCACCGACCAGCAAGAGGAGCACTGCACTTGCACCGAAGCCGATCATGACTGCTGCTGCCAGTGCGCCACCGAGCCCGATCGCTTTCGCTGCGAAGTAGGTGCCGGTCCCGATCGGCTGCGTGAGCCAGAATTCGAGCGCGCCCCGCTCGCGGTCCCCCGCCAGTGCCAGACCACCGAGGGTGAGCCCCATCAGGGGAACCAGGAGAAGCATGACGTTGACGAGGCTTGCTGCGGTGCGGCCGAAACCGCTCACTGGACTGGCCGCACCGGTGAGATAGACGAGCAGCGAGAGTGCCGTGCTCAGGAGGAGTAACGCCGCAGCGTCGGCGAGTAACCAGCGGTTGCGGAGCGCATCGCGCAGTTCCTTGCGTGTGAGTACGGTGAGCGTGTTACCACCCATCGGACTCCTCCAGATGGAAATCCTGTACGGCGATACCGACTCGTGCGAGGACGAAGAACGGTTCGCCCTTGCGGCTCGCTGGGACGACGAGGCGCAACTGCTGGCCATCCCGGTACACGGTGAATCCGTGCGCAGTGAGGAGGTGCCAGGCGGGCTGCAGGGTGTCCGGTTCCAGATTGAGTACGAGCAGGACCTGCCCGTCCTGCTGCAGCCGCCGGGTCACTGGTACCTCAGCGACCACGCGACCGGCCTCGATGCGCAACACCCGCGTCGCCAGTCGCCAGATGTCGTCCGGCCGGTGCGAGGCGAACACGATCGTGCGTCCGCTGTCGCGCAGTTGCTCGAGGATGGTCAGGAGGTCTTCCCGTGCTGCGGTGTCCAGATTGGCTGTCGGCTCGTCGAGTAAGAGCAACGGCGGGTCACCGATCGTCGCCAAGGCGAGCGCGAGACGCTGTTGCATGCCGCCGGAGAGCGTCCGCACCGGTTGCCACCAGACCTGCTGGAGGCCGAAGCGCTCGAGCCGCTGCCAAGCCTGTTCAAGAGGCTCACCGCGGAGTTGGGCGATGGTCAGCACGAGTTCGCTGACCGAGAGATCGAGAAGCGGTAGCTGCTGCGGGACGTAACCGATACGCGCTCGCACTGCCGGTCCCTCGCGCAACGGCGAGCGCCCGAAGACGTTCACCACGCCCTCGAACGTCGTCCGTCCGAGGAGGCAGCGGAGGATCGTCGTCTTCCCAGCACCGTTCGGCCCCCAAAGGGCGATGGCTTCACCGGGGAACACGCTGAAGCTCACCCGGTCCAGCACGACCCGGTCAGCGAAGCGCTTGGTGAGATCGTGTACGTCGATGATCGGCGCTGCTCCGGCGAGCTCACCACTCGCGACGGTCGTCGAGATCGCGGTCTGCTTATCGATCGTCGATACCGGCATCCCTGTGCGCATGCGGGTATGCGTCGCTGCAACTGCCGCCGGCCACGGTCGGCGCAGCCCGAGGGCGAAGAAGAGGAGGAGCACAGTGACGACGCTGAGTGGGAGGAGCGCCCCTGATCGGCTTGGTGACCCCGCCTGCCACGGTACCGGTGGCCAGTCCATCGGCTGTACGAGCGGAGCGGGATCGGCGAACCGGGGTGGTGGTTGGAAGACAGGGACCGTGCGGACGGCGAGGTCGAGCGCGGTCATCGCCAGGCTGAACCGGAAGAACGCGAGGAGTGGCTCGCGGTCGGTGAGCACGCTGGACAGTGCCCGGCTGGTGTAGGGAAGATCGCCGATGCCGTCGCGATCGGTATCGTATCCGACGTAGTCGCTCCAGAAGTTGCCGCGTCCGTTTTCCGCCCAAGCGATCTGCGCAAGGGTGCCACCACCTTGGGGAGCCGCTTGTTCGAGGTTCTCGAGGAAGACGTTGGCAGTGATGAGGTTGCGTCGTGTCGCTGGCGTCACCAGAAGCCCGATGTCGTTGTAGGCGATCCAGTTCCCGCTGATCCGATTCGACGTGTTGTCGGAGAGCGGTGAGTTGTCGAGGTAGAGACCGACACGGTTGTGCAGCATCAGGTTCCCCTCGATGGTCGCGCCGTCGGTCTCTTTGAGTGCCAGACCGTAGCCAGAGGGTCCGCGGTTGTGGAGGAAGGCATTGTAGCGGACGGTCTGACGTGCGCCGTACATGAAGTAGATTCCGACCGAGTTGTCGCGCAGGATGTTCCGTTCCACTGTGCTCTCGTTCGAGTACATAACGTGTACCCCGTACCGGCCGCGTTCGATGCGATTGCCCTGCACGAGCGTGCCGTCGGAGTACCAGACGAGGACGTCGCGACTGTCCTGGACGTGATTCTCGAGGACGCGAGCTCGCGGGCTGTACCACAGCTTGATGCCGTCACCGCGCTGCGGTTCGGGCAGTGGCTTGCCGATGACCAGGTTGTCCTGGACGAGACCATCCGGTGCATCGAGGAGCTGAATACCGAAAAGACTATCGAGCACGTGATTGCCGACGATCGCCACACGCGGTGCCTGGACGAGGATGCCGCTATCCTCATGGTCGTGGCTCGTGCCGCTCCCGCGGATGACGAACCCTTGGAGGTGAACATCCGGCGCGGTGATACGGACGACCGTACCGGTTCCCTTGCCATCGATGACCGGCCAGTCTTCGCCGATCAGGGTCAATGGTCGGTCGAGGACGATCGGCCCGAGGTAGTTCCCGCCACGTACCCGGATCGTCGAACCGGGCGGTATGGTCGCGATCGTGGCCGAAAGGTCGTGCAGCGGGCAGGTGGGACAGACGACGAGTTCATCAGCCCGAGCGTCCGGTGTCGTCGAGCGGCTGAACACTGCGGTCAGCACCAACACGGCCGCGAGGACGAGCCGGCGCATCGTGTCACCCCCGTTGCACTGGCCCGCGCAGGCGAGCGAAGACACCGACGATCGTGCTCAGTGCAGCGAGCACAGCGAGGTAGAGGCCACTGCCGAAGCGGGTCTCGACGACGAACTGACCGACGCGGCCGGTACCCAGCACCGGTGGCGTGAACGGTTTGATCGCGCTGGAGAGTGCGGCGTGCGGGTCGAGATGGTGGCCGAAGTACCACAGCCAGTACTGCAAGTCGGCGATGAAGATGAGCGGGAACACGACGACCAGCAGGGAGAGCCAGGCCGTCCAGCGGCGTCGCACGACGGCAGCCAGCAGCGCCAGCGCTGCCAGGGCAGCGACACCGTAGGGTGCGATGGCCCGCTCGAAGGTGGCGGCCTCTTCGAGCTTCATCATGCCGATGTAGTGGTTGAGCCCGTTGACCTCCTGGACGTCACCGGCGAGCTTCGTGAGGTAGATCCACACCCGTAGCCCGCCGGGATACTGCGGCGCCAGGAGCGTCATGTGCCAATACGGGAGTGCCAGCGAGGCGGCGAGCGCGACAGCTGCCACGAGGAACGGCACTCGATCGTCGATGCGGGAGATCGCGGTGACGAGTGCCTGGCGGATTCCGGTTCGGGGTATGACCTGCGTCGTCGAAACGGTCATCGTCTGCGATCCTTTCGTCATCCAAAGAGCGCTTTCGACCGAGTGACCTAGGCTGGGGAGCAGCTGCTCCCCAGCCTAGGCGTTGCGGGGTCAGGTCGGCTTCACCAGGAAGTAGCCCATCATCTCGAGGTGCAGAGCCGAGCAGAACTCGGTGCAGTAGAAGGGGAAGGTACCCGGCATGTCAGCGACGAAGCGGATCGTCTGCGTCTCGCCCGGCTCGAGGCTCAGGTTGATGTTGTAGCCGCCGAGCGCGAAGCCGTGCGTCGCGTCCTTGGCCCGCTCGATATTGGTGAGGTGCCAGATCACCTCGTCGCCCTGCTCGACTTCGATGAGGTCGGGCCGGATCTGGCTGCGCAGGAGCACGCCCCAGATCTCGACCGTCTTGCCGCGCCGCTCGATCCGCTCGTCACCGACCTTGAGGACGGCGTTGGGATCGACGCTCTGGGTATGCGGGTTCCAGCCGACCTCTGGATAGATCTCCCAGGCCTTGATCCGCTCCCGCTTGATGATCTGGGCGTAGTGCGGCTCGCCGATCCCGATCGGGCAGTCGTAGAGGACGCGCATCGGCTGATCGGGCGCGATCGAGATGAGCTGGGCGTTCTGCGGCAGGAGCGGGCCGATGCTGGCGTAGCGGTCGACCGACCACTTGTTGTGCGCGACGAGGAAGCGGCCAGCCGGCTTAGCGGTATCGCCCTCGGCTGCAGCGAGGTGCCCGATGTTGTACTGGACAGGCAACTTCTCGACCAGCTTCCAGCCGTCCTCCCGGTACGGCTTCCCGAGTGCCCACTTGGCGACGGCACTGTCCAGGAACAAGCTCGTATAGGCGTAACCCTGATCGTCGAACTGGGTGTGGAGCGGGCCGAGGCCGAGTTCGACCTGGGCTTCGAGGCACTGCTCGAAGGGAAGCACCGGGATGCCGTACTCGTCAGTGTCCCACTTGCCGGCCTGAATCGCCTGCTGGATCTTGGCGAAGCTGTAGACCGTCACGTGCGGGTCGAGCTTCCCTGCCACGACGATATAGTCCCCACCTGGCGTCACGTCCACACCGTGCGGGCTCTTCGGCTCCGGAATCAGGAAGAGGACGCCTTCCTTGGCGGCGACGTCCATGCGGATCACCTTGAAGCCGTTGATCTCCTCGTACTTCCCGGCTGCGACGAGTTCTTCGGCCTTCTTCCAGTTGACGACATGGAGATAGTCCATATCGCGCTGCGAGGCGGCGATCTCCATGGCCGGTCGGCCTTCGCGGATGCCGGGGAACGCCAGCTCGGTGTTGATCGAGTTCCAGAAGGCCCAGCCGTGCGACGGCCCCTTCCCGGCATCGGCGAGGTCGTGCCAATAGGGCGGTGTCTCGATCGCGAACGACTGCTCGGGGACGATACGACCCTTCGCGCGGTCGAACTTCCAGAATGTCAGCACACCGCGATACTTTTCCTTGTATTCCGTGATCGGCGCGTACACGCCACCGAGCGGTACCGAATACTGGTCGGCTTCCAGCACGTACTCGGTGTTGGGTGTCACGAAGCAGCCACCGTGCTCGTTGACGAGCAGCGGGTTCTTGACGATCTGCTTCGTCTCGAAGTCGCGCAGGTCGACGACGGCGATGCGCCCATTCGCTTTGTCGTTGATGAAGAGGAACTGCCCGTCGTACTCGCCGTTGGTCTCGCTCAGGGCCGGGTGGTGCGTATCGCCCCAGAGGATCGGCTTGCCGTGGAAATAGCCGCCTTCCAGCACCTCGTTGGTGGAGCCACCGTAGCCGTAGCCCTGCCAGGGTTCGGGGGCGAAGACGGCGATCACCTTGAGCAGGCGCATCGAGGGCAAGCCGTGCACCAGAACCTGCCCACCGTGGCCGGTCGAGGAGAACATGAGGTACTCGTCGTACTTCCCCGAGGGCACGTAGGTCATGAGCGCGGCCGTCACGTCCTCCGGGGTCAGCTGTCGCTGCTTGATGATCTCATCGGCTGTCGCTCCGAGTTTCGGTGCCTCCTGGCCCCGCTGGAGCAGATTGCAGCTGGCCAGCAAGGCACCGGCCGAAACCCCGGCTGCTGCACCGAGAAGGCCGCGGCGGCTCACCTTGCGCTGGGCGATCGGTGGTCGGTTGCTCTGCTCGCTCATCGTCCGTCCCTCCTCGTCCAAGCCCGCCACTCCCATTCGCTGCTTCCAGTGTCGTCGTGTTCCGGATAGACGAACACACCCGGCCGGGTAGTCCGTGCCTATCTGGCGGGATGGTTTTCTGGCCTATCCGTTCGGGTAGGGGCGATCGGGTCGGAGGCAACCGAAGATACCAGGCAAACTGGAGAGGAGGAGCGGAGGGAGCGATGCCGAGCGCACTCGATGTCTTGGCCCAGGAGGTCGTTGCTTGCCAGCGCTGCCCCCGGTTGGTGGCCTATCGCGAGGCGATCGCACGCCACAAGCGCCGTGCCTACCGCGACGAGGAGTACTGGGGGCGGCCGGTGCCTGGCTTCGGCGATCCGCAGGCGCGTCTCGTTGTGATCGGCCTCGCGCCGGCAGCGCACGGTGGCAACCGCACCGGGCGGATGTTCACCGGCGACAGCTCGGGGGACTGGCTCTACCGCGCGCTCTATCGCGCTGGGTTCGCCAGCCAGCCGGTCAGCCGTTCCCGCGACGACGGGCTGGAACTCCGCGATGCCTACGTCACTGCCGCGTGCCGCTGTGCGCCACCGGACAACCGTCCGACGCGCCAGGAGCTCGCTGCCTGCCAGCCGTATCTCGTGCGGGAGCTGCAACTCCTCGAGCGCGCACGCGTGCTCGTCTGCCTCGGCCAGATCGCGTTCGCGGCGGCACTGGCCGCGCTGCGGAACCTGGGTGCCGGAGCACCGGTACCGGTCGACGAGACTGCGACCAGGCCGCCGCGTTTCCGGCACGGTGCGGTCTACCGCTGGGAGACGGTGCCAGCGCGCGAGCATGGTTTCTGGCTCGTCGCCAGCTACCACCCGAGCCGCCGCAATACGCAGACCGGGCTCCTCAGCGAAGCCATGTTCGATGCGGTCTTCGCGCGAGCGCGGGAACTCCTCGGTGATGACGGTCGTCAGTCCAGTTGAACGAGTTGCGGTGCGACCGCCTCGCCCCACTGGTCAGCCAGGCCGATACCGAGCGACTCGGCGACCGCGTCGGTGCGGCTGTCGATCGCTCGGCCGAAGAGGTACGGTGCCACCGTTCCGCTCACGCCGTGCTTCCGGAGTGCCTGGCGGATCTTCTCACGCTGCAACCGGCCGGCGAACTCGACGACATCACGGGGTGGAGGCGGCCCTTCGCCTCGACGAGGAGCCAGCGTGCCCCGTGCTCGGGATGCTCGAGCTGCACGATGACGTCGAACTCGCCGTTCAGCGCGACGAAGCGCGGGCGCGTGATGACCCGCCAACCGGCTGCCGTATGGAGGGCGATGAGTCCTCGAGCAGCCTCTGCTCCTGCTTCCGTACTGAGGAGCAGCACGAGTTCGTCGAATGCCCGGTCATGCTCCGGCGACTCGCGCACCAGCTGTTCGACCGCCTCGCTCAGTCGCTGGACGACTTGCCGGAGTTCGGCGATCGCCTGCTCGGCCTGCCGGAACGCTTCGATACTCGCTGCCACTGCGAGCACCTCCGTCGCACTGCTTCAGTATACCGGGGTCGCCGTGGAACGAGAAATCGATCGTCGCGCGGTCGGAGGCGCCAGACCGACACGCGCACGAGACGCGCGACGGGCGGCCGGCGGTCTGGTGGGCGCACCGGCCGCCCGCCGCCAGGATCGTTCTCCGAGCCGTTACCGTGCGACCGGCGGGAGATCGGCCAGCGCGGCCTGGACGGCCTCCTCGGGATACTCGTAGTCCTCGAGCTTCCCTGCTAGGTACGCCTCGTAGGCGGCGAGGTCGAAGTGTCCGTGCCCGCTCAAGCCGATCAGGATCGCCTTCTCCTCGCCGGTCTCGGCGCAGCGCCGTGCCTCGTCGATCGCTGCCCGCACGGCGTGGGCCGACTCCGGTGCCGGGACGATCCCCTCGGCCCGTGCGAAGAGCACCGCCCCTTCGAACACCTTGGTCTGCGGGAGCGCGATCGCCTCGATCAGCCCCTGCTCGTAGAGGTGACTGACCAGCGGTGCCATCCCGTGGTAGCGCAGCCCACCGGCGTGGATGCTGGCGGGAATGAAGGTGTGGCCGAGCGTGTGCATCTTGAGGAGCGGCGTCGTGCGCGCCGTGTCGCCGAAGTCGTAGGTGTAGACGCCCCGCGTCAGCGAGGGGCAGGCCGTCGGTTCGACCGCGACGATGCGCACGTCCTTGCCCTGGAGCTTGTCGCGGACGAACGGGAAGGTGAGCCCGGCGAAGTTCGAGCCGCCCCCGACACAGCCGAAGATGACGTCGGGATAGTCACCGGCCAGCTCGAACTGCCGCTGGGCTTCCAGGCCGATCACCGTCTGGTGCAGCAGCACGTGGTTGAGCACGCTGCCCAGCGAGTACTTGGTGTCGGCCCGCGAGGCGGCGTCCTCGACCGCTTCCGAGATGGCGATACCCAGGCTGCCCGGATGGTTCGGGTCCTGCTCGTAGAAGCGGCGACCGGACGCGGTATCCGGGCTGGGGCTCGGCACGCACTGGGCGCCCCAGGTCTCCATCAGGATCCGCCGGTACGGCTTTTGGAGGTAACTGGCCCGCACCATGTACACCTTGAGTTCGAGGTCGAAGAAGGCACAGGCCATCGCCAGCGAGCTTCCCCACTGCCCTGCTCCGGTCTCGGTGGTGAGGCGCTTCACCCCGGCCTGCTTGTTGTAGTAGGCCTGAGCGACCGCGGTATTCGGCTTGTGGCTGCCCGCTGGGCTCACGCCCTCGTACTTGTAGTAGATGCGCGCTGGTGTACCGAGCACCCGCTCGAGCCGCCGCGCCCGGAACAGCGGCGTGGGACGCCAGAGCCGGTAGACGTCGAGCACCGGCCCGGGAATCTCCACCCACCGCTCCTGCGTGACCTCCTGGAGGATCAGCTCCATCGGGAACAGCGGCTCGAGGTCGCCCGGCCCGACCGGCTCACCGGTCGCGGGATGGATGGGTGGCGGGGGCGCACTCGACAAGTCGGCAGTCAGGTTGTACCAGTGGGTCGGAAGGTCGGCCTCGGTCAGCACGAACTTCACGGTTTCTCCAGCAGTCACGCTCGTCCTCCGCTCCGTGTCGGTTCCGTTCGTCGCTGCAGGGATTGTAAAGGAACGGCTGGAGAGCGCAAGCCGGAGCGCTCACCCAGCCAGGTCGCCCCAGGCGTGCCTGCTGCTCCCGCGCACCACGCTGGTCTCGCGCGCCCGATCGCGGCCGGAGTGCCCGTCCGCAGCACCTGCGCTTCGTGCCGTCGCCTCCGGTATCCCAGCACCGCCACGCGTACCACGCGCTCGGTGTCCCCGTCGCTGGTCGCCGTGCGGGCTCGGGTCGCCCCACCGCTCAGTGCCGGTGCGCCGAGAGCGGGACGTCGTCGAGCGGCAAGAGGCAGCTGCGCAGCCCTTCGGGCGACTCGAGCGAGCAGCCGCGGAAGGCTTCCGGCAGGGCCACCGGCTGTTCGGGCTGCAACGTGACGTGCAGGATACCGAAGCGGTCGCGGAGCACTCGAGCCAGATCGAGCAGCACGTCCGGCCAGGCCCGCGTCTCGTCCACCTCGACATGCCCGCTCAGCGCGACGAAGCCGCTCGTCACCGTCCAGACGTGCAGGTCGTGGACGCCGACGACACCGGGGACGCCCAGCATGGCGTGGCGCACCGCCTCCGGGTCGATGTGAGCCGGGGTGGCTTCGAGCAACACCTCGACCGAGTCCCACAGCACGTGCCAGGCGGAGCGGAGCACCAGGAGGCCGATGGCAGCCGAGAGGATCGGGTCGACCGGTGTCCAGCCGGTGAACCAGATCACCAATCCTGCCGCGATCGCGGCGACCGAACCGAGCAGGTCACCCACGACGTGCAGGAAGGCGCTGCGCAGGTTGACGTCGTGGCGGTGCAGGGCGCCCCGCGTGAGTACCCAGGCCGAGGCGCCATTGGCAGCGAGTCCGGCGACGGCGACCGCCAGCATCAGCGGGGCGTCGACCGGACGCGGCGCGAGGAGCCGCTGGAACGCTTCCCAGAAGATGCCTGCGCAGACCAGGACGAGGAAGGCAGCGTTGGCCAGTGCGGCCAGGACTTCCGCCCGGTAGAACCCATAGGAACGGGCTGGTGTCGCTGGACGGCGCGCCAGCCAGCTGGCGAAGAGGGCCAGCCCGAGCGCGGCCGCATCGGTCGCCATGTGCGCAGCGTCGGCCAGGAGCGCGAGCGAACCGGCGAGCCAACCGCCGATCGCCTCGGCCAGCATGAAGGTGAGCGTGATCGCGAGCGCCCAGGCGAGTGCCCGCTGCTTGTACTCGGCACGCAAGCTGGCCGGTGCGTGCGTGTGCTCATGCTCGTGCATGGGCCGTCCGCTCTCCCGCAGGCACGCCAGCGAGGTCGGCGAGCCGCTCGGCGAAGAGTTCGGCCAGGTGCACGGCTCGCTGCGGGTTCCCGTGAGCATGTAACCCGCCGCGGATCTGCATGAGGCAGCCAGGATTGTCGGCGACGATCACCGGTGCACCCGTTTCGCTGGCTGTCCGCAGCTTGCGCTCCAGAATCGCAGCCGAGAGGTGCGGGTAGTCGAGGCTGAACGTCCCACCGAACCCGCAGCAGAAGCTGGATTCCTGCATCTCGGCGATCGTGCAACCCAGCACCTCGGTGAGCAGGCGGCGCGGTTGCTCGCGCAGGCCGAGCGCGTTGGCCGACTGGCAGCTGTCGTGGTAGGTCACGGTCGGGCCGGGCCGTGTCCAGTCCTGTGGGCCGAGGCGCGCGACCCGATCGAGGAAGGTGACGAGGTCGACCAGGCGCTCGGCGACCCGGGCGGCTCGCTCCTGCCAGGCCGGCTCGTTCCGGAAGAGGTGCTGGTAGTCCTGGGCGATCGCCGCGTAGCAGCTCGTCGAGGGAGTCACGATCCAGTCGGCTTCGACCCGCTCGAGCACTGCGATCGTCTGCCGGGCCAGTTCCAAGGCGTGCGGCCGGTCACCGGCGTTGCTGGCGACCAGCCCGCAGCAGTGCTGCTCCAGCGGGAAGACGACGCGGCAGCCGCAGGCTTCCAGGACACGCACGGTCGCCTCACCCATCTCGGGGAGCAGGCGATCGATGAGACAACCCGGGAAGAAGGCGACCGTCTTCCCAGCGACCTGGCTCCCGGCCAGGAGCGGCTCGGGTGCTGGCCGGTCGAGCGCGGCGGGCAGCGCGAGGTGACGCAGGCGGTCGCGCAGCGGACGGCGGGCCGGTGCCACGAGGTGCCGCTCGCTGGTCGCGCCATCGACGAACGGCAACGAGCGGAGGAAACCGTCCCGGTCGGCCAGGGGAGCAGCGGCCAGTGCAGCCAGCCGTGCCCAGCGGTCGCCACTGCGGGGGTCGCTCCAGCGCTCGAGTGCCGCGCGCTTGAGGAACGGGAGCCCCAGCTTCTCGGCGACACGGGCGCGCACGTCCAGGATGAGCCGCGGGATCGGAATCGCGACCGGGCAGACGGTCTCGCAGGCATTGCAGGACACGCACAGGCTCTGCGGGTCAGCGACTGCCTCCAGACCGTGGTGGATCGCGGTCAGCGGCAGGCCGATCGGGCCGGTGTAGATAGAGCCGAACAGGTGCCCGCTCACGACCTGGTACGGTGGACAGACGTTGGAGCAGGCACCGCAGCGGATACAGTAGAGCGCGTCGATCAGCTCGGGATCCTCGCGCGCTGCCAGCCGGCCGTTGTCGAGCAGGACGATATGCTGCTCGCGCGGGCCGTGCGCGCCGCGGACGAGCTGGATCTCGATATCGGCCGTCCGCGTCGGCCCGGTGAGGAACAGCACGCGCACCGTCATCTTCTGTCCAGCCCCGGCGCGTGGCAAAGCGCGCACGAGCGGCGGGATATCGTCGAGCGAGGGGACGATCTTGTCGATCCCGACGATCGCCACGTGGATCGGCGGGAGCGTCGCGACCAGTTCGGCGTTGCCCTCGTTGGTCACGATGACCAGCGTGCCCGTCTCGGCGATCGCGGCGTTGGCTCCGGTGATCCCGACGTCGGCCTCGATGAAAGCGCGTCGCAGTTCCTGTCGTGCGACCTCGACCAGTTGCGGCGGGTCGGGCGGGACGGGACGCCCGAGCACGCGGGAAAAGAGTTCCGCGATCTGCTCGCGCGACTTGTGGATGGCCGGGCCGATCAGGTGCGAGGGACGCTCCCCGGCCAGCTGGACGATCCACTCGCCGAGGTCGGTCTCCACGACGCGCGCACCGGCATGCTCGAGCGCTTCGTTGAGCTGGATCTCCTCGGTCGCCATCGATTTCGACTTCACGACCAGCCGGGCACCGCGCTGCTGGACGAGGTCAGCGACGTACCGGCGGGCGTCCTCGGCCGTCCGGGCGAGGTAGACGGTCGCGCCGACCGCTTCCGCCTCGCGCCGGAACTGCTCGACGAGTTCGGGGAGACGCGCGATGGCCGCCTCCTTGCGACGGCGCAAGTCGCTGCGCAGGGCCGCGAAGTCGAGCCCAGCGAACGCCTCGGCGCGCCGCTGGCGGTAGCGCGTGAGCGTCCGCTCGAGTGCTTCGCGCTGCGCGTGGTTGGCGAGTGCCGCCTCGAGTGCCCGCTGGAAAGCCTCGCTCCGCGCCGGCATCGTCCGCTCCTCTCTCCCCCGAACCCGTCCGCTCGCCTGTCAAGTGTAACGCTGTTTCGGACAGCGGGGAGCACGGAATCCAGCGTCGGGCTATCCCTGTCGGGAGCAGGCTGCGTGACCGAGCCTGTCCGCGAGAGCCGGGAACCGAACTCGATCCCCGTGCCTGTCGGCGCGGCGGGGCGAGGCACGCCTCGCCCCTACACCGAATTGTGGGCGACGCACGTGTCGCCCCTACCGGAGAAATGCGGTGGGGGGTGCTGCGAACGCGGCGGGGGTGAGGGGTGTCGTGCCGACACGCAACAACGACGGTCGCCAGCCGGTCGTTCACCGGCACCCTGCCGACCACTGCCCCCGGTAGGGGTCAGGCGTGCCTGACCCGTCCGGCCCGCCAGGGCCGGGAACGGACCACGTACCCGCGCCTGTCGGCGCGGGTGGGCGCGGCACGCCGCGCCCCTACAGGGTTCGGCTGGTACCCGACGGTCGCCTGTGCATCGTGTACCTGCACCGCGCACACCACCGTCACCCCTGTAGGGGTCAGGCGTGCCTGACCCGGCCGGCCCGTAGGGCCGGGAACGGACCACGTACCCGCGCCTCCGGCGCGGGTGGGCGCGGCACGCCGCGCCCCTACAGGGTTCGGCTGGTACCCGACGGTCGCCCGTGTATCGCGTACCTGCACCGCGCACACCACCGTCGTCCCCTGTAGGGGTCAGGCGTGCGTGACCCGGCCGGCCCGTAGGGCCGGGAACCGGTGCTGGAGCGCGCCACGGGCTCGGTTGCGCGGAAAACGCGTGGTCTCCCCCTTCGTTGGAGCGCGCTACACTTCTTACGATGTCGTCTTGGAGTCAGGAACGGAGCACCTGCGTGCGCGTCGCCGAGCTCCTGGAACTCCCGGTTCTCCATGGGTCGCGTGTCGTCGCCGGAGCGCGCGGTCTCGATGCGCGCATCCGCTGGGTGCACGTGGTCGACCTGCCTGACCCGCTTCCCTGGATCGACCGCGGGATGCTGATGCTGAGTACCGGCATCGCCTGGCCGCGCCGCGACGAGGAGCTGGCCGAGCTGGTGCGCCGGCTCGCCGAGCATGGGGTCGCGGCGCTCGGGCTCGCTGTGCCGCACTACTTCTCTCGCTTTCCCGATGCGATGCGGGTGGCGGCCGACGAGGTCGGACTCCCGTTGATCGAAATCCCGTGGGAGATCCCGTTCGTCCGGATCACCGAGACGGTGCACCAGGCCATCCTGCGCGAGCAGTGGCAAGAACTCGAGCGTGCCGAGCAACTGCACCGGGAACTCATGCGGGCAGCTGCACGCACGCGCAGCTTGGACCGGCTGGTGCGTACGCTCGGCGAACTCCTCGGCCGCTCGATCACGGTCGAGGAGCCCGACGGTACGCTGCTCGCCTACTACCAGCGTGGCCCCTACGAGGACGCTGCCCGCCAGGCGACGATCGAATCGGGGCGAGCCCCCGACTGGCTCCAGGAGGGGCTCGCTGCACGCGGCTACCTGCCGCCCCAGGGGACGCAACCGTACCGTGTCCCGTCCATTCCCGAGCTGGGCTTGCGCGAGCGCGTGGTCTGCCCGATCTGGCTGCACGGTGAACTGGTCGGCCTGGTCTGGATCATCGAGGGAGACGAGCCGCTGAGCGGACTCGATCTGCGGGCAGCCGAGCATGCCGCGCTCGTCTTCGCGCTCCTCTTCGCCCAGCAGCGTGAGCTGGCGCAACTGGAAGCCCGGCTCGGCTACGCGTTCCTGACCACGTTGCTCGAGGGTCGCTTCAGTGGCTCGCCGCAGGAACTGGAGCGGGCACGCGCTCTCGGGTACGATCCAGCACGCGGCTACCGCGTCGCCGTGATCGCGCTGGGCGAACCGCCGCTGACCGTCGAGTCGTTCCAGCGGCGCGAGCAGGTGGCACTGCGGGTGCGCCGGACGCTCCGCCAGCTCGGCAGCGCACCGCTGGTTGCGACGCTGCACGACCAGGTCATCGCGCTGGTGGAACGAGACGAACACCTGGCGGCGCTCTGGCACGAACTCGCACCGTGCGGACTCACGGCCGTCGCCGGGCGCGCCTACGCCGGGCCGGAAGGAGTGCGCCGGAGCTACAGCGAGGCCCGTACGCTCCTGGAGTACGTCGATCGGCCGGGGCTCTACCGCTACGAGGACCTCGTGCTCGAGCGGGTCCTCGCTGGCGACAGCGAGGCGCGCCAGGCGTTCGTCGCGCTCTGGCTGGGTCCGCTCGAGCAGGCCCGGCACGGCGACCGGCTCATCGAGACGCTGCTCGGCTGGGTGCGGGCGCGCTTTTCGGTCAACGCGGTGGCCGAGCAACTGGCCGTGCACCCCAACACCGTGCGCTATCGGCTCGAGCAGGCCGGCGCGCTGCTCGGGCGCGACCTCACTGACCCCGACACCCAGTTCGAGTTGCAGCTCCTGGTGCGTCTGCTCGCCCCGGAAGCCAGGGCCGGGGCCGCGCTCACAACGGCGGACGGATCGGGACAGCCGACCGGTACGGCCGGTGCACAGCAGCGCGTACCGCACTGAACGCCGAGCGCTCCTCTGCCGAGATATCATTCTGTAGGGCAGGATGGTCTCGTCTGTCTCGGGAGGGGACATGCGCAGGCGCTGGTGGCTCTGGACGGCGATCGGACTGGTGGTCGCTTGGTACGCGTATGGGCATCTCGTCAACGGACTGGCGGAACGTGCGCAGGGCGGCGCCAGATCCACGCGCGGCACGTCGATCACGTCCTCCGGGTGGTCGACGTCGGCTGGTTGGGAGCAGTCGTCCGGCCGCGTGGGCTGGACCGAACCCGCGCAGGAGTCGCGTCCGGCCTGGCGGATCACGATCACGAACGGTCGGCCGTCCTCCTGTCTCGGTGAACTCGGACGCGACGACTGGGGACGATGGGTTTGTCGCGAGCGTCTCCCCTGGGGTGAGTCGGGGACGGAAATCTGCGACGGGCTGTTCGGATCGTGTCGACCAGCTGACCCTTGGGAGGCATCGATCGCGACATCGGGAGTCGATTGGTGCGATACTCCCTGGGGACCATCGAGCTGCGAGAAGGACGACCTGGGACCCGGAAGCGGGCCGTTGTTCAGCAGCGACGAGACGGACGACACCCGATGGCCCTGGCAGCGCCAGGACGAAGGCGAGCCGCGGTTCGGCTCCTCGGGGCCGTATCCGAGCGCTGATCCGTGGAAGCGCGACACGGGTGACGATGGGTGGTTCCCGCGCGCGCAGCCGCCGAGCCGCGAGGAGCAGCGTTCGCTGTTTCCCGTACCCGGTTCTGCTGGCGACGGCGGGTCCTCGAGCGGGCGTGACTGGCCGTAGGGCCAGCACGCCCTGTAACGGCGCCCCTCGTCCACCCGTCCTGTAGGGGCGAGGCGTGCCTCGCCCAGCCGCGCCGGAGGCGCGGGAGTCGACCGCCCAGGTCTTCGCACGCGGTCGAACACCCCTCACCCCCGCCTCGCTCCGCTCGGCACCCCCTCTCCCGCATCGCGCGGGAGAGGGGGCCGGGGGGTGAGGGGTGCTCCATCGCCTACCTCGGCTATCCACGCCGGGATGTGTGGGAACGTGGGCGGTTTCCCGGCCCTACCGGGTCGGACGGGTCACGCACGCGTGACCCCTACGCGGTGGTCGATGGGGGTCAGCGGGCCATGAGGGTGGGGACGTCGGTAGGACGATGGCCGGGTTTTCCGTCGGGGCGAGGCGTGCCTCGCCCAGCCGCACCGCCAGGTACGGCACGGTGACCACGGTTGCCGGTCCTACCGGGCCGGAAGGGTCAGGCACACCTGACCCGAAGGGGCACGCACGCGTGACCCCTACAGGGTGCAGCGGCGGGGCTCTGCGGCGACCGTGACCGACGAGCGATCCCCGTCGGTGCATCGTCCACCCGTCCTGTAGGGGCGAGGCGTGCCTCGCCCGGCTGCGCCGGAGGCGCGACACGGTGGCGATACTTGCCGGCACTGTCGTGCCAGCGGGCCGGGTACGCCTGACCCCTCCACGACGTTCCATCCCTCACGCCAGCCACTGCTGCGGCACAACGTGGGCAGCTCTCACCCCTCGCGGATGTGCTTGGCCAGCTCGCGCTGGCGCTGGAAGACGAACCGGACGATCGCGTCCTCGGTCCGCCGGTCGAGCCGCTCGAACTGGCAGCCGTGATCCCAGCGCGGTGGATCGGCTCGCTCCACCGGTACAACGCGACGCACCGCGGCGACGGCACCGACCGGTTGTGTCGTGCCGGGGAGCGCGAACCGGACAGCCAGGCGATCGCCGGGCCGGAGTTGCTGCGGCAGCCGGAGCCGGATCCCACCGGCACTGAGGTCGACGATCGTGCCGCGGAGCGGTTGCGGGTCACTGTCGGTGGAAAGCAGCAAGAGTTCCTCGGGCACCAGGGTCACCGAAACGCGACAGTGCTCGCGACGCTGCATCCGCTCCCAGGGGCCAGCCGGTGTCAGGACGAGCCGGGCCTGCGGCTCGAGGACCGTCGCCACGACCTCGCAGGGGACCACGTAGAGCGCGTCGTCGGGTACGGTGGTGCCGAGGTAGACGAGGTCACCGCGATGTACCGAAACGTAGGCTAGCTGGACCATCGGCCAGCCGACGACGACCCGCTGGCCGTCCGGGCTGAAGTCCTCGACCCGCGTGCGGTGCCAGGTGAGCCGGTCGTGGCGGTGCGGGACGCCCAGTTCGGCTGCTTGCCAGACGGTGAATCCCTTCGGCGGTTGCGTGACCGATCGTTGCACCACCGGACGCTTCCTCTCGGTCTGTCGAAAAGAATCGGTCGCCGGTCGCACTGGCTGAAGCCGTACTCAGTGTACCGCGCGAGCGAACCGGCGCAGTGGCTGGCGACTCCCACGTCTCTCAGGCATGGCCGAGCGCCACACCGGTTGCAAAGACCAACGAGCCACCGAGAATGACCTGGACGATCGACCGCACGAGCGACATCCGGAAGAAACGGAAGCGGATCCAGGCGATGGTGACCAGCTCGATACCGACGACCACATACGCCAGCACGAGTGCAGCCTGGACGTGCGGGATGAGGAACGGTAAGGAGTGCAGGATCCCACCGAGGAAGGTAGAAACAGCGGTGATGAGTCCACGCTGGACCGGCCCGCCGCGGCCGGTCAGTTCGCCGGTATCGGAGAGCGCTTCGGCGAATCCCATGCTGATGGCCGCACCGATCGAGGCGGAGAGCCCGACGAGGAACGCGACGCGGGACTCGTTCGTCGCGAAGGCGCTGGTGAAGATCGGCGCCAGGGTCGAGACCGAGCCGTCCATGAGGCCGAGGAGGAACGGTTGGACCACCTGCAGGACGAAACTGCGCTCGTCGAAGCGGTTGCGCAGGATCGGGAGCTGGCCCCACCACGGTCGCTCGCGTGTCATCGTCGCCTCCCTCCCGTTCACGTCCTCTGCCCGTGAAGCGAGAATGAGACTCATTCGCAACAACCGGAACAGCAGAGTACAGGAAGCGGTTCCGGGTCAAACACCCCGGCCGAGCGGTGCACGCTGGCGAGTCGCAGACGCGTGAGACCGGTCGCTCCTTCCAGGGGGTCGAGGCGGTGCATGGCCGGCAGCGGGTACCTGCCGGTCGCCCAGCGTTGACCACGCGGCCGTGTTCGTTCCCGTCGGGGCGGGGATATGGACCTGTTCCCGCGCCTTTGGGGCAGTCGGGCGATGCGCGCGTCGCCCCTACCGGGAAACGGGCGTGGCCGGTTGCCGACAGCCGCCTGCGGCATCGTCTACCGGCGCTCCTGCAGCCCACGTCGACCGCCGTAGGGGTCGGGCGTGCCCGACCCACCCGGCCCGGAGGGCCGGGAAACCCATCGCGATCCCGCGCCGCTGGCGCGGCTGGGCGGTGCACGGGTCGCCCCTACCGGAGAAATACGGTGGGGTGCTGCGAACACGGGGGTGAGGGGTGCCGTGCCGGCACGCAACAACGACGGTCGCCAGCCGGTCGTTCACCGTCCCCATCGACCACCGCCATCGCTGTAGGGGTCACGCGTGCGTGACCCGGCCAGCCCGGTAGGGCCGGGAACGGACCACGTACCCGCGCCTCCGGCGCGGCCGGGCGACGCACGCGTCGCCCCTACAGGGTTCGGCTGGTACCCGACGGTCGCATGTGTATTGCGTACCTGCACCGCGCACACAACCGTCGTCCCCTGTAGGGGTCAGGCGTGCCTGACCCGGCCGGCCCGCCAGGGCCGGGAACGGACCACGTACCCGCGCCTGTCGGCGCGGCTGGGCGACGCACGCGTCGCCCCTACAGGAGAAATGCGGTGGGGGGGCCGCGACAGCGGCGGGGGTGAGGGGTGTCGACCGGCTGCGGTGTCATGGCCCGTCGATCCCCGCGCCATTCGGGACGGCGGGCGCGGCACGCCGCGCCCCTACGAATGCGGGCGACCCACGCGTCGCCCCGACGGAGACGACACGCGCGGCGTCCAGTGCCGGTCGATCGGTTCCGCCTCACCGGCGGCAGCGCACGCCGGGCAGGAACCGGTACTTCCTTCCCTATCGTGCCGGGCAGCGAGCCTGCCGAAACACCAGAGCAGAGAGGAGGCCCCGCCGCCGGGTCAGGCGGTACGAAGCGAGGTCGACCGCGGGCGACGGCGAGACGGTCGCGAGGGTTTCGGGAACAGTAGGCCGGCGCAGGGACGTGCCGGCGGAACGACGGAACGGCAAGGGAGGCCGGAGATGCGGATCTACAACAACGTCAACGCGGTCAACGCGCAGCGCAACCTCTCGATCACCGGGTTCGCCCTGGCCAAGTCGATCGAGAAGCTCTCGAGCGGCTTGCGCATCAACCGGGCGGCCGACGACGCGGCTGGGCTCTCGATCTCCGAGAAGCTGCGGGCGCAGATCCGCGGTGTCCAGCAGGCGATGCGCAACGCCCAGGACGGCGTCTCGATGATCCAGACGGCCGAAGGTGCGCTCAACGAAGTGCACTCGATGCTCCAGCGCATGCGCGAGCTGGCCGTCCAGGCCGCGAACGACACGCTGACGACCGAGGACCGGGCAGCGATCAACAGCGAGCTGCAGAACCTGCAGCAGGAGATCAACGCGATCGCCAACCGCACGACGTTCAACGGGAAACTCCTCCTCACCGGTTCGCTGGCGACCAGCGTGGCGGGCACCTCGGCTTTCACGGTCGGGAGCCAGATCGGTGATCAAGGCTCGGTGACGAATATCACGATCAACGGGACAGTGGGCGACGGTACCTATACCATCAGCTACGACGAGACCACTAACCAGCTGGTGGCGACCGACGGATCGACAACTTATTACGCTTCGCTGCCGGCGGATAACGCCTACACGCCTCCTGGCCCGACGAGCATCACTTTCGACGATGGATCGGGAAACGGCTTCACCCTGAACTTGAGCGGCGGTTTCCGCACTGCAGACTTGCTCGGGCGAGCGCTCGAAGGGCGGAGCATCACGGTGTCGAGCGGTGCCGTCGATGCGACGTCCGACCTTCGCGGTACGCCAGTCACGACGATCCAGACTGCACTCGGTCACGTGAGTGCGATCGACGTGAGCGGGGCGCTGGCATCCGACACCTACACGTTCAGCTACAACGGGACGACGCAAGAGCTCACACTCACGCGTGGTTCGGACGGGGCTGGCCAGACGCTCGCCGTACCGGCCTCAGTCGCTGCTGGTGGGCGGTTCACTCTCGACTTCGAAGCCCTGGGCGTCAAGGTAACCATCGAGACCACCACCGGCTTTGCGACCAAGGACGATATCGGTTACGGGCTCGACCGGTATGTCTTGTCGACCTCGGGTAATGGCTCGGCTCACTTCCAGGTCGGTCCGAACAGCGGGCACTCCTACCTGGTCGCCTTCAACCGCGTCCTGGTGGACAACAACAGCACCACTCCAGCGGAACTGCAGAACCTGTATAATAAACTCCAGGACTTCGCGGACCAGGTCGACAGCTCGCCGGGCACGAATGCCCAGCAGGTCCAGGCAGCCCAGGACCTCATCACGGCGATCGACGGAGCGATCAGCTACATCAACGACGTCCGGTCGCAACTCGGTGCGGCGCAGAACCGGCTCGAGCACACGATCGCCAACCTGGGCGTCCAGCACGAGAACCTGACCGCCTCGGAGAGCCGGATCCGCGACGTCGACATGGCGGCGGAGATGGTCACCTTCACCCGCAACCAGATCCTCCAGCAGGCGGGCGTGGCCGTCCTGGCCCAGGCCAACGCGATGCCGCAGTCGGTCCTGCAGCTCCTGCGCTAGTCGAGCGCGCGCAGCACGCCCCGGCCGGGTTTCCGGCCGGGGCGTCCCCGTTTCCGGAGCGGCGCACGGCGGCACGCTCGGCTGAACGGGCCGACCTCGCCGACGAGGGATGAGCATGGTGGCGAGCGATGGCAACCGAACAGTGGGGATGACGCGGAACGCGACGCTGGCCAGGCAGTTCGATGCCGCAGCGGCCCGGTACCGTCTCGCGGCGCGGGTCGCCGGGCCAGCCCCGGCCCCGGTCGTCGCCAGCGCCGAGGTGGCGGTCGACCGCGCGCCCGATGGCCGGCCTGTGCGGGTGTGCGGTGCGCTGGCGATCCACGGTGTGACGACCTGGTTCGTGCTCGACCTCGCCAGCCAGCGCGTCACTGTCCGCGATGCGCGTGGCGGCAGCTGGGAAGGCCAGCTCGCGCACGCTCCCGAAGCGTTCCGGGCACTGGCAGCTCGATACGTCGGAACCGGGCAGCCGCGAGACGAGACGCCCACGATCGAGCGGGCCGTCGTCGAGCGCGGCGGCGTGCGCCTGGCCGCCGCGCGGGCGCTCGCCGACCAGGGCGAGCGGACCGAACTCGTCCTGCGCGTCGACGACAGCGAGCTCCTCGCGCGGATCCGCGCGACGCGCCTCGCGCTGGACTGGCAGTTCCTGGCACTCTCTTTCCTGCAGGGTCAGCGGGTCGAAGACGCGCTGACTCGCCTGGTCGCGACATCAGTCGCCGGTGTCTCCCGGCTGTCCGACCCCCGGTAGGGGCGACCCGTGCGTTGTCCGGCCGCGCCGGAGGCGCGGGAATCGATCGGTGGTGCCACGGCACCCGTCCTGGACACCCCTCACCCCCGCCGCTGTCGCAGCACCCCACCGCATTTCTCCTGTAGGGGCGACGCGTGCGTTGCCCGGCCGCGCCGGAGGCGCGGGAATCGATCGGTGGTGCCACGGCACCCGTCCTGGACACCCCTCACCCCCGCCGCTGTCGCAGCACCCCCTCTCCCGCACCGCGCGGGAGAGGGGGTCGGGGGGTGAGGGGTGCCGCCCGGCTGCCGCCTCCGTCGACGCTGGACTGTGTGGGAACGGGTTCGGTTTTCCGGGCCTGACGGCCCGGCTGGGTCACGCACGCCTGACCCCTACAGGGGCAACGGTGGTGTGCGCGGTGGAGGTACACGATGCACAGGCGACCGTCAGGTACCAGGCGAACCCTGTCGGGGCGACGCGTGCGTCGCCCGGCCATGCCGGAAGCGCGGGTACGTGGTTCGTTCCCGGCCCTGGCGGGCCGGCCGGGTCACGCACGCGTGACCCCTACAGGATCGACTGGTTTCCGAATGACTGGGATAGGTGGTACCGCATCGACCGCCGGGCCATCGCCCGCTATTCCCTTGTAGGGGCGACGCGTGCGTCGCCCAGCCGCGCCTGGCGGCACGGCAACGGGGTGTGGTTCCCGGGCCTGCCGGGCCGGCTGGGGCAGGCACGCCTGCCCCCTACACCGATCGACCGTGATCGGGAGGGCGCGGATCGGTGGTGTGCAGGCGCCCGTCGGCACTGCGTGTCGCCCGGTCGAACACCCCTCACCCCCGACTCGCTTCCGCTCGGCACCCCGTCCGCGTTCTCCCGGGAGGGGCGCGGCACGCCGCGCCGAACGGTGCGGGAACAGGGTTGATCCCCAGGCCTCGCGGCCCGGCTGGGTCAGGCACGCGTGACCCCGACAGGGGACGACGGTGGCCTATCGGGTGGCGGTCCGCGGTCGGTGGGCGAGCGCCCCCGGCCGGCTCCGTTTTCTTCGCAGGGGCGACGCGTGCGTCGCCCGGCCGCGCCAGAGGCGCGGGAACTCGCCGTGGCAGCACGGTGCCCGGCTCTTCTCTCCTCCGCGAACCGGGAACCGCTGGTCCTGCCGCCATAGGAACGGTCGCAACCGGGATGCAGGACGAACCGGCTACCGACGCCGGTACCAGGTAGCCTCAAGATCGTCCTGCGTTCAGCCGTTGCTCTCGCATGAGGAGGGCGGGGATGAACGAGGAACTTCTCAAGCGGGTCGGCGACAAGATCTTTCCGTGCCTGGGCTTCAGCCCGACCGAACTCCTCTGGCAGCGCCTGGCCCGCGTCGTGCAGCAGGAAGCGGGCCGGGCTGGAGCTGCCAGCGTGGAGGAGTTCCTCCAGCGTGCGCTGCGCGGCGAGCAGGCTGTCCTCGAGGCGATCTGCCAGGGATTGACGATCAACGAGACCTACTTCTTCCGGGAACCCAAGCATTTCGATGCGCTGGGCCAGCTCCTCCCCGAACTGGCCCAGCTGCAACAGCCGCTCCGCATCCTCTCCGCCGGTTGCTCGAGCGGGGAGGAGCCGTACTCGCTGGCGATGACCGCGCAGGACGTGCTCGGGCCACGCGGCCTGGCGTTCGAGGTGCTCGGGATCGACATCGACAGCCAGGCACTCGAGCGGGCCCGCAGAGGCTGCTACCGGCAGTGGTCGTTCCGTGACCAGGGGATGGAGCGGGCACGGTCACACGTGGAACAGCGTGGCGAGCTCTGGTGCGTGCGCGAAGCGATCCGCCAGCGGGTGCGCTTCGAGCAGGTCAACCTCATCGAGCGTGTCCCGCCCGGCCCGTTCGCGGTGATCTTCTGCCGGAACACGCTCATGTACTTCACCAGCGAGCACCGCGCGGCGATCGTCCGCCAGTTCACCGAGACGCTGCTGCCGGGCGGAATCCTGGTTATCGGATCGGCGGAAACGCTCGAGAAGCCTCCGGCCGAACTCGAGCGCGTGTCGGTCGCTGGAGCGTACCTGTACCGCAAGAGGGAGCCGGTCGTGTCCAGGGCAGCCGATCCCGCCGAGCGGACGCGGGTGCTCCTCGTCAGTCGCACGCCGGTGAGCCGCGTCGCCATCCGGCAGGCACTGCGCCTGCTCCCCGCCATCGAACTGATCGGTGAAGTCCGCTCGATCGAAGAGGTGCGGGGGCGGCTCGAAGAGAACGGTACTGCGGTCGTGCTCCTGGACGCACTCGAAGACCAGGCTGTCATCGAGCGATTGGCTGTCCTGGAGGAGCGGCCGGTGGTCATCGTGACCCGACCGGGCCACCCGCACCTGCGTGGCGTGCCGGTCGTCGTGGTACCGGAGCTCGTGCCGGGAGCGTTGCGGCGCGTGGCGCCGGAAATCGGTGAGGCTGTGCAGGTCGCCCGCCAGCGCTTCTCGTCCCGTTCGCGCGCTGCAACGCCAGCACGGCCGGGAACCGGGTTTTTCGGTCGACAGACGACGGTGCCGACCGGTGCGCTCGCTGCCAACGGCCGGCAGGGTGCGCTGCCGCGGGGCGAGCCGCTGCGGCGACCAGCCGAACGGTTCCTCCTGATCGGCTCCTCGACCGGTGGGCCGGCGGTCGTCACCGACCTGGTCGCGGCGCTCCCGGCCGGGCTCGGGCTCGGCATCCTCGTCGTGCAGCACATGCCGCCGAACTTCACGCGCAGTTTCGCCGAGCGGCTGGCGCGGATCGGCCAGTACGCAGCGCGCGAGGCGGTGGACGGCGAGCTGCTCTGCGCCGATACGCTGCTCGTAGCACCAGGTGGACACAACCTGCTGCTCACCCGAGCGGGCCGGGTGCAGGTCGTGCCCCCCGAGCCGGGCGATATCTATGTCCCCAACGTCAACCGTGCCTTCGTGTCGGCGGCGCGGGCCGGGCTCGGCCAGCGAGTGATGGCGGTCGTCTTGACCGGAATGGGTGACGACGGGGCGATCGGGATGGCGGAACTGGCGGCCGCCGGCGCCTACACCGTCGTGCAACGACCGGAGGAGGCGGTGGTAGCAGGAATGATCGAGGCGGCACTGGCTCGCGGTGGGGTGCAGAAGGTGCTGCCGACTGCCGATATCCCCAGTGAGGTCGTGCAGTGGGCGCAGCGCGGGGCAGCAGTCCGCGGCTGAAGCGGAGCGAAGAAGCGAGCGGAGGGGGTCGACGATGCTGAAAGTCCTCATCGCTGACGACTCGAAGATGATGCGGGTGATGCATGTGCGGTCGTTGCGCCAGGTGGGGTACGAGGTGGAGGCGACCGAGGCGAACAACGGCGAGGAAGCGCTGGCAGTGTTCGAGCCCGGGAAGTTCGACCTGGTGATCGTCGACTGGAACATGCCGGGCATGGACGGCGTGGAATTCGTGCGGGCGGCCCGCGAGAAGGAGCAAGGGACAGGGACGCACACACCGATCCTGATGATCACCAGCCAGAGCACGGAGGAGCAGATGCTCAAGGCGAAGGACGCGGGGGTCGATAACCTGCTCACGAAACCGGTGACGCCCGAGGCGCTCGGTGCGGCACTCGAGATGCTGCTGGCACGGGCGTGACGGGCGGAGCAGGAGGAAGGAGAAGCGGTGTCGTGAGTCAGGCGATCTTGCAGGAGCTGACGACGAGCGGGCGCTTGGTCGAGTTCATCGGCAAGGCAGCGCAGGAGGCACTCGAACCGCTCTGTGGCGTACCGGTCGAGGTTCTCGGTGAAGCGGAGCTTCCCTGGGCACATCCCCCGGTCGGGATCGCGCTCGTGACCGTGGTGGATACCAGCGGCACCGGCTTCCAGGCAGTGGTCTGGCTGGGTGGAGCGCTCGAAGCGCTCGCTTCCCTCGCCGAGGTGTTGCTCGGCGAGCGACCCGATGGCGAGGACGAGATGCTCCAGGACGCCGTACGGGAACTCACGAATATCCTCGCTGGCCAGATGCAGCGACACCTGGCGAGTGCTGGCTTGCAGATGGGCTTGGGGCTTCCGGTCTACGTTGGCGGAGCCAGAGCGCTGAATGTCGGTGCGAGCCTCTCGAGCGGCGCAGCAGTCCACGTGTGCGTCGGGTTGCCCGATCAGCCGGTGCTGAACGTCGGTTTCGCGGCGAAGGAGAGCTGAGAGCAGCGAGGAGCACACGATGTCGGTCAAAGTCGCGCCGGTCTTCCCACCCTCGGCACCGCTGACCCGCAACCCGAAGGTGCCGCAAAAATACCGCCCGGTGCTCTGGGAACAGCACCTCTTGCCGACGGTGGCGGAGAACCTGTCGACGCTGCTCGGGATTTCGGTCGGCTTCCTGCCGGAGTCGATCGTGGGAGCGGTCTTCGATCCGGGCAAGTTCCCGGCGCAGTCGGGCTGGGCCCTGGCGCGGTTCCACATCCACCTGCAGGGCGAGCAGGTGCCGGCGTTTCTCCTGCAACCGCTCGCCGAAGCCTTGGACTGGGGTGCGATCGGGATGCGTCGTCCACCGGCGACTCGGGAGGCACCGGTTGTCAGCAAGGAGGGCGTGCAGCTCAGCGAGGCGCAGGAGATGGACCTCGCGGCCTATCACGAGGTGTGCAACGTCGTCACCTGCGGGGTGCTGGCGCGGGCCTGGCGCACCAAGCTGGAGCGGCCGCTCTCCATCCTGCTCGACGGCGTCGCGGCAGTCGTGCCGGCGCAGTTCCCGCCCGAGCTCACCCAAGGCAAGTGGCTCGTCCTGCAAGCGAGCTTCGGCTACAGCGAACGGCCGATGAAACCGGTCAAAGGGCAGCCGCCACAGTACGAGAAGCAGACGGTCTGGCTCTTCGTGGTACCGGAGGCGCTCGCTCTGAAAGCGTTGTGGGGTGCGCCGGACGGCAAGGAGAAGGACAAGACCGCCTGGCTGGTTTCGACCGGGCAGTGGAAGTGACCGCTGACCGATCACGAGGCGCCGGAGGGGGTCAGGCAGGTCGGGAAACTTGCCGCGATCCCGCGCCTCCGGCGCGGCCGGGCGCGGCACGCCGCGCCCCTACGAAGAAAACGGACCCGGCCGGGGGCGCTCGCCCACCGAGCGCGGACCGCCACCCGATAGGCCACCGTCGTCCCCGGTAGGGGTCACGCGTGCCTGACCCAGCCGGGCCGTCAGGCCCGGGGATCAACCCTGTTCCCGCACCGTTCGGCGCGGCGTGCCGCGCCCCTCCCGGGAGAACGCGGACGGGGTGCCGAGCGCGAGCGAGCCGGGGATGAGGGGTGTTCGACCGGGCGACACGCAGTGCCGACGGGCGCCTGCACACCACCGATCCGCGCCCTCCCGATCACGGTCGATCGGCGTAGGGGTCAGGCGTGCCTGACCCGACGGGTCACGCGTGCGTGACCCGTCCGGTCCGCCAGGGCCGGGAACAGACCACGTACCCGCGCCTCCGGCGCGGCCGGACGACGCACGCCTCGCCCCTCCAGATTTCGGCTGGTACCCGACGGTCGCCTGTCCATCGTGTACCTGCACCGCGCACACCACCGTTGCCCCTGTAGGGGTCACGCGTGCGTGACCCGTCCGGCCCGGGAGGGCCGGGAAGCGTTCCCGTTCCCACACGATCCAGCGTCGACGGAGGCGGCAGCCGGGCGGCACCCCTCACCCCCTGGCCCCCTCTCCCGCGCGGTGCGGGAGAGGGGTGCTGCGACAGCGGCGGGGGTGAGGGGTGTCCAGGACGGGTGCCGTGGCACCACCGATCGATTCCCGCGCCTCCGGCGCGGCTGGGCGACGCACGCGTCGCCCCGACAAAGGAATAGCGGGCGATGGCCCGGCGGTCGATGCGGTACCACCTATCCCAGTCATTCGGAAACCAGTCGATCCTGTAGGGGTCACGCGTGCGTGACCCACCCGGCCGGTAGGGCCGGGAACGAACCACGTACCCGCGCCTCCGGCGCGGCTGGGCGCGGCACGCCTCGCCCCTACAAGGGAATAGCGGGCGACGCACGCGTCGCCCCGACAACGGATGCTGGGCACGACGTGCCGCGCCCCGCTGTGCTCGCAGCGCGCCCGGTCACTCGCCCCAGGAAGGCGCTCAGAGGCAGCCTGACCAAGAAGTCCCGAACCGGCCTGTGCCACTCAAGTGCTGGGCCGTTCCTTCCGAAACCTCGGAATGAGGCGTGAAAGCAGCGGGCGAAGGGGGTACCAGCATGACGTTCGGATTCCGTGAAAAGGTCCTCGGCATCATCGCCGCGATGGCGGCCGTCTTCGTCCTGCTCGGTGCGGTCGGCTGGTTCTGGCTCGGGAGCAGCCGGAGCGACCTCGACCAGGTGCGAGAGACGAGCACTGCCATGGCGACCGTCGGCCAAGTTTCCCGTCGCATGACGGAAGTGCGTGCCGACGTCGTCGCCCACGTCGGCGCGACGACCAACAGTGATTACCGCAAGCAGCTCGACGAGCGGATCGCTCGGCTCGACCAGGAGATCGCCGCCGATCTCGACACTCTCGCCGGGACGGCCCACACGGATCGGGAGAAGCAGGCGGTGCAGGGCCTCCGCGATGCCTGGACGGCGTACCGGGCGTCGGCCGAGCGCACCCTGCAGCTCTCCCGCAAGTACGACCTCGTCGCGGCGCAGCAGAACATGACGGGTGATGCGGCTCAGAAGTTCGCTGCGCTCCTCGAGGCGATCCGCAGCCTGGAGGAGGCCTTGCAGGCCGATGCGCAGGCGGCCACCGTCCAGGCCGACGCGCGGCTCATGCAGATCCAGTTCGCCATGATGGGTGCTGCAGGCCTCGCCGTCGTTGCCTTCCTCGCGGGGTTCCTCGTCCTGCGACCAGCGCTGCGCACGGTGAGGGAGGTGGCGCGAGCGAGCGAGCGCCTGGCCGAGCAGGAACTGGCAGCGCTGGAAGCGGCGCTCGGCAAGCTGGCAGCGGGCGATCTGAGCGCGCGCTTCGACGTGACGATGGAACCCCTCGCGGTGCGCGGGCGCGACGAGCTCGGCCGTATGGCGGAGTCGTTCAACCGGATGCTCGAGCGCCTGAGCTCGGTCGGGAGCACCTTCGGGCAGGCGCTGGAGGAGCTGGCTGAGCTGGTGCAGCAGGTACGGCGCGCCGTGAGCCAGGTGAACGAGGCGGGCGGCCAGACCCGGACGCTCTCGGCCCAGATCGCTGACGCGACCAACGCGGTCGCCCGGACTATCCAGGACGTGGCGCAAGGTTCTTCGACCCAGGCCGAGCAGGTGACGAGCGCTTCGACGGCGATCGACGAGATGACGCAGACAATTCAGGCTGTTGCCAAGGCGGCGCAGGAGCAGGGCCGGGCGCTCCAGCGCGCGACCGAGCTCGTGCAGCACATGGCGGACCGGAACCAGCGGGTGGGCGAGCTGGCCCGCGAGGTGACGGAACGGGCTGGCCGTAACCGGGCGCAGGCCGAGAACGGCGGCCAGGTCGTGCAACGGACACTCGGGGCCATGGAGAAGGTACGGAAGCAGGTCGAGGAGACGGCTCGTGCGGTTCGAGAGCTCGGCGAGCGCTCGAAGCAGATCGGCCAGATCGTCGAGGTGATCACCGACCTGACCGAACAGACGAACCTTCTCGCGCTCAATGCGGCGATCGAGGCAGCGCGGGCTGGGGAGGCCGGCAAGGGGTTCGCGGTCGTGGCCGAGGAGGTACGCAAGCTAGCCGAGCGCTCGGCAGCCTCGACCCAGGAGATCGCCCAGATGGTCCAGGGGATCCAGCGCACCGTCGAGCAGGCGGTGGCGGCGATGTCCGAGAGTGCTGGCTCTGTCGCACAGGTGAGCGGTGAGGCACGGGAGGTAGCGGAGGTTTTCGCGGCCATCCGCCAGGCGGCTGAGGAAGTCGCGCAGCGGAACCAGGAACTGCTCCAGTCGCTCGAGGAGATCGCGCAGCGGAGCGCCGAGCTGCGGGCGACGATGGAGGACACGGCAGCGATCGCTGAGGAGAACGCGGCGTCGGCGAGCGAATTGTCCGCGACAGCCGACCACGTGCGCGGCTCGATCCGCCAGGTGACAGCGGTCGCCGAGCAGAACGCGGCTGCGGCCGAGGAGGTCTCGGCTGCGACCGAGCAGATGGCGACGCAGGTTGGCGAGATCGCGGCAGCCGCCGAGCACTTGGTTGCCCTGGCTGGGCAACTGGCCGCGCTGGTGGCGCGGTTCCGGGTGGCCAGCGAGGAACCGTCGAGCGAGCTGGTGCTCGGGAGCGCTGGCCGCTCGAGCGGGCATCGCGCAGCCGAGGAGGAGCGGTGGCCAGTGGCAGCGGCTCCCTACCCCGTCGGGAACGGCCGGGGATCCTGGTGAGCGCGCACGCAGGGATGTGGCAGAGGAGGGTGTGAGCCGTGGGCGAGGATCGCGAACTGATCGAGATGTTCATCGAAGAGACACGCGAGCGACTCGAGGCGATCGAGCCGGCCCTCGTCGAGTTGGAGCGTGCTGAATCGGCTGCTGAGAAGGAGCGCCTGCTCAACGACGTCTTCCGGCACCTCCACTCGACCAAGGGGAGCGCGGGGTACTTGAACCTGACCGACCTGGTGGCGCTCGTCCATGCAGCCGAGCAGCTGGCCGACGTACTGAGGAAGGGCGCGCCGGTGCGACCCGAGCACGTCGATCTCCTCTTGCAGACCGTCTCGCAGGTGCGGGCGTATCTCGCGTTCCTCGCCGGGCAGGGCGACGTGCCGGAGGGGCTCGCGGTGTTGACGCAGCGCCTGCAGGAGGCCGCAGCGGCAGCGTCCCAGCGCTCGGTGTCGACCGCAGAAGCTCCCGCGGTACCGCCGAGCGAGGCGCCGTCCGAGTCGGAGGCGCGCAGTGAAGAGCTCAAGGCAAGCGAGACCGAACTGACGAGTTCTACTGTCCGGGTGCCGGTGCACGTGCTCGACCGGCTCGGGCGCCTGGCTGAGGAGATGCTGGTTACGCGCAATCGCATCACCGCGTTGGCCGCGAACCTCCAGGACGGCGAGCTGGTGGGAGCCTCGAAGAAGCTCTCGGTGATGGTGTCCGAGTTGCAGGACATCGCGGCGCTCACGCGCCTGCAGCCGATCTCGTCGCTCTTTTCGCAGATGCCGCGCGTCGTGCGCGATGCAGCCCGGGCGACCGGGAAGGAGGTCGACCTCGTCATCGACGGCGGTCGCTTGGAAGTCGACCGGCGCATCCTGCAGGAACTGCGCGATCCGCTGGTGCACCTGTTGCGCAACGCGGTCGATCACGGGATCGAGTCACCGGAACGGCGCATCGCCTACGGCAAACCGTCGCGTGGTCGCATCACCTTGCGGGCGATGCGCGAGGGGTCGAACCTGGTCATCGAGGTGAGCGACGATGGGAAAGGGATCGACTACGAGGCAGTCCGCCAGAAGGCGGTCGAGCGTGGGTTCGTCAGCGCGCGCGAAGCGGCCACGCTGACCGAGGCGGAACTCAATGCGCTCCTGCTCCGGCCCGGTTTCTCGACACGTGACCAGGCGACCGAGCTCTCCGGTCGCGGTGTCGGGCTGGACGTCGTGGCGGTGCGGATGCAGGAACTGGGCGGGAACCTGACCATCTCGTCAGTGCTCGGGCAGGGAACGACGATCCGGCTGGTCGTACCGACCTCGGTCTCGGTGATGAATACGCTCGTCTTCACTGCGCGCGGGTACCTCCTCGGTATCCCGTATAACGTCGTCCAAGAGATCGTGCTCATCACTGACCGCGACATCGAGCACTACGGCGAGCAGGACGTCTTCCGCCTCCGTGATCAACTGGTGCCGCTCTTCACGCTCGCGAGCTGGCCGGAACGGGGCGAGGGCACCGAGCGGCAGACCGGTAAGCACTACGTACTCGTCCTGCGTGGCGAAGGGACACTGGCCGGTCTCCTCTGCGACGGGATCGCGCGCTTCGAGGAGCTCATCGTCAAACCGGTCGGGAACCTGCTGCGGGGAGTCGAGAGCGTCAGTGGTCTCGCGACGCTCGGCACCGGCGAAATCGTCTTGATCCTCGAGCCGGAGAAGATCCTGGCCGAAGCGGGACTGGCGATGGCCAAGATCCAGACGGAGCAGGTACAGCTGGGACTCGTCCACGAGCACCACACGGCCGAAGATGACCTCGCTGAGCGGCTGGTGTTGCTCAAGGGCTACGGCGAGCACCGCTATGCGTTGCCGGTACGGCTCGTCTCGCGGATCGTGCGCTTTACCCCGGAGGTGCTGGCGGTCTTCGGTGAGCGAGTCTACTACCGGACCGAGGAAGCACTCATCCCCCTCGTCGATCTCGATCGGGCATTACGCCTCGGCTCAGGTGGTGTCGAGAGCGGTGGCATCGCGGTGCTGTTGCGGGCGGACAACCTCGAGTGCGGGTTCGTCGCGGCGCAGGTCGTCCGGATCGGTCGCGTCGGTGTGGAACCGGAGGCGTCGGATCGGCATGGCGTTGCTGGACTGCTCAACCTCCCGGACGGCGTGTACCTCATGGTCGATGTGCCGACTGTCGTGCACCACGAGCTGCGGCGGCTCTACGAGTCGCGGCAGGAGAGCCGCTCGGTGCGGGGCAAGAAGGCGCTCATCGTCGAGGACAGCGTGTTCTATCGCGACGCGCTCGAGGCGGTGCTCAAACGGGCCGGTTACGCTGTGAGCGCGGTGGGGAGCGTCGAGGAGGCGCTGGTGTTCCTGGCGCGTGTCCCGGACGTGGCGCTCGTCATCACCGACTACATGCTGCCCGGCAAGAGCGGTCTCGACCTGATCCAGGCCGTGCGGAACGGTGAGACCGCAGTTCGTACGGACGTACCGATCGTCGTCCTCTCGCAGTACCTGAGCGACTCGCAGGCAGGGCCGGAAGTGGCCCAGCGGTTGCGGGCAGCCGGTGCCAACGCGGTCTACGCGAAGTTCGACGAGCTGGAGCAGAGCGAACTCCTCGAGCAGTTCCGGCACCTGGTGGTGCACGATACGGCGGAGGACGAGCGAACCGAGCAGCAGCATGCTGCAGAGGACGAGACAGTGCATGTCCTGGCGGTGAACCTCGGCCCGGAAGTGTACGGTGTACCGATCGACCGCGTGCGGGAGATCACGACGCTCGACGGCGTGACCCCGACACCGCTCGACGATGCCGGGTTCCTCGGCCTGGCTAACATCCGCGGCGAGATCGTACCGGTGTTCGACCTCGGTGGGGTGCTCCGCCGGCCGATCCAGACGAACGGCGAGGCGGTCGACGTGGTGACGCTGACCAGCCTGGGGCCGATGGTACTGCGCGGCGAGAGCATCCGCGGCACCATCCGTGTGCCGGTGAAGGAGCTCCGCGAACCGACCGGAAACCTCGGCCCGCTCGCCGAGCTGGTACCGTCGGTCGCGACGCTGCCGGACTGCCTCCTGCAGGTCGTCGAGCTCGAGAAGTTGGCGAGCGTCTGCCTCGGCCGCCGCAGCTGATGCCGCTACTCGTCGCCATCGCGCCGGCAGGGCCAGTGCCCACCGTGCTGGCCCTGCCAGGAGCGACCGCCGTGGCGGAGCGGTCGTACCCTCCCCCTCTTGCTCGTGTGGCATCGATCAACGCGGACTCGGCAAACGGCCGAAGGTGCGCTGTATGAGAACGCTGTGCACTGTTCTCGCTCGGTCAACGTCTGGCCGGAATGGCCCCAACCGCCTCTTTGTGTCGCACAAAAAGAACGGAATCCCCGATCCGTCCGTGCTGGAAACTCCTTCTCGTGGCTTCACCCTTTAGGAAATCGCGAGAACTGCCGATCACTGCAGTGGACGACTAGCCGCATTGGGCTAGTCAGCAGGTAGGCAAAACGGTCGGTCAGGAAGGAGGAACGATGGGGCGGATCGGTCTGTTCTGGCGGTTGCGGTTGTTGGTCGCAGCGGTGCTGGCGGTCGGCGCGGTAGGAATCCTGATCGGGTCGGTGAGTCTCTCCTCGGTCGTGCGGGAGTCGCGCAGGGTGGTCCAGCACGAGGTACCGGCGATCGAGCTGTTGCTCAACATCGACCGCGATGCGTATCAGGCCCAGTACGCGCTCGAGCGCAGCCTGCTGGCGACCGATCCGCAGGAACGGGAGGAGCAGCTGGCCGATTTCCGCGAGAATGCCCAACAGACTGGTGACCGTTGGGAGCAGTATAAGGCGCTGGTGCTGGGAAGCGACGCAGAACGGGCACAGTGGGAGGTCTACGAGACCGAGCGCGCGGCCTGGTTGGCAGCCGCCGAGCAGGTGGCCCAGGCGAGTGCCGCTGGCAACGTTGAGCAGGCCCTGACGCTCCTACCCGAGGCGCGGGCGCACTTCGGGCCGATGCGCGAGGCGTTGAATACCTTGCAGGACGAGGTCTACAGTCCGGCGATCGCTGCGCACGGTGAGGCGGTGGTCAGGCTGAGCGAACAGCGGTCGCTCCTGATGTGGGGACTCCTCGCTCTCGCGGTCGTTGTCGGTACAGCGCTCTCCTGGCTGGTGGGCCGGCAGATCGCGCGACCGATGCGACTCTTGGCGGACGCGGCGGAAGCGATCGCGGCCGGGATGGTGGACCGATTGCACCTTCCACGCTACACGGCGCGGGACGATCTAGGCCGGCTCGTGGCGCAGTTCGGAGCGATGGCTCAACGGATTCGTCAGGTTGCCGACCAAGCAGTGCGAGTCGGAGCCGGGCAACTCACGACGCAGATCGAAGTGGTGCGTGAGGGTGACGCGCTCGGCGGTGCCTTCAGCCAACTCGTGATGTCCCTGCGTACGACGCTCAGTGAGGTGCAGGCTCTGGGTGAACGCGTTGCATCCGCTGCCACCCTGCTGCGCGAGCAGGCCCACCGGATCGAACGAGCGAGTGGGCAAGCGGCCGACGCGGTCCGCGCGGTGGCGAGCGGATCGGGCGAGCAGTCGACACGGGTGACACAGCTTGCCCGGGCGCTCGACGAGATCGCCGAGACAGTAGCAGCGGTCGCCAAGGCAGCGCAGGAGCAGGGAAGCGCGTTGCAGCGAGCGGTCGAGGTAGCCCAGCGAATGAGCGAGCGCGTCGCGGGTGTGGAACAGCTCGCGCGGGCCGGCTTGGCGACAGCACAGGACAACGCTGGCCGGGCCGAAAGGGGCAGGGAAACGGTCGAGCGGACGCTGAAGGACGTGCTGGGAGCCAGCGAGCGGGTCAGTCAGGCATCGCGCACGGTGAGCGATCTCGGCGAACGCTCGCGGCAGATCGGGCAGATCGTCGAGGCGATCGAGGGGCTCGCCGAGCAGACGAACCTCCTGGCGCTCAATGCCGCGATCGAGGCGGCCCGAGCCGGCGAAGCGGGTAAGGGGTTCGCGGTCGTCGCCGAGGAGGTGCGCAAGCTGGCTGAGCGCTCGGCAGTCGCAGCACGGCAGATCGCCGAGTTGATCGGTGGTGTGCAGGAGCTCGTCGAACGAGCAGTCGAGACGATGGCTGCCAGTGCCCAGCAGGTGGAGGCAGTGAGCGAGCGAGCTGAGACGTTGCGACACGCCTTCGAGGTGTTCGCCAGCTCGGCCCGCGAGGTCGAGCAGCAGAGCCGGCAGACGTTGGAGGCCGCTGAGGCGATCGGGCGCGAGAGCCGGGAACTCAAGACGTTGATGGAGGAGACCGCGGCGATCGCCGAGGAGAATAGCGCTGCGGCAGCACAACTCGCGGCGACGGTCGGCCGCATGCGGCAGGATGTCCAGCACGTCGTCACGCTCGTCGAGGGGAACACTTCGGCGGTGGAAGAGGTTTCGGCAGCGGTCGAGGAACTGGCGGCGCAGGCGAGCGAGGTCAGCGGTGCAGCCAGCGGACTGGACGGGGTCGCACACGATTTGCGTCGTGCGCTGGCTTGGTTCGAGCTGGACGGAGTGCCCAACGGGGACGCACCCGTGACAGGTTCGGGTGGGCCTATTGCGGGCGCGACGAATGGGCACCGTAACGGTACGCTGGTTGCGGTCGGCGACTGAGCGCGATGGAGTCTCGCGCGACGGTCATCACACCGTCCCTCCTCAGGGCGCGGCACGGGGATGGTTCCCGGCCCTCGCGGGCCGGGCGAGTCAGGTACGCCTGACCCGAAGGGTCGGGCACGTCCGACCCCTCCAGGGATCGACGGTGGTCGATCGAACGCGGGTGGGCGACCGGCAGGCGGCCGCTGGCAACCGGCCACGCCGGTTTCCCTGTGTCGGGGCGACGCGTGCGTCGCCCGTGGGACACCCGTCACCCCCGGCTCGCTCGTGCTCGCTACCCCCTCTCCCGCGCCGTGCGGGAGAGGGGGGCCAGGGGGTGAGGGGGCTCGATCGCCTGCCTTGCTCGGCCGCGCCGACAGGCGCGGGAATGGATTCGTTTCCCGGGCCTCACGGCCCGGCGGGTCAGGCACGCCTGACCCCTACGGCGACGACGGGAATCGACGGTTGCAGGTGGACGATGTATCGGGAACCTCCCCTGAGCGGCCACACCCATTTCTCTCGTCGGGGCGCGGCCTGCTGCGCCCGTCCGCACCGCCCCGTGCGGGGTTATCCCGGCCGGCCCGCACCGTACTGCCAGATCCCTCTGCGCCGGGCCGCTGGTTGCTCCCTCTCTCGTGGGTGTGGGAGATCCGGGCCACAGGTTTTGTGGTTCGTGGGGTAAGGAGCACTGACCCGTGCCGGAACGCCGGTGGGCGAGAGGAAAACGGTGCGACTTCGACCCCTCAGCTCCCTCTCAAGCGATTCCTCCTTCTCGCCGAATATTCCCGAGTAGGGGTGAACGGTCGCAGGGAAGCAGTCCGAGCGCGAGGGAGCGCGATGAACCCGCCGATCACACCAGTTCCACCGATCGGCCCGAACGAACCGGGTCCAGTCGAAGAGGCAGCGCCACTCCAGCCGGTCAAGCCGGTGGAACCGAACGTGCCGTCGTCTGGTACGGCGAATCGTGGAGCGGAATCAGCCGGGAAGCGCGACGTCATTCCTGCGCATCGGGTCGACCTGAGTCTCGACCCCCAGCTGGTGCGGAAGATCCCGCGCGACGTCTATCTCCGGTACTACGTCCGCCCCGGGATCGGGAACTGGGTCGTCCAGCTGATCGACCGGGAGACGCAGGAAGTGATCCGCGAGATCCCGCCCGGTGGTCTCAAGGAGTTCCTGCAGCAGCTGGCCGAGCAACGGGGGCAGGAGTGAACGGGCGACTGCCAGAACGCAGCGGCGCGCTGGAAAGGGGTCAGCGATGAGCATCACGTTCGACGGCCTGGCGTCGGGGCTCAATACCCAAGACATCATCTCCAAGCTCCTGCAGGTCGAGCAGGCACCCATCAACCGGCTCAACCAGCGCAAGCTGGATATCCAGAAGGAACGCGATGCGTGGAAGGATCTCGGGACACGCCTGCAGAACCTTTCCAGCGCGCTGTCCGCACTCCTCCAGCGCTCGACGGTGGTCGGCTTCACCGTGCGACCGAGCGACAGCAACGCGCCGTTCACGGCCAGCGCTGGCCCGCAGGCGGTCGCTGGAACGTACTCGATCCAGATCCAACAGCTGGCGACGGCGACGACGCTGCGTGGCGGCAGTGCGATCGGACTCGACATCGACCTCTTGGCTCCCTTGAAGGACGCGAACTTTCGGAGCCCCCTGACCAGTGGGACTTTCTCGATCAATGGCGTCGCGATCAGCGTGGATGCGGCACAGGACAGTCTGCTCGACGTCATTACGCGCATCAATACGAGTGGCGCTGGGGTTATCGCTAGCGTGGTGACGGTCGACGGGCGGACACGGCTCCAGCTGCAGGCCGCGACGCCCGGCGGGCCGCTCCAGATCGGTGCGATCGGCGACACGTCGAACTTCCTCTCGGTGACCTCGCTGCTCGGTGCGCCGCGGACAGGCGATACGGTGGTCGGGACGCGCAGTCTCACTGCGGTGAAGACGACCGTACCGCTTGCGCAGGCGATGCTGGCGACCCCGGTGAGCGGCTCGGGGACCTTGACGATCAACGGCGTCGCCATCAGCTACGATCCCTCGGTCGATTCGCTCGCGACGATCCTCAATCGCATCAACGCATCGAACGCTGGTGTCACAGCGAGTTACGACAGCGTGACCGATCGGATCGTCCTGACAGCCAAGACGACCGGTAGCCTTGCCATCACGGTCAGTGACACCGGGAACCTCGCGACGGCCTTGGGGTTGGTGAGTGGCCAACTCCAACTCGGCCAGAATGCCGTCTACAGCCTGGACGGCGGGTCGACCTGGCAGTACAGCACCAGCAATACGGTGACGGACGCGATTCCCGGTGTGACGATGACGTTCACGCGCACGACGAGTTCGCCCTACGCCTTCACGGTCGAGCCGAACACCGACAGCGCGGTCGCCGCAGTGCGCAAGTTCGTCGATCAGTTCAACAGTGTGCTCAGCTTCATCGCCGACAAGACTGCCTACGACGCGGCGACCAAGACGGCTGGCACGCTGATGGGCGACAGCGCGGTGCGCACCATCGAGGCGACCTTGCGGCGCCTGGTGACCAGCCCGGCGATCAACGCTGGGGGTGGTTACCGCACGCTGGCCGATATCGGCATCAGCTTCGGTCGCGTCGGCTCGCCTGTCGGGACGACCAACCAGCTGCAACTGGACGAGGACAAACTGCGTGCTGCCTTGCGCGAGAACCCGAACGCCGTTTTCGAGTTGTTCGGTGCGACTAGCCGGGCGACGCTCACGACACCGGGAGATATCGCGAGGGTCGCCGGAACCCCGCGACCGCCGGCGAGCGGTCGGTACGTCGTCAGCTCGGACGGGGCCGGAAACCTCACCGCATCGTTCTACGATACGGCGAACCAGCTCCTCTGGAGCGCCAGCGGGACGATCGCTGCCGGGGGGACGAATAACACGCTGATCCCAGGGTTGACGCTCACCGCGGCGAGTTCGCTCACCGGTGCGACCAGCGAGATCACGGTCGTCCAGCAAGAAGGAATCCTCACACAACTCGACCGCTATCTCGACGGCATCCTGGGCTGGGACGGACTGGTGCGGGCACGCGGTAATGCCTTCGAGCAGCAGCTGCGTGGCATCGACCAGCAGATCGACCGCTTCCAGCAGCGGCTGGACGACCGCAAGGCACAGCTGGTGCGGCAGTTCGCGACGCTCGAACGGATGCTGGCCGAGATCCAGGCGCAGGGAACCCAGCTCCAGGGGCAGATCATCAAGATGCTCGGTGCCTGAACGAAGTCGGGAAGGACAGGTGCGTGATGGTCGCCAATCCCTACCTGCGATACCGGCAGGTCACGGTCGAGACGGCGTCGGTCGCAGAGCTCATGGTGCTGCTCTACCGGCGCGCGGTACAAGTGCTGGCTGAGGCGGAAGAGGCGATCCGGGAGCGCGATATCCCGCGTGCCCATGCCCGGCTGGTGTATGCCCAGGAGATCGTGAGCGAACTCATGGCCAGCGTCAACCTGGAGGCTGGCCAACTGGCCCACCAGCTGTGGGCGATCTACGACTATGCTCAGCGGCGGCTGATCGAGGCGAACGTGCGGAAAGATGCAGCGATCGTGGCCGAGGTGCGGGGGCTCCTGGCCAGCTTGCTCGAGGCCTGGGAGCAAGTGGCGGTGCAGGAGCGCGCGAACCAACCAGCCCCGCTCGCTGCGAACGCCTGACGGGGGTTGAGGTGGAAGGGGCGGACGCGCTCGATCTCGCGACGCGCCTGCGTGACCTGACGCTCGCCCAGCTCGAGGCTGCGCGGGCGAGTCAGTGGGAGACAGCGACCGAATACCTCCGGCAACGGGATATGGTCCTGCAGCGGTTGCAGGCGATCGATCCGGAGCGACTCGACGAACGATGCCGCGCCGCGATTGCTGCCTTGCTGGACGAGGTCCGGGCGCTCGACCGTGAGCTGGTCACGCTGGTGGAGACGGCGCTCGAGGCGGTGCGCGAGGAACAGCGCGCGATCGAGCGCAACGATGCAGCAGCACGCGGCTACCGGCGGGCACTCGGTGCGAGTGGGGTTGCCGAGATCGTCGATCGCGAGGTGTGACCGATGCATGGCGGCTGGCTGCGTGTCGTGCTGCTCTGTTCAGTCGTGTTTCTCCTCGCTTGCGTGCGGGTCGAGGTGCAGCGAGTGAGCACCAGTGAACCGGCTCCACCAATGGCCCCCACCGCGACACCGCGCCCGATCGAGCACGCGTCGGAGACGCCCCAACCGGCGGTCGTGGTGCACGGCGATAGCGAGAGCCACCAGCCTACCCGACTCCTGCGCGCGCTCTTCCGCTACCGGATGCCACCAGCCACGGCACTCCAGATCCAGCGGCTTGGTATCGACGTGCCAATAGTCGAGGTTGCCTCGGTGAAGGACGGAAAGGGCTGGTACTGGCCGGTACCGGACGAAGCTGCTGCCCACCTGGCGGGAACCGCCAATCCTGGCGAGCCGGGGAATATCGCGATCACGGGCCATGTCGATACGACACACGGCCCTGGTGCCTTCTGGCGGCTGCTCGATATCCGGCCCGGCGACGAAGTCACGGTCTGGAGCGCAGCCGGGAGCTTCGTCTACCGGGTGACCGAAGTCAAGGTCGTGCCGGAAACTGACCGGACCGTGCTGCGCCAGGGTGACCGCGAAGTCTTGACGCTCCTCACCTGCGTTCCGGACGGTCGCTATGACCGGCGGCTCGTCGTGCGGGCCGAGCCAGTGCGCCCGGCGGTCGCGGCGCGGTAGCTATGGCTCGATTCCGGCTGGAGAAGCCAGAAGGCTCGCGACTCGACCGGGGCAACTGTGCTATGCGCGTCACTGGTGGTCGATAGTGGCGAGGATGCCGATCAGCCGCTGCACTTGCGGGTTCGTTCGGTCGAACCCGTCCGGTGCACGGACGACGATGACCCAGGGACGCCCCTGCTGGTCAGTGTAGCGGTAAGCGCGGATCCGGCCCATCGGATCGAGCAGATAGACTTCGGCCTCGTACTGGTTGCCGATGAAGGTCGAACCCCTCGGGCTCCCCTCGAACGAGACGGGTGGAGCGTACTCCGAGTCGAGCCGCAGGATCTCCATGTAGACCGAGCCGGGGGGAAGGTCGTTGACATCGCGCCGATTGAACCAGTCTTTCACGACTTCTGGACTCGGCCCGTTCTGGAGCATCAGCTCGCTCATGACGATCCAGTAGCAGTGGCAGGACCGGAGGTTGTCCTGCGGTGACTCCGGTGTCGTGACCACGAGCCAGGCTGGTGGATGCTGGAACCGGATGAAGCCCGGGTCGCGGTACTCGGTCCAGCCGGGATAGCTGGCTGGTCCCATCGTGGGTACTGGCGTCGGGGTAGGCTCGGTTGGTGTAGCCACCTTACCATTGTCGGACTGGCGCGTCGCTCGGGTCGATTCGCCAGTATCGACAGCGGGGCGTGTCGGCGTCATAACGGCGGATCGGTCTCCAGTCACTGGTGGCGTCGTATCGCCCTCGACGTGCGCCCCCCGATAGGCCAGGTAGCCGAGCGCGCCTCCGGTGACGAGCGCGACGAGGAGGGCGAAAAGACCCAGACATCCGAAACCTAGGAGCTGCAGCGTCGACCAGCGTCGTTCCATCATCGTCTCCTCGTCCGCTAGCGCGGATGGTCGATCGTCGCCAGGACTTGGCCGAGCATGGCGAGGTGCTCGATATCCTGCTCGAACGGTGTCCCGAAGTAAGCGACTAGACACCACTGACGACCGTGGCCGTCAGTGTAGAGATAGGTGATGACCTGGCCGGTTGGCCAATCGGTATACGGTGCCGAGAAGTACAGGGTGGCGTCATACGTGCCACCGACGATGTCCTCACCGTCGGGCGGCCTGCCGAAATCAGGAGGCTGATCGGCGAAGGGTGGAGCGACCAGGAAGAGGTCGATGACGAGCTGACCCGGCGGCACCTCGTGCTCGGCACCGGTGCCCGGCGGTGCCCAAGCGATGCGACCGGACGGTAGTGTGCCCGGGTCGAAGGAGACGAGCCTCACGTTGCAACACGTCTCGCTCTCGTAATAGACCTTCCAGGTCGCTGGGTGCGCGAGCCGCACTGCTCCGGAGGGATCTTCGAACCACTGCCAACCCTCCGGTAGTGCGGTGCCAGTGCCCGCGATCGGTGCGGGACGTGAGCCGGACGGCGTACCCGGTGGCGGTGTCGTCGCACGGGTGGTCCGGGTTGGCGTCGCGACGGTCGCACCGCTCCGTGACGGCGTCGAGGCAGCGAGCTGCGGCGTGGGCGTCCCCTGACCGCGGTTCAGGTAGAGATAGGTTCCAGCCGCGGCAGCCAGACAGACGCAAGTGAGGACGAGCAAGCTCCCACATCCGATGAGCAGCCACTGCCACCTGGAACGACCGCTCTCCGTGGGGCGATCGACCGGGTAGACGAGCGGTCGTTCGGTGCGCTCGCCTGGTGTCGTAGGCGGTTGGAACTCCATCGACCCCTCCGATCCGCTCGACACGCACGACCTCCCGATGTGGGCCCCGAGCGACGTCGTGCCCAGCCGCAGCGTATCGGGGGTCACCTGGATTGTCCGCAGGAAGCGGCACACCGTCAAGTGCTGCCGACGGTCGGGAAAGCATGTCACGCCGAGCGGCGATGTAGCGGATACCGAGGGAGCTGAGCCGTGCGGTGCCGTCGGTGGTGTGACGAGGGGGCGAGCAGTGCGAGGAGCGCTGTCGCCGTGTCTCCGTCAGTGGCGGCGGGAGACAGCCCCCCTCTCGAGCAACGTGACGACCGGGCAGGCGCTCGGTGTCTCCTGATACCCGTTCGACACGTCGTTTGCGCTTGACATGGTGTCGCGGATCATTTACTCTCTCCGAGAAAACACGGAGAGCGTGACAGTGCAGGAGCAGCCGGAACTGGTCGTCAACGTGCGAGCCCGCCGCCAGGCGCTGGGTCTCACCCAGCAGCAGCTGGCCGAGCGGGCGGGGATCAGCCGCCAGACGCTGGTCGCGATCGAAGCGGGTCGGCTGACACCGAGCGTGACGGTGGCGCTGCGCCTCGCCCGAGCCCTCGGCTGTACGGTCGACGACCTCTTCGCCCTGGCAGAACCGCCGCTGCTCGAGGCGCAGCTGGCGCTGGGCGAACGGTGGTCCGTACCGGTTCCCTCGCGCGCGCACCTCGCCCGGGTCGGCGAGACGATCGTCGCCTGGCCGGTTCGAGACGAGGGCGGTGAAGCAGAGGGGGTGATCCGCGAGCGAACCGGTGATCGCGTGACGGTGGAGCTACTCGTCGATCCAGCGACGCTGGAGCGGAGTCTCGTCCTGGCCGGTTGTGACCCGGCGCTGGCGATGCTCGCTGCGCACCTCCGGCGCTGGCATCGGGGCCTCCGGGTCCTCTGGGTGCCGCTGGGGAGCCGGGGGGCGTTGCGTGCTCTGGCGGAGGGATGGGTGCATGTCGCGGGGACGCACCTCTGGGATCCGGAGGCAGGCGAGTTCAATCTCCCCGAGGTACGGCGCCAGCTCGCTGGTCGGCCAGTTGCGGTCGTCACGCTGTCCCGCTGGGTGGAAGGGTTGGGACTCGCACCCGGCAACCCGAAGCAGATTCGCTCGGTGGCGGATCTCGCGCGACCCGATGTGATGCTCGTGAACCGCGAGCCCGGTTCGGGGAGTCGGCTGCTGCTGGATACCGCCATGCAGAATGCCGGTCTCGCTCCCAGCTCGCTCCCCGGATACGACCGCGAGCTGCCCGGGCATCGCGCCGTCGCCGAAGCGATCGCGAGCCGCCTGGCAGATGCTGGGCCGCTGGCGTTTCCGGTCGCCCGGTCCTATGGACTCTCCTTCCTGCCGCTGCTCGAGGAGCGCTACGACCTGGTTGTCCCGTTGGAGTACCTGGATTGGCCGCCGGTTCGAGACCTCCTCGAGCTGCTCGCCTCGCGACCGGTTCGGCGGGAGCTGGAGGCGAGTGGGTATGACGTCCACGAGAGCGGCGTGCTCGTCGCACGGATCGGTGCCTGACTCATCCCGGTCGGATCGAGCGAGAAGAAAAAAGGAAACGAGGAGATGTCTCGAGGTTCCCAGCTTCGTGGGTTGCGGGGTATTCTTCTGCTTTCGGCCGTTCTTCTCGTCCTCGCGTCCTGCAGCAGCTCGACGAGTTCCCCAGCAAGGGAAGGAGCGGGCGCGTCGTCCAGCGAAAGCACGCCCGCGCATGAGGTGCGCGATGGTTCTGCCCCGGGTTCCAAGCTCGTCGTTTTCGCAGCATCGTCGCTCCTCGAGCCGTTCCAGGAGATCGGGCAGGAGTTCCAGCGACAGACAGGAACTACTGTGGAGTTCAACTTCGCTGGTTCGGCACAGCTCGTCGCGCAATTGCAGCAGGGAGCACTGGCCGACGTGATCGCTCTCGCTGACCTACAGAACATGCACAAGGCACAGGACCTCGGGCTCGTGCGGGGTGCCCCCGTCCTGTTCGCTCGCAATCGATTGGTCATCGTTGTGCCGAAAGAGAATCCGGCTGGGATCGAACAGGTAGCCGACTTGGCTCGGCCAGGCGTGAAAGTGGTCCTGGCACACGAGAACGTGCCGGTGGGCAAGTACGCTCGGGAGATGCTCGCGCGGGCGAGCCAGCAGCCAGGATACGGCGCTGACTTTTCCGAGCGTGTCTTGGGGAATGTGGTCTCGCAGGAGGTGAACGTCAAGCAGGTGCTGGCCAAGGTCGCGCTCGGTGAAGCAGACGCCGGTATCGTGTACGCAACCGACGTCAAGGCAGCGGCCAGCGAGGTGCGTACGGTGACGATTCCGGACGAGCTCAATGTGGTGGCCTGCTATCCGATCGCTATCGGGGCAGGGAGCCGGGTGCCCGAGCAGGCTGCACGCTTCGTCGATTTCGTCCGCTCCGAGGCCGGTCGGGCAGTCCTCGAGCGCTCTGGTTTCTTGCCGGTCGCATCGGGGCAAGACGGAACGGAGGGATGCTCGTGACGGGTGCGGTGCAACCGCAAGTGACTGTGCGGGGCCACACTGCCCGAAGGCGGCCAGGTGGGGGAGTACGAACTGGCCGGCTGGCCCTGTTCGTGCCAGTCATCGCCTTGCTGGCGCTCTTGCTGCTGCCGCTCATCGCCTTGCTCATCCGGGCTGCAGGTATCGAAGGTATCCAGCGGTACGCGCGCGACCCCTTCTTTCTCGATGCGCTCCGCTTGACCGTGCTGACGAGCTCGATCACCGTCGGGCTCGCTCTGCTCTTCGGGACTCCGGTTGCCTGGATCTTGGCCCGTTGGGACTTTCCAGGACGGCGGCTCGTCGAGCTCGCCGTTGGGCTTCCGGTGGTTCTTCCCCCGATTGTTGCTGGTGTCGCGCTGCTCATGCTGTTCGGTCGTATGGGGCTGCTCGGCCAGTACCTCACTGCCTTCGGCATTCAAATCCCGTTTACGACGACTGCAGTGGTGATCGCGCAGGTCTTCACGGCCACGCCGTTCTATATCCGCACCGCACTGGAGGGATTTGCGAGCGTCCCGGTGGAGCTGGAGGAGGCAGCGCAAGTGGATGGCTGTAGCGCCCAGGATGCCTTCCGTCGTGTCACGCTTCCGCTAGCGCTTCCTGCTCTGGTCAGCGGGGCCACGCTGTGCTGGGCGAAGGCGGTCTCCGAATTCGGGGCGACTCTCCTCTTCGCCGGGAACTTCCAGGGGCGGACGCAGACCATATCGCTCGCGATCTGGACCGCGATGGAAGCCGATCTTTGGGAAGCGGTCGCGATGGCAGCGATGCTGCTCGTGGTCAGCCTCGCTGTGTTCATCGTCGCTGAGCGCCTGCAGGGTGCGCGGGAGGTCACCTGATGCGCTGCCTGGTGCTCGGTGTGAACGATGTCGCGTCCGCGGTTGCGCATCGCCTGTGGTGCGCAGAGGTCGCCGTCGTGCTCGCGAGCGAGCCGGCGCCGAGTGTGACTCGGCGAGGAATGGCGTTCGCTGATGCCGTGTTCGACGGAGAAGCTGAACTCGAAGGGGTACTGGCGCGGCGTGTCGCGGATCCTGCTGGAGCTGAGGCGCTCCTCCGCACGCGCGAGGCGATCCCGCTCATCGTCGGCTGGGAACTTCCGATACTACTGGCGCACTTGCTACCGAATGTGCTGGTCGATGCCCGGATGCGCAAACGAGCGCAGCCGGAGCGGTTGCGGGGGCTGGCACCGCTCACGATCGGCCTGGGGCCTGGTTTCGTGGCGGGTGAGCAGGTCGACGTAGCGATCGAGACGAGCTGGGAGGAGTTGGGCCGGGTGCGTTGGGAGGGCGCGAACTTGCCGCTCGCGGGTGAGCCGCGAGCGATCGAGGGGCTGCGGCGCGAGCGGTACGTCTATGCGCCGTTCTCCGGGCTCTGGCGCACCGAGCGAGCGATCGGCGAGCTGGTCGAAGCGGGAGAGCCCGTTGCCTGGATCGAAGGTGCTGCGGGGGAGCAGTGCACGATCGCGGCACCCGTCAGCGGGGTGTTGCGCGGGCTCATCCGCGACGGTGTCCCGGTGGCTGCGGGAACCAAGGTGCTGGAAGTCGATCCCCGTGGTGCGAGTGGACAATGGCGTGGAATCGGTGAGCGGCCGCGGCGGATTGCGGACGGAGTGCTCGCTGCTGTCCAGCAGTGGCGAGCTGGTGGATCCCGGTAGCGTTTCCTGACCGGTTCGAAATGAGCCCCGCTGTGACTAGCCGGCTGGTGCTGAAACCGGTGCCGCATTCGGTTCGTTCTTCTCGATGAGAAGCAGGTCTCGTCACATGGTCCCTGGAGGCGAACCGTGATGCAGGAGCGTCTCGCGGTCGGACAGCACCGGTCGCTCCCGGTCAGCTGGGTACCGCTGGTCTTCGCCGGGCCCGTGTTGCGGAGCACCTTGTTCTGGGTAGCGGAGCAGGCGGGAGTCGATCCGTACGGCGCCGGTCGTGCACTCGGTATCGCCGACCGTTCGCTGTGGAGCGTGACGGTCTACGCGTTCTGCGGTGCGATCGTTGCCCTGGTACTCCTGCGTGCGCTCAAGCAGCGTGGCTGGACGCTCCGTGCACTCGGCTGGCGAGCGCCCGAGAGCGCTCAGGCATACGGGGCAGCACTCGTTGGGGTCGCACTGGTCATCGTGCTCTGGCTGCCGGTCGCTGCCTTGGCTGCCGTCACCGGTATACCGATGTTCTGGCAGGAACGACTGGCGTTCGTGGGACCGAGCGCGGCATGGGAGTTCGCGGTGGCGGCGCTGGTGGGCGTCGTGATCGTGCCGCTCGTGGAAGAGCCGCTGTTCCGCGGCTTCGTCCTTCGGGCGCTGGCCGAGCGGTGGCAGTGGCAACTCGCAATCCTGGGCCAGGCTGCACTGTTCGGCCTCTATCACCTCTTCGTCGGTCCCGGAATGATGCTCTACACGTTCCTCTGGGCGATCGTGCCTGGCCTGATCGCCTGGCGTTGGCGGAGTCTCTGGCCCTGCCTCCTGTTCCACGCGCTCAACAATGTGTGGGCTGACCTTTTGGTGCCCGTGTTGTTCGGGTAGCGCGGGCGGACTGTCGGCTCGGTGTTGCTCTCCTGCACGTCGCTCGCGACCACCGGTCGCCGAGCGCGCCGGTCCTTTTCACTGGGACAGTTGCTTTGGCTGGTGAGCGCTCGCCAGCGCACTGCATGGCGCCGCCTGTCCGGTTCGTGGTCACCGCGGCGGCGGGAGGCGCTGGGGATCGGGGAGAGGAGAGAGCGCACCGGCTGGATGCCAGCTGGGAAGCGCTCTGCGTCGAGTCGGGAACAGGCGGGTTCAGCCAGTTCGATTCCGTACCAGGTCTTGAACACCTGGCCATCTCGCCGTTACACTTCAGCCCGAAACCCAGTCTCCTTCCCTTCAGTGCAGACAATGATGGTGTCGGATGCGAGACGGGCGTGCAGCACAGTGATGCGAGACCAGTGCGACTGAGCGTGGTTCGACTGGATCGTGTCCGCGGCATACGTGAGTGGTTCCCACGGTCACCCGCACCGTGATGCCAGAGAGAGGCATGGAGAAGGAGGTGAGGGCAAGGCCGGACGGTGTCGTACTTTAGAGCGATGACGAATCAGCGATCGTCAGGCGAATTCCGGGAGACAGGTTCTGAGACAGGAAGCGAGGAACACGATGGCAGAAGAGCGCTGGCTGGAGGGAATGGTGTCACTGGTCACCGGCGCTGGCCGCGGCGAGGATGGTGGGGGCGGAGCCGGAATCGCGCGACACCTTGCCCGTCGCGGTGCCAAGATCGCCGTCAACGATATCACCGAAGAGTTCGCCATGGCGACGGTCGCGCAGATCCGCCAACGGGGCGGCGAGGCGATCGCCGTGGTCGGCGATGTGTCCAACCCGGACGATGCCGACCGGATGGTCGACGAGGTCGTCCGGTGCTTCGGCCGCATCGACATCCTGGTCAATAATGCCGCCATCTCCGGCTTGATCCCCGCGGTGGAACGCCTCCCGGACGAGATCTGGTACCACCAGCTGGCGGTCGACCTCGATGGCCCGTTCTACATGAGCCGGGCGGCACTCCGGTACATGATCCCGCAGGGTTTCGGCCGGATCGTCAACATCTCCTCCTTCGCTGCTGTCCGTACCGGCTTCGTCGGCGGCGTGACCTATACGACGGCCAAGACTGGCCTCCTGGGCCTCACCCGGCAGCTCGCCTACGAGGTCGGTCAGTACGGCGTTACCGTGAATGCGCTCATGCCGACCGGGCTCCTCAACCCGCGGGTGTTGCGGCTCCGGCCGGACTGGGTACAAGGGGAGGGGCCGCACCGGGCGATCCATCCCGAAGAGGAGCTGGGTTGGATCGTCGCCTATCTCAGTCACCCAGCGATGACGGCGATCTCGGGTGCGGCGATCCCGGTCGACCGGGGCATGTCCAGCGGGATCGGTGACTTCGCTGAACTCAAGCGGCGGAGCGGCAAGGATACCGGTGACTGAACCTGTCGGCCGATGGCGCGGTGGAACGGTGCACGAAAGGAAGGAACGATCCGATGCTCGAAAGGCAACTGTGTGATGTGAGCGGCCTGGTCGCGCTCGTGACGGGAGCCGGCGGTGGCGCCCAGGGTGGTCTGGGAGCGCAGATCGCGCGCGTGCTGGCACAGGCCGGAGCGCAGGTGGCAGTGAACGATCTCGACGCTGCCGCTGCCGAAGCGACTGCTGAGGAAATCCGTGCGCAAGGGGGAGCCGTCGAGGCGTTCCCGGCCGATGTCGCTGACTCGCAGCAGGCTGACCAGCTCGTCGCGCGAGTGATCGACCGCTTCGGCAAGATCGACATTCTCGTGCACAAAGCGGAGTACCACTCGCGGGCGTACCGGCCCGATCAGATTCCGACCGAGGAGTGGAAGCGGAGCGTGGCGGTGAACGTGCACGCGCCGTTCTATTTGAGCCGTGCTGCAGTGCGCGACATGCGCAAGCGGAAGTATGGTCGGATCATCTTTGTCTCGAGTATCGCGGCGATCCGGACCAGCGTGCTGCACGGGGTACCCTACGTGGCGACCAAGGAGGCGCTCTACGGGTTTACCCGCCACCTGGCGACCGAAGTCGCGCAGCATGGCATTACGGTCAACGCGCTCCTCCCCGGGTTCATCGTCACGCCGAAGCTGGCAGCGCACTGGCCGGAGGAACGGATCCAGAAGCTCGGCCCGACGATTCCAGCCCTGCGAGCCGGGACACCGGAAGAAGTGGCGAGTCTCGTCGTCTATTTGGCTAGCCCGGAGGCGGGCTATCTGACCGGTGCGGCGATCCCGATCGACGGGGCCGTGTCGATCGTCCCGGGCGGCCGAATGGATCCGGAGAACTGCTGGGTCTGATCCGGTAACCCGATGTACACCACGCGGCGGGGCGGGTAGGATGGGCTTCCCTACCCGCCCCGTTCCGTGCCCTAGGCGATCTCGACGATCCGCATCATCCCGGCCTCTTGGTGGTACTGGTGATGGCAGTGGAAGGCCCAGCGACCGGGGTTATCGGCGAGCCAGTCGATGGTGACCTCCTGCATCGGCTCGACGAGAATGGTGTCGCGCACGGCTCCAGAGCTCGGATCGCCGACGCGGAAGAAGTGGCCGTGGAGATGCATCGGGTGCGGCATCATCGTCATGTTGTGCAGGCGGAACCGGACACGGCGGCCGAGGCCGATCCGAATCGGCTCGGCGTCCGGATAGGCCTGGCCGTCGATCGTCCAGACGTAGCTTCCCATGCCTCCAGCGAGGACGACCGTCCGCTCGATGTCCGGTGCCGCCGCCGTGCCGGGAACGGCAGCACGGAAACGGAGGGCGTGGAGGAGTTCACCGTCAAGTTCCCGTGGTCGGGCGATCGTTTCCGATGGTCGACCGGTGCTCCCCTCGTAGCGGAGGATGGCGCGAGCGGCATGGCTGGTGCCTGCTACCCAAGCCACGAGCGGCCAGACACCCGGGTTGTCGAGACTGACGAGGACGTCGTAGCGCTCGCCCATGCCGATGCGGAGGACGTCCCCCTCGAGCGGTGCGACCGGTTGCCCGTCAGCCTGGACGACCTGGAGACGGTGTCCGAGGAGCGCGACCCGGAAGATCGTCGCTGAGGCGGCGTTGATCAGTCGCAGGCGCAGCACCTCGCCGCGCTTACCGGCGAATTCGAAGGGTGCTTCCGGGGGCCGGCCGTTGACGAGGTAGAGCGGGTAGACGAGGTCAGGCTCGCTTTCGGCCGGTTCACCCCCACCTGTCATACCGGGCATCCCGCTCATACCGGGCATACCCGGCATGGTACCCATCCCGGGTTGCATCGGCATCGCGCCGTGCGCCCCGTGGCCTCCACCGACGAGCCGTCGGAGCGCCTCCTCCGGTGTCCCGTCGATGCCGTCGAGCCAGTCGTCCAGGACGAGGGTCACCTCGCGGTCGTAGCTCAGGGTCTCCTGCCGGGGTTCGACGATCAGCGGGCCGTAGAGGCCGCGGTCGAGTTGCAGTCCCACGTGCGTGTGGTAGAAGTAGGTTCCCGCCACGGGTACCGCGAACTCGTAGGTGAAGGTCGCTCCTGGCGCGATCGCTGGCTGGGTGACGTCGGGGACACCGTCCATCGCGTTCGGGACAGGAATCCCATGCCAGTGGATCGTCGTCGGCTCAGGCAGAAGGTTGGTGAACGTGACGCGGAGCGTGTCGCCCTCGCGGACACGCAGCTCCGGCCCGGGGAGCTGCCCGTCGTACGTGAACGTCTTCACCCGGGAGGCGCCGAGGGCGAGTTCGGACTCCTGTGTCTCCAGGGTATACGCCCGCACCGGGCCAGCTGGTGAGCCGGGTGCCGTTACCACGGTCGAGGCGACTCCCCGCGGTGTCGGAGTGGGAGGTGCAGCCGGTGTGATTGGCTGGCGGGTACAGGCTGCGGTCAGCAGGGTGCCAGCGGCCAGGCTCGCCAGGAAGCACCGTCGCGTCAGTCGACGATGCGCGATTCGTTCGCCCATACGTTGTCGCTCCTCTTCTCCGTCCAGGAGTGCTACCGACTCGTCAGAGACACTGGTGTCAGAGGGATGGAAGAGGAGCGATCAATTCCGGAAGCTTCCGAGGAGCGCGCAGAGACGCCTCGAGCTGGACAGGGTGTACTCGCTCGCTGGGACTCGCGGCAGCGTGTCGCGTACCGAGACCCTTGCCGGGGCAGGGAGGGTTCGGGCGGCAGCGAGAAGCGCGCTGGCGACAACGGCAACCAGCTGACAGGCGAGCAAGAGGAGGATCGGATGCGGCTGTGCAGCCGGAAGCGCCTGCCCGACTGTGGCCGGCTGTTCCACGGAACGCAGCGGAGCCGTCGTGACGTGCCGGTGGAGCGTCGAGATCGCAACGCCGCTGGGCTCGAATGGGTGCGCGACCTCGAGGCAACCCAGCAGCATGACCAGCGCTGCTGGGACGATGAGGAGAGCGGTGAGACGTGCGAGCATGCGTCGACTGTGCGCCAAGACCACGGGCGAGTCCGCCGCCTCGGTCATCGCTCGTGCAGCCGGGAGGGCTTGCCTCCCGGCCCGTTGTGGAAGTATAGCCACAGCTGACTCCGCTCCACCGGTGTCGCTCGCGGTCGCGGCCCGCTTCGACCGCGCACGAAGATCGTCCATGACATGGGAGGACTTGCGCGGAACGTGTGCCTCGCGTTCACTTGCGACAGGCATCGGTCAGCACACTCCGCGCCTTCTGGCATCGTCACCGTGGAGAGAACGCGTCATGCAGGCCATCGGACAGCAAGAACACCTCCTGACGGTCGACGACCTGGTCGCGCTCCCGGAGCGACCAGGGATCCGCTACGAGTTGCACGAAGGGAAGCTGGTGGAGATGCCGGGGGCTGGAGGGATTCACGCGGCGATCGTCGTGCGGCTCGTCCTGCTGCTCCACCAGTTCGTCACGAGCCGGCGGCTCGGTTTCGTGTTCGGGGACGGCCTCGGCTACATCCTGCGTCGCAATCCGGACACGGTGCGGATTCCGGACGTGTCGGTGGTACGGCGGGAGCGGGTACCGGCTGGGGGGATACCGGAGGGGTTCTGGCCGGGGGCGCCGGATCTGGCGGTGGACATCGTCTCGCCGCACGACCGGGCGGAGGAGGTGCACGAGCGGGTGCGGGACTATCTCGGGGCGGGGACGCGGCTGGTGTGGGTGCTGTGGCCGAAGAGCCGGACGGTGACGGTGTACTGGCCGGACGGGACGGCGCGCGAGCTCGGCCCGGACGAGAAGCTGACCGGCGGAGATGTGCTGCCAGGTTTCGAAGTCTCCGTCAGCGAACTCTTCCTCGTCCCCGCTGAAGAGTCTCCCGGCAAGTGACCACACCGAGGTGCTCGCTCTTGGCTGCGAGGCAGTCACCGACAGCGCGTGCTCGCTGAAGGACGCGACAAGCCCTCCTGCCTTCGTCAACTCGCGGATTCGTCCCGCTCACCGACCGGGACGAGCAGGAGTGGGATCGTGACGCGCTCGAGGAGGCGGGCAGCTACGCTCCCAGCGAGCCAGCCCGAAAGGCCAGCTCGGCCGTGCGTCGTCATGACGACGAGGTCGGCCCGCTGCGCCAGGCGAGCGAGTTCCTCGATCACGTCGCCCTGACGCACGACCGTCGTGACAGCGAGATCAGCCGGTGCGGAAGCTGCCAGGCGTTGCAGGTCTTCCGCAGCGTGCTGCCGCTCGAGGTCGAGGAGCGCGGCGGTCGCAGTGGGTAAGAACACCGCTGGCGTGCTCTCGGTGAGACTGAGGCGCTCGAGCGTGGGGACGACGCGGGCGAGCGTAACCTGGGCTGCCAGGCACCGGGCAAGTTCCCAGGCGAGCGGGAAGACCTGCTCGCTGGCTGGTTCTCCGCCGAGCGGCACGAGGAGGCGTTGTGGCGGCACGGGGACGCGAAGCGATGCAGATCGGCGTTGTCCAGCGCGGGCGACCAGCGTCGGACGTTCGGCCTCCTGAAGCACCTGCTGTGCGATCCGACCGAAGAGGAAACCACGGAGGCCACCGCTTCCATGCGTCGTGAGTGCGATGACATCGGCCTCGAAGGCGCAGGCCTGGCGCGCGATGCAGGACGCGACAGCGGCATGGTCAGCCGCGATCACGGCGACGCGGCACACGATTCCCGCTTGCCGGAGGTCGGTAGCGACCGCTTCCAGGTACCGTGCAGCGGCTTCTGCAGTCGTGAGATGCGGTTCGCCGTGTATCGCTTCCGGTGGCGCGGCTTCGAGGACGTGGAGCAGCACGAGCTCTCCGCCACAACGGTGTGCGATCCCAGCCGCGGTCGGCAGGATCTCCTCAGCGAGGCGGGAGCCGTCCAGTGCGACGAGCAGTCGGTTGAACGGTTTCGTCGTCATACCACACCGCCGGCGAACGTCGTCCAGAGCAGGAACAGGTTGAGCGCCACGATGAGGGCGGCGAGCACGCTCGCGACCAACGTCGTCAGCCGGTGGTTGGCGAGCGCCCCCATGAGCCTACGGTCGGCCGTAAAACGGATCAAGGGAATGAGTGCGAAGGGGATGCCGAAGCTCAGAACGACCTGACTGATCACCAGTGTCCGGGTCGGGTCGAGCCCGAGCGCGATGACGAGAAGTGCCGGGAGCATGGTGATGCCGCGGCGGAGCCAGACCGGGATCGTGCGATGGAGAAAGCCTTGCATCACGACCTGTCCCGCCATCGTCCCGACGGTCGAGGAGGACAGGCCGGAGGCGAGGAGCGAGACGGCGAACGCTGCACTCGCCAGCGGACCGAGCAGGGGCTCGAGTGTCCGGTGCGCTTCTTCGATCGTGCCGACGTGAGCGAGCCCACGGCTATGGAAGGTCGAGGCTGCCATCACCAGCATGGCCGCGTTCACGAGCCCGGCGACACCCATGGCGATGACGACATCGAGGACCTCGAAGCGGAAGATCCGGCGGGCCTCCTCGCTGGTGCGCGGCACGATCCGGTGCTGGGTGAGGGCCGAGTGCAGGTAGATCACGTGCGGCATGACGGTCGCGCCCAGGATACCGGTGGCGAGCAGCACGCTCTCCGGTCCGGCGAACCGTGGGATCACGGCATGGCTGGCGATGGCTCCCCAATCGGGCTGCTCGAGGACGGTTTCGACGACGTAACAACCGGCGATGATCCCGACGAAGGCCGTGATGACTGCTTCGATCGGCCGGTGTCCGTACCGCTCGAGGGCCAGGATAGCGAACGTCGCGACACCGGTCAGGAGGCCGCCGATGAGAAGCGGGAAATGGAAGAGCAAGGCGAAGCCGAGCGCAGCACCGAGGAACTCGGCGAGGTCGGTCGCCATAGCGACGAGTTCAGCGACCACCCACATGGCCCACACGATCGGACGGGGAAAGCGCTCGCGACAGACCTCAGCCAGGTTGCGGCCAGTAGCGATGCCGAGCTTGGCGGAGAGGGACTGGATGAGCATCGCGGCGAGGTTGGCAGCGAAGATGACCCAGAGTAGGGTGTAGCCGAAGCGGGCACCGCTCTCGATGTTGGTCGCGTAGTTACCGGGATCGATGTAGGCGACGCTGGCGACGAAGGCGGGGCCGAGATAGGGGAGCATACCAGCGATCCGCGCGCGCAACAGGCGGACACGCGGGGGCACTGGTGTGGTAGCTGGTACCTCGGTGGGTGGCTCGTTCACTCGGCCTCCTTCCGAATTTAGTCAGAGCTAATCATACGGCAGCGAACGTCGAGCTGCTCATACGGGGAGAGCAGCGTGGCAGCGGAAGGGGGTGGTATGCTCGGGTGCGATCGGGCGAGGAGACGGATCAGCTGCCGAGGGACGAGCGAGAGCGGTGGCACGCCGGGCAGCGGATTGGTTGGTTCAAGCCGAGCACGATTTGGAACTCGCTGAAATCGCGGCAGCGGCGGGGCGGCATGAGTGGGCGTGCTTCGCTGCACAGCAGGCTGCCGAGAAAGCGGTCAAGGCGCTCCACCTCCATCTCGGGCAGGTCGTGTGGGGGCATGCGGTGACGCGTCTCCTCGAAGAGCTGCCGCTCGCGGTCCCCGAAGCCTTGCGCGACGGGGCGCGCCGTCTGGACGCCTATTACATCGCGCCCCGCTATCCCGATGCATTCGTCGAAGGGCCGCCGTCCCGCTACTTCGGGCCCCGGCAGAGCGAGGAGGCGATCGGCTATGCCCGTGCGATCCTCGAGTTCGTCCGTACTCAGATGGCCGAATCGCGAAGCGGTCCTGAGAGCGGTCGCGACGTGGGCGCGTGAGCTTCGTATTCCCGGGCTCGTCGCTGTCGGTGTCTTCGGCTCCTATGCGCGGGGTGACTGGGGGGTCGGGAGCGATGTCGATCTCGTCGTGATCGTCGAGCAGTCCGACCGCCCGCCGGTCGAGCGGCCGATCGACCTCCCGCTCGAGAAGCTGCCGGTACCGGCCGAGGCGCTCGTCTACACGCGCGCGGAATGGGAGCAGTTACCGCAGGTGAATCCCCATTTCGCGTCGGTCCTGGCGCGCGAGGTCGTCTGGGTGTACGGGAAACCGGAGCTGGCCGAGGAACGAGCAGGCTCGGAGCGATCGCGCGACCGCTCCGAGCCCGAGCCTGCGAGCCCGCCCTTAACGGACCGGTGAGCTGCCCTGGTCGAGTACCGTGCCGTCCTCGCGGACGAATGCCCACTCGTAGTGATCCGGGTAGAGAGCCAGCTCGAGGACGCCGTAGGCATTATCGATGCGCACCTCGTCGCACGGCTCGTCAGCGGCATGGACATCGGCATCGTAGACGTTCTTGCCGCCGGTACCGACGACGAAATGGCGGACAGTACCGGTGTTGCAGACCGAGTCGGCGTTCTGGAGCGCATACCGCTGGTAGTTGTGGTCGTGCCCAGCCAGGGAGAGATCGACGCCGTACTGGTCGAAGAGGCGATAGAGGTCACGCAGACTGGATTTGTACTGGCCGTAATAATTCCCGGTTGTCCAGTACGGGTGGTGGAGGAAGACGAGCACGTTCTTGCTGCGGTTGGCTTCGAGCACGCTCTGGACGAACTGGTATTGTGGTGAACCGACACCACAGCCACCGACCTTGGAACAGTTGGAGTTGATGGCGATCGCGATCCAGTTGTTACCGAGGTCGAAGGCGTAGTAGCCCTTGCTGCGGTCGCCGGCGAGCGCACCGAAGTAGTCGTAGTATCCGCTCGCTCCGGATGTCAGGTACTCGTGGTTCCCGGGCACCGGCTTGGTGATGGCCTTGAGCTGGCCCCAGGTCGGATCGTAGCTCTGCTGGAACTTGGCGAGTGCACCGTCTTCGTACTGGAGGTCACCGAGTGCCAGCACGTAAGCGGGCGCGAGGCGCTTGGCCAGTTCGGCGGTGTACTTGTGCCGGCAGGCCGTGGTGGTGCCGTTGTTGTTGTTCCAGCTGGACGAGCTCGGATCGCAGGCCACGTCACCGACCGCGACGACCGTCACCGGCTCACTGGTGGAGGGTGGTGTGGTCGGTGTCGCGGTCGGTGTCGGTGTGGGCGCAGGAGATGGGGTGGCTGTGGGAGTCGGTGCCGGTGCGGAGCTCTGCCCGTTGGCGTGCAGGATGTCGAGGTAGACACCGAAACCGGAGGGGCTCGCCCATTCGTCAGCGGACTCGACGGCCGTACCCTCGCCCCACTCATTGAAGGTCGTGATCAGCTGCCACGGCTCGCCACTGGCGACCATGTCACGCACGTTCTGGGCCCAGCGGTTGGGGTCACGAGCCAGCCGAGGCTGACTTTCGGTCGCTAGCCAGAAGCCGGGCGAGATGGTGTAGGAGTAGCCACGCTGCTGGTCAGCCGCGACAGCCGGTCCGTATTGGTACCAGGAGTCGGGCTGGTTGGCGCAGGTCCGATAACCGCTGAAGACCTTGAGGACGAGATAGGCGCCGACCTCACGGGCAACCGGAACCCAGCGGTCGGCGACTTCACAGGTGGTATCGTCGGCGTTGTAAACGAAAACGACGAACTTGCCATTGACGCGGAGATAGTCTGGGTCGCTGGCGTAACGGTCGCGGATATAGGTGAGGTCGCTGCGGATCTCGTCGGGCGTGAGGTCGCGTTGGCCTTCCTGCTCGTGGTAGATGGCCCACTTGAAGCCGGTGCCGTCGGTGGCCTGGAGGATCTTGGCGAAGTCGACGTCGGTGTGATGCCCCTGGCCCCACCAGGAGGCGATGGCGGCCTGGATCCCGCCGTACTGTATGGCGGCGATGTGCTGGCGGATCACCGTGGCGTCACCGGTGTCGTAGTAGCCGAGCGTCGGATGGTAGTGGGTGACCGGGAAGATGCCGCTCTGCTTCCAAGCTTCTGGGAACCATGGGTAGTAGAAGACTGCCCGGATCGGGAAGGTGAGACTCCCACCCGGCGGCGGTGTGCCTGCGGTGGGCGTCGGGCTAGGCGAGGGCGCTGGGGTCGGGGTCGGCGCAGGCGCTGTCGGGGTCGGTGATGCAGTCGTCGGAGTCGGGGTGGCGGAATTCGTGTCGGCGAACTCGAGGACGAGCTGGGGCGCGGTCGACCCGGTTTCGCGGCTGGCCAAGTTCATCTGGGTCGCGTCGCTGGTGACGATGGCGAAGCTCACCTTCGTGCCGGGGCGAACGGCTGACGTCACATCCACACTCGTCCATTGGCCGGAAGCGAAGCGGCCAGAACGTCCGATGACTGCGTCACCGATCGCGGGTGCGTTCTGGTACGTGATGGTGCGTTCGCCCCAGGTAGTGTCGGCGACGGGGCGGAGTTCATAGCCAGTGCGGTGCGAGCTCTGGGCGTAGAGGCGGAGCGCCGCACGCGTGATCGTGCCCGAGACGTTCGTCAAGTCGAAGCGAAGGTAACTGCGCATGATGGGCGAGCCGTCGGCGCGGAGGGACGTGTTCGTGCCGTAGTTCTGCGAGGGCTTGCTCTGATAGACGTAGGCATCTGCCTCAGGGGTCAGGGTCAGCGTCTGGGGAGCACCGCTGCTGCGGCTGATCCAGGCTGCAGAGAGCGTCGCGATGACGAGGATGATGGCGCTCGCGGCGCCGAGTCGGTCGCGCAGGGTCTTCCAGTGCTGCACGTCATGACCTCCTTGCTGATCGTCGCAAGAGCGCCGGCCGAGCCACTCCACGCTCTTGTGACTACGGGATGGAGCGTGTGCCAGAAGAGACACAGGACTCCCAAAGTCCATGACCATTCATGACTAGGTCAGATCAGGACGGACGGAGGAGAGTGAACGAGAAATCTTTCAGTTTTGATACGAGATGATTGGTGGGCTGCGAGGGGGGATCGCGCAAGGCACTCGATGTGCAAGGCAAGCGTGGTTCAGCGTGCGCAGCGTAGGTGCGTGCCGTCTCCGAACGAGCGACTGCCAGGCCATCAGCACCCCTTTCCCGTACTCCCTTCCCACTTCTCGGCGGGGTGCGCGACCACCCCTTCCGACGGCGTCGGAGGGTAGCAGGGCGAATACCCAGTGACAACATGGCAAAGGTTCAGTTCACGATGCGAATAGACCTTGGGTAACATTCGATCAGTCTCCGATCAGAAAATGAGCAGAAAGGTTTTGGCAGTGATTTGCTTTCCAGTAGCCGTAATGCGTGGCCCATTGTGGGATCGTCCGAATACTCGACCTGACGAAAAGCGAACGACTGTTCTTGCACCGAAGACATCTTTCTGGTACCGTATGGCTAGGAAACATTTCCCAATCCGGCATGGCGTCGGTAGCGGGGGTGTCGACGGGGGCGGCACAGGATGGATGGTGTAACCCCCCCGGAAAGGGAAGGTCTACGCCATGGCAGCACTTCACGACCAGATCGAGGCCTATCTTCAGGAACGGTTCGTCGGCCGCGAAGCACAGTTGGGTGAGCTCGTCGGAGCGCTGCTCGCGCCAGGCTTCAAAGGGCTTTGTGTCGTCAGTGGGCCGCCTGGATCGGGCAAGAGCGCGCTCTTGCACGCCTTCGCGCGTTGCTGTGACGAACTCGCCGTCCCGTGTGCGACGATTCACTGGACCGAGACGGCAACGGCGGAGACGCTCGTGCAGCAGGCTGCCCGGCAGTTCGGCTCGACTGCTCGCACGCTCGAGGACCTGTTCGCGGAGAGCGGACGGCGGGTGCTGCTTCTCGACGGGTATCGCCCGGGCGGGCCGCTGGACGCGGCACTTCGGGCCGCGCACCTGAACGGCAGCGGTGATCTCTTGCTCGTCGTGGCGATGCGCGAGGCGCTACCGCTCGAGTGGCTCCAGGATGCGGAATGGAGTCTCCTGCAGCGGACGATCCGGCTCGGACCGTTAGCGGACGAGGCTGCAGCCAGCTACCTCCGGAAGTTCGGACTCGCGGAGCGTCACGTGCAGGAGATCGTCGAAGTGGCGTGCGGGCATCCGTTGACGCTCGGTCTTCTCGCCCAGCGGGTCCGCGCAGAACAGGGGGTGCTGTCGGCGGCGGCTGTGCTGGACGTTGCTGAAATGCTGCTGCACGCGGTACCCGGGTCATCGGATCCGGAGGCCTTGACAGCCTTGACGGCTGTCGCGCTGGTCGGAGTGGCCAGTGAGCCGACGCTCCGCACGGCGCTCGCGAAGAGCGACACGGGGCCGCTCTTCCGGACCCTCTTGTCTCATCCGATCACCCGGGTCACGCAGTACGGCCTCGCCGTGTGCGAGCCGTTCGCGACCTTCCTCGTCGAGTCGCTGGCCTGGCGGAATGCCGAGATGCTCCTCGAACTGCGCGAGCGGTTGCGCGCTTCCAGTATCGAGGCTCTCCGGCACGGCACGGGCACGGTGCGCTTCCCGCACCTGCTCCGGCTCCTCGCGCTGGCTGACGAGACGGGAGCATACCGGCGCGCACTCGTGCTCGCCTTGACGGACGGGCTCGAAGTCGGCGTGCTCCATCGCGACGAGCTGGAGCCTGCGCTCGCGTTCGTGCCGGAGTCGCTCCGCGAGCTCTTCCGGTCCTGGCTCGTGCACCGATGGGGACTGTCGCGCGGGATCCGCACGTCCACGGGTGCCTTGCTCGCCTGGACGACCAGCGTCCCACTCGAGCACTCCGTGTGGGAGACGACGATCGATCACGCGAGCCTGTACGACGCGCTGGCTCGAGCCCTGCATTTCCGCCCGGGTGATTACACGCTCGCTCATGCGACCTGGATCGCGCCGGCAGCCCCGGGCTCCGTGCACCGCGTGCTCGCCTTGGCGCTGGCGGTCCATCTGGAGCGTGTCATCGCCGTGTCGGCGGTCAGGCGCAGTTGCTTCCTTACGAACCTTCCGGAAGCGTCGTCGCCTCCCCCTTACTGGGAGCTGTTCGGCCTGCGACCGATCGTGTGCTTCGATGAAGGAGCAGCGCTCGATATTCGGTGTCGAGCGTGGAATCGGCAACCCGTGCTCGACTGGCTTGCGCATCCGGTTCCGTGTGCGGATAACGAACTCGCTGAGCCGGTGCTCGATCGGGACCGTTTCGCCCAAGCCGTCGCTCGTGCGCTGCGCGATTTCAGCCGTCCCGAGCGCCTGCGCGGTAATCCGCTTCTGACTGCAGGATTCATCGAACGGAAGGTCGGTCCAGGGGCGAGCGAGGGGCAGCGCATCCAGGTGCTCCGAGCTCTGCTCGAACGCGCGATCCGCGAGCTGGGTCTCCGGCCGCAGTATCGGCGCTGGCAGGCTGTGGCTGAGACGGCCTATCTCCACCCGGTCGAGTCTCAAGAACGGATGGCGGAGCGCCTGGGCATTCCCTTCAGTACGTACCGGCGTTATCTCAAGTCAGCGACGGACTGGATCACCGATTTCCTGTGGCAACTCGAGATCGGTCAGTCCGACAGTGCGCTGCTGGTTGCCGAGCCTCTCCAGACCGCCTCGTAGCCGGAGCTGGCGACGTGGTACAACCTGAGGAGCGTAACGCGTTCGGGAGGCATTCTGACGTGCCGTCGATAGCATCACCTGCACGCACGATCCGGAGCGTCTGGCTCGGTCCACTGGTGAGCGCGTTCGTCCTCGCGTTTCTTTTCGTCGTCGCCACGCTGTTCCGGCGAAGCGCCTGGGCGGACGAGGCTCGGCCGTTCATGGTCGGGCTGTCCAGTGCTGCGGCGGCGATCATCACGCTGCAAGGCGCGCGGACGGCAGCAGCCCGTCGCGGCTGGTCCGGCGTGATCGCTGGCGCCCTCATGATCCTCATGGGCATCTACACGCTCGTCCACGTCCTGCGCTGAGCGGGTGTCAGTCCAGCGCTCCCCATGCGGTCACGCGCTCGATCCGCAAGGCGATCACCGGGCGCTCCTCGAGGACCATCGTCGCGTACTGCGGGTACCGCTGCCGGAGCAGGGCGATCGCTTCGCGCTGCTCGGGAGATCCGGGGTGGACGAATTCGGCGGGGCCACGGAGGAGCACCCAACCGAGACGTGTCCAGTCCTCGTCGTAGCGATCGACGACCATGGCGGCCCGGCCGGTTTCGAGGACGTTCCGCACGCGCTTGAGCGGGCGATCGGTGCGCTTCGGCTTCTCGTCGATCGGGATGTAGAGCGTCCGCTCGCCGAGCGCATAGCACACCGGCACGACGTGCGGATCGCCCGCCCGGTCGACGGTCGCCAGATGGCCGACTCGCTGGCGGGCGAGGAAGGCTCGGATCGTCGGGGTGAGTTCACGCATCGGCGTGGCTCCCGGAAATGACCAGTGTTTCCGATCGACCAGCATAGCGGACGGAACAGGTGGGCGCAGGATGGAACCTGGGTAGGGGGACGACATGAGGTAGTTGCCCGAGAAGTGCCCTCGCCCTCTGCCGCGCGCCAGCGCGGCATCCCCATGTTTCCCTCGACGGGGCAATGCGTCCGTCGCGCGCAGTATCCCGTAGGGTCGAGGTGTGCGTCGCCCGCATTCCCGTGTCGGGGCAACGCGTGCGTCGCCCGTGGGACACCCCTCACCCCCGCCTCGCTCCGCTCGGCACCCCCTCTCCCGCACCGTGCGGGAGAGGGGGCCGGGGGTGAGGGTTACACGCGGGTCGGGCACGCCCGACCCCTACAGGAAGGGCTGTGGCCGGTGGAGTGCAGGTCGGCGGCATGCAGGCGGCCGTCGGCAATGCGTGTCTCCCGGTCGAACAGCCCTCACCCCCGCCGCTACCGCGGCACCCCGTCCACGCTCTCCCTGTAGGGGCGACGCACGCTTCGCCCGCGCCGCAAGCCGCGGCAAGCGAACCGCGGTGCCACGACGCGAGGCTGGACACCCCTCACCCCCGGCTCGCTCGCGCTCGCCGCCCCCTCTCCCACGCGATCGTGGGAGAGGGGGCCAGGGAGTGAGGGGGCTCGGCCGTGAACCTCGCCCGGGTGTGCGCACTGCAGGGGCGTGGTTCGGTTCCCGGCCCTCTCGGGTCGGACGGGTCACGCACGCGTGACCCCTACAGAGGGCGGCGGTGGTCGGGGCAGGGTACCGGTGGTCGATGGGCAGGCGACCGTCGGCAACCCACAGCACCCGCGTAGGGGCGACGCACGCGTCGCCCGCATTTCCGGTGTAGGGGCGCGGCGTGCCGCGCCCATTCGCACCGGATGACGCGGGCATGTTGGTGCCCCCGGCTCTGGCGGGCTGCCCGGATGACGCGCGCCCGACCCTTACCAGGAATGGTTGCAGCCGAGTAGCCCTGTTGCTGACCGCTCGCTCGTCATTGTCCGCTGAGGGTGCAGCACGCGTCGCCCATCACCGTACTCCCGTTCGACTGCTGCCTCCCTGCTTCCGGGTCATTTCAACCCTTGACGGTTGCGGAAGCGCTCGGTAGACTCTCTGGCGATACGTGAGGGAGCCGCGCAGCGCTCCGATCGGTCTAGTGGGTGACGAGGGCAGGAGCGAGCCGGATGGAGCCGCGAGGCGAACAACGCGGACGGTACGTGTGCCGGCATCGCCGATGCCGGGCTGTCGTTCCACCCTGCCCGACGATGATCGGGGTGTACTCCTATTGGCCCCGTATTTGTGACTGTCGCCCCTGAGCGAGCCTGATCTGCTCGAGCCATTGCACGTCGGAGAGCCTGCATGCGGGCTGGCATAGGCCGTGCCGCTCCGGCGTGCAGAGCGCGTTTCCAGGTGCCGTAACTGTGGAAACGATCGGTCGGTCATGCCTGTCGAAGACGGGAGGGTAAAGGTATGCCATTGTTCCTCGCTGAATATCGCGTCGAGGTCATCGATCGGGAGCAGTTGGAGCCAGTATTCGGGGCGATCGATGCGGCGACCCGAGCAGCTGGTGGCGAGGTGATCGAGTTCCAGGTCGGCCAGGATCTCGCGGTACTCTATGCCGTCCTGGAGCACGAGGATGGCACTGCGCTGCGCAGTGCACTCGAGCAGACTGGCATCGCACCCCAGGACTTCGCGCCGGTTCGCCTGGTGGGTCAATCGCTCGACGAGGTCAAGGCCCAGCGTGGTGCCGCGAACTACCTCGTCGAATGGGACCTGCCAGCAGGGCTGACGATGGAGGCGTACCTGCAGCGGAAGGCCGCTCTATGCACAGGTGCCGGAAGTCCGTTTCCTCCGCACCTACGTTCGTGAAGACATGGCCAAGTGTGTCTGCCTCTACGCAGCGCCGGACGAGTCTGCCGTCCGCCGTGCTCGCGAGGTGGTGAGTGCACCGGTCGACCGGCTGACACGTCTGTGCTCGTGAGGAGGGGGCGATGGTGGGGACGCTCGCTCGCCATCTCATCGATCCGACTCTGCAGGAGCGACTCGCGCCGGTGCTCGAAGAGCGAGCGCCCCGCGTCGACGCGGGTGACGTCCCGGCGCAGTCGTCGATCGATCTGCTCGTGGCCGAAGGGCTTCTCCCTGCGGTCGATCACACCGCGCCGGTTGTGCCTGCACCGGTCGAGCTGGTTCAGGCTGGGGAACTCCTGGCCACTGTGGCCTGGTTCGACCTGGCGAGCGCCTTCTCCTTGTGGTGCCACGTGGTCACGCTCGTCTATCTCGCGTTCAGCGAGCCTGGTTCGCCGCTCCGCGAGGGCGTGTTGCCGGAACTCATCAGTGCCAGACGGTACGGCAGCACGGCACTCGCGACCGCGCTCGGTCATGTGCAGACAGGACGGCCGCTTCCGGTGACCGCGCGTCAGCGGAACGGAGCGCTGACGCTGGACGGTTTCGTTCCCTGGGCCTCGAACCTGACCGGACGATTTCTCGTCGTGACGCCGGCCCAGGCTGCGCACGGGACGCTCGTCGTGGCGGTGCCGGGCGAGGCAGCTGGTGTCACGGTCGAGCCGTATCCTCGCCTGCTCGCACTGCAGGCGACCGCGAGTAGCTCGCTCCGTTTCGCATCGGTCGACCTGCCAGTGACCTGGGTACTGGCTCGCGACGTCCGTGCCTTCCTCCGTGTGGTCCAGCCGGCGTTTCTCGCTCTCCAGGCGAGCTTCTGCTGGGGACTGGCAGCGCGTGCCTTGAGCGAGGCACATGCTGCGCTCCGCGGTGTGAACGAGGTGTTCCGGAAGGAACTCGAGGCAGCGTGGCGAGAGGCCGAACGGCTGGCTGGTGCGCTCCGCGAGTCACTCGCGACGGCGTTGCAGCCGGTCGACGAGATACAGCGGCGCGCTGTCCTCGAACTGCGACTGGCAGCGATGCGGCTCGCCTGCTCGGCTGTGGCACTCGAAGCCAAGGTGAAGGGTGGCCAGGCCTATCGGGCCGAGAGCCCCACCGCACGTCGCCAGCGCGAGGCGGCGTTTCTCCCGATCCAGACACCGACGGAAGGACAACTACTATGGGAACTCCAGCTGTTGAACTCGTCGGCGTGACCAAGGTCTACGGGCACGGCCGGCGAGCCCGCGCTGTCCTGGAGGGCGTTTCGTTCGCAGTGCCAGCCGGTGCAGTGACGGTCGTGCTCGGCCCGAGCGGTGTCGGCAAGTCGACCGTGCTCCGGATCCTCGCCGGGCTCGAGTCGCCGACGCAGGGCACCGTGCGGTACCGGGAAGACCTGGATCCCCGTCGTGATGTCCGTCTCGTCTTCCAGGAGCCGAGCCTCCTGCCGTGGCTGACGGTCGCCGAAAACATCCGGCTCGGGCTGCGCTTTGCAGCGAACCGTGGACGCGTCGATGCGGACATCGTCGACCAGCTCTTGGAACGGACAGGACTGAGCGAGCTGGCCGACGCGTATCCGGATGCGCTCTCCGGTGGCCAGGCACAGCGGGTGAACTTGGCGCGGGCATTGGCGACGCTGCCGCGGCTGCTCCTGCTCGACGAACCGTTCGCTGCCCTCGATCCGCTGGCTCGCCAGGGCGCTCAGCAGTGGCTCCGCGAGCTGGTGCGTGACCTCGCGCTCACGGCGGTGCTGGTGACGCATGACCTGGACGAGGCGCTCTCGCTCGGTGACCAGCTCGTCCTGCTCGGTGGACGGCCGGCGAAAGTCATCGGCCAGTGGTGGGTGGCTGAGCATGCGCTGGATACGCTCCGACAGCTGGCCCTCGAGGGGTACGCGGTCGGACAGCAACCGACCGTGCCAGCTCGGCCCGTTTTCGTGGGGAAGAGGTGATCGATGGCGCGTGCAACGCGGCGGACGTTCTTGCGGAGTGTCGTGGGAAGCCTGATCGCGGGGCCGCTCCTTGCCGCCTGTGGGAGCAGCTCGGACATACCCGCGACGGCTGCTCCGGCAGGTTCGCCCGGCCCCACCGTGATCGCGACGGTATCCCGCTCCACGCCGGCGGCTGCGAGCGGTCGGGTGCGGATCGGCTACTTGCCGATCACCGATGCTGCACCGCTGCTTCTCGCGCACGCCAAGGGGTATTACCAGCAGCAGGGGTTGGAGGCCGATCAGCCGACGATGTTCCGGAGCTGGTCGCAGATTTCGGAAGCATTGCAGGCGCGCCAGGTGGACGTCGTCCATCTGCTCATGCCGATCAGTATCTGGATGCGGTTCGGCCAGCAGGTACCGGTGAAGCTCGTGGCCTGGGATCACGTGAACGGCTCGGCCCTGACCGTCGCCGAGCAGATCGAGCGGGTCGAGGATCTGGCTGGGAAGACGCTTGCCGTACCGTTCTGGTATTCGATTCACAACGTCCTCATCCAGATGCTCCTCGAGCGTGCCGGCCTGCAGCCGATCCTGCGCGGCGATCCTTCAGCCGACGAGCGGACGGTGAAGCTCGTCGTGATGCCCCCGCCCGATATGGCACCAGCTCTGGCCAATGGATCGATCGCCGGGTATATCGTCGCGGAGCCGTTCAATGCCCTCGCCGAGGTTCAGGGAGCGGGGAAAATCCTCCGCTTCAGCGGCGATGTCTGGCTCGACCATGCATGCTGTGTCGTCGTGATGCACGAAGAGGACGTGGCGACACGGCCGGAATGGGCGCAGGCGGTGGTCACCGCTATCGTGCGGGCGCAACGGTTCGCGCGCGAGAACCGAGCGGAGGCTGCTCGACTCTTGGTGAAGGAGGGCGATCGAGGCTACCTGCCGCAGCCGCTGGAGGCGATCGAGCGGGTGCTCTCGGATCACGAGCACGACCGGTACGTCCAAGAAGGCGTGATCCGCCACCCGGAGTGGGGTGCGCAGCGCATCGATTTCCGCCCCTACCCGTTCCAGTCCTACACAGAGGCGCTCATCGAGCATCTGCGGCGGACGCGCGTCGAGGGGAATGCAGGGTTCCTGGCGACGCTCGATCCGGCCTCGGCGCATGCTGAACTCGTCGACGACCGGTTCGTCCGTCAGGCGCTCGAGGCTGAAGGAGGGCCAGCCGTCTTCGATCTCCCGGAAACGTTGACGCGGAGCGAACGGATCGAGCCATGAAGCAGGTACGGCTTCTTCGTGATGCGATGCTCCCGTTCGTCGGACTCACCGTCGTCGGAGTTCTCTGGTGGTTCCTGACCGATGTCGCTGCTGCTCCCGGTTCGTTCACGAGCCGGTTCGCGCCTGGTCCAGCCTTTCGGGCGCTCGGCGAACTCGTGACCAGCGGGGCGCTGTGGCCGCACGTCCTCGCCAGCGCAGAGCGTGTCGCTCTGGGCTTGCTCGTGTCGGCGGCGCTCGGTATTCCGTTGGGAGTCGCGATCGGCAGTATCCGCTGGGTCGGCCGGATGCTCGGTCCGGTGATCCAGGTGCTCCGGATGGTGTCGCCGCTCGCTTGGATGCCGCTCGCCTTGCTCGTTTTCGGTACGGGGACGCGCTCGGTCGTCTTCCTCCTGGTCATGGCGGCGACCTGGCCGATCTTGCTCAGTACGGTCGACGGTGTGGCGCGGCTCGATCCACGCTGGTCGCAAGTCGGGCGGAGTTTGGGTGCCTCGCGCTGGGAACTCGTGCGGCATGTCGTCTGGCCGGGGGTGCGACCGCGCGTGCTCGCCGGACTCCGCCTGGCCGTCGGAGTCGCCTGGATCGTGTTGGTACCGGCTGAGATGCTCGGTGTCGACTCGGGGCTCGGGTACGCTATCCTCGACGCACGTGACCGCCTGGATTACGGAGAGTTGATGGCGATGCTCCTCGTCATCGCGATGTGCGGGATCGTGCTCGATGGGGTGGCACGTTTCCTCTTCCGTGAAGCGCGCCCGCGAGCGCGGCGTGTGCTGCGGCCCATACCGGAGATGGCGGTGGTCGAACAGCGAAGTTGACGGTGGTTCAGCGGGAAGCGAGCGGGAACGATGCTACAGCGTCCCACTCCTCAGGGCAGGATCCCGCTCGCGCGTCCGGTTTCGGGGGAACGAAGCGCCATTCCCCGTACGGTGAGATGCAGAGCGTGGTTGGCTCTCCTGTAGCGAGAACCGCCAGCGCTTCGGCCACGCAGCTCGTATAGTCGCGTTCCGGGCAGTGTGCTTCGATGGTGCTGCGGGTGTCGGCTGCAGTCGGTGGAGGGGGTGCGAGAGCAGGCACGCGCGCGTCGATACGGCGGAGCAGGAGTGCCGCGAGCGACTCGGTCCGTTCGCGAGCGCCAGCGCAACTGGCTGGATCGGTCGGATCGCAGGCAGCGGTGATGGAGACGGCAGCGACGACGGTATCGCGTCGGAACCAGAGGGTCAGGCGAGCGAAGCTGGGAATCACTGCCGGAGCGAGCAGAAGTACGCTCTCGTCCCCACGTCCACGATGGGGAAGGCGCTGGCCTGGCGACGCGCTCGTGAGAGCCTGGAAGGCGGCGTGCGCGCCGGCCTGGCTCGCGAAGAGATCGAGTCGGCAGCTGGCTGCACTGAAGGGTGCCTGTTGCCGTTCGGCGTGCGCCCGAGCCAGCGCCTGCTCGAGTTCGTCCTGGGTGAGAAAGCCGTCGGCATCCTCTGCTGGCATGCTGGGTGGCTCGTACGCGTACTGCAGCCAGGCGCCGTTCAGCCGCTGCCAGGCCTGGCTGTCCTCCAGCGCGATCGATGGTGCGGGATGTTGGCTTGCCGACCGGTTGTCGATGATCTGCCTGGCGAGAACTTCGAAGTGGGGCGGCAGATGCTCGATGCCGAAGCAGGTGTCGCGGGCGAGCAGGCCCGCCTCGCTCGCGTATGCCGGACCGGTCCCAGCCGGTCGAGCCGAGCTGCAGGCCACGAGGAATGCTGTACTCGTGACGAAGATCACGAGCGCGAATGTTCTACGAGCGTCCACGTGAAATCCCCCAAGCCCAGGTGCGGTTTCCTGTGTCAGTACCGCTCTCGGCTGAACGGACGATCAGATCATCGACGAGCACCACCGCACGAGGTGTGCCGTCGGTCTGGCCGATGACGATGGTCACGTAGTCCGTCTCTGTAAGTGGGATCGTGAGAAGCTCGATTCCCTCGTCGAGCGTTGCTTCGTCGTGACAGGTGACCGCCCAGACCTGGTTCGGGCGGATGTCGAGGAGACAGTCATACCACGTGCCGATTGCGATGATCTGCTGACTCGACACGACGACGGAGCCAGCCCGAAACGCGAGCCGGCCAGAGGAGGTGAGGCCGAGCGCGATAGGCGTGTCACCGGAAGCAGTGGCGAGTGCGAGGAGTCGCACCGGTGCTGGCCCCTGATCGAGCAGTTGGAACCGGAAGCGGACGGTGAAGTCACTTCGGGGGGTCGGGAGGGAGCGCAGGACAGCCGCAGCAGCGTTCCGCAGTTCCAAGCGGAGTACACGGTTGCTGATCGCGCCGCTGTGGGACTGGATCGAGACACCCCCCACCGTGTCCCAGTTGACCAGCGTGCCCGTCTCGAAATCATCGGCGAGCTGGATCGCCGGTGGGACGGAGACAGTGACCGGTGTACTCGCGGGCGAACGAGCGCCCGCGAGGTCGATCGCGCGGACCGTGTACGCGTACCGGCTCCCAGGTCGCATGGAGCGGTCGCTGTAGCTCGTTGCTGCACCGACGAAAGCGAGTGGTTTCCCGTTCCGCTCGACCACGTAGCGGAGGGGGCGATCGCGCGCGGTCGGTGCTTGCCAGCTGAGCGTCACAGCGGTGCGCTCGACTGCGGTGACGGCGAGTGCGGCGGGCGGGTGAGGCGTCGGTCGTACCAGGGATACCGGTCGGGGGGCGAACACGAGCACGAGATCGGCAGTCGAGGCCGGCTGCACGAGAGCGAGGGCGTACGGTGGGTCGTGTAGGGGTGGTGGAAGTCGAACGCCAGCGAAGTCGAGTTCGGCGGGTCGATCGGTCTCGAATGCGAGGGATACCCGTGCGGCTGCTGGCGCCGAGAGGGTTACGAGCAGGGCCTCGACGAGCGGGTCCCACTCGGCGGCGACGATCCCACGTGTTGTCGCGACTGTGAAGCCATGCCCACCGGGAATCTCGATGCTCTCGGTATGGAGTCGGTAGGACGAGGGCAGTCCAGGAACGTCGCGGAAGACGAGCGGCTGTGTCATGGCGACGATCGTCCCGCTCCTGTCGAGGAGTTCGGCGCGGAGCACGGTTAACGGGCCGTCGAGCGGAAGGTCGATGGCCAGATCGGCGCCGTGGCCGC